>CAWHIX010000011.1:0-350774 GCA_963829545.1 uncultured Actinomycetes bacterium
CCGTCGGCACCGGTGATGACTTGGGTCACATAGCCGACGGGCAGGACGGTACCTTCGTCCACGAAGGACTGGAAGCCCAGGTCGGCGTTCGCGACCGGGTTACCGAACTGATCCAGCACCGTGGCGACCACGGACTGCGATTCCACACCGGCAATGGCGTAGTCGGCGGCCGGGGTTATGGTGATACTGGCCGGAGCAGGAAGCTCCCACACCTTGGTCACTTCGAACATCTTCCAGAACGTGCCGTCGGGACGGTAGATCTTGATGTTCACGATGTTCGTGAACTGGTCGACCCCGGTGATGGCAGCTGCGCGAGCCAGTTCCTCGTCAGTCATGTCGAGGACCAGGTCCACATGGGACGCGCTGGCGAGGTTCAGTTTGAAGTTGATCTCGTGATCCTCTGTCCAGCCCCACGCGTAGTTGGCATCCGCAGAGTCTGCGATAACGCCGCTCTCTTCTACCAAGCCCATGTCAACGTAGTCGCTGTAGTCGCGGTCGCCCCAGAACCAGTTGCTATTGGAACCCGGATCGAGATCGCCGATGCCGGCGATTTCACCGGTGTCCTGACCGTTATGGGCCGCATTGGCGAGGTCAGCGAACGGGTGGTAGGTCTCGTAGCTACCGGAGGTGAAGTCAGGCGCCCAGAAGGTCGGGGCCATGATCTCGTACTCCACTTTGTCATCCTCGAGAGCGTTCCCCACTTGTCGAACACCTGAACTGCGATGGTGTCGTAGTTGACGTTGTTGGCGATGACACCGTCTTCACCGCGAGTCACGTCCTGCACCGGGTTGGTCCACTGGTCACCCACCACGTCGCCCTGAGCGAAGATCTTGACCGAGTCCTCGGTCGCGGCATCCCAGGTCTTGACGACGGAATCCCACTCCAGCTGCTGCCAGCCATCGTCGACTTGCGCCGGGTTGTCGTACGGCTTGAGCGGCCAGCCGTGCTGCGGATTCTCCACATAGTCGGCCACTGCGTACACGTACTGGGTGCCCTTGTTGGTGGAGTTGACGGTCACCTTAGCAAAACCGTCCACGTCGGTGACGACCGGGGTAGCGGAGGTGATCGAACCCACATAATACGGGAAGCCCTTGCCACTCACTGGCGGAAGCGGGGTGTTCGACACCGGGGTGCCGCCTTGGCCGATGTTGGTGTAGAAGTACACCGTCTTGCCGGCCAGGCCGGACCACACGGTATCGAGCGTGTACCAGTCAGTCATCCAGAACTCAGCGCCGCTCAGTTCGAGATGGGCGAAGCTGGTGTCATACTCGTACCCACCCTGGGTCGAGGATGGCGTAGACCATGCCGGGCAGGATAGCTGCACCAGCGGCTGTCAGCCCAGGTGAGCTTGTTGTTGACGATCTTGGCCACAAGGAGGGTGCCGGACTTGTCGTAGTCGGCCAGGTCGCCCTTGTAGGCCAGCAGAGCCTGATCGTCGTTGACAAAGTTGCCGTTGATGTCGTAGAGGACTGAACGTGCTTGGCACCGGAGACGGACAGTCCAAGGTGTGGGGATCGTTGACTCGTTCGTGTCGCCGTTATCGGTCAAGCACATCCTCGTTGATAGATCCGACTCGAGGAAGTCACGTCATCGATCGATACCACTGCTTGACTACGTTCCACTCTTTGTAGGGCAGACCGTATTTGTCCATGACTTTGCAGTGGACGATGGTCTGGCCTGGGGTGAGGGATTTCAGCCACACAGCGGCCTGGCCGTTGGCGTCGGTCACGTCGATGTCTTTGTTCTGCTCACCGATGCCGGCCCACGAGGAGTCGTCGGTCTTGAAGAAGCCCGTGCCCTGGATCCACCACTCCACCGTGTAACCGGGGATGGGGTTGCCGTACACGTCTTCTAGGGTGAGGGTGAACTCTTCCACTTCGCCTGTGTTGTTAACGGCGTAGGTGGGGGTGATGGGACCATCGTCGTCACCACCGATGACGTGGGGGATCCACGTCTTGTAGCCGAAGTCGTTCTCCTCAGCCGGCTGATCGTCCCAGTCCTCGTCATGACCCGTATCGGGCATGAAGGTGCCGTGGTAGAACAGCTGCTTCGGATAGGGGTTCTCCGCATAGGTGGCGAGCTACGGATACTTCGGTCTAGCCGGTGACGGTCGGAGTTGAGGGTGATGCAGCCCAGACCGTCGGCGTCGGTCTTGCCGTGCGTCTTAGCGGGGATGATGGTGCCGTACGGACTCGATGATGTCCAACGGATTCCAGTCAAGCAACCATGTCCAGGTTGATCGCCGGCCATGGTCCGAGGCAGCCGATGCCGCCGGGCATGAGGTGAGTCGTCGGAGCGCAGCTCTCGTAGTTGAAGTCGTCGCTCAACTCTGTCGAAGACAGTCGCGCCATGCCGTCGTCCACGTCAAGGTCGGCCGGATCGAAGCTCGCGGATCGATGGCGTTGTACCAGTCATCTGGCTGGTGGACAGCGGGCCGGGGCCGAAGACCACCACGCGGCAGCACCAGGTGTGGCTCTACGCCGGCGTTGTTCTCGAGCTAGGTCGCGCGTCGCTCGATCGGTGATGTAGACCTCATCCAGCGCCAGCCAGTACTTGGTGGTGTAGATGGTGCCCGGCGACCGGCGACGGTCGCGCGCTCAGGCGCTGGGTGCCGGGCTCGGTGGAGATCAGGTTGACCGTCACTTCACCCAAGCTGTCGGTCACAGCCGCCTCGCGGCGAGACGTTACCCACGTAGTACGGGTCGGCCCACAGGGTGTCGAAGTCGACCAGCACGCCCATGGCCGGATGGCCGTCGGCGTCGGTGACTTTGAAGGTGACCTGTGGGCCTTGCCGATCAGGTTCTCGCTTTTGTCGGCGGTGACCAGCTCGATCTTGGCGGCGGTCCAGTGATCCGGCGGCGTCAAAGCCTGGGCCCGGATCAGGAAGGCCGCGCCCTGGATACGGATCAGGTTGGCCAGGGGAGCGAAGTTGCCGTAGGCGTCGCCGGTGCGTGATGCCCATGTCATAGGCGAAGGCCACTTCGGCCTTGAGGACGAGCGGATGCAGGCCGCGTCGCCGAAGTGGGCGAGCAGGGCGGCGATCTCATCGGCCGTGTACATGGTGGCCAGATCGATAGCCGTTCACCTGGGCGATCCAGCGGGACACGATGGCGATGGCCTGCTGCCGGGTGATGAGGGCGTTGGGGCTGAAGGTGGTGCCGCGGTGCCGTTGACCATGCCGGCGGCTTTGGCGCCTTCGATGTACTGGTAGTAGATGGCTGCCTTTGGGAACGTCCGTGAAGGACGCGGTGGCCGGATTCGCCAAGCGGGATGCGGAAGCCAGCGACAGCCATCTTGGTGAACTGTGCGCGGGTGACGGACTGGTAAGGTCTCCAGAGTCCGTCGGGGAAGCCATCGGAGATCCCCGCTACCTGGTTGTCGGTGATGCCATACTTGGCGGTCACCGTATCGGGCAGGTCGCTCCAGGTCTGGTCCGCGAGGGCGACCGCGGAGAAGCCCAACACCAGGATCATGGCGAGGACGGCCAGAAGCGCTACCTTAAGGGTGCGTTTCTGCATGAGTCCACTCCTCTTTACTTGTTTACTCATAGCAAAATAGGTTCTTGCCGTTTCCTACTTGTGAAGCGGTAGTAGTAGGAAGAAGAACGAGTCACCTCCTTTCGCCTATGGGCTCACGTCCGCGCCTACCAACGCGGCGTGGCAAACTCTGTCAGGGCCGGGGGCGGCAAGAGCCCCGCGGCCGTTTCAGACCAGCAAAAAAGTGCAGCAAGGCTGCACGGATAATCGAGTATACCGTGGCGGGACGTGTGCCAATGGTCGTTGGTCATCATCCGGCCCCCTCACGATCCCGCGTTGATGGCGGTGATCACGGCGCCATCGTCATCCACACGCACCCGGATGTAGAAGATTTTGACCACCTCTACCAGTTCGCCGTTGCCTGTGAGGACCCTGTCGTTGATGTCCATGGTCACCCGCACCGTGTCGTCGGTGAGCGACTTGATGCCGGAGGCCGGGATCCTGTAGCCGAAAGGCTCGTCGAGGGACATGATCATCTGCGCAAGAGATGCCTGGGCCTCGGAGGCCACCAGGCCCGAGCGCCCGAGGTGTCGCCGGTGAGCGACCAGATCGGCCAGATAGGCCGCCGCGGCCTTGGCCGAGCCTTCGCGCTGGGCGGCCGCGTTCTGGGTGTCGCCCGTGGTGGTGGTGCGCGGAGGCTGGGTCGTCTGGGTGGGCGGACGGGTGGTGGTGCCGTGGAGCCCCCGTGAGTCGCCCGACGTGGTCGGCAGGTGGTGGTGCCCTCGAGCTGCCGCCACTCGTGCCCGGGGTCGTGGTCTCGACCGTGGTCTCGGGCTGAGAAGCTTCGGTGGTCGTGGGCGCCTCGGTGGTCACCGTCGTCTCCGGGAGTGAGGTGTCGGGGGTGACGGGGGCGGTGGTGTCGGGAGCGGAGGTGTCGGGAGTGACGACGGACGTGCCGGTGGTCGGATCGTTACCCGCAGTCTGCAGGAGCCCGCCGCTGTAGGTCCCAAGAAGGACCGCGACGACGACCACCGACCGCAGCCGCTGAGGCCAGGGCCCAGCGAAGGCGCTTGGCTGCACCGTACCGGGCCGGGCACCGGCAGTGGCCAGCGCCTTTGGCCCCAGTGCCTTTGGCGACCGGCTGCTGCTGACCGGACGGGGCGGCGTTCGAGTTCGCGTTGGAGCGAGGCCCACCCGCGTTCCTTGGCTGCTTGAGGAGGGCTGGACTGTGCTCAGGCCGGATAGTTCGCGGCTGATGCGCCAGCGAAAGACTCGTCGACGGCTGATCTCGGGCTAAGGTCGGCGAAGGGAGCAGCGCGTGGCAGGGGCGCAGGGACGACGGAAGGCCCGCGCCTCGTTGGCGCTTGCCCCTAAGTCCCGCTCCCAGTCTGTCAAATATGTCTCTGAACATGGTTCATCAGAGAGCTTATTGCCGGAGCGGCGAAAAGTTACGGCTGGGACATCCTGGCGAGATCGTAGAGCAACTGCGCGCACTCGCCGCGGGTGGACGGAGGCGAAGAAGTCGTAGGACGGCCCGACACCCAGCAGACCGTCCAGCAGACCCGCGTATGCAGCTTTCCTGGCGTTCAGCATAGTGCTCGTACGGATCGAACTGGCCGGGGACTAGGAAGGGCACTGGCATGTAGTCGGCCGGCGGATCGGCCAGGCCGGCCGCCCGAGCCACCATGGTGATGAGTTGCTGATGACTGATGTCCCCTTCGGGGTCGAAGGTGGCGTCGGGGAGTGCCCTTGGTGATCTCGTGGGCCGCGCAGACGGCCACGTACTTGGAGGGATACCAGGGATCCTTGCCGATCTGAGCGGCCACATCGCGGAACGGGCATACCTCGTTGCCGGTCACGACGAGGCCCAGGGTCTTCACGATCATCTTGGCGAACTGCTGACGGGTGACCGCGATCGCTCGGGACGGAAGGGCTGATCGTCGAACCCGAGGATGATGCGCCGCTCGGCCATCCCGTAGATCGCGGTCTCGTAGGGCGAGCCGGCCACGTCGGAGAAGTACCGTGGGCCACGGGGACCCGGGGTTCAGGCGATGATGGCCTGGATCAACCCCGGACCGGGGAAGTCCATCATCACGGTGCCCGTGCAGGCGAGAGGTACCTTGCGCCGACCCCGAGCCCGATGGCGGGTCCAGAGGAGCCGGCTGCCCGCAGCACGCGCCAGCATGCGATCGTTCATGCCTGCTCGCGGGAAGCCGTGCGGAGGTACTCCCCCGGCGACCACGTCGGGGGCGGTCAAGGTGCCGCCGCTCGAGGTAGTTCAGGTACCAGGTCGTCGTCGCGGTTCCCCGGCGTTGGTCGCGTAGAGATGCCGGTAGATGGCGGCCCACTTGGCATCGAAACCGGCCTTGGAGAGCGCGACCACGTAGTCGTCCTGGGGGTCGAAGGGTGGGTTGCTGCCGGGAGTGATATAGCGGATGCCCCAGAAGGGCGAGTGGTCGTAGTCCTGAAGGACGACCACCTTGCCCCGCACCTGTCCCGAGGGTGGGGATGGTCGTCCGCCGTCGCCGATATCCGCGAAGAGACCGGGGTACTTGTGTGTCCCGGTACCACTCGAAGGTGGCAGTGAAAGACTGGGTGCATTTGGGATTGGGCGGGATTCTCCTCCCGCACCCGCATGACGATGGTCTCTCCCGGGTGAGCCGCCAGGAACGCCTTGCAGTCGTCGGCGACCTGGTCGAACGTCCCGAAGCGATACAGCGGTCCGTGCCAGATGGAGAAGTAGTTCCCAGCGGCGCGCTGAAGTCGTTCATGCAGCGGATATCGAGCACCCGGATGCCTGCCTGCAACTGCTCTGCCAAGGCTCACGTCCTGGCAGGTGCGCCAAGGCGGACGCGCCTTGCGGCCATGCTGTCGTGAGTGCCGGGAAGCGACATCTGGCTGAGCAGAAGGTCGTCCGAGAGCCCGGCCATCCAGTCGGGGTTGTCGAGCGGGATGTCGTTGCCCCGGTAGTAGGCCTCTCCGGCCAGCGCAGGCGAGAGCGCCAAACAGCAACAGGACGAGGAGGAGACCGGCCAAGCCAGCGACCGGCCGAAGCTCGACCATCCGGAACGCCTGAGGTGAAGTGAGCCGCTTCATCCGTGTCTCCTGCCTTTCCCCTATCCCCTACTATACGCCGCTGATCTGGGATGGACAAGCCGTCCGAATGCTCCCCAGGCCGACCCGGGGCCCAGGGTTGCTACCTCAGCGGAGCTCGAAACCTTCCCGGCCCAGGATACCCTTGAGAGTGCCCAACCCCCGAAGCTGCAGCTGCTTCACCGCGCCCTCGGTGCGCCCGACGACCGCGGCAGTCTCGGCTACCGACAACGAGAGGATGTAGCGCAGCATGAGGACCTCGCGCTGCCCTCCGGCACCTTCGCCAGGGCCTGGGCGACCGCTCCGCGTAGCTCCCGCTGTTCCGCCGTCGCGTGCGGCCCGGCGCTGTCGGGCGGCGAGTTCGACGACGGCATCGAGGCCCACGGCGCTCGGGCGCCCGGCTCTGCCCGCGCAGGAAGAAGGCTATCTGCTTCTGGGCTATCCCGTAGAGCCAGGCGACAAAGGGTTTTCCTTCGTCGCAATAGCGCCCGAGTCCCCGGACCATCCCCAGGAACACCTGGCTGGTGACGTCTTCGGCGGTCGAGCGGGGAGCCGAGGCGAAGCAGGACATAGCGAAAGATGGTGTCGTAGTGGGTGCGGTAGAGGGCCTCTATGGCCGATTCTTCGCCCCGGCACGCGGCCTCGACCAGCCGCTGCTCCCGCCGGCGGTCGCGCTCGGGCACCTGAACGTCGGGCAGCAGGTCGGTGAATGAGGGGCCGGCGACGTGCACTCCGCTCTCGTCGAACGCCCCAACGCGGCCCGGTTCAAGGGTCCCCGCGTCGCTCAGCGTGGGGTCATCGGGAAGCCCCGCGTAAGCGCCGACCAGCGAGTCCGATGCGTGTAGATCCGAGGGCGCGTTTGAGCGGCGGAGTCTGACCATATCGGCTTTCATGATAGACGATGGGGTGGACCCGACACAGCAGTCGGGCGACGTAAGTCTTATTTCGGCGACGCGCGGGCGAGGGGGCTCTGGGCAAGCAAGAGCCCGCCGGGCCGGAGCCCGTCAGCGGCCGAGGTGCTCGCAAAGATTGGCAGTCATCTTGGCCACGTGACTCCGACTGGCCGGGGAATCGGGATAGAAGTGCCAGCGGCCGTCCGCCGCCCTGGCTGCCGCTCAGGATCCCAGCGCTGAAGGCCGTCATGATCTCGCGATAGCGCGGATGGGAGAGGGGGACGTCGACGAACTTCTTCTCGCTTCCCGCGTAAGAAGGGAGCGGCTGGCCGGTCGCGGCGGCTCCCCGAGTATCATCAGCACCAACTGGCTGCGGGTGATGGGGTAGTCGGGCTTGAACAGGCCGCCCTCGTAGCCCGTGACGATCCCCAGAGCAGCGGCCTCCTCCACGTAGTCGTACGGGTACTCGAGGGGCCAGCCGTCATTATCGTACACGGGGCGCACGTCGGTGAAACTGGGGTCCTCCCAGCCGATCCATGGCCGGCGTGTGCACCCGATCGCTTCCATGATCATCTTGGCGAACTGTTTGCGGAGCACGTTCTCCTTGCCCGCGAAGAACCATAGTCCCGAGCCCACCGGGACCTCCCTGCCGCTGACGACTCCCAAGGTCAGCGGGAGGCCACGTACGGGTAGAAGGGATCGCTCCCCCATGTCGAGGAACTGCACGCCGGCCGGGGGGTCGGGAGCGCAGCTGTAGCGGAAGGCGAAGGAGGCGTCAGAGCCCACCGTGTCTCGGGCCCACACGGCCAGGGTGTGCCGGTCGAAGCCGGCGGGCGCGCTCAACCGTACCCCCCGTAGCCGCATTGGCCAGATCGAACCGAGTGACCGACGGGTGCGCAGTGAGCCTTCGGAATCCCAGGAGATCAAGGCGGCCTGGAGCGGAGCCTTATCGGCGCCGTCGATGACCGCCTGGAAGACGGCCGCGCGGTCGGCGGGCGGGAAGTCCAGGTAGACAGCGCCGAAATCGGTGACCTCGCCGCTGCCGAGAAGGGGCGAGGCGCCGTAGAGGGTCTCGCTTTCCGCCGACACTGTGAGGTCGTGATACGCAGTAGGGTGGGACTGGGGAGCGCGGCCGTCGAGGAAATTGGCCAGGATCCAATCGTCGTACAGCGTGTCGAAGGTCACACCAACGCGCCGAAGGTGTTCAGCGTGGCGTTGATGCCCGCGATCCCGTCGAGAGGCTGCTCCATCAGCGCACGGATGAACTCGCCACCCTGCCTCTCCTCCAGATAGCGCATGAAGGCGTACGAGGCCCCGTAGTTGGCCCTCCACCCGTTCCACCGAGTCAGCCCCAGACCGGGATCCGTGGTGAAGGCCAGAAGCTGGCCGTACACCCGATCGTCATAGCCGGCAAGGTGCTCGGCGTAGGTGGTGAAGCCCTCGCTGAGCCAGGTGGACTCGGCGGACGGCCGCAGGCGAGGGATCGAGCATGACATCCCTGTAGTAGAGGATGAGATGGGCGAACTCGTGGGCCGCGAGGGCGCCCATGTTCTGAGGCTCGGAGATCAGGGCCTGCAGGTTGAGATAGAACATCTCGCGCCGGTTCGAGATGTCAGAGACTCCTCGGATCGATGTCCCGTTCTCGGAACGACCCATCGATAGTGTCGTCATGGAAGTCGTAGACGAGGATGGCGATGCGGTGCTCGCCGTCGATACCGGGGTCGGGCTCGGAGCCGTAGGCCTGGGTGAGGGTCGAGTAGACACTCGTAGTCGAAGGCGGAGGCGAGCTGGGTCACCAGCGCGTCGTGGAACAGAGCCCCGTCATGCACGTACACGACGCAGTGCTCGCCCACGTACCGGGCCGTGGCCTGGATCTGGGAGTAGGTGGAGGTGCCCCAATCGCGGGCCCAGAAGGTCTCGGTGGCCCCGACGGCGGCTTCGGTGGCGTCGAGTAAGACCTCGACTCCGGCCTGAGCCTGAGCGTTGCCCTCTGCGCTACCTTCGGCCCGCGCATGAGCGGGAGCGACGACCGTGAGAACAGCGGCGACCGCGAGGGCGACGAGCGCCCAAGCGATCATCCTCCATACCCGGCTCGTGGGATGCCCGGGTCTGTTGGGGGCGACAGGCATGGGGGCATTATAGCCGGTGCCCTTACCGCCCGTCCCGTGGTCAACCGGCCGTTAGGCTGCAACCAAAGTTGCTGGAACATCTGGAGACGCAGAGCGTCATCACCCCCGCCGATCCGTGGCACACACATGTCGAGGCGGCGCTGATCATGGTCGAGTGCCGAGCCCGGGGGCTGACGCGCGGACGCTACTCCGCCAGGTCGAGCACCCGGCACAGGATGACGGCCACGTGCTGGCGCTTGATGGGCTCCTCGGGCCGCAGGGTCCCGTCCTCGTAGCCCAGAGTACCTCCTGCTGCTTCAGGTAGGTAGCGGCCGCCCAATAGACGCTGTCGTGCGAGGACGTCGCTGAAGCCCGGCGTGTCGGCGGGCAGCGCGGCGGCTTCGTCCTCCCAGCCCAGGGCACGGCACATCATGGCCGCCATGATGATCGCGGCGCATCACCACGTAGGGCTGGAAGTTGTTGCCCGACCGGCGCCGTGACCAGGCCGGCTTTCTTGGCCGCGGCCACCCAGTCGGACTCGTCGAGCAGGACCCCCGGCCGGGCGGGAACGTCGGCGTAGGGGGCGGTGGTCACGTTGACCACGGCGATCTGGTCTTCGGGGTGCATGAGGTTGTGGAGGTTGACGGCGATCTTGGCGAACTGCCAGCGGGTGATGGAGCCATCGGGCTTGAAGAGGCCGCCTGTGTAGCCGCTCATCAGCCCGGCGGTCACCATGCGGGCGATCTGGTCGTGGTACTGGTGGTTCCTGCCCCACGTCGTAGAACTCGCCCTCGGCCAGGGGCTCTCCCCCGGTGACGGTGAGGATGAGAGTGGAGCGCGAGCCCGAGGCTAGCTCTTGAGAGAGGTGGCCGCGACCGTGGCGGTGCCCTTCGTCCCCGGTCAGGCGCACGGTGCGGGCGTGGCTGGCGGGGTCGGCGGTGTCGCGCGTCGCCACCTCCACCCGACCGATCAGGCCGATGTCGAAGGTCTTACCTGTGGACACATCTTTGAGATTGCCGTTGACCTTCGCGGAAAGGGACGCCGGCGAGATGGTGTAGGTCCAGTTCCAGCCCGGACCGGCGGAGCTGACGCTCGTGGGCGGGGCCTTGAGGCTCCAGGGGTCGGGCTGCGAGACGATGTACGGCCTGCCGTTGCGGCGCCCGACCAGGCCGAGTCGGTGGTGTAGCCGCCGGAGTGGGCAGAGAAGTAAGTGGAAGCAGGCTTGCCCTGGTAGGTGAGGATGAGCCCGGCCGTCTCCTCGGCGGCCTGGGCGAGACCCGGGTACTTGGCCTCCAGCCGGTAGCCCGCGTAGTACTGGTCCTGCCAGCCGTCGGTGAGGGTGCCGTTCTTGGCCACCGCGTAGGTACGGGCGGCGACCGCCTGGGCCTTCACCGCCTCGGGAGCGTAGCCGGAGGCGCTGGGCATCGCCCAGTCGTGGTCGACCTCGCCGATGTCGCGGACATACTTGTCGACTGGACGAAGTTGTAGACCCAGAGCTCGCCGGCGCCGTTGCCGGGCTGCACGCGTATGGTGCCCCAGTACTCGCGGTAGTCGTAGGTCTTGCCGCTGGTCTTCATCTGCACGGCCACCCGGCCCTCGCCGGGGTCGCTCGCCCGTGCGTACGGGCCGGAGCTCCACGTAGTCGAAGGGACCTTGAGGACCGGCCGCCGTGACGACCTGGACCTTGCCCTCGCTTGCAGAACACGTTGAAGAAGCGTGCCCGCAGGGATGATCTCGGTCTCCTCGCCGGCGGCCGTCGTCTTGACCAGCATGGCCCGGTCATCGGCGGGCTTGAGGTCGACCTGGACGAACTGGTGACGGCTGAACTCGTCCGGCGGGTTGGCGGAGATGCGCACCTTCACTTCGGCGAACGGGTCGGCGATCGTCTCGAGAGTGGTGCCCGGGTAGTAGAAGGCCAGGATCTCGGTCGAAGGTCACGCCCTCTTTGGCCGCCTGCCAGGCGCCCCATTGGCTCATGCCTGCCCCGTGGCCCCAGCCCCGGCCGGTGAAGACGAAGTCCCCGTCCGCGGCGCGGGCGGGCGGCGCACGCAGGCCGGCGAGAGACCACGGTCAGCGTACAGACGAAGGCGCGGACGGCGCGCCGAAGACGGTGATGGCCGCCGCGGACGGCCAGGAGCCGGCGGCGCCTCGCTAGAACCCATCAACGGCCGCTCGACGACCGAAAAGAAACGATCATTCTTCAAAACAAAACCTCCCCGCGTGAGTCACGGCCCTGCCCGGTTTCGCGACTGCGGCCGGCTGCGCGCATCGGACTCTGTCGTCGCCTGATCGCGCTCCACGCTCACTACAACTCGCTCGTGTACACAGTCGTGGACCACTTCAGGTACTCGAGCACGCCGTCGGCGATGGCCTGAGCCGCCGTCTGCTGGTAGGCGGGGTGAGGAGCTTGGCCTCCTCCTCGGCGTTGGTCATGAAGCCGACCTCGGCCAGAGCCGCGGGCATGTCGGTCTCGTGCAGCACCACCAGTTGTTCCAGTGCGTGCGGGCGCCTCGGTCGCGTAGAGTCGAGGGCCTCCAGCAGGTTGCGTCTGGATGGCTTCCGCCAGCAGCCTGCCCTCCGACCGAGTAGTTGTCCGGAGTACCCGCGTAGAAGGTCTCGGTGCCGTTGGCGTCGGGATGCGCGGCGGCGTTGTTGTGGACGCTCACGAAGAGGCTGGCGCAGAGCCGCGTTGGCGATCTCGGCCCCGGTGCTCCTGAGCGTCGCACGGCGCGTGTCGTCGTCGCGGGTCATGATCACCCGGAGACCGGCACTTGCGCAGGTCGGCCGCCAGCGAGCAGGGCGATGGCCAGGTTGAAGTCCTTCTCGTGCGTGCCCGAGACGCCCGATGGCGCCGGGGGCGATCGCCGCCGTGCCCGGGGTCGACGCAGATCAGCGGCGGCCCGTCTCCGTCGGGACCGTCCGTGCGCCGGTAGACATCCACGACGAGGCGGTAGCCCTTGTCCTCCGAAGGGGCGAGAGACATCACCCGGAAGGTCTCGGTAGCGGGCAAGGTCGAGGGTGACCCGGACGGTGCGGGGATCGTAGGCGTACTGCCGCGCACCGACGGACTTGACCTCCAGCGATATCGCACGGCCTGGGAGAGCGTGCCGGCGATGGCGCCCCCCTGGTAGTCGACGGTGAGCGTGCCGTCCGCGGAGATGGCGGCCGTGACCTTGCCGGGAGCCCGGGAGAGGTCGATGACCACGCGGGTCCTGTCGGGATAGTCGGCCGCGAAGCGCACCTGCTGGATGACGGCCCGCATGCTGAGTTCGGCCCTGAACACCACCAGAGCGAACTGGGCCCGGGTGATGCCGTCCTTGGGCTTGAAGCGGCCGTTGGTCCCGCCGAAGAGACCCCGCTGTACGGCCAGAGCCACATAGGGCCGAGCGACGGTGGCGATGTCCGCGCCGTCGGAGAAGGCCGCGAGAGTCTCGTGCGATCTGCGACGGCGCGAGCTTCTTCGCCTCCGCGTCCCAGCCCATGGCCCGCACCATGATGATGGCCATCTGCTGCCGGCTCAGGGTGTAGTAGGGCCGGAAACGACCGTCGGGGAAGCCCGTGATCCAGCCCTTGGCGCGCGGCGGTCTCCACGTAGTCGCTGTAGACGTCGTCGAGATCGGGGAAGGACGGGGCCGGCGGGCTTGACCAGCTCCTCGTCCTGCCACAGCACGAGGACCTTGGTCGCCTGCCCCCGGGTGAGGGTCGTCGCCGGGACCGAAGGTGCCGTCCTTGTAGCCGGAGATGACGCCGGCGGCGGTCATGAACTCGATGGCGTCGTGGGCCGGGATGCCCTGGTTGACGTCGGGGAAGCTCGAGGCTGTGGGCGAGCGCCGAGCGAGGAGCAGTGCGGCGAGTAGAAGGGCGAGCGCCAGAAGCCAGCAGCGAGCCCGGCGATCAGCGAGTGCCTGGCGCGGCCGCGCCGGGACTCGGGGAAGCTCCCCGGCGGAGATATGATTCGACCCGCGGAGACTATGAGCCTGCCTCTCCCTGTAGCAGCCGCAGCAGTCTGGCCATCACCGTGACCGCCTGCGCCCTGTTGGTGTTCTCCGCCGGCCGGAAGCAGTCTTGAGCGTCGCCGCACATGAGACCGTAGTTGTGCGACCATGACGATGGCTCCCTCGGCCCAGTAGCCCGGGGGTATGTCTTTGTAGAGGTCGGCTCGCGGGGCACGTGCTCTCCGCCCGGTCCTCACCCGGATCGGCGCCCAGCGCCCGGCACAGCATGGTGGCCATCTGCGCCCGGGTCACAAGGGCTCGGGCGAGAACGACGTCCCGTCGCCGGTGCCGCGCACCAGGCCGAGGCGGGCGGCGAGCTCGATCTCGTCGTGGGCCCAGTGGTGAGACGGGGACGTCGGCAAAGATGCCCTCGATCTCGCCGGCTCGCGTCGCCGCTGCTGCGTCGCCCGCCGGTCGAGAGCCGCCGAGGGCGTCGGTCCCGCGGGGGCCTCGGCGCGGGGGCAGCGTTGGGCTTGGGCTGTCGACGGTGTTGCCGTCGTCGGCGGCGCTTCGGCTTCAGCGGCGCGCCCCGAAGCGGCGGCGGACCGCGGCGTCACCGAGGCGGCCAGCTCGTCGGGAGCCATGGTGCGCACCAGATAGATGGCGAACAGGGCCCGCGATACCTGCGTAGTAGGGCCGGAAGCGATTGTCGGGGTCGGGGATGACGATCTCCGCCGCCACAGCCTGGGCGAAGTCACGGTAGAACCAGTCGGTGGTGCGGACGTCGGTGAAGCCGGGCACGCTCGCTCCGCCCAGGGTGGTGGTGGTGGACCGGGGCACCGTGGTAGTCGTGGTCCGGAAAGCGGTAGAGCCCGTGTTCGGCTGGGTGGTCGTCGTGGGGTTGGGCTTGGATGTCGTCGTGGTGGTGGTCACAGGCGGTTTGGACGTGGTGGTCGTGGTCGAGGTTTCGCCGTGGTGGTGGTCGAGCCCGGCCTGCGTGGTCGGCGTGGTGATGCGGAGGCTTGCCGGCCGCGGTCCACTCCGCCAGGGTGGGGGCCGCCTTGAGACTCGTGTAGGGGTCGATGGCGCTGGGAGAGCGCGTCTGCGTGCCCGAGGCGCTCACGTAGCCGCCCAGGTGGATCTCGAAGTGGAGATGGCGGGCGGTGTCTTCGGCGTTGCCGCTGTCACCCACGTAGGCGATGACGTCGCCGCGCTGGACATGCGTCCCGTTGGTGAGACCGGGGGCATAGGCGAACTGCACGCCGCCCTTGCCGTCGTCGGTGCCGGGCGTGTCGTTGTTCATATGGACGTAGAAGTAGTCGTTGCCGTCGTCACCACGCAGCAGGATGTTGTAGTAGGGGAGGTTGTTGTAGCTGGAGAGCTTGCCGGTGAGGTTGAGCCAGTCGAGCTTCCCGTCGACCACGGCCAGCAGGGGCGTCATCTTGGCCGCCATGAGGTCGTTGCCGGCGTGGGTGCGCCCTCCCGAGCGCGCGGCGCCGAAGGTGTCGATCCAGGAGATGCGCTTCTCCATCGGGAAGAGGATGGGGACGACGGGGGCGCTCTGACCCGCGGCGGCCGCGGTGAGCGTGACCGCCGCCTCGGCAGCCGGCTCGAGCATGGCGGCTTCCGCGGGGGTCGAGGAGAGGAGGCCTGCCAGAAGGCAGAGTACGACAACCAGCAAAACCGCCGCTCCCCAGAGGGAGCATTGGAGCCCTGCCGCTACGCGCCACTGACGCGCGAAAACTCCTCGGCGGCTGCGCCAGGTGTCTTTCCGTGTGGTTGGATCCTGTCGCGGCCATAAAGATCTACCTACCTGCTTACGCCGCCGGCTCGATTTCTCCTGCCGGCCGGCTCGACCGTATTGCGACCGGATCGTGGCTTTCGGCCCTATCCGGCCTGTCGCGGCTTCCTCTTAAGGACCGTCCGCAACATATCGGTTACTTCGGCAAGTTCGGGCATTTTAACAAGCCAGGCCCCGAACAGGAAGACGGCCACACCCACCACGAACCCCACGATCAGACGGATGGCATAGCCGGAAGTGTCGGCCGGAAGGGCCTGCGCGAGCAGGTAGTCGACGACCCAGACCACCGCTCCCATCACGGCCGAGACGGCCGCGACCACGCCCAGGGAGCGGAACATCCTGCCGAAGCCCATGGAGCCGATCCTGTGCTTGAGCAGCCAGGTGAGGACGACGAAGTTGACCGAGAGCGCGATGGTGGTCCCCAAGGCCAGGCCCCCGACGCCCAGCCACTGCATGAGCAGATAGGAGAAGACCACGTTGATCGCCACGGTGATGACGCTGATCTTCACCGGCGTGCGCGTGTCGTGATAGGCGTAGAAGACCCGGGTGAGGGTATCGCGCCCGGCATACGCGTAGAGGCCCAGACACAGGAAGAGCAGGGCCCAGGCCGTACGCGCGGTGTCCTCGGGGGTGAACTCGCCGTGCTCGAGTATCAGCCCGATGATCGGGTAGCGCAGGATGATGATGCCCACCGTGACCGGGATCATGAGGAAGCCCATGACGCGCATGGCGAAGTTCACCGTCGCCTTCACGCGCTCGGGAGCCTTGGCGGCCACCTGCTCGGAGAGCAGCGGGAAGATGGGCACGGTTATCCCGGCCACGAAGAGACCCAGGGGGAGCTGGAACAGCTTCTCGGCGTAGCTGAGGCTGACGAGATGGAGCCGACCTCCAGCATCGAGCCCAGGATCTGCGTGGCGAAGATGCTGATCTTGCCCACGGCCGAGCCGATGAGTATTGGCCAGACCATCGCACCAACTTCTCGCAGGCCAGGGTCCTGCCAGTCGATACGGGGACGATAGCTGATGCCCTGGTCGCGCAGGCCGGGGAATGAGCACGACGAAACCGGCGAACCAGCCCACCACGCTGCCTGATGGCCGAGCGACGTGATGCCCAAGCTGCCGGCGAACGCCACCATGATGACGAGGACCACGACCGTGCCCACGGCGGGAGCGAACGCAGCCAGCGCGAAGCGTTTGAGCGAGTTGAGCATGCCGATGAGCAGACCGGTGAGCCCCTCGAAGACGAAGCCCAGTCATCAGGATGCGGAAGAGGAAGACGGCCTGGTCGGCGGTGGCGTCGTCGAAGCCGATAGCCCACCAGGGGGATGATCCAGGGGGCCAAGACTGATCAGCACGACGGTCACCACGATCAGGATGACGCAGATGATGTTGCCGATGTTCACCGAGAGGTCCCAGGCCTCTTTGCGCCGCCCGTGGCCAGGCGGAAGGTAAGGAGGGGAACGAAGGTGGCGGTGAGGGCCCCGGCAACCATCAGGGTCAGCGAGATAGGGGATGCGATAGGCGAGGAAGAAGGCGTCGGTGTCGGCCTGGGCGCCGAAGAAGTAGGCGACCGCGACGTCGCGCACCAGCCCCAGGAGCCGTCCCACGAGCGTGGCCGTGACGATGACGATGGCCGCCTTGCCTACCACGGCACGCACCGAGTGGCCGACATCCCCGGTGGACGGCGCCGGGGAGATGGGCTCTTCCAGCTCATCCAGGCCGTCAGCGCCGACCGTGAGGGGCATGCCCGAACCGTCCTTGAAGAAGCCGGCGTCGGTGTCGGGTCCCTCCGACAGTAGGGCTTCCTCGGGCAGCAGGGCGTCGTCGAGCTCGCGTCCGGCGTCGTCGGCCTCGCGGTCGTTCGGGTGGGACGTGTTCACACGTCGTTCCCGTGGGAGAACACGGTGCCGGAAGAGGCGAGCTGCACGGCCAGCCGCGCGGTCCTGCCGGCCTCGTCCCGGAGGGGAGCGACGGCGCGCGCGAGCGCGGCCCGCCGAGCATCGAGATGGGCGAGCGAGTCCTCCACGGCAGCGACGAGGGCCTGCGCGCCGGTGAGGCCGGCGGGATCGTCGGGGGCGGGCGGCCTGGAGGGCTCAGCTGTGGACCCAACATCGGGCTCGGACCACGGTCCGGCGCTTGCCCCTGCGCGCTCGTTCCCTCGAGCTGATCGACAGCCACCGCCCAGGGAAGCTGCTCGGTCTGAGCGGCGAAAGCTCGGGTCTTGGGGTCGTAGTCGAGGACCACCGCCGGAGCTGCCGGCCGTAGCAGCCAGGATGCCGCCGTGCAGGCGCATGGCCACGCACCAGCTCGGCCTCGCCCAGGACGGCGGCAAGCAGCGCGGGCGAGGACACCGGGGGACAGGAGATGGGCGCGGCCGGCGAGGCCGGGCCGCGCCGCGAGCGTCTCGCACACAGGCGGGTCCTGGGACTCGTGGAGGGGCACCAGCACGACCGCCAGATCCAGGGGCGGCCACCTGATCTCCAGAGCCTCTCCCAGGCTCTCGAGGTAGCCGGTGCGTCCCAGCCACGGCCGGGGACACACGGCAAGGTAACGGGCTCCCCGGCGTGCAGGCCGTGCTGGACGAGAAGCCTGCACGGCCGCTTCGGGACGGGAGCGGGCGCTGAGCGCATACGCCGGGTCGGGCACGACCAATTGCACCGGGGATCGCACGCCCATCTCGTAGGCCAGGCGGGCAGAGTCCTGGTCGCGCCAGGTGACCGCCTGGGAGGAGCGAACCCGCCGCCGCGACCAGCCGCCGGGCGGAGCGGGTGTGCAGGGGGCCCAGGCCCTGCGCGTACCACATGACGGGCAGACCGGCGGACCGAGCCATGAAGATCGACGGAGAGGAAGTAGGGGACGGGCCGGAGCTTGCCCTGCGCGGAAGAGGAACGAGCGGCCGAAGGAGTTCGAAGTCGGCCTCGTGCAGGAAACTGCCGCCGCCGCTGATGAGCAGGTCGGCCTCTCTCATCTGCGCCCACAGCCGGCCGGGGGAGCGCAGACTGGTCGACATCGACCTCGAGACTGCGACAGATCAGCGGCTGCCCCGCCGTGCCGGCGCGCCGGTGTCGGCGGGATCGAAGGAGAGCACGGTGAAATGGGCGTCCGGCATCGCGTCTGCCGATCTCTTGAAGGATGCCGGCGAGGATGGCTTCGTCCCCGGCGTTGCCCTCGCCGTAGTAGCCGCTGATGAGATACCTCAAGCGTCGCCGCCCTCGTAGTGCCCGCGCGCGCGCCCGCGGCGCGGCGGCCCGTAGTCGTCGGGCGACCAGCGCACCACCTGGGCCGCGTAGCGGGGCAGGGCCAGTTGGCTGCGCGCACGGCGAGGGTCCGTGGCCAGACGGTAGAGCCACTCGACCTTGGCCGTCTGGGTCCAGGCCGGAGCGCGCTTGACCGTTCCCGCCCAGACGTCGAAGCTGCCTCCGATCCCCAGGCCGACGCCGGCCCCCCAGCCGTCCCGGTGGCGGTGGAGGAGCATCTCCTGCTTGGGCGCACCCATGGCGACCAGGAGCACATCGGCGCCCGACTCCCGGACGGCCCGCACGACGTCGGGCTCTTCAGAGGTCGAGAAGTAGCCGTGATGAGTGCCGGCGACGTGAAGCCCGGGCAGACGCTCCACCTGACGGCGGGCGGCTTCCTCGGCCACGCCTGGGGCGGCGCCCAGGAAGAAGACCGAAAGCCCCCCGCCGCGGCCAGTTCGAGCACACGGGCGGCAAGGTCCACCCCGGCCACCCGTTCCGGAGGTAGCGAGGCTGCTCGCCGGCGCGGATGGGCAGACCCGCGCCCCGGCGCCCGGCGGCCCCCGCCGGCAGCGTGCACCCTGCGTCCGGCGGCCCCCGCCGGCAAGCGTGCACCCTGGCGGCCGGCGGCCCACACGGCTCCGACCCCGTCGGGGTAACAGAGATCGGCTTCCAGAAGAGCGGCCGCGGCGGCCGGGTCGCTCTGGGCCCTCATGACGAGCTCCGGATTGAAGGAGACGGCGAGGCGCGTTCGTGCGTCCGCCGCGGCGGCCTCCACGGCTGAGTCGATGGCCCACTGCGCGGCCTGCTCGAGCGTCACGATGTCGAGAGTGAAGCCAAGCACCGAGAGCGACGGCCAGGCGGGCGCCGGGCTGGGCGGCCGGTTGGGCGGCGGCGAGGGGATCGGTGTCCGGCTCCCCGGCGGAGCCGACGGCTCCCGCGTCGCCACCGACGCTCTCCGCCGCCCGGCGGTACACCTCTGCGTAGGCGGTCGCGGCCCGCAGATGGGAGTGGTTGCGACCACGTATTGACGGGCGGCCGCGGCCATGCGGGCGCCCAGGTCGGGGGCGGCGGCCAGCCGCAGGATGGCCGCCGCCAGGGCCCGCGGGTCGGCCGGAACGAGCAGGCCCGTCTCGCCATCCACCACCATCTCGGCCAGACCGCCCACGTCGCCGGCGATCAGCGGCCTCCCCGAGGCCATGGCCTCGAGGGCCGACAGGGAGGTCGCCTCTTCGACGTTCTCCGAATGCACGGAGGGCACCAGCACGATGTCGGCCAGGCGGTAGAGATCGAGGATGTCGTCTCGACCCTTGCCGCCCAGCAGGCGGACATGATCCTCCAGCCCGTTCTCGCGGACGATGCGCTCCATCTCCTGTCGCTCGCCGCCCTCCCCGGCGTGGAGCAGCAGGAAGCGATCGCGCTCGACCTGCTCCATCGCGGCCAGGGCGAGAGAGGGTAGGATGACCCCGTTCTTCTTGACCAGCCTGCGGGGACAGAGCAGACCGATCTTGTCCTCCGGCATCTCCCACGTCGCCCGCAGTTCGCTTCGCACGCGCGTCTCTTCCTGGGGATCGTCGAAGGAGCGAAGATGGAGGTGTCGATGAAGTTCATCAGCGTGTAGATGGAGCCGGCCCGTTCGGGCACGAGGCCCAGGGCGTGACGGTAGAGCCGGCTGTCGACCGTCACCACCGCGTCGGCAAGACGCAGGGCCCGCATCTCGGCCCGCATGAGGTAGTCGAGACCCATCCGGGAGGCGTTGCTGTAGCCCTCGGAGACGGATTCGTAGAGCGGGTATCCGTGCAGGGTGAGCACCAACGGGATGCCGTATTCGTCGGCGACGCCGCGCAGGTAGGGGACCGAGTAGACCTCCTGAACGTTCAGGATCTCCCAGGGAACGGCGGCGGCAGAGGCTCGGGCGCATTCCCGGGCCGTCTTCGTGGCCAGCAGGCGGCCGCGCGCTTCGGCAGCGTAGACCATGCCCCAGCCGGTACGGACCCGGTTGAGCGCCCCCGCCGGCCAGATGAGACCGGCCTTGCGCAGAGGCCCCGGGACGGTGGCGCCCAGGTAGAGCGCGGTGACCTCGTGACCGATGTCGATCAGGCCCTGGGTGAGCATGGCGATGTGAGTGCTCGTGCCCCCGATCTGGCCGGGATCGCGCATGGTGGGGAGCAGGATCCTCATGATCCGCACTCCGCACCGATGACGGAGGAGCCGACGCGTGTGAGGGCCTCCTCCACGAGAGCCGAGATCTGCTCCACCCGATGGTCCCAGGTGTTCTCGGCCGCGAGAGCCACCCGGGCGGCCCGCCTCTCGGGCCCGTCTTCTGCCAGGGCCCGTCTCACCTCCCGGGGGTACTCGGCGGGGGACCCGGGAAGGCCGATGGTGTCGGCAAAGCGGCCCAATTCGGGGAGGCCTCCGGCGACGACCGGCAGACCGGCGGCCAGATACTCGAACAGCTTCAGCGGAAAGATGTTGCGGGTCAACTCGTTGGCCAGGTACGGGATGAGCGCGGCGGCCATGCCTTTCAGATAGCCCGGGAGCTCCGGCCGCGGCTTCTCGCCCAGAAGATGGATATTGGGATAGCGGCGTAGCCGGGCTTCGTCCACCTGGCCCTGTTTGATCGGACCGATGAGCACCACCTGCCAGCGGGAATCGGCCTGGGCCAGCGCCTCCAGGGCATCGACATCGAGGCGGGAATCGTGCAGGCCGACGACGCCCAGACGCGGCTCGGGGATGGCGGCAAGATCGGCGGGGATGGGGAGTTCGGGCTCCAGAGCCCGATTGAAGATCTCTACGTCGGCCGCGTTGAGCACCGTATGAGTGTGCGGATTGAGGGGCAGCCGGGCAGAGCGGAGGTTCTCGGAGGTGGTGATGACCAGGTCCGCACGGCGGGTGAGTTCGTCGTCGTAGCCCCGCACGACCTGCGGATCGACGAACCCGGGGAAGGCCGAGTGCTCGTCCACGCAGTGATAGACCACCAGAGATGGGAGGCGAGAGGGTTTCCGACCTCCGCCGCCGGCCTGCGCGCCGGCGGCCGGGGTGCCCGAGGCCCCGGTGGCCGAGGCCGGGGCGCCCGAGGCCCGGGTGCCTCTACCCAGCTTGGCGCCGATGGCCCTTCCCAGGCGGAGCCCCTCCCGGTCCACGGGAGCCACGGGGAGCGAGGAACCGGGGGTCGCGGGGGTCGGCGGGCCGCCGACGGGCGCCGTGTCGTCCCCGACGGGCGCCGCCGCACCGAGACGGTCGAGGAGCGGCAGCGACCGTGGGCAGATAGGTCCAGAAGATGTACTCCTCGTCGAACCAGATGTGACCCATCGCCCAGCGGATGTAGTTGGCCAACATGGCCTGGTTGGCGTCGTTGAGCCGGGGACGCATGTTCCCGAAGGGCAGCACCGGAGGAGGAGTCAGCTTCCACAGACCCGCGTCCACACGATCGAGCTGAGGAGCGACCGCCCGCCAGCGCCGCCAGCGGGCCGGCACCTTGAAGGGAGCGAGCATGGTCACCGGCTCTTCCACGTAGAGGACCCGGTTGGTCTGTGACAGCCTGTGCATGATCTGCTGCTTGCTCGTCCACATGGCATCCCAGTCGAGCGACGAGATGCAGACTATGTCCTTGCCGCGCAGCATGGGAACCTCTCTTCCTGCTATGCCGGCTCGCCGCGACCGGCGAGACAGCGTTCGTAGGCCCGCAGGGTCCTGGCGGCCGTCCGCTCCGCGAGGAACAGGTCGCGCACACGGGCGGCGCCGGCCGCGCCCATGCGTCGGCGCAGGTCCTCGTCGGCCAACAGGGCGGCGGCGCGCTCGGCCAGCGCAGCGGCGAGCGCGCCCCGCTCCCCGTCTCGTGCCACTACGAAGCCGGTCTCTCCGTCCTGCACCGCCTCAGCCACCCCACCGGCCGCCGTCGTCACCACCGGTAGTCCGGCAGCCATGGCTTCCAGGACCGACATCGACACGCCGCCCTCGAAGATGGAGGTGACGACGAAGACATCGAGGGTGGCAAGACTCGGGCCGACGCCCTCCACCCGGCCGGTGAAGCGCACCACTTCGCTCAGACCCGAGATCGCGCGTCGCGGCCTCCAGCCCGGGGCGCTCGGGACCGTCGCCGACGATGAGGCACTCCAACCCTGGGAAGGTTCGGCGCAGCCGGTCCGCCACCTCCAGAAGCAGGCCCATGTCCTTGACCGGCGCCAGTCTGGCGACCGTACCGATGCGCAGCCTCCGCTCCGCGAACTCGGGCGCATCTCCGGACTCGCTCTACCGCGCTGACCGCCTCTCTGGCCACCTCGCCGAAGGCGGGCGAACCCTCGATACCCGACCGGATCCTCACCATGCGATCGCGCGGATAGCCACGCTCCACGAGCAGAGTGCGAAGACCGTCGGACACGCACACGATGGTGTCCACCAGACGGATGGTGGCCAGGTCGAGAGCCTGGTACGTGCGGGCGAGCGCGGGCGAGGCGTAGTCGAGAAGCAGGTCGGAGTGCACCGTGGTGAACAGACAGGGTCGCCTCCGTCCGCGAGACATCGCCAGCCGGACGGGAAGGTTGGCGCGCATGCCGTGGGTGTGCACCACATCCCAGGCGGCTGCATATCCTGGCGGTCCCGGCCGTCCGCATCCCACCACGGCCCCTCGGCCACTGCCCGGCGCAGGGGAAGGAGCGCGGAAGTATCCCAGGCGTTCCTCATGGGCAGCACGCCTGACGGGCACCCCGCGCGACTTGGCCGCTTCCGCCAGTCCTCCCTCCCCCAGGCAGAGGAGATGCACGTCGCACTCCAGCCCTCTGGAGTCCCGAAAGGAGCGGGAGCAGATGGCTCATGGCGCCGCCGGTGTCGCCACCACCGATCACATGGAGGACGTGGAGTCTCCTCACGAGATCCTCCCGTCCGTCAGAGCGCCGTCGCCCCGCGGCCCGCCGTCGGTCGCCGAGGCGGCGCGGGTGGGCAGGGCACCGTCGGTCGGCGTCGCCCCAAGCCCGCTGGCCGGAGCGCTGTCGCCTGCCGCTTCCGGGGCGTCCAGGCCCTCGGGTGCCTCGGCATGAAGCACCGCCGAAGTCGCCAGTCCAGTCATGAACCAGAATGCGACCCCCACCACGAGCGTCTCCCAGACGCCGGCCGTGGCGTTGGCCACCGCCACCGCGATGAAGGCGCCGAACGCCCCCGCGGCCAGCGGTCGCAGGAAGGGGTCGTCGAGTCTGCCCGTGGCGCCCGCACCAGGCCTTTGGCCGCGCGGAGAAGGACCCACATGAAGCAGGACGAAGAGGATCAGACCTCCCTCCGCCGCCAACTGCAGGTAGAAATTGTCCACCCACAGCCGTCCGTAGCGAACCTGACCGCAGCGGTGCCTCCGAAGGTGCCCAGACCCAGGCCGAACCACGGGTGGGCCGCGATGTGCTGCAGGGCGAGGTTCCACACGTACAGCCGGCCGGCGGCCATGCTCTTGGCGATGTAGGTCGAACTGAAGGCGAAAGCCAGCCGGTTGATGAACTGCGAGGGCGCCACGAACCACACCAGGACCCCGGCCGTCACCAGGGGGGCAAGATAGCGTCGATAGGCGAGGATGAAGAGGGCGAACACCCCGGCGCCCAGGCCCAACCAGGCGCCGCGGCTGAAGGTCACCGCTACCCCACCGAGCTGTATCAGGCAGACGAGCGCCATGGCCCAGCGTGGATCCGGGGCAGGCGGGGAGCGAGAGCCAGACTCAACGAGATGAGAGTCCCGATGAGGAGGAAGGCTCCCAGACCGTTGGGGTTCTCTATGACGGAGTAGGCCCGAGTGGCGATGTCGGTCTCGCGCACGTCCACCCAGCTGGCCGGCATGGGAGCCCCGGTGACGTACTGGAAGAGCCCGTGCAAGCGCCAGGGCCACGCTGGACAGCAGGAAGACCGCGAGGGTCCATTGCACCCAGCGCCTGGTCTTGGGAAGGAGGAAGCCGATGAGGTAGAAGAGCAGGGGCTGGAGCAGTACGCGCAGAGCGAAGACGGCCACGTCCTGCGGCACGTCCCGCACCACCACCGAGCCGATGCCCGCCGCGAAGGCGAGTAACGCGGGCAGGAGGATGGGCACCGTCCACAACTCCGCTCGACGAGGGAGAATCAGGACAGCCCAGGCTATGAGGATCACGGAAAGGAGGAGCAGGGCATCGTCCCAGGCCGGCCCCAGGCCGCCGAGAGAATTGCGCGCCACCCAGTCGATCCAGGGGAAGGCGGCCACGGCAAGGAGCATCAGCTCGGGGCGCCAGAAGACGAGAACGAGAACGACCAGAGCGCCAAGGAGGGCGACGAGCGCTACGGCGTCCGTCCCCGGGGTCAATCCTATGACCAGGCCCGCCGCCAGGGCCAACGCGACTCCCACCCACACGACCCCGTGCAGACCGCCGACAGCCCGCGCCTGCGCCGAGCGCACGGCCGAGACACTCTCGCCGCTCGTTGCCAGGGCATCCGCGCCGGCGGCGTCGCCGGCGCCCGAAGGTGTCCGGCCCTCCACGATGGCCAGCCCCAGACTGCGCCCGCCACGAACCGTCGCGCTGGTCGGCACCGCCGCAGCAGCCCGGGGCCGGCGGCCAGCAGCAGCGCCCCGATGACCACCAGGAGGGCAGGGGTGACAAGACGCAGTTCGGCGAGGGCGAGCGGCAGGCCGCTGCCGCTCTCGGTCGTGACACCGTGACCGAGCAAGAGCCACAGACGACCACCCCCAGGGCAAGCAGACCTGCGCCGAGCACCGGCAGCCAGCCCCGTGACGGAAGTGAGACTCCAGTCTTCCTCGGGCGAGCGTCGCCAGCGCGGCCGCGGAGCCACAGATACGGTCTTGCGATGGCCGTCACGACCCAGGAGTGTCCGCTGCGGCCGAGCGGGCGGGAGCGGGTGCCCGCCAAGCCGAAGACGACGCTTTCGCCGCCTGCGCTGCGGAGAGCTGCGCCGAGGGCGATGAGGAAACGGCCGACGACGGAGTTGCGACCGGCGGCAGCCAGCCAGGACAGGGTCCACCTACCGCCCCGGTATGACAGGGATGATTCGATCACCCTCACGCTCTGAGACCTCGTCATGACCCGGCCTTCGCTGGGAGTGGCCGCGCTACTCGGGCACCTCGTCCGGGTCACCGACGAACGTGATGGTGGTCTGGACTTCGTAGCTCGGGCCCCTGATGGTGATCTTCCCGCCCACGAGCAGCGGAACACTGCCGATGCGCACGGTACCGTTGGAGACATTGCCTTTCCCCACGACCGTGATGTCGATGTTGGACAAGATGGGAGAATCGAACTTCTCGAGTTGGTCGAGTGAGGTCAGGTGCTCCTCTTGGGTCGGGATGACCTCCGCGTCCTGCATCCGCCCCAGGACCGTGCCTCCTTCGTCGGTCACGATCCCACCCTTCTCCAGCTGGGCCATGATGGCCTCTACGGTGGGAGCGCGTACCTCCTCCACGGTGTAGACAACCGCCACGGGCACCGTCACCGAACTGCTGCCCGTCAGACGCATGACGGCGAAGACGATCACCGCCACGATCACCAGCAGCACCAAGATGTCGACGACGTTCACCTTTCCGAAGATGCGTCCCCGCTCATCGAGAAAGCGGCTCATCGCCAACCATCCTTCGTATCTTGTTTCAATGCGTGCGAATCTGCGGAATTCTATCGGAATAGCCTGTTGAATGCCCACTCGGTAGCCGAGTGAAGCCCCGCGCGCGGGGTGTTGCTCGCTCAACAGCGCAGCATATGGTCTTGCCGAGGGTGGCGGGGTAGTCTAGAGTCCAGGGACGCGATGCCAGAGAGTGACGACACCACCACCGATCGCATCGAGCCGCGGGAACCACCGCTCGAGGGGGAACCACCGCTCACCACGCGGCGCCAGTTCCTGGGGTTGACAGGCGCGGCCGGGCTTGGGCCTCCTCTTGGGCGGGGCCTTGGGTTACGCCCCCGAAGGAACGTCTCTGGCAGGCCCGACGGGGACCGTCCCACACCTGGCGGGACCTGCGGAGACCGCGCGACGTCTGGAAGAGCCCACCTTGACGACCGTCGGTGTCGCGCCGGGCCCGGAGACCACCGCCTACCAGCCCCCTCAGTTGGCGAAGTACCCCGGGGCAGATGCCCCTCTGGCCGCGTTGGAGGCCGACGTATGCGTGGTCGGGGGGGGAGCGGCGGGGATGAGCGCGGCTACGGTGGCGGCGGGTATGGGAGCGCGCACCGTCTTGCTCGAGGAGTCCTCGGTGCTGGGAGGCAACGTCACCCGCGGCTTGGTCAGCCTCGATCGGGTGGCCTGGGGCGGAGAGTTGATGGTCGGCGGGTGGTTCGCCGACCTTATCCTCAGGCTGGAGCAGCAGGGCGACGCCCGCTTCCCCGGGCCCGCCACCCATTTCACCACCCCCTGCGATGCCGACGCCCTGCGCACCATGGCGCTCTCTCTTGCCCACGAAGCCGGGGTCGACGTCCGCTTCGGCAGTAAGGTGACATGGGCGGAGGTGTCCGACCGGCGAATCACGTCGGTGTGGGCTCGCGAGCACGGTTCCCTCGTCCAGGTGAGCGCTCCCTTGTTCATCGATTGCACCGGGGACGGCAACCTGGGACACATGGCCGGTTGCAGCTACTGGCTGGGCGACCGCGACGAAGGCTCCATCCAGGGCCAGACTCTCATCTTCTGCGTGGCGCCGGTCGATTTCGAACGCCTGGCCGAATACGCTCGCGCCGAGGGCAGCCAGGTGGAGACCTATCGGGTGGTCGGCCTGCGCAGCTTCATGCGCGATCTGCGCAGCTCGGGGGAGGTGGAAGGCTCACCGCAAGAGGGCCTCCTCATCGACCGCAACATGTGGCCCAACATGGTCTCGATCTCGGGCAGCGAGACGTACGGGGACCATCTGCGGCCCGGCGCCCTCTCGGAGATCGTGGCGGAGCTCGAGCGGCAGAATCGCCAGATCCATCAGGCCTTGTATGATCACGTACCCGGCTTCGAAGGCTCCCGCATCGTGCGGACGGCCGACCGGCCCTACCTGCGAGAGGGGCGGCGCCTCACGGGCTACTACCAGCTGTCGGCCACGCGACATGCAGAAGGCCCTCAAGCCGGCCGACTCCATCGCCCGCGGCTACTATCCCGTCGATCTGCATCGCGACGGGAAGGTGGGCATCGTCCAATCCGTGTACCTGAGCGCCGGGGACTGGTACGGTATCCCCTATCGCTGCATCGTGGCGCAGGATGTGGACAACCTGCTGATGGCTGGCCGCTGCATCTCCGTCACCCACGAGGTGCTCGGCTCGACGCGGATATCGCCCGTGTCCATGGCGCTGGGACAGGCCGCAGGCATCGCGGCGGCCCTGTGCATCTGGCAAGGGGTGCAGCCGGCCTACCTGGACGCCCAGCGTCGTGCGGACGGAACTTACAGAGACAAGGAGCCCTTACCTAGCGTGCCTGACCATACTGTGTTCGTGACCTTCGGTACCCGGCCGGAGGCTATCAAGATGGCGCCCGGTGGTGCTGGAACTCCAGCGCCGGGGCGTGTTCCGCGTGATCACCTGCCTGACCGGGCAGCACCGGGAGATGCTCGATCAGGTCATCGAGGCCTTCTCCCTCCCCGTGGACCACGACCTCAAGATCATGCGCGAGCGCCAGACCCTGGGGCACATCACTTCGGCGGTCCTCAACGGCATCGACCCCTTGCTGGAAGAGACGAAGCCCGACCTGGTCATGGTGCACGGCGACACCACCACCACCTTCGCCGCGGCTCTGGCCGCGTTCTACCGCATGATCCCCGTCGCCCACGTGGAGGCGGGCTTGCGCACCGACAACATCTACAGCCCGTTCCCGGAGGAGATGAACCGGCGCCTGGCGGACCGTCTGACCGAGGTCTTCTACGCTCCGACGCCAGCTGCCGAGGCGGCGCTCCTGCGGGAAGGGGTCGACCCGGAGCGGATCCTGGTCACCGGGAACACGGTCATCGACGCCCTGCTGGTCACCGCCTCGACACGCCCGCCCGCCTGGGAGCCCGGCGTGGCCCGGGCGCTGGAGCGCCCGGGCCCCAAGGTCCTGGTCACGGTCCACCGACGGGAGAGTTGGGGCGACGCCCATGGAGAGAGTGGCGCTGGCCATCAAACGGGTGTGCGCCGAGCTTCCGGAGGCGACGTTCATCTTCCCCATCCACCTCAACCCCGTGGTGCGCAAGACCTTCCGCGAAGCTCTCGGAGACCTCTCGCAGGTGGTCTTCTCCGAGCCCCTGCCCTACGGACCGTTCGTGCACCTCATGAAGACCGTGGACGTGGTCATCACCGACTCGGGAGGCATCCAGGAGGAGGCGCCCACGCTCGGCAAGCCCGTCCTCGTGATGCGCGACACCACCGAGCGCCCCGAGGGGATCGCGGCGGGTACGGCTCGCCTGGTCGGCACCGACGATGCCGTCATATCCCGGGAACTTCTACTCCTGCTTACGGACAGAGAAGCCTACGAGAGCATGGCCAACGCCATAAACCCCTACGGGGACGGGAGAGCCGCCGTGCGCATCGTGGACCAACTGGAGCACCGCTTCGGGCTGCGGTCGGAAGCGCCCCAGCCTTTCCTGCTCGGCTGAAGCCATGCGGCCTGACGGGCAGCAGCGGCGCGCCCAGTAGCGACGCCAAGTCCCAGGGGCCCGTCAGCGCGGCCGGCGGCGGGCGATCAGCGCCGCGGCGGCGCCGGCACCCACTCCGTTGTCGATGTTCACGGCCACTATCCCGGGCGAGCAGCTCTGCAGTATGGAGCAGAGCGCAGCCGTCCCATCGCCGCCCAGACCGTATCCCGTCGAGGTTGGTACCCCGATGACGGGGATGTCGACCAGCCCGGCAACCACCGACGGCAGGGCACCTTCCATGCCCGCCACCACCACGAGCACGTCGGCATCGGCCTCGATGATGCGGGTCAGCGGCGCCAGCAGGCGGTGCAGCCCGGCCACCCCCACGTCGTAGCCCCGCTCTATCTTGCAGCCCATGTGTTCGATGACGAGCGCGGCCTCCTCGGCCACGGGTATGTCCGAGGTGCCCGCGGTGAGTAGGCCCACGCAGCCCCACTCCTCGGGTCCGCGGTAGGTGGGAGTGCGGGCCGCAAGGGTGGCGGCATCAGCATCGTAGACGAAGACGAGACCGGGGATGATCGGCCCGCCCGGGCCCGCCGCGGCACCGCAGGCCTCCGCCGCAGCGGAGACCGCTCCCTCAGCCGTGTCGCGACCCGCGCCGTCGGTCTCCGGGCCGCAGAGGGCGGCGCGCAGCCGCTCCGCTCGGGAGGACTCCAGACGGCTCACAAGCGCAAGCCCCCGATCGGCCAGAAAGCGACGCACGATGGCCTCCAGCGCGGCGTCGGACTTCCGCTTCGCGTAGACGACTTCCGGTACGCCCTTGCGCAGGTCGCGATGGGTGTCGAGGCGCGCGAAGTCCCCCAGTTGGGCGACCTGCAACAATCTGAGCCGTTGAAGCGCGTCCTCCAGACCGGTGTCGCCGGCCACGAGGCTCTCGAGCAGCCGGCGCAGGTCGGCGCTGTGGTCGGCGTCGTGGTCGACGCTTCGTCCCAGGCTGTGGTCGGCGTCTTGGTTCACAGGCGGAATACCTTTCTTGCGTTTTCGCCCAGGACCGCCGCTCGGGAGACCGCGTCCAACCGACCCAACCCCTCCCGGTACCTTCTTGGGGGCAGGAGTGGGAAATCGCTCCCGAAAAGGAACTTCCCGGCGCCCGCGCAGGCGACGGCCACCTCGTACACCTCTGGATCGTATAGGTAGGGCACGGCGGTGGTGTCGTAGTAGACGCGGGCGAGCGCCTGTCGCACCTCGGGCATCAGTTCGTAAAGGAAAAGTCCGCCCCCCATGTGGGCGAAGACGATGGTGAGGTCCGGGTGGGCCGAAGCGAAGGCGAAGCAGGCCTCGGGGGTGAAGCGCCCCTTGCCGGCATAGCCGTGTCCCACCGGCTCGTTGCTGTGGATGAGGAGCGGGAGGTCCCGCTCGGCGAGACAGGCAGCCACGTCCGTGACCCCGGGTCGAGAGTGGGCCCCCGGTCCTGCCGGGGCGCCGGCGGGCCGCGAGGCCGCGCCGGCGCCCCCACCGGCCGCCCCGATCCAATGGGCCGCGAAGCCCTGGCCGTCGGGAGCCAGCTCGCCGCAGCCTCTCAGGCCGGAGTCCAGGCAGCGCTCCAACTCGGCCACCGCCCCCGGCATCTCCGGGGACACGCAGCAGAGGCCCACGATACGTCCGGGATGGGTCTTCACCGCCTCGAGCACGTAGTCGTTCGTCAGGCGGCACAGGCCCTGGTCCCGGAAGGCGAAGCCGAACACCACGGCTGTTCCCACGCCGTCGGCGTCCATGGCTGCGACGACATCCTCAGCCGTGGCCATGGTGGCACCCGGCGAGGCGTAGAGGGATGCGAACCACGGATCCCGGTCGAGGAACGAAGCCCGGTCGCGTATCAGTTCGGGCGGGAATACGTGCACGTGCGCGTCGACGATAGCGCCGCCGGACCCCTCCGAGGCGTCGGGCGAGCCGCCCCCCGCCTGCAGATCCTTCAGGCCGCCGGCGACTGAGTCAGGCAACGGCGGTGAGGAGGATGGTCTCCACCAGCTCTTCATAGGAGATCCCGGCCGCTTGGGCCTGGGCGGGCAGGTCGGAGAGTTCGGTCATGCCCGGCAGAGTGTTCACCTCGATAAACCAGGGTCTCCCCTCCCCATCGACCATGATGTCGACACGGGCATAGCCCCGGCAGCCGATAGCGGCGAACGCGGCCAGGGCCACTTGCTGGGCTTCGGCGTACACCCTCGGCTCGAGTCGTGCCGGGAGGATGAACTCCGTCAGGCCTTCGGTGTACTTGGCCTCGAAGTCGTAGAAATCGTTCTTGGGCACCAGCTCGAGGATGGGCAGCGCCTCCGCTGCTCCCTCTCGTTCCAGCACCCCGACCGTGATCTCCGTGCCCGGGACGAAACGCTCCGCGAACATGGCTCCGAACTCAGCCTGACCGTGCCCGATGGCTCCCAGTAGCTCCCTATCGTCTTTGCACTTGAAGACTCCCAGGCTCGAACCCTCTTCCACGGGCTTGAGCATCACCGGGCAGCCAAGCTCGTCCTTGATACGGGCCGCCGCCGACCGCGGATTTTCGTCGGGGACGATCTCGCAATAGTCGGGGGTGGGAATGCCGCTTCCCCGCGCCACCTTCTTGGCGGCCGTCTTGTTCATCCCCAGGGCGGAGGCCAGGACTCCCGAGCCCGTATAGGGGATGCCCATCATCTCCAGGAGCCCCTGGATGGTGCCGTCCTCCCCGTAGCGGCCGTGCAGGGCCAGGAAGGCCACCTCGATGCCTTCTTCGTCGAGCCGCTGGGCCACGTCACGCACAGCGTCGATAGGCACGGCGCGGAAGCCGCGAGACTGCAGGGCCCGGAGACAGTTCCGTCCCGAGAGTAGGGAGATCTCCCTCTCGCCGGACAGCCCGCCCATGAGCACTCCGATGGTCTTGGTGAGGAGGGTGGAGCGGTCGATGCGTGTATCCATGCGGGGAACTGTACCACAGCCGTTCTAGCCCCAGACATCATGGGGCCCTGCCCAAAAAGCAGGCACCCCACGACGTCTGGGGGAGGGGGAGGGTGTCTCTAGATGGGCTCTGGGATCAGCCCACCGCCGTTCGCGCCTCGTCAGGCACCGCCGCCGCGACGCGCCTGGATCCAGAGCCGGAGGAAGGGACCACCCGGACGGCCAGGCGAGAACCGCTCACACGACGGAAGGCCTCGGTGCTGCGGGTACCGTTCTCCGCCGCATAGAGGAGATCGTCCGCATTGAGACCGTCCGCCGGGGCGGACGCCCATCCCACGACGCACTCCACTCGGCGACCTTCGATCAGATGCTCGCAGGTCTTCCGGCCCAACCTCATGGCCATGCCCTCCACGTCGTAGGGCTCGTTCCAGTCGCCGGACAGGGCCCGCGAGCGCGAGGGCGCGTCCTCCACCTCGAACAGGAAGGCCACGCGACCGTGGCCCGAGGTAGAACAGGTCCGCCTCGGGTCCCAGATGGCGTGCGCCCCGCCGGCCCACGGCCGCCAGCATGCGTGCCGCCGACTCGGACCCGTAATAGGCGACGGCCTCATCGTAGCGGAGGACGCGGAGCACGACGAGACAGAAGCGACTCCCGTCGATCGTGAAGCGACTCAAGCGCGCACGCACGGCGCGCTCCAGCACCATCTGGGGACTGAGGACGCCGGCCCTCCCTCCCTGGTCTCTCTGTCCGCAGGCAGGCGCCAGGGCGTTGGTCTTACGTGGGGCGTGACCCCGGTCGGCGGCGTATGTGATGCCCATCCCGGCGCCAAAGACGAGCACGATGAGAGCGCGGAGGCTCAGGTCGGAGGTCCACACGAGCAGCGGAAGTAGCACCACGGCGTCGGTGAGGCACAGAAGGAAGCCCAACCGCCTGTCCTGCGAATAAGTGGCGGTGAGACGCAGAGCCCAGAAGGAGTACAACGTCACGAACGCGGCATAGACCACCCACACGGCGGTAGAACGCACACCGATCATGCCGGGAAGAACGATGGTGAGAAGGGCAAGGATTGGGAGCCTGAACCGAGCCTTGTGTTGCTCGGTGATGCGCGTGCGGGGTGCTGTGCGCTCACTTGTCATAACTTCACTATCAGTGTAAGAGAGCGCACCCCGTTTTGCAATAGGTGTTGCTAAAGATTCTTTCTGAAATGCGAATATTCCCTAAGAGCGGAAAAGCGGCGCAGAAATCCGCTGGTGGAGTATGAAGACGCGTGACGGGGGCGTGGCGGGTCGTACGACCAACTGGGGCTCAGATTTCGCTCAGACGATAAGAAGGATCGCGGAGGGAGCGGAAGGGTCTGTTAGTGCCCGGACGTGCCTCAGGGAACGAGCAGGATGGGCACCGCGATGTTGCGGGCCACGCGGTCGCTGACGCTGCCCAGAACGAGGTCCTTCGGCTCGACACGGCCTCTGCGACCCATGACCACCAGATCCGCGCGACTGGCGGCCGCCTCGGCGACCACGGTCTCGGCGGGGTTACCGATGGCTACCTTGACCTCGGCACCGACTCCCTGCTCTTTCAGAAAGGCTACGCTCGTGCCCAGGGCCTCATCCGCCATACGTTCGACGTATTGCTCGACCGTCTGCCCGTGCAGCTTGGCCGCCGTCACCACGTGCTGGGGGATGGGCACCGCCGTCATCAGGATGAGTTCCGCCCCGTAGCGCGTGGCCAAGTCGGCTGCTGCCGTCACACCCCGCAACGACACGTCGGTGCCGTCAGAAGCGACGAGGATGCGACTGACGATCAACTTAGATCCTCCCGTGACTTCGATGACGTGACCTCCGATGTTACTGCCAAAGTGGAGGATACCGGGGTCGAACCGGCGACCTCCGCCGTGCAAAGGCGGCGCTCTCCCAACTGAGCTAATCCCCCACGAGCGATGGTCCGAGACGTGTGGGCCGGGGCAGTACCAGACGGGGTCGATGGTGGGCCTAAGTGGATTCGAACCACTGACCTCACCCTTATCAGGGGTGCGCTCTAACCAACTGAGCTATAGGCCCACGAGCGGCAAGTTTACCGGCATTCCCACTGATGTCAAGGAAAGCTGGGAGCCGTGGAAGGCACCCACGGAGGGCCATCTGGCGTTTTCTCTGCAGCCCGGGCGGGGTAAGCTAGAGAGGACCAGACAAGCGAGGAGTACCATGCAGGGCTTCGACAAAGTGGAGGTCTACGGCATCAGTTTCGATGTCGCGAGCAAGCAGCCCATCGTCCTCCTGAAGGTCGAGGGCAAGAATCGCTTCCTGCCCATATGGATCGGCCATCCGGAAGCCGCCGCCATCCTCATGAAGCTGCAAAAGGCGGAACTGCCTCGCCCCATGACCCACGACCTGCTGGCCTCCGTGGTGGAGCACCTCTCCGCCAGCGTCGCCCGGGTCCTCGTCACCGAACTCCGCGAGAACACCTTTTACGCAGTCCTCCAACTCGACGCGGCCGGCGAGGAGATACAGGTAGATTCGCGCCCGTCCGATGCCATCGCCTTGGCGGTGCGCACCGAAGCTCCCATCTTCGTCTCCACCGAGTTGTTGGAGACGAACGGCATCGAGTTCGAGCAGGAAGTGGGCGACGTAGAAGACATAGTCAAGGAGTTCAGGAGTTCCTCGACGAGGTCTCACCCGAGGACTTCTGAGACCGCGGGGGAGAGGCATCCCTCTCCAGCAGCGCGGTGCGGGTCACTCGTCCTTTTTCAGCCCCGCCGCGGCAGCGTCCCTCTTGGCTACCTCCAGGATGACCGTGTAGACCTCGCGCAGACCCTCGTTGGAGAGCGGTCCCCGGTTGGCGCGGCACAGGTAGGTGACCACCCAGTCTTCCTGAGCGGGGTCGTAGAAGCTCAAGCCGTGCGCGTCTTTGTAGTCTTTGAGGCTTTTCACCAGCTTGACCCGCTTGTTCAGGGCCTCGAGTATCTTGAGGTCGTTGTCGGAAATCTGTTCCCGGTACTGCTTGACGACCGGGTCGGTGGCGGGGGTAGACACGGGATGTCCTCCTTGGCGCCGGTCGGCCGGCTCCACGACGATCGGGCTCGACAGTGCTGCAGCGGTATGTTACCCGGAGACGCGGCCGTTGTGTTCGGCGGAGTAGCGCGCGCAGCGGCGGACGAACCTGTCCCCACGATCCGGCACGCCCGCCAGATGGACGAACGCCCGCGAACACAGGAGCGTGTCGGTCATGGCACCGTCGGGGACGCCATGCGCCGCGCCCGCCGGCCGAATGCTGAACGGTGCGTCACCCTCCCGAGATGGCCGCGGCATCTCGAATTCGGTGCCCACCCACCCGGTCGGCCCGTCGCCGGCCGAGAAAGCACGTTGTCGCGCTGCACCGTGACGCGCACGTAGGCGGCGCTCTCCAGATCCCAGAGGATCTCGCCGTGCTGAGGCAGGATCCCGCTCAGCATCGCCGTCCGCCCCAGCGAGTCCTGCACCTTCTCCAGCAGGTAGAGCATGCCGCCGCCGAGGGCGACCGTGGGCAGTCCCTCCTCGACCCGCTGCCGGATATCGCGTATGAGCGCGTGGTTGGCGGCCAACGAGGTCAGGTCGGCGGGCCAGATGGTCCCGGCCAAGATGAGGCCGCTGGTATCTGGAGGCAGAGCTTCGTCTTCAATAAGGTCGAGACGCTGCACGCGGGCTCCGGCGGAGCGCAACACCTCGATGGAATCCCGACTCCAGGGGGTGAACCCCCGACCACCGGCCACCAGCACGAGGGGTCCGCCCCCTCCGCGATCGGTCAACCACGTCTGGGGAGAGAGAAACCCCCGCTGCCCGGCCAGGGTCTGTAGCTCAGAGATGTCCACTTGGCGGGCCACTCCCTCGAGAAATGACGCCTCCAGTGGTAGCCCCCAGGGTCCCGGAGCCATCGCCTCCCAGCCCGGCCCCTCCGAGTGCATCAGGCAACCGACGACGGGCACGCCCTGCGCCCGGCATGCTCCCCGCAGCACGTCGCACTGCTCGGCGTCCGCCAGCCCCGACAGCAGTACACCCGCCAGGTTGACATCGGCGAGTTCGGTCTTCAGCCCCCCCAGTAGGGCCCGGAGGGCGGAGCCCCATCCGCGGCAGTCCATGACCACCACCACGGGGCAGTCGAGGAGGATGGCGACTTCGGTGGGCGCCCACCCGGCTCCTTCCCGCCGGTCCAGGACCCCCGTGCTCGAGGAGAGCAGGGAGAGGTCGGCTCCCCGCGTGGCCACATCGTACAGAGCGACCAGAGATTCCGAGTCGTACAGCGCCGGGTCGAGGAAGGCGGCTCCCTCCCAGCGATCCCAGGAGGACGCTGCTGGAAGCGGGCCCAGGTGGTGATAGCGCACACGCTGACCCTGCGCGGTCGCCAGCTCCGCCACGGCCGAAGCGACGGCGTTGGCCAAGCCCGTCGAATGCGTCGGGACCAGCATGATCCGGGGTACGGACACAAGGCCTCCCTTTGGTCCACCACCGTCGGCGCAACACACGTGCGGCGGCATCCGCCATCCGACCGCGCCTGTGGAACCGGGCTCTGCGGCTAAGAACGCCGGCTTATGAGGATAAGCCGCACCAGCTGCAGGATGGCCATCAAGGCCGCGGCGACGTAGGTGAGCGCTGCGGCGCTCAAGACTTTCTTCGCCCCTGCCAATTCGTCGGCGACGAGGATACTCCTGTCAGAAAGCTGAGCCATCGCCAGCCGAGACGCGTTCAATTCCACAGGCAGAGTCACCACGGTGAAGAGCACGGCGGCCGCGTAGAGCACGATCCCCACGTTCATCATGAAGTTGTTGCGGAAGAAGAACAGCCCCACAAAGAACAGGATGAAGCCCAGGTTGGTCCCGATGTTCGCCACCGGCACGAGACTGCTGCGCAGCCGGAAGGGGAGGTACCCGGTAGCGTGCTGCATGGCGTGGCCCACCTCGTGGGCGGCGACGCCGAGCGCGGCCAAAGAGTTGCTGTTGCCGACATCAGGACTCAAGGTGAGCGAGCGGGAGCGGGGGTCGTAATGATCCGAAAGCCGGCCACCGGCCACGCTCACGCCCACAGCGGAGAGACCGGCGGAATCGAGCAGCAGGCGCGCTCCTTGCGCGCCCGTGAGGCCCCGGGCGGACGGGATCTGCGAGTAACGGTTGAAGCTGGACTTCACCTTCACCTGGGCATAGATCCCCAGGGCAAGGGCCGGCACCAGCAGGATCAGCGACCAGTACCAGAGAAACATCTATGCACTCCTAAGGTCTGAGCTACGACCGAGCACGTGTTCGTGCACACGAATGATACAGCCTCTGCATAAGGCCCGTGTTCCAGGTCGCACCGGCCGGCACCCCGTGCCACAGCTCGCCCTAGTCCAGGTCGTCCTGCTCGTCAGGCTCCTCGCCGGTGTCGTCGTCGATATCCAGATCGTCGCCTTCATCCAGGTCGTCGCCTAGGTCCAGGTCGTCGTCCGCTTCCAGGATCTCTCCCGGCTCCATGCCCACGAGCACAGCCGACGCGCCGGCGCTGAGAGCGTCGCCCCCGTCTTCTTCCGCCGCCACCGCGCTGCCATTGACCGAGCCCGCCACCAGACGAGCCATGCTCGATACCTTGTCGGCATCGCGCAGGTGCATCACCCGCACGCCCATGGTGTTGCGCCCCGTGGTGCGCACGCTCTGCACGGGTACGCGGATGACGGTGCCGTCCTGGCTGATAAGCATCAGCTCGTGGTTGTCGCGCACCGACGTCACCCCGATGAGGTCGCCGCGGTCGGAGCTGTCCTTGATGGTGAGAACGCCCTGGCCACCCCGCTTCTGTGAGGGATAGCTGGAGGTGGGCGTACGTTTGCCGTACCCCCCGCTGGTGCAGCAGAAGATGTCGGCGTCGTCTTCGGCCACAGCCATGCCCACGAGCACGTGCCCGTGAGGGATGCGCATGCCCTGCACGCCCATGGTGTTACGGCCGGTGGGGCGGACGTCGTACTCGTGGAAGCGGATGGCCTTGCCTTCGCTGGAGACGAGGATGAGGTCGTCGTGCCCGCTGGTCTTGCGCACGGCCACGAGCTCGTCGTCGTCGTCGAGGTTGATGGCGATGATGCCGTCGGCCCGCAGGGTGGTCGCATAGTCCAGGAAGCGCGTCTTCTTGACGATGCCCCGCTGGGTGGCGAAGCACAGGTATTTGGCGTCGGTGTAGTCCTTGGTGGCGATGACCGCCTTGATCTGCTCGCCCTGGGCCAGGGGCAGCAGGTTCGCGACATGGCGTCCCTTGCTCTGCCGGCTCCCCAGCGGAAGCTCGTGCACCTTCTGCCGGTAGATCTTGCCCCGGGAAGTGATGAAGAGCAGGAAGTGGTGCGTGGTGGTGATGAAGAGGTGCTCGATGTAGTCGCCCTCTTTGAGGTCCATGCCCATGACTCCGATCCCACCCCGATGCTGAAGCCTATAGGTGGAGACGGGCAAGCGCTTCACGTAGCCGGAGGCGGTGATGGAGATAGCCATCTCCTCGATCGCGATCATGTCCTCGATGTCGATCTCGTCCTCGGAGGGCAGGATCTCGGTGCGGCGATCGTCGCCGTACATCTGCTGTATCTCGAGGAGTTCTTCTTTGATGACCTCGTTGATGAGGCCCTCATTGGCCAGAAGGCTCTCGAGGTAGGCGATGCGCTCCATGAGATCGCGGTGCTCTTCCTCGATCTTGTGACGCTCGAGAGCGGTGAGGTTGCGGAGCCGCAGGTCGACGATGGCCTGGGCCTGCTCCTCGCTCAAGCCGAAGCGATCTATGAGGCCCATCTTGGCGGCCTCGGTGTCCTCGCTGGAGCGGATGACGCGGATGACCTCGTCCAGATTGGAGATGGCGATCAGCAGGCCTTCCAGAATGTGGGCCCGCTTCTTGGCCTTGTCGAGCTCGAAGCGGGTGCGGCGGACGATCACGTCTCTCTGGTGCGCCACGTAGTGACGGAGGATATCGCGAAGGGAGAGCGTCTTGGGGACACCGTCGGCCAGCGCGAGCATATTCATGCCGAAGGTGGTCTGCATAGCCGTGTGCTTGTAGAGCTTGTTCAGCACCACCTTGGGCACGGCCTCGCGCTTCAGTTCGATGACTATGCGCATGCCCGAACGGTCGGACTCGTCGCGCAGGTCGGAGATCTCGGTGATGGTCTTGTCGCGCACCAACTCGGCCATCTTCAGGATCAGCTGGGCCTTGTTCACCTGATAGGGGATCTCGGTGACTATGATGGCCGTCTTGCCCTGCTTGATAGGCTCGGAGTGGGCTTTGGCCCGCACGATCACGCGTCCGCGGCCGGTCTCGTAGCCCTCGCGGATGCCGGAGCTGCCCAGGATGAGACCACCGGTGGGGAAGTCGGGCCCCTTCAGGTAGCGCATGAGACCGACACTGGAGAGCGACGGATCGTCGATGAGGGCGACGGTGGCCGCGATGGCCTCGCGCAGGTTGTGCGGCGGGATGTTGGTGGCCATGCCCACGGCGATGCCCGAGCTGCCGTTGACGAGCAGGTTGGGGAAACGCGAGGGCAGCACCATCGGCTCCTCGCGGCTCTCGTCGTAGTTGGGAGTCCAGTCCACCGTCTCGGCGTCGATGTCGCGCAGCATCTCCGTGGCGATGCGGGCCAGACGGCATTCGGTGTAGCGCATGGCGGCGGCGGAGTCGCCATCGACCGAGCCGAAGTTGCCATGGCCGTCGACCAAGAGGTAACGGATGGAGAAAGTCTGCGCCAAACGCACCAAAGCATCGTAGATGGAGGCGTCGCCATGAGGGTGGAAATTACCCATGACGTCACCCACGATGCGGGCGCACTTGCGATAGGGCCGGTTGGGCTGCATGCCCGAGTCGTGCATGCCGAAGAGCACGCGACGGTGCACGGGCTTGAGACCGTCACGAACGTCGGGCAGGGCGCGCCCCACGATGACGCTCATGGCGTAGTCGAGATACGAGGCCCGCATCTCGTCAGCGATCTCTATCTGCTCGATGCGCCCTTCGAGCGTCTCCATGCTGCCGCTAGACATCGAGCGTCCTCACGTAGCGGGCGTTCTCCGTGATGAAATCGCGTCGCGGCTCCACCTTGTCGCCCATGAGCGTGGTGAAGACCTCGTCGGCCAGGGCGGCGTCGTCCACGGTCACCTGCAGCAGCGTGCGCCTATCGGGGTTCATGGTGGTCTCCCAGAGCTGCTCCGGGTTCATCTCCCCCAGACCCTTGAAGCGCTGCATGGTGATCCCCGTGCGCCCGATCCGCTCCAAGAGCTGTTCCAGTTGAGCGTCGTTGAAAGCGTAGTAGTCCTGCCGCTTCTGTGTCACCCGGTAGAGCGGCGGTTGGGCGATATACACGAACCCGGCGTCGATCAGCTCGACCATGTTGCGGAACAGGAAAGTGAGGATGAGGGTGCGGATGTGCGCCCCGTCGACGTCGGCGTCGGTCATGATGATGAGCTTGTGGTAGCGGGCGGAGGTGAGATCGAACTCCTCGGCCAGGCTGGTCCCGCAGGCGCTGATGATGGACTGGATCTCGGTGTTGGAGAGGATCTTGTTCAGACGGGCCTTCTCCACGTTGATGATCTTGCCGCGCAGGGGCAGGATGGCCTGGAAACTACGGTCGCGGGCCTGCTTGGCGGAACCGCCGGCGGAGTCGCCCTCTACCAGGTAGAGCTCGCACGAGGCTGGGTCGCGGATGGAGCAGTCGGCCAGCTTGCCCGGGAGCGTCGTGTTCTCCAGAACGCTCTTGCGTCGGGTGAGGTCCCGCGCCTTGCGGGCGGCCATGCGGGCGTGGGCCGCCTGCACGGTCTTGCTGATGATCTGGCGGCCGTCGGAGGGGTTCTCCTCCAGGAACTCGGCGAACTTCTGACCCACCACACCCTCGACGAAGCCCCGGATCTCGGAGTTGCCCAGCTTGGTCTTGGTCTGGCCTTCGAACTGCGGCTCGCGCAGCTTGACGCTCAGGATGGCAACCAAGCCCTCGCGCACGTCCTCGCCGCTGAGGTTGTCCTCTTTCTCCTTGAGGAACCCCTTGGAGCGGGCGTAGTCGTTGATGCTGCGGGTGAGCGCGGCGCGGAATCCGGAGAGGTGTGTGCCTCCCTCGTGGGTGTTGATGTTGTTGGCGAAGGAGAAGACATTGTCGTTGTATCCGGCGTTCCACTGCATGGCCAGCTCGACGTAGTAGTCGGCCTCTTCGCCCTCGAAGTGGATGATGCGGGGATGGATGGGGTCCTTGTGCGTGTTGATGTGCTTGACGAAATCCACGATGCCGCCGTCGTAGCAGTAGGCGACGGTGCGGGGGCCCGCCGAGGTCTTGGCCGCCGTAGTCCCGTCGCCGGCACCCTCGGTCGCGCAAGAGGAGGCCGCGATCGCAGTGCCCCCCGTGGCAGGCTTGGCGGTGGCCTTCGCTCCGCCGGACTTCTCGTCGCCGCCTTCGCCGTCCCCGTCGTCGTCTGCCTCGTAGGCCGGATACTCACGGGTGGAGTCGAGAGAGCCGAGTGCATCGGCCTCGCCCGCGCTTTCGCGCTCGTCGGTGAGGGTGATGCGGAGCGAGCGGTTGAGGAAGGCGACCTCCCGCAACCTCTGGGCCAGCGTGCTGAAGTTGAAATCGAGATCGTCGAAGATCTGCGTGTCGGCCAGGTAGTGCACCGTGGTCCCCGTCCGGTCGCCGCACTCACCCATCGGTTCCAAGTCGGTGACGGGTATGCCCCGGTTGTAGGTCTGCCGGTAGCGCTCACCGTCACGGCACACCTCGACGACGAGCCACTCGGACAGGGCGTTGACCACGCTGACGCCCACGCCGTGCAGTCCGCCCGAGACCTTGTAGCCCTGCCCGCCGAACTTGCCGCCGGCGTGGAGCTTGGTCATGACGATCTCGACGGCAGGACGGTTGTTCTGCTCGGGCATGATTCCAACGGGGATGCCCCGGCCGTTGTCGACGACGCGCACCGACGAATCGGGGCAGATGGTGATGTCGATGCTGGTGCAGTAGCCGGCCAGAGCCTCGTCTACTGAGTTGTCGACCACCTCGTACACGAGATGGTGCAGGCCTCTGTGCCCGGTCGACCCGATGTACATACCCGGCCGCTTGCGAACCGGCTCCAGACCTTCCAGTACCTGGATGTCACCTGCGTCGTATGACTGCTCTGCCAAACCTGTGCGACCTCTCTGTCCCGTGGTGCCCGGGCTGCTTCGCTGAGGCGGGACCGCCTGCGAAAGGCGCGCCGACGACCGTGCAGGCCAAAGGCGCGATGCTCCCAAGAAACGGGGAAGACGACCGGCGTATCACCGTGATAGGGCAGCCCGTGTTGGCGGAAATGATACCACACGGGGCCCACCGACGCCCCGCTTGCGTCCGCTGCCAGCGGCTCTATTGACGCTCTTCGCGGACGAACGCGGCCTTCATGGCGCGACCGATGATCTCCCGCAGTTCCGGACTGACCTCGAGGTCGCGAACACCCTCCAGAGCCGCCCGCTGTTCCTCGGTCAAGCCCCGCCGGTCGGTGTCGGCCAGGGGGGCCTCTACGACGGAGTCCTCTGCGAGGCGGCCATCAGCGGGCGACGCTGCCCGCTCGGCTGAGACGCTGACCGAAGCCGCGCCCTCGGTCGCGCCGCCGTCCTGCATCACGCCGTCCCCTCCAGTCGTGGCGCCTTCTCCACAGGCGTCGCTCGTCTTCGCAAGAGGCGTCGTCAGCCGGGGAGATCGGCGTGATGCCCGTGGCCGCACGGCGGCAGGACCCCGGTCCGGCGGCGCCTCCCAACCGGCATGCCGGAAGAAGACCGTACGTATCTCGTCGGTCTGCAGCGACTCGTTGAGCCGTACGCGGACGGCCTCGCCCATGAACTGCAGGGTTTGCGCCCAAGCGCTGGAGGACGTCGACACCACCAAGCGTCCCTGTCTGAGCTGTACCGGCCGGGCGTTGGCGGCTATCTCCGGACCGACGGCCTCGTCCCACACCTCTGCCACCCTGCGGGCGGTGTCGGTCGGAGAGACTTTTCCCGTCTCCTGCCCCCGGGGGCGCCCGGGGACGCCCGGGGATCCCGGGGACGGCCCGGGAAACCGCCCCGATGAAGATGCGCGCCGCCGGGTCTGCGGCTGCGGACCCGCCTCGTCGACGTCGAGCCCGGGCCCGGGCCCCCTCGAGACCACGGACGCCGGCGTCTCTTCGCACCCAGACGCCCCAGCAAGGGCCGGAGGCGCGGGGGCCGTTGGTGGGCTAGTCGACCCCGGCCTGGGTGAGGCGGGCTGCAGGCCGGCCTCACCCAGGAGGTCGCCCAGACGGTCGAAGTCGGCGCTGTCGGGATGAGACTCGCTCATGTCTGGAGAGGAAGCTCTACCACGTGAGCCGCACGCAGCTCTTCCCGGGTGAAGTAGCGCAGGTCGGTGGTGGTGATCAGCGTCTGCCCCCCTCGTCCGATCACCGCCACGAGCGCACGCCGGCGTTCCTCGTCGAGCTCACTCATCACGTCGTCGAGGAGGAGGAGCGGCCTTTCCGCCATCGCGCCACCGGCCCGGTCTGCCTGTCCATTGTCGCTCTGTTCCCACTCCGCCAGCACCAGACTGAGCAGGGCGGCCCGCTGCTCGCCCTGCGACGCGCAGTCCCGCATGTCCAGTCCCCGGCGGACGAGCCGTAGATCGTCCCGATGAGGCCCGAGGTGGGTGAAGGTCCGCTGCCGGTCGGCATCGCGCATCTCCGCCAGGCGCATCTCGTACGCGGACGCATCGAGAGCGCTCACGTTGCTGCGATACACCAAACGGATGGAATCCGGAGGTTCGCCCGTGAGGTCGGCGTACGTCTGCTGGAAGACACCCACGAAACCCTGCAGGCAGGCCGCCCGCCGGTCGGAGAGCAGAGACCCCGTCTCCGCCAGGATCTTCTCCCAGGGAACGAACTGCCCATCGTCGACGCCGAAATGACGGGCGCGCAGGAGGGAGTTGCGTTGGGCGAGCGCTTCCTCGTATTGTCTGAGCGCCGCCCGGTAGCTGACGTCTTCTCTTCCCGCCAGAGCGTCCAGATACTCTCTCCTGCGCCTCGGACTACCCTTGATGAGCCGCAGGTCATCCGGGATGAAGGTCCGCACGGGCACAAGCTCCCGCCAGCGTGAGGAATCCTCCAGCTCCGCCCCGTCGGCGGTCAGCCTCCGTTCGCCGCCGCGCGTGTAGGCCGCCGTGGCCGTGACCTCCACGCCGCTCGCCGGAGCGAGCACCAACTCGACGCGCAGGAAGTCCGCGTCGCGCTTCATGACATCGCGGATGGAACCGGGCCGCAGAACGCCCCCCTGAAGGACGAGGGCCAAGGCCTCCAGCACCGTCGTCTTCCCCGCCCCGTTGGCACCCGAGAGCACGTTCAGCCCGGAGGAGAGATCCACCTGCAGATGAGAGTGGGCCCGCAAATTGGTCAACGTGGCGGTACGGACCAGCACGAGACTATTCTCGGGCGGGATCGCCCTCGGCCGGAGGGTGTGTGCCGGCAGCGTCGGCCAGGCATCCCTCTAACCTCGGGGTGACCGTGGCTCTTTCATCTCCCACCCCCACCACGTCCCCGAAAGCGAGCTTGCGTCCCCGCCGGGTGTCCACTTCACCGTTCACCCGGACCTGGCCGCCGACCACCAGCACTTTGGCGTCTCCTCCGGTCGCAGCCAGCCCCGCCAGCTTCACGAACTGGCCGAGGGTGATGGGAAGGTCGACCTTCACGGCGCCCGGCCCATGGGCCGCGGACTTCCTCGACCGGTCTCCTCCAGGTTTGGGACTGCCGCCCGCCACCTGTCCCCGAGACCTAGTCGTTCAGCCGGATAGGCATGACCAAGTACAGGAAATCGTCTCCGGCTCCCTTGACCAGCCCGGGGCGCAACGGACTTATGAAGCGCAGGTAGACGGGGGACTCCTTGATGGCGGCGACTCCGGCTTCGAGAAACTCCGGATTGAAGCCTATCTCCACTTCCTCGCCGGAATACTGCACGGGCATCGCTTCGCGCGCCTTGCCCACATCCTGTGACTCGGCCGATACGGTCAGGGTGTTCTCAGCGAAGTGCAGCCGCAGCGGTGCGTTCTTCTGGGCCAGAAGCCCGATACGCCGGACGGCTTCGAGCAACTCGTCATGATCCACCGCCACCTCGTAGTCGAAGGATTCGGGGATGAGTTGCTTGTAGTTGGGGAACTGACCATCGATGAGACGGGAGATGAGAGAGATGCCGCCCACCTGGAACAGGATCTGGTTCTCACTGGGGACCACCGTGAGGGTCGAGTCGGCGGTCGCACCCGCGATTCGCGAGAGTTCCAGGAGGGTCCGCGCCGGCACGATGGCTTGAAGGCTCTCAGTCACCGACGATTCCACCGCTGTCTCCTTGACGCTCAGCCGGTAGCTGTCGGTAGCCACCATACGTACAGAGCCCTTGGTCAACTGGATCAAGACCCCGGTGAGCACGGGCCTGGTCTCGTCTCGGGAAGCGGAAGCTGCGACCCGGTCGACCGTCTCGATAAACGCGGGCTTGTCGACCGTGAAGCCTTCTGCTGAGAACACCGGCAACTGGGGGAAGTCGGCGGCAGGTAGCGAGTGGAGTGTGAACAAGGATTCACCCGCTCTGATCTCAACCTGCGTCTCCCCCGGGCGCTGTTCGATAACGACGTCACCCACAGGAAGACTGCGCGCGATGTCCGTGGCTATACGGGCGGGCAGGACGAGCGACCCCGGCTGTTCCGCCTCGCCGGCCAAGGGAGCCTTGATGGAGATCTCCATGTCGGTGGCCGAAAGCAGCACCTGGTCCTCGCGAGCATCGATGAGGACACCCGACAACACCTGGATGGAACTGCGAGAGGAGACTGCCTTACTAGCTATCCCGAGGCACTCGACAAGCGCCTGCTTCGTGGTCTTGATCTTCATCGGTACTCCTCGTCTGCGTAGGCGTTGACCGAAGCGCGTAGGGCAGCATCACGTCTATTACTACTTGTTTTTCTACAAGAAAGATAGCCGTTGTAATAGGCCTTGTGAACGATGTTGAAAACTGATGGACAGACACCGAAGAGGTGGTGTCCAACCCGACCACGGGTGCGGGTTGGTTGTGCATAGACCTTGGGGAGTCGTGTGGATAGCGCGGAACGATTGGCGGGGGAGGTGAGAGGGAAGGCTTTGCCCACAGCGAGTCCCAGGGTTATGGGCAGGGGACCTGTGGAAAGCGAGTCGTTGTATCCGCCGAAGATCACTGGGCACTCTTTATTTTGTTGGTGAGTGACTGCACTCGGTTGTATGTGGCCCGGTCTTCCTGGATGAGCCGGTTGATCTTGTCGACGGCGTACATGACCGTGGTGTGGTCCCGACCGCCTATGCGCTCGCCGATCTTGGGCAGACTGGCGTCGGTCAGTTCGCGGGCCAGGTACATGGCAAGATGACGGGCCTCGACAACGGTGCGGCTTCTCTTGTCGCCGATGATCTCCGTGGTCGATATCCCGGTGAAGTCGGCCACCGTCGAGACGATCATGTCGATGGTGATGCGCGTGAAGGCGGTCTCGGGCATATCCTTGAGCACTTCGCGTGCCAGATCGACGGTGACAGGGCGCTTGTTGAACGACGCGTAGGCCATGACTCGCGTAAGACAACCCTCGAGCTCGCGGATGTTGCTGGGAACCCGGGAGGCGATGAGCATCAGCACATCGTCGTCGGCCAGAGGTATGCCGTCTGCCCGCACCTTCTTCTGTAGGATGGCCACGCGGGTCTCAAGGTCGGGGGGTTGGATGTCGGTGATAAGGCCCCACTCGAACCGGGAGACAAGCCTGTCTTCCAGCGTGAGGAGGCCCTTCGGATGCCTGTCGGACGTGATCACGATCTGCTTCTGGGCGTCATACAGGGTGTTGAAGGTGTGGAAGAACTCCTCCTGGGTCTGCTCCTTCTTCTGAAGGAACTGGATGTCGTCGATGAGGAGGACGTCGATGGTCCGGTATTTGGCCTTGAAGCCTTCGATGCTGTCCACGCGCAGGGAGTTGATGAAATCGTTGGTGAACGTCTCGAGGGTCACGTAGCGCACCTTGAGACCGGGACTATGGCGAAGGACGTACCAGCCCACGGCCTGCAGCAGGTGCGTCTTGCCCAGACCCACGCCGCCGTAGATGAACAAGGGGTTGTATTGAGTACCCGGGGTTTCCGCCGCGGCCAGGGCGGCTGCGTGTGCGAAGCGGTTGGACTGGCCGATGACGAAGGTGTCGAACGTGTACTTGTCGAGGAGTCCGCTGCCCGAATTCAGCGGACCATCGAGCCCGGCTGGGGCGGATCCTGTGCGGGTCTGCCCGCCGCTGGGAACGGTCTCCGTCCGGCCGGCGCCGGGGTCCTGGGTCGGAGCGGAGGTCTGGCTCTGGGCTCCACCTCGTCCGCCATCGTCGTGGAATAGGACCCTCGAGAGTTCGGGTGATACGACGATCTCGCAGCGGACCGGCTCGCCCACGACGCTGGTAACTGCCTCGTTAATAGTGTCCTGGAACCGGTTCTCGATCCAGTCTTTGGCGAACTCGGAGGCCACTCCGATGGAATAGACACCGTCGCTGAAGCCCAGCCCCACGGTCGGCTCGAACCAGATGCGGAAGGTGCCCTCGTTCACCTGCTGCGCGATGAATTCGAGGGCCTGCCCCCAGATGGGATCGATGCCTGTCTTGTCCAAGATGCCCCTCTTCCGCTACAACACAGTGTTCAGATGGGCCAGCCCCGCCTCCGTGACCGAGCGATGGCCTGTGGCCTGGGATGCGACAAGGCCCGCCTCCTCGAGCGCTATCAAATCCCGGTAGGCGGACGAGGTCGACACGCCGAGTTCCCGGGCGATGCGGGTCGGACCGACGGGAGCCAGTTCGACCGTGAGCAAGAGGGCCTTCAATTGACGCTCGGCCAGATTATAGGCCGGGAGCCCCGCGGGCGCGAGCGCGTTCTCGGTCGGTGGAGCCACTCGCACGGTGACCACGGTCCCCCTGCCGAGATTGTCCTCGATCTCGAGAACCCCGTCCATGGCCGTCACCGTCTCCTGCACCAGCGCCAGGCCCGAGCCCACCCCGCGGATATAGCGCTTGGCAGTCCCGTCGGCAGAGGTGAAGCCGGCCCGGACGGCCGCCTGCTTGTCGGGGATACCGGGGCCGCCGTCGCTCACACGCAACGTGTTGCCGCCATCGAGGATGGTTATCACCACCTCGGCAAAGGAGGCGTGCACCAGATTGGCGACCAGTTCCCGAATAAGGTCGGCCGGCAGGCGCCCACCCTGCTCGCGCGCCAGCGTGTAGGCTTGGGCGGTCAGTTCGTCGATAAGAGCGGAGGTGCCGTCCTCTCCAAGGCCCACCACGGGCACTGTGACGATGCGGGGCGGCGACTGACGCTGGGAGTAGACGGCTATGCGCGCCGGTTCACGCTGGGCGTGAGTCTCCGCCTCGTGTCCAAGGGTAGGCTGTGCGTTGGCCATGATCAGGAAATGATCTCCCCAGCGGATCGCCGATGCGGGCCCAGCGGTGACCTCAGGTCGGTTCCGGAAAGCCTTGTCATTGTAACGAGGCTCTCCCCCATTTTCCACAGGCCCGGAGGATGCTACTCCATGGAAATAGCGCCTTTTTGTTTTCGGTCTGCTCCTGAACCGTCTGGCTTTCATGGCGATAAGACCGGCTCTGTGCAGGCAAAACCTGGTCTTAGTCCACAGCTCGGTCCACAGCTGTGGAAAACGTGCAGAAACAGGAAACGAGAAGGCCGCATACAGCACACTTTCTGTTGAAAGTGGGGAAACTCGTTCCGCCCCGCCCCGCCTGCCTTGCTGGGTCGCACGCTCGTAGACGGGAGGGCTCCTCCTGTGTCGCCCTTGCCGGAGATCGGCAGGGCCCGGAGCGGAGATCCGAGGCGCGCACCGCTGCCGGCAGGGTCAGGACGGCGCCTGGGGGGCGAATCGGGCCCCCTGGCCCATCGAGGCGGTTCCCGCGTGTTATCGGGCGCCGGGTTGGGCGAGAGGTGCGGGCATCCACAACGCCCTGCCGAGAGCGTACACAGGCCCCTGTGGAAACTGTGGACAAAACAGGGGATAGCGGGAGGGATCGCAGCGCGTCGTCAACGGCCGCTGTGGACTACTGGGGAGCGAGGGACGCCTGGGGCGCACAGCGGGGCGGGCGACCCTGCCAAGGGGCGGCGGCCCGAGGCCGCCTCCCCTTGGCGACTCGTGCAGCGTGCCGCCTCGGCCATTTGACGCCAGGTTTCCGCACTTGTATACTTCGCTGCCCTTTATGTATGCAGTGCCAAGATCGTTTGATAGACGGGGACGCGTGCGGCAGTGGCCCGCGGACCTATCGGGATAAGTGAGGGAACGTGAAGAGGACGTATCAGCCGAACAAGCGCAAGCGCAAGAAGACGCACGGGTTTCGTGTCCGCATGAGTACCCGCGCGGGGAGGGCAGTCCTCAAGCGCCGGCGCGACAAGGGTCGCAAGCGCCTCTCAGCGTAACCTTTGGTGATTCGGTCGCGGGGCCGACTCTCACGAGCTGATGACTTCGCCCGCGTGTATCGCGCGGGCCGGTCGGTTGCCAACCGGTATCTAGTCCTATACTATTTCGAGCGCTCCGCGGCAGGCCCTGTTGAGCCTGGGGACGGTTCCCGGGTGGGGTTTTCAGTGTCCAAGCGTCTAGGTAATGCTGTGGACAGAAACCGGATCAAACGTGTCCTGCGAGAAGCCTTTCGGGCCCACGCCCAGTCTCTCAAGGAGAACATGGACTACGTGCTCATCGCCCGGACTCCGCTGGTGGAACTGCTCGATTCAGAGGGTTTCGGGGCGGTGGAGTCAAAGATGATGGAGGTCTTCCGCAAGGCCGGCCTCGTATGTGCCCGGGAGGAACCACGGAGACAGTAGCGATAATGACATCGGCCCGGTCCGCGCAGCCCGCGCGGTCGCAGCGGCCGGTGGGGCTGCGCAATCCTCTCAAGATGCTGCTGCTGGGGATGATCCGCGGCTACCAGATATTCATCTCACCGGGTCTGCCCCGCGCCTGCAAGTATCACCCTTCCTGCTCCCAGTACGCAGTCGATGCGCTGACCAAGTACGGCGTCCTCCGCGGCCTCGTGCTTGCCGGGTGGAGGATCCTCCGCTGTAATCCCCTCAGCTACGGGGGCTATGACCCGGTGGAGGCGCAGACCCTTTTCCGTTCGCGCCGTGAGGGAGGACCCAAGTAGATGTTCGATTCGCTTGAGTCCCTGATCGCGCCACTAAGCAACGCCTTCTACTGGCTGCTCGACTTCCTGCACACCAGCCTGGGCATCAACTGGTCCTGGGCGATCGTGTTGCTGACCATCATCGTCCGCATCATCCTGATCCCTCTGACGTGGAGGCAGCTCAAGAGCATGCGCGCCATGCAGGCGCTGGCCCCCCAGATCAAAGAGTTGCAGGAGAAGTACAAGAACGATCGCCAACTCCTGAACCAGAAGACGATGGAGTTCTACTCGGAGAACAAGGTCAGTCCCTTCGGCTCCTGTTTGCCCCTGATCCTCCAACTCCCCGTGTTCTTCGGTCTCTACTACATGCTGAGAGCGGCGGGGATGCCGTTCGATCCCGAGAGCCCCTTCAACTCGAGCGGGGCGTTCGCGCCCGGGTCGCCCGACTATCCCGTGAGCTGGCTGTGGATCCCGGACATCACCCAGTTCGACATCATCCTCATGTTCCTGTACATCGGCAGCCAGTTCGTGGCTTCGTGGCAGATGTCCAGAAACAGCGCGGGCCAGCAGAAGATGATCGCCTACTTCATGCCTGTCATGGTCGGCATCTTCATGTACATCGGCAAGTGGCCGGCCGGCCTCATGATCTACTGGTTCACGTCCAACCTGTGGACCATCGCTCAGCAGTACGTGGCCCAAAGGGCCATGCCGTTTCCGGTGGCGGCGGTGACCGCGGGCGGGGGCTCTGCCAAGACGACCCCTGCCAAGGTGACCTCTGGCAAGTCGGGGCAAGGCAAGGTCACGTCAGGGAAGGCCCCCACTGGGAAGGCTCCCTCCGGGAAGGCTCCCGCTGGGAAGGCTCCCGCTGGGAAGGCGGTTGCCAAGACCACCCCTACCAAGACCGCGCCCGCGAAGACCACCCCCCAGAAGACTACGTCCGGGAAGAACCCGGCCGGCAAGACTACCCCCGCGAAAACGACCCCTACCCAGGCCTCATCGGGTAGCAGGCCGGCGGGGAAGAGTGGAGGCAAGAGCAGTGTCCAGGAAACCGGGAAGCAGGGGACAGCGACAACTGGCCAAAGCGAGCGGCCGGACGGTGGAAATGGCGATTCAGAGGGCCCTAGCGGAACTTGACTTCGCGCCCGGTGAACTCGCCGAGGATCAGTATGAAGTGACCATCATCATCCCGCCCGAGGAAGGTTTCATGGGCGTGGGTGCTGTCGATGCCGTGGTAGAGGTGGCGCTCACAGAGGAGGCTCTGGACTTCTTCGGACCCGGAGTCGACACGCAGCCCGAGGAGCTTCTCGATACCGAGGACGAGGAAGACTACGACGAGGACTTCGATGAACTGCTTCCTCTGACCGACCAGGGCGCGGCCGTTCGTCTGCGGGTCTTCCTCGAGCGGGTCCTGAACGAACTGGGGCTGGAAGCGCAGGTGCGCATCACGGAGAGCCCGGACGAACTACACGCCGAGATCACCGGCGAGGATTTGGGCATCCTCATCGGACGGAGGGGCCAGACCATCGACGCGGTGGAGTACTTGGCCAGCATCTCCGTGTTCCCGGGGATGCACGCCCGCAAGCACGTCGAACTCGATGCCGAAGGTTACAAGGAGCGCCGACAGCTGCAGATAGAGCGCGTAGCTACCCGCAAGGCCCAGGAAGCGGTGAAGCGCGGTCGGCCGGTCCAACTTGCTCCCATGACTCCGGCCGAGAGGAAGATCGTCCATCTGACGCTGAAGGGTCGCTCCGATGTCTCCACCGCCAGCGAGGGGCGCGAGCCGAACCGGTCGGTGATCATCTCGCCGCTTCGCTGAGCAGACCTCCGGCGCACGGGTCGAGGAGCGCCGCCGGGGGCGCTCCGCCCGCCGAGCGAGGACACGCATGACGCCGGGACACGAATGACGCCAGAAGCAGCACACATCGATGAGGCCATGACCTGGGGTGACGACACCATCGTGGCGGTCTCCACGGCGACCGGACGTGGGGCCATCGGCATCGTACGCTTGAGCGGACCTCAAGCTCTGGCGATCGTCGCCGAGGCCTTCCGGCCGGCCGGCCTTCCCCGCCTGCCCGATGATTCCCATGTGATCCACTACGGCCGCATCGTCGACCCGGTCGACGGCGAGACCATCGACGAAGTGTTGGTGGGTGTCATGCGGGCTCCGCGCACCTACACCAGGGAGGACGTGGTCGAGGTCAACTGTCACGGCGGGCCTGTGGCGCAGCGCGCCGTGCTGCGGCTGCTGGTTCGGCTGGGAGCGCGACTGGCCGAACCGGGCGAGTTCACCCGGCGTGCCTTCCTCAACGGCCGCATCGACCTCGCTCAGGCCGAGAGCGTCGCCTCCATCGTGGCTGCGAGGAGCTCGGGAGCCCTACGCGCCTCCCTGCGCCAGCTCGAAGGGGGCCTGTCCGACAGGCTGAGGATGGTGAGGCGTGAGCTGCTGGGACAACTGGCCTCCATCGAAGCGACTGTGGACTTTTCCGACGAAGACGTCGACGAACTCGACTGGGGTCGGGTCGGCGAAGGCCTGTCCGTGGCGTCCGCAGATCTCGTCCGGCTGTTGGATACGGCCTTTCTCGGCCGAGTGCTCGAGCAGGGTGTGCGCACGGCGATCGTGGGCAAGCCGAACGTGGGCAAGAGTTCTCTCCTGAACGCGCTCCTCATGAGGGAGAGGGCCATCGTGTCGGATGTTCCCGGGACGACCCGCGACACCGTCGAAGAGCTGATGGAGATAGGGGGCATCCCCATCCATCTCGTCGATACCGCCGGTATGCGCAGCGGGGGCGATCACGTGGAGCAGCTTGGAGTGCAGCGGTCGCTCCAGGCCATGGAGCTGGCCGATCTGGTCCTGGCCGTGATAGACCTCGCGCAGCCGTGGGATGCAACCGACGGTGAACTGGCACAGCGGCTCGATCCGCAGCGCACGATCATCGTGGGGAGCAAGAGCGACCTTGTCGACGGACGTACTCGAGAGCGTCTGCCGCTGCAGTTGCCGGAGCCCGCGGGCCCGGGAGACGAGCACGGTTGGCTGTACTGCGCTGTGTCGTCCGTCACGGGCGAAGGTCTGGAGGCGCTGCGGGAGATGATCCAGCGGGTGGTGACCAGCGATAGGGGCATCCATCTCGAGGAACCCATCTTGGCCACAGAAAGGCAACGCAGTCTGGTGGCAGACGCTCTCGAGAGCACCGGGTCGGCGCTGGAGGGCGTAGGCCGGAGCAGGGACGAGGAGCTTGTCTGCGAAGACATCAGGGCTGCGGTGCAGGCTTTGGGTCGCATCACGGGCGAAGAGCTTACCCCCGACCTGCTCGACGAGATATTCAGCCGCTTCTGCCTGGGCAAGTAGGTGCGGTGCGTGAAGAGAACAGGGACTACACCGGCGCCCTCGACGACGGCCCTCTCCGGAGCTGAGGCCTCCGCCGCCACGGGCCCCGGAGCTGAGGCCTGTGGCTCTAAGGTCCCCGAAACTGAGGCCGGTGCCCTCGGCCCTGAGACCGTCGACGTGATCGTGGTGGGCGCTGGGGTATCCGGCTGCGCCTGCGCCTCCGCGCTGGCGGTCGGCGGGGCGCGGGTGATGGTCGTGAGCAGCGCCCTCGACGTCGTAGGGCTACCTGGTCATGGTCCGGCCGTCGCGCCTGCCTCCGGGCAGTGGCGCGAGATCGTGCAGGTGCTCTCCTCTCTCCCGGAGGCGCTGTGCTCGGCCTGGCTGAACGCAGCGTCGATCCTTGAAGATGGCATACCGCTGCTTATCGTCGACCGCAGAGCCGTGAGCATCGAGACGAAGCGGGCTCTGGAGTTGATTCCCGGCCTCCAGTTCCGGCAGGGGCTCGTCACCGATGTCAGGGTCATCGACTCTCCCGGGCGCGGGGGGCCCGTAGGAGTGGAGATCGAGACGGTCTTCGGCGAGATTCTTGCTGCGCCGCTGGTTGTCCTGGCCACCGGTCTCGCAATGGGCGGGGTCATGCGGATCGGCGAACAGGAGATGGCGGGGGGGCAGTACGGAGAGGTGCCGGCGACTGCCCTGGAGGCAGCTCTGCGGGAAGCCGGGGTGTCATTTCGAGAAACAGAGGTCAGTGTGGGAGCCCGGTATGGTGCCGACAGCCGGTTTGTGACCGAGGCCCTTGCCGCCGCCGGCGACCAACAACTGGTCGCTCACGCCGTCCCGATAAGGAGCTTGCTGAGGGGATCCGCCGGGGCCGCGGCGGAGGAGGCTGGGGAGCCGCTGAGGACAATCGTGCGGTGCTTCGCGGATTGCATGGCAGGCGTCGATGAAATGGAACCGGCGGGACTATGGCCGGCCGATTTTCCGCCGTCACCCCACTGGACCGAATCATCCGAGCCCGTGGTAGCCGTGTTCTCCGACGTGACCCCCATCTGCCCAAGGGCGCCTGCGGCTTCACCGCGAGGTGTTATCGAAGCGGCGGGCGCTCAGGAGGGGCAGAAGGCACCGTCCACCGGATCGGGAGCCGAGACGGTGCCCCTCCGCGTACCGGTGCTTCTCCCCGATGGGGTGGCGACTCAGGAATTCTACGTGGGGCATCCTGCCGAGCGCGGCGCCGGCCGCGGCGGCGATAGTATGATGGTAAGGCCATCGGTGAATACGGATTGTCTGGCCGCAGATGTAGTCAATGACGCCGCCGAGCCAGCTGCCGACGCGGCCGCCGACCCGGCTATCGATGCGGGCAGCGAAGAGCCGGCCAGTCGCCTCGAATACACTGTTCGTGCCTCCGTGCTGTCAGAACTCGAGAAGGAGGGCCGTGTCTTGGGTTTCGGCGGTCGAGTGTGGGCAGTCGGCCGGGTTGCGGGCGCCGACGACTATCTCGGCAGCCTGCGCTCAGGGGTGATCGTCGGCCGGGGCCTACTGACCCTGCTTCGGGGGGGTGAGGAGAGCCCGCCCGTCGAGGCCGCCCGAGTTGCTCGCTGCGCAGAACGCAGGTCGGTAGCAACCGTCGAGGGGAGCTGGGTCGCGGCCGAAGACGAGAGACAAGTCACGAAGGATGAAGGGTGCTAGCGGCATGAAGCGCACCAGAGGAGAATGGCACTACGATGTCGTCGTGGTGGGCGGAGGGCACGCCGGATGCGAGGCTGCGCTGGCCGCTGCCCGGATGGGATGTCGTACGGCGCTCGTCACCCTTCACCTGGACAAGATCGCGCTTATGCCCTGCAACCCGGCGGTGGGAGGCGTAGGCAAAGGGCAGTTGACGCGTGAGGTAGACGCCCTGGGCGGCGAGCAGGGTCGTAACACCGACAGATCCTTCGTTCAAATCAAGATGTTGAACACGTCCAAGGGGCCGGCGGTGCGCGCCCTGCGGGCGCAGGCGGACAAGCGCCTGTACGAGGACTGGATGAAGCTTGTGCTCGCTCGCACCCCGAACCTGATTCTGGTCCAGGGCGAAGCGGCTGCGCTCGATGTTTCACGTGAAACAATCGCAGGTCTCAAGCTTGTCGACGGCCGTACCTTGCGAACAAGGGCGGTGGTGCTTGCCACGGGCACATTCCTCCAAGCGAAGATCGTGATCGGTGACCGAAGCTATGCTGCCGGCCGGGTGGGCGAACTGCCGGCCGTGCAGCTCTCCCACAGCCTCAAGTCCGCCGGGTTAGAGCTGGATCGTTTCCAGTCTGCCACTCCTCCCCGGATCGATGGGGCCACTATCGACCCGAGCCGTATGGTCGCCCAACTGGGCGACGAGGGAGGTCTGTCCTTCTCCCATTGGGCGAGTCCCGCTCCTCGTAAACAATTGCCCTGCTATCTGACCCATACAACAGCGCGTACGCACGAGGTGGTCGCCAAGCATCTCCACCTCAGCCCGCTCAAGAGCGGCACAGTGAGTGGAAAGGGACCGCGGTACTGTCCTTCGATCGACCGGAAACTCATCAACTTCCCCGACAAGGACCGCCACCCCGTGTTCGTCGAGCCCGAGGGAGTGACGACCCAGGAGATGTATCTGCAGGGCTTGACTACGAGTCTCCCGGTATTCGTCCAGGAGATGATCATCCGAGCGACGCCCGGCTTGGAACACGCAAGGTTGGTCCGGCCAGGTTATGCCGTCGAGTACGATTACCTGCCGCCCCAACAACTCACCCTAGCGCTGCAGACCAAGGCCGTTGCCGGTCTGTTCTGCGCGGGTCAACTGAACGGCACGTCCGGCTACGAAGAGGCTGCCGCCCAGGGCCTCATGGCCGGCATAAACGCCGCGCTGTACGCACTGGAGAGACCGGCCTTCACCCTGCGGCGAGATCAAGCATATATCGGTGTCTTGATCGATGATCTGGTGACAAAGGGCGTGGACGAGCCCTATCGGATGTTCACGTCTCGCGCGGAGTATCGTCTTCTACTGCGTCACGACAATGCCTGCGACCGCCTGACGCCACTCGGGCACGCATTGGGGCTCGTGTCCGACGAGCAACTAGCGGAGGTGGAGGAAAGGCGACGGCGGACCCAGGAAGTCACTGAGTTACTGGAGACGACGCAGATCCGGTCGACCCCGGAGACCGATAGTCTCTTCGAATCCCTGGGGACAGCGCCACTTGTCGAATCGCAGAGCGCCGCACGCATCCTGCGCCGGCCCGAAGTCACCATCGAACACATCTTGGCGTTGCTGCCCCCCGAAGTCCGCGAACCCCTGGCGACGGCGCCGGCCGAGGTGACGGAGCGGCTGGCCATCCACGCCCGGTACGACGGCTATATACGAAGGCAGCTCGCCGAGATCAGACGCCACCGGGCGACCGAGAACCTCACCATCCCCGGCGACTTCGACTACCTTCGGGTCGACGGACTTACCTTTGAGGCCAAGGACAAATTGATCCGTCTGCGTCCAGAGACGCTCGGCCAGGCCTCCAGAGTCCCTGGAGTCTCTCCTGCCGACATCTCCATATTGCTCGTTCACCTGTATCGAGTGTTGAGGGCTGGGCAGACAACCGACGAACTCCCCGACCAAGGACTGGAAGTCCGGGGACCCCGCGTGGCCGACTGAATGCAGCCTATCCGATGCAGCTGACCGAGGAATCGCGCTACCGCCGCTCTGGGCTGGACTCCGTGGCACTGCGCAGGCTGGCCATTCTGGGGGACAGGCTGCTGGGGGCCGGTTTCAACGTGACCGGGGTCACAGACCCCGAGGCGATCGAGCGCATCCACTTCCTCGACTCGCTGTCTCTGCTCTCCTTGGACGCAGTATCTGCAGCGTCTTCGCCGGTCGATCTGGGATCGGGAGCGGGGCTACCGGCGTTGGTGCTCGCCATCGCGCGGCCAACGAAGATCACGGCCGTCGAGTCTCAGAGGAAGAAATGCAACTTCATCACGGAAACCGCCGAAGTCCTAGGTCTTGAGAACGTGGCGGTGCACTGCATGCGGGCGGAGGACTACGGACGGGAAGAAGGCCGCGAGGCCCACGACGTCGTCCTTTCGCGCGCGTTGGCCTCTCTTGCGGTCGTGGCCGAGTACTCCCTGCCTCTGCTCAGTACCGGTGGCAGCATGGTGGCGATGAAAGGGGACATCTCCACCCAAGAGCGCATACAGGCCCAGGAGGCGCTCGATATACTGGGAGGCGGCCCGCTAGAGTCCATCCGCCTAGACCCTTTTCCGGGAGCGCTGAATCGATGGGTGCACATCGCTCGCAAGATACGAGTGACTCCGACCGAGTATCCCCGCCGGGTCGGCATTCCGGCGAAGAGACCACTGGGTTCGTGAGGTGCACGGCTCGAAGGCTCCGTGGGTACCGCGCGCCGACCAGGAGTGTTGCCCGGGGGCGCGCGGCGTGACGGCAGGGGACATCCGGAGGATAGGGCTTTGATCTACGCCATCGCCAATCAGAAGGGCGGGGTGGGAAAGACTACGACGGCCATCAACCTGGCTGCCAGTCTCGCCCACGCCGGCGAGCGGGTGTTGCTGGTCGACATGGATTCGCAGGCGAACGCATCTCATGGTCTGGGGGTCAGGACGGCCGTCGGTGACGCCACGATCCTCGAGGTCCTTTTGGGGGAGGAGAGTCTCGCTTCCATCATCAGGCCGACCTCGGTACCCGGTCTCGACGTGGCTCCGTCGTCTGTGGACATGGCCGGGGCGAGCGTGCTCCTCCCCGACCTTACCCGGCGGGAGTCTCGCCTGCGGGACGCGATGGGCGACCTCCGAGGGGCCCAGTCTCCCTACCGGTTCATCTTCATCGACACTCCGCCCTCCCTGGCGTTGCTCACTGTCAACGCGCTGGTGGCGGCGGATCAGGTGATCATCCCGGTCCAGGCCGAGTATTACGCCCTCGAGGGTCTGGCGCAGCTGCTCTCGACCATCACCACCATTCGGGAGCGTCTCAATCCGAGCCTCCGAGTCGCGGGGCTGGTCTTGACCATGGTGGATTCTCGTACGAGCCTCGCTCGGCAGGTGGAGCAGGAGATAAGGACTCATTTTCCCACGCTGAGCTTCAGGACCGTGGTACCGCGGAATGTCAGGCTTGCCGAGGCTCCGAGCCACGGTCTTCCCATCTCGATGTTCGACCCGCACTGTGCAGGCTCGGACGCGTACTTCGATCTCGCGCTGGAGGTGGTCAAACATGGGTAAGCGGCCGGCGTTGGGGCGGGGTCTTGCCGCCCTTCTCGGGGAGTCGGCGGAAGACGCCGTTGCGCTGGAGGGTGACTCGGCGCAGGCAGAGGCGGCCATGCGGGAAGCCGGCACGGGAGAGCCGGGGCACGCGCAGGCAGGTCGCGTCATCGACCTCCCAGTGACCGCGATCCGACGCAACCCGCGTCAGCCCCGACGAGTCATCGAACCTGAGGCCCTCGAGGAACTGGCTTTGTCCATCGCGGAAGTGGGTGTAGTGCAGCCGGTCATAGTGCGGCCGCTCGACGGTGCCTACGAACTCATCGCCGGTGAACGGCGCTGGCGGGCGGCTCAGAAGGCCGGCTTCACCGTGATCCCGGCCATTGTTCGCCCGGCCTCCGATGTGGAAAGCCTGGAACTGGCTCTCATCGAGAACGTGGTGCGGCAGGCACTCAACCCTCTCGACGAGGCTTTCGCCCTCAAGGTCCTCCTTGACGACCTGGGCGTCACCCAGGAAAGCCTCGCCGCGCGGGTAGGCAAGAGCCGGTCCGCCATCGCCAACAAGGTTCGTCTGCTCGAACTGCCTGCCCCGATCCAGGATTCGCTGGCTCAGGGACTCATATCCGAAGGCCATGGGCGGGCACTGTTGGGGCTGAAGGGCCAGGGGGGGCAGCTCCAGCTTGCCCGTCGCATAACTGAGAAAGGACTGTCGGTGCGGCAGGTGGAGGAGGAGGTCCGCCGTCTCGATCTCAAGCAGACGTCGCCTCCCGCTCCCAAGGGCGTCCCTCTCGACGAAGAGATCCTCGATGCGCTGCGGGAAGCCTTCTTCGCCTCCATAGGGGTGATGCCGCGTATCAAGACCAGGGGCAGGGGGGGCATCGTCGAGCTGCCCTTCAAGGACGTGCAAGAACTGCAGCGCATCCGGGATCGCCTGGGAACCTGAACGCTGACCTGCTCAGCCGGCGCCCGACCCGGGTCTCCACACCCGCGGGCCGTGCGTTGCGGAACTGGCCATAGGGTCGCGCCCGTCAGATCCTCGCGCTGCGCTTAGGGGCCGCCTCCATTCTTGGCGGCCGGCGAGCGACGATGAGGTTCACCAACGGGGTTGTCGGCCGCAGGGGGTTGGATATGAGGCGAGACGAAGAAGAACGGGTTCCGACCGAGGAACGTCAGGTTTCGCGAGGGTCTTGGCGCGCGAAGCCTCGGCGCGCGTTCATTTCGGCAGCATCGCTGCTACTGATCGGTGCCATGGGAATGATGCTCTTCTTGGCGGGCTGCAGCGATGACGGCGAGGCCGCAGCCGGGGCGGCCTTAGCCGCCTCCTCTGGAGCTATCGCTTCTCCCAATACGATCACCGTCGTAGGCAAGGCGACCGTGCAGAGCGCTCCCGACGAAGCCACCGTCACGCTTACCGTCGAGAACGATGGAGCCGAGCCCGGCACGGTCCTCGACAGCAACTCCAAGAGCATCCAGCAGGTCCTCGACCGGCTGAAGGCCGAGGGAATCGAAGACAGCGCCATCCAGACCTCCAACGTCTTCGTATACCCGATCCGCACCTACGACCCGAAGTCGGGCAAAGAATCGCTCACCGGCTACAGGGCCCAGAACTCGGTGACCGTGACCCTCAAGGATGCCGCCCTGGTCGGGAAGGTGCTGGCGGCGTCGGTAGAGACCGGCGCGACGAACGTCTCCGGTCCAGTGTGGCGGTTGACGGAAGACAGCGCCGCCGTCTCTGACGCGCTCACCAAGGCGGTCGCGAACGCCCAGGCGAAGGCTCAAGCGTTGGCCACCGCGCAGGGGGTCGCCCTGGGCCCGGTCGTCATGATGAGCGAAGGGGTCGTCGATCTGCCCGTAGTGCCCATGTACGCGGATATCAGCGCCGAAGAATCGACCGACGCCGGGAGAGTGACGGAACCGCCCATCAGTCCCGGCACTCTCGACGTTGCGGCGACCGTAACTGTGAGCTACGGTCTGGTCCGTTAGATCTTGAGCACGATGCGCAGGCAGCCATTCCCGGATGGCTGCCTGCAGGTGCCATCACCCGCGTCGACTTTCGACCCACGACTGCTATATGATGAAGGTGTGGGAGCACGTTCTGACACCACCGATCCTCTGCAGGAAGTCCTCGCGGAATACCTCGATATCCCCGGGATGAAGGCCGCCATACTCGTGTCCGACGAGGGACTTACCATAAGTAGCGCTACGGCCGGTGACGTGGACGTGTCCGGCGTGGCGGCCCTGGTCATCGACATGGTGGCCATGGTCCAGCGTTTCGGCCTGCAAGTGGCGGCCGGATTCCTGGACATCATGAGTATCGAGTTCGAGGAGCTCAGCGTAGTCCTGGCGCCTTTCGCCCCCGACGTCATGCTCGCGCTCGTGGGGTCCCGTGGCTCCCTCGGCGGCGAGCCGCGGACAGCGTTCGGCCGCCTCTGACCACCCTAGGGGTGATCGGGCGCCGCTCAGTTCGAGGAACCCACCAGCCGGCCGGAACCGTAATCGAGGAAACCGATGACGTCGACGGGCTCGTTGGTGCCCGTGTCGTCTCCGCTTCGCCCCCACACCTCCCAGACCAACCGCGGGGGAACGGCGACGAGCAGGGTCCCCCCCGTCTTCCTGACGTAGACATGAGGCTCGGCGTCGGAAAGGTAGAGGAGTTCGACCTTGACGGGCCGCTCCGCCGAGTCTGCGAAAGCGACTCTCGCACGCTTCAGGGCTTCGCCGGAGCTCCCGAGAGCGGCCGAGTCGTCGACGCGGAGCAGGGCAAAGACAAAGCCCCAACCCTTCAGGGGGTTGAGGATATATTGGCCGTCTTGGGTGGGAGACGTGTATCTCTCGGCTACTACCGCAGGCAGGAGCAGTAGTACGATGAGCACCACGGGGATGATCCACACTAGGTGACGCCTGATGAGAGTCCCTCCTGTCACTCGTCCGGCGACTCCATTGTAGTCTGCTCGGCCGACGGTAGTCGCGGGTCGCAAGGACAGTCATGGCTATACGCTAGGAAAGGATCGCAGGGTTGACCGGCCGAATCATCGTCAACACGGGGGATGGAAAAGGAAAGACTACGGCGGCTTTCGGCACCGCCTTTCGCGCGGCCGGTCATGGGTGGCAGGTCGCTATCGTGCAGTTCATCAAGGGTTCCTGGAGTTACGGCGAAGTGAAGGCTGCAGAGCGCTTCCCGAACATCACGGTCAGGCGGATAGGTTCCGGCTACACGTGGGCGGCGAAAGACCCGGAGGAGCCCCGGCGATTGGCTCGAGAAGCGTGGACCCTATGCCGGGAACTCGTCGCCGCCGACGGCTACGATCTTCTGGTGATGGACGAAGTCAACATCGCGGTCGCTGAAGGTTTCATCGAAGCGAAAGAGGTGGTGGACCTCCTTCGGGAGAAACCAGCCCGCCTCTCGGTCATACTGACGGGGCGCGGTGCCGCTGCAGAGATCATCGCGGTGGCGGACACGGTGACCGAAATGAGGTGCCTCAAGCACGCCTTCGCGGAAGGAGTGCCTGCTCAGCGCGGAATCGAGTACTAGCCGCGCTAACGCGGGTGCTGCTTGGTCTGACCATCTTTCCTAGGCCGCCGCGCACGGCCGGCAAGTTGGCCACAGGCCGCATCGATCCCACCGCCCTTGCTCTGCCGGACCACGGCCTCCACGCCGGCTGCGGCCAGTGCATCTCGAAAAGCTGCGATGGCTCCCGGGCTCGAGGGTCTGAACCCCGGGCAGGAGAGGACATCTGGCTCGTTCGGCGAGACGGTGGACCGGGAGGTCTTCCTGGCGGTTCCGGTACGCGAGGGTTCCGTCGGACGCGAGGACTCCGCGAGACGCGATACCGGGTTCCATGCCAGCAGGTTCACGGTGACCACGTGTCCCTGAAGCAGGGCGGCCAGACGCTTGGCGTCGTTCAGGGAGTCGTTGACGCCCTCCAAAAGGACATACTCCACCAACAGCTTTCGGTGCGTGATCTCAAAATGGTCCCAGCCGGCCGCGAGGACATTGGCCAGAGGGTGGCGGAACGTCTCCGGCACAAGCCGGGCTCGGGTACGGTCGTCGGCTCCGTGCAAGGATAGGGCTAGATTGACCTGAGGCTCCGACCGGGCCAACCTTCGGATACCGGCCGGGATGCCCACGGTCGAGATCGAGATGGAGCGATGACCAAGGTCGAGGCCTTGGGAGGCGGTGAGGATGCGGATAGATGCGAGCACCGCCTGCAGATTCAGGAGCGGCTCGCCCATGCCCATGTAGACGAGGTTCGACAGCCGCCATCCTTCCTCAGCACCGATGGCCGTCGCTATTCGCACTTGGTCCACGATCTCGGCGGCGGAGAGATTCCGCTCCAGTCCGCCCAATCCGGTGGCGCAGAAGGCGCAGCCGACAGGGCAACCCACCTGGCTCGAGATGCAGGCGGTCACCCGCCGGCTGTAGCGCATGACCACCATCTCGACCGTAGCGCCGTCCGCGGCTGTGAGCAGCAGCTTGGTCGTGCGGTCCTTGGCAGTCTTTGTGCCGGACACGACCAGGGTCGAGGAACCGAGCTCGTCGAGGGCGGCGCGAGTGTCCGGAGGGAGGACCGTGGAGCTGCCGAAAGGCAACAGCGGCCGGCGGAAGAGGTGCTCGAACACCTGCTCGTAGCGATAGAGGGGTGCGTCGCCGTCCGCCAGGAGGCGGGCCAAGTCGGGTCTGTACAGCTCGAGAAGGTCGCGGGCGTTCGTCGGAGTGGAGGCCCCTGTCTTAACCTCGCGAGGCGACCTCTCTGGACCCCGGGGCTTCTTGGCCGCCGCCGAGGCCGGCCTGCTCTTGCCCGCCGTCTTCTTGCTCGTTCCCGGAGCCGGCCTGCTCTTCCCCTTGGTCGCACCGGGTTTGGCCCCGGTGGTCTTCTGGGCTGGGCGGGGAGAGGGCACGGGTGGCTTGCTCCCGCCCTGCCCGGTGGCGCTCTGCTTGTCCACGTCTCGCTTAGTGGCGCCCTGCGTGTTCCCGCTGCGCGTGCCCGCGTTGCCCTTACCCGCGCTTCCCGCGCTCATGCTCCGCCTCCGCCCTCGCCCTCAAGGGCCTCTCGGGTGCTGAGGCGCACGGTCATGCCGCGCTCAGCCGAAAGCAACTGGGCGGCGCTGGCGCCATTCAGAGCCAGGGCCAGATAGCCCCACGAATCCCGGAAAACCCCCAGCTCACCGGGCTTGAGCTGCCCGAAGGTCTCGACGACCCGCGCGTCCCACGCCGGCAGGTCCTCGCCTTCCACCTCTACCGCGTAGACGAGGCCGGAGAGGGACGACTCGTCAAAACGCGCGGCCAACTCCACGTTGCCGAAGCGGTCTACCTCGACCACCTCGGCCAGCACGCCGCCGCCGACCGGTCGCCAGACCGGCTGGGGGAGGACGGCGAGCGACCCGGGGTCCAGCGGTGTTCCCAAGACGGCGGGTGACATACCGCCCGAGAGGAGGGCAGCCGCGGGCGCGAACAGATCGCGGCCGTGGAAGGTGCTCGACAGCCGGGTGGCGGCAAGGCCTGCCCGCGGGCGCAACATCTCGGGGTCCAGTCCCCAGGCCGCCGTTACTTCTCCCAGCGCTTCTGCCGCGGGCGGAAGCAGCCCGTTATCGGGTCCGACGAGGATGTCTCCCCTACCCGTGGTGAGCACAAGCGGGCGGCGGGTGGTGCCCACTCCGGGGTCGACGACGGCCAGGTGCACCGCCACCGGGCACAAGGGGGCCACCCGGCGCAGGACGAGCGCTCCGTGCCCCACGTCGCCCACCGCGATCTCGTGGGAGACGTGCAGGACGTGCGCCCGCGGCTGGATGGAGACCATCACGGCCTCGCAGGCAGCGACATAGCCCCCCTCCCAGCCGAAGTCTGTCAGGAAAGTGATAACCGGGCGGGATTGCCGGTCTCCTTCGGAGGTGGCTCCTGTCTTCAGGTCGCTCATGCGGGCACCTCCTCGGACGAGGCCAGCGATGCCGACTGGAAAGTATGTTCTGTCATTCCGTCCCTCCCCACGTGGAGGATCAATCCTATTTCCGCCGCCGGTATGTCCTCGTGCCCCACGGGAAGCGACAGCTCCAGGACGTCGAGCCAAGCCCCCGTGGTCCCCGCCGAGATGTCGAGGCAGGGGCCTCGCCTGCATTCGGTCCTCACCTTGCCTTCGGGTTCCAGCGTGACGGCCAGATGCACGTCGTGCTCCTCGCCATCGAAGGTGAGGCACACGTCTACCTCCAGGCCCTGCAGCGCGGAGGGCGTGTACGGGACGACGAGCAGACACAGATACCGACCGTGCCAACCATAGCGCACCTCGTGGATCCGCGTCCGCTCCGCCCGTTGCATGGTGGAGGGCAGGTCGGGAGCCAGCATGCCTGCGGCCGACCATTCGTCGGCAACGTCATCGACTCCGCGCCCCAGGAGACCGTCGATGAGTGGATAGATCGGCCCCGCGGCGGCGACAGCGGCCGGAGCCGGTGCCCCCTGCAGGAGGGGGACGAACAACTCGAGCGGCGGGGCGATGCGTAGGGCGGCGTATGCCTCACGCAGATTGCGCCTGAAGTTGAGGTCCCAAACATGGTCCAAGTCGGTGTGGTGGTGATCTCCGAACCACCAGAACCAGTCACTGCCCTCCGCGATGTGGATGTGGTGCCAAGCCGTCTCCAGGTCCGTGGCCTTCCCACCCGGGACGTTCCCGTGGGGTATGTCGGCGTCGTTGTCGCCCGGGGTGACCGCGCGTCCGACGCTCTCGCGTCCGGCGACCTCATCACGGGCGTGATGGAGGGCGTCCCAGGCAGCACCGTGAGCAGCGTCGCCGATCCAGGTGGCGAGGTCGCCGCCGATCCACGACCCGGTGTGCAGCCAGGGGAGGGATCGGACCGGAGCCGAGACGTCGAGGTGTTCCGAGACGGTGACACAGCGCAAACGTGGGTCGGCACTCAGCCCCGCGTAGAGGGCCTCGAGGAAGCCGCGTCCATCTCTGGGGTAGTACTCCCAGGCGTTCTCACCGTCGAGGGCGATGGTCACCAGCGGAAGGCCGGCCGGATCTCCGGCTCCGTCTTGAGCGAGGGCACCGGCGGCGATAAGACGCGAGCGTATGTCCAGAAGTCGGGAGTGCAGATCGGCGGCTGCGTCTCTGGAGTCCCAGGACTGGTACGCGAACCCGATCAGGTCGGAGAGCGTGTGGTCGCGAAACACGATGTTCAACCTGCCGCCTTCGCGCTCCAGGATGTAGGGATGATAGAGGGCCAGCGGGTCGGTCTGCGTTGTCGCGGCGTCCTGCGGACCGGCGACGAGCGAATCCACGGTCCCGGACAGGGAGCGGCGCAGCACCATCTCGTCCGAGATGGTCCAAGTGAAGCCCGCCTCCAGGAGCAGGGGGATGACGTCTTCGCCGACCGCCTGCTCCGAGCACCACATACCGCGGGGGTGGCGGCCGAAGACCGCCTCGTGCTTGGCTACCGCCATCCTCACCTGTTCGCGGCCGTCCTCAGCATGGGCGAAGCGTCGCGAGGGCAGCAGGGCGTCGGCCACCGACACGCGGGCGGAGTCGCTGTTGGCGAGGAGCGGCAGGATGGGATGGAAGTAGGGCGAGGTGGATATCTCTATCTGGCCGCGGGCCGCAGCCTCCCGGTACGCGGGTAGCGTGCGCGCCAAGATGGTGTTCTGCGCCTCGGCAAGGACGCGCTTGTCATCCTCGCCGAAGTCTCTCCCCCGCCGGATAAGGTCGGCCAGCGGGGCGCCGTCGAGGGCTTGAGGTTCGAACCAGGCCAGGTTGAACCACACCTGGAGGTCCCGCAGTTCGTCCACCGTGAAGACGCCGGCGCAGGTCTCCCATCCCTGGGAAGAGTTCGCCTCGCGCTTGTGAGCGAGCTCCAGGTAGCGAGGGTGCGACCGGGCGCGAGGGTGCCCGGGCCGTTCGCACATCCGCTCCAGGACGAAGGCGCGCTCGGCCGGTTCGAGGTCTGCGGCGGGCTTCATGGTGTGCTCCCAGTAGACATCCCGGAAGTCGCCGGTCGCGTAGTCCTCGAGTTGCTCGACCAGGGAAGGCACCAGGTTGAATGTCTGGTGAAGGTCCGGGTAGGCGCTCAGCGTCTCCACCATGTCGAGGTAATCCTTGAGCGCGTGCATGCGCGCCCAGGGCATCTCGAAGGGGGCACCTCGTCCCAGCCGGTAGTACGGCTGGTGCATATGCCAGACAAAGGCTACGTGCAGGGGCTCGGACGCACTCATGTAACGCGGAACGGCTCAGAGGTGGTCATGCTGCGTGGCGGGCTCAGGCGTACTCATCCATCGCCCGGAGGAAATTGGTGTAGACCCGCTGCTGTTCTGTCAGGATCCTGTCCGGGCCCAGATCCCACCATTCGTCCGGGGTGAAGTAGGCGGAGACCTCGGCTTCTGAGCCCTGGCGCCCGGCCCACTGGATAAGGTGCAGGTTGTCCGACTGCAGGAGCCAGAGGGCCAGATCGACGAGGGTGCGGTTGCCCGTCAGGCGCGCCTTGTGCAGGACGGAATGCATGATACGGAAGATCGCCTGCTGTGAGGGGTTGCCGAGGAAGAACTCCATGCCCCCCGATCCCGCCCAGGTGGTGCCGAACTCCGGCAGGGGCAGATCGGGCTTGTCGGCGCCGAACTTCTCCACCGCCTCGGAGGGCAGCAGGCAGTGCACCCCCTTCTTCTTGAGTTGGGCCGGCAGCGCCCGCATGAACTCGAAGATGCCGCTGTCGACGTTGTGGTGCTCGCCGAAGGTCTCGAAGTCCCAGCCGATAAAGACCAGGTCTCCCCAGGCCTTGCGCAGGTTGGCGGCGTAGGTTTCGGCCCGCAGGGGGAAGCCGGCCCAGGTGCGGTTACTGAAGCGGTAGCCCACGTCGTCGGAGAGTTCGTGGTGTCGGGGGAGCAGAGCCAGATCGCGGCCGCCATGAGAGTAGAGGTGCGTAGGCTCCCGCCAATCGAGCACCCACTTCCTCCCGTCGAGCATGCCCGCACTGTAGCCGGACTGGAGGAGCGCGTAGTAGATTTCGTTGTTCATCACCATCTCGGTGGTGTCGGTGACGCGGATCTCCTTGTCGAAGAACTCCTCCGCGATCTTCTTGCCGCGCAGCATCTCCCGCTGGAAGAGCTTGATGTCGATTGCGAAGGCGAAGCTGTGATAGGGCTCGACCCCCACCAACTCACATCCGGGGTGGGCGACCACGGCCTGGAAGCGCCGCCCCAACTCGCGGTCCCAGCGCTGCAACTGCCACAGGAAACTGGCAGAAAAGCCGAGTCCCAGCTTGTAGCCGTCACCGAGCATGTCCAGGAACATCTCGGTCGCGGGGTAGTAGCACCAGCGAGCGACCTTATCGAAGTAGCGGCGGTTCATCGTGTCGTCGAAGAGGAAACCGGCCATGGCCCCCGGTTTAGTCCTCCGAGGGATCACGCGCGCAGGCAGTAGGACGCGCCGGGGCTGATGGACGACGCAGTAGGTGACTAGGTTCTCGGCCATGACAACCCCTAGTGGTTCTTCTTGGAGGGTTTGTGGGGGTGAGCCTTCTTGCCGTGAGTCGCGCCCGACCGGGCGGCATGCGGCGCGGCGCCGCGGGCTGGTGGGTTCGTCGGTGGGTCGCCCACCGGGCCCCCGGCATCGCCGGTGCCGGCCGTCTCGTCCGCAGCAACCTGCGGCTTCACCGAGAGCCGGCCGATCACCGAGCCGCCGCCGTACGCGGCGGCGGAGATCTCAGGTGCCGAGGTGGCGACGGGGCCGCAGTCATCGGCCAACGCTTCCGCCAACGCCCGTACCTTCGGGGAAGCCGGAGGCGGCTCCGGTCGGCTCCCCCCCAACGGGGTCACGCCATGGCGCAGGGCGACATATTCAAGCTTGCCGAGGAGCGTGTCGAGGATGACGTTCTCCCAGCTGAAGCTGCGGGCCGTCTCCTGACTGTCGGAGCGGATGCGGGCCACGACGTCCGGGTGGCGACGGAGAAACTCGAGGGCGATGTTGATCTCGCTGGGATCGTCGGTGTCGAGGACGACCGAATTCAGGAAGGGCACCGCGTAGTCCTCCCCGGTCGAACCCACAAAGGCCAATCCTCCGGCCGCCATCACTTCCAGGCCCACCAATCCGAAAGGCTCGTGACCGGAGTTGGCCAGAACGGCGTCTGCCCCCGAGTAGAAAAGGGAGATGAGCTCGTCGCTCATGAAGCTGGTGATGTTGTAGATGTCCGCGCGCGGAACTGTGGCGAACCATTCGACCGCTTCCCCAGGATCGCGAGGGGGACGGACGTCCGCGACGTTGAGACCCTGGGCCCGCGCGTTGGCTATAACCTCCATGCCGTGCGGCTCGATCCCCCCTCGTACGACCATGGCCGCGTCGATGCCCCGTCGCCCCTCCTCGGCCAGGGCGTCCACGGCCATATTCCACCTCTTGTCGGGGCTGAAGCGGCCGATCTTGAAGAGAAGCTCGCGATCGGGGAAGGCGGCACGAAGGCGGGCTACGGCGCCGGGGTCTGCCGACCTGATGCGGTCGCCGGGAATACCGTTGGGGATGACCAAGGGATTGATGGACTGGTCCCACATCACGTGCTTCATGTAGCGGGAGACGGTGGTGATCTGGCAGCAGTAGTCGAGCCGGCCCCAATTGATCCGGTCGAAACCGAAGATGTTGTTGGCGTTCCACAGGATGATGGCCTTGTCGCGCAGGCCCCTCACCCAGAGATGGTCCGAGACCTGGCAGGTGGTATAGGCTGTGTGCCATTCCTCTGCGAGGATGGCGGTGAGCCGTCCCTCGGCTGCTGCCGGGGCCACGAAGTTGTCGGCGACATAGCCGGGCAGATGCTCGTTCCAGTCCACCAGCTTGGCTTCCTCGCCGTCGTAGACGCCACCCGGGTAGTGCGCGGAAAGCCACTGCGACCAGCGGTGCAGGGTGAGGTTCTCGGTGGGCGATTCTTGGCCTGGCAGGTGAGGGTCGCCGACGAAGACCAGGTGGGTGCGGAAGCCCTGCCGGGCCAACTCGAGGGCCAACTCCTTCATGCGCACGCCCAGCCCACCGGCCATGGCGTACTGGTCGGGTCCCTCGAAGGAGAGGAGCACGAAATCCACTGTCTCAGGCGTGAAACGGGGAAGAGTGGTCATGGCGTCTCCCGGGGCGATTGCTCGAACGGTCACCTGGCTTCTAGCATACCCTCTCTCCCCCTCAAGGATGCACGTTCCGGGCGGTTGTGCTACTTTTCCTCTCTGAACGCCCCGACCAGGATGGAAAGGCAGAGACAGGCATGGCAGTAAAGTACTTGCTATCGGAAGACAGGATCCCGACATCGTGGTACAACGTCGCGGCAGATCTTCCGGAGCCCCCGCCGCCGCCCCTGCACCCGGGAACGCATCAGCCGGCCGGTCCGGAGGACTTGGCCCCGCTGTTCCCGATGGGCCTCATCGCGCAGGAGATGTCACAGGACCGATTTATCGACATCCCTGACGAGGTCCGGGAGATCTACAAGCTGTGGCGCCCGACTCCGCTGCTCCGTGCTGCCCGATGGGAGAAGATCCTCGGCACCCCGGCGAAGATCTACTTCAAGTACGAAGGCGTGAGCCCCGCAGGCTCCCACAAGCCGAATACGGCTATAGCCCAGGCCTGGTACAACAAGCAGGAGGGCATCACCAAGCTGACTACCGAGACCGGGGCCGGCCAGTGGGGCTGCGCCCTATCTCTCGCCTGCCAGCTTCTGGATATGGAGTGCCTCGTCTACATGGTGAAGGTCTCCTACCAGCAGAAGCCGTACCGCCGCAGCATGATCAGGGTGTGGGGGGCGGAGGTCATCCCCAGCCCGTCCGATACCACCGAATCCGGCCGGGCCATCCTGGCGTTGGACCCCGACTCGCCGGGTAGTCTCGGCATCGCCATCAGCGAGGCCGTCGAAGTGGCTCTCAGTCGCGACGACACGCACTACTCGCTTGGTTCGGTGCTGAACCATGTCATGCTGCATCAGACTGTCATCGGGCAAGAGGCCCTCGAGCAGATGGAATTGGCAGGGGCCTATCCCGACTACGTGGTCGGCTGCGTGGGCGGCGGATCGAATTTCGCGCGGTATCGCTTTCCCCTTCGTGGGAGAGAACATCAAGAAGGGCAAGAAGACCCGCATCATCGCGGTCGAACCGGCGGCATGCCCGACGATGACCAAGGGCATCTACGCGTTCGACTACGGCGACACGGCCAAACTGACGCCGTCTACTGAAGATGGACACCCTCGGCCATGACTTCATCCCGCCGGGTATCCATGCCGGCGGCCTGCGCTATCACGGCATGGCGCCCATGGTGTCCCATGCCCACCGACTGGGTCTCATCGAAGCCACGTCGGTAATGCAGACGGACGTCTTCTCGGCCGGCGTCAGCTTCGCCCGGTCCGAGGGCATCATCCCGGCGCCGGAGAGCAACCACGCCATCGCGATGGTGCGGCAACTGGCCGAGGAGTGCAAGCAGTCAGGCGACGCCAAGACCATCCTGTTCAACCTGAGCGGCCACGGCCACTTCGACATGGCTTCGTACGACAATTATCTGGACGGCAAACTCGAGGACTACGCGTATCCGGAAGAGAAGATCAAAGAGGCGATGAAGAACCTGCCCAAGATCTGACCTGGCGGAAGACGGACTCAGCTGCTCTTGACGGGCGGCGCCACCTCGGTGGCGCCGCCCGTTTCCTTCGGGGGAGGCAGCGGCTGGAGGCGCCGCTCCTCCTGCAGGCCGGAGCTCCCCCTAGCCTATTCCGCAGCCGGTGAATCCCCCGCCAGCAGTGACATCATCTGCCGGGCGTTCCGGGGAGCGTAGTCGGCGTAGCAGTTGTTGAACATGAGAAAGGCGGTACCCGCTTCTTCGCGCAGGCGCCGGACCGGCTCCAACCACTCGCGCAACTCCTCCGGCTCGTAGAGGTAGCGGAAGCGCTCGGCCGCCGAGGCCACGCGGGCGTTCCAGGTAGCGGCGTTACGCCCGTGGAAGCGGACGTAGGCGGTGTCGGCGGTGACGGCGGCGAGTGGCGGGAGTGCCGTGGGTCCCTCTATCCGGGGCTCGTCCACGCACACGTAGGTGAGATGGTGAGAAGTGAGCAGATCCAGAGTGGTCTCCAGCTCTACGGGGTCCACCCAGGACGAATGACGGAATTCCACGGCCATCCTGTCGGGAGCGAGGAGACCGGCGGCCTTGACGATGTACCCGCGGTTCGCCTCGTTGGCCACGAAATACGGTGGGAACTGCATGAGTATCAGGCCCAGCTTGCTTTGCGCGCGCAGGGGCTCCAGAGCCTCGGCGAACAGGGCGAAGACCTGGGAGCGAAGCTCAGGTGAGGGGTGAAGGACCCTCCCGCTCCGGTCGAGCTCGAGGGAGTGTTGCTCTCGGATGAGCGGCGGGAGTTGCTCCGGCTTGATGCCGTGACGGGTGAGCATGGCGAAGGCCTTGATGTGGAACACGAAGCCGGGCGGGGTCCGCTCCGCCCACAGGCGGGCGTTGGCCGGTGAGGGCAGTCCGTAGAAGGTGGAGTCCACCTCCACGGTGTCGAACTGCGTCGCGTAATAGCGCAGACGATCGGCCGCCGTCTTCACGCCCGGCGGATACCACGACCTGACCATCGTAGGGTCGGTCCAAGAGCAGGTGCCGGCCCGAACTTGTCCCAGCATGAGGTAAGGATATACTGCAGCGCACCGAAAATGTTCGCGGGGGCCTGATACATATGGCGAGAATACGGAGATCGAGCAGAGTGGGGCGCGACGGAGTGAGACACAGCGGAGAGAGGCAAGGGGCATTGGTGCTCAGCCTCGCGTTCCTGCTGATGTTGTCACTTGCTTTGTTCTTGCTGACCGGGTGCGAGTCGGATGACGGGGAAGCGGTGGATGACGCGACCACGTCCTCCAGCGAAGGCCAGAGCGCCGAATCGGGCGACGTGGTCGCGGAGGTGGGAGAGCCGGTGACGGTGGGGAACGCCCGCGTCATCGTCAACGCTCTTCAAGAGACGTTCCAGCCCGTGTTGCCCACCCAGCGGCTGAGCGAACAGACCCCCTCCGCTCCGGAAGCCGGGGAATCGTTCTACCAAGCCTATGTCCGCGTGGAGAACCTGGCCACCGATCCCGTGAGGGTAGATGCCACCGATTTCACCTGCCTGGTAGGCAACACTGTGGTGGCGATCGAGCCTACTCGCTCCGGCCCCGTTGCCCGCAGCCTGCTCAAGAACACCTCTCTCGACCTCATACTCACCTTCAAGGCGGAGGCAGGTTTCGTCCCCGAGCTTCGCTACAACCCTCCCTGGTATCAGGGATCGATCCGGGTGACCCCTGCCCAGGAGCAGACGCCTGGAGACACGGCCGCCGACGAGGAGACGACGTCCACCGACTGACGGCGACCCCGGCGCCGCGCCTCGGAGGCGCGGCCGCTTCTAGCGGAAGAGGTGGAGCAGGAAGACCAGGCCGTCGGTAGAGGTCAGCGCGTGGGAGGGGCCGGGGGGCATGTAGTAGAAGGAACCGCGCTTGCCCTCGTAGGCTGCTCGAAGTAATGGGGCGCCTTGTCCTGATCGCTCATCCCCAGCCTCCGTTGTACGTGGTGGGTAGACCTGTCGCCTCTCGCACACGCTCCATCACCTGCTGCGCCACGGCCCGTGCCCGTCGGCCGCCGTCGGTGAGCACGTCCATGACGTAGTCCGGGTCGGCCTCCAGTTCGCGCCGACGCTCCCGGTAGGGGGCGAACGTCTCGTCGATCAGCGCAAGAAGGCGCTTCTTGACCTCTCCGTAGCCCATGCCTCCCGCCTTGTACCGTGCTTCCCACTCGGCTGTCTCCTCCGCGGAGGCGAGGAGGCGCAGTAGCAGGTAGGGGGTCGAGGCGTCCGGGTCCTTTGGATCCTCCACCGGGGCGGAGTCGGTGACGATAGACATCACCTTCTTCTTGAGCGCGGAGCCCTCGTCGAAGATGCCGATCTCGTTGCCGTAGCTCTTGGACATCTTGCGGCCGTCCACACCCGGGACAACGGCGGTGCTGTCGAGGATATAGGGCTCGGGGATGGTGAAGACCTCGCCGAACTGTTGGTTGAACTTGCCCGCCAGGTCGCGGGTCATCTCGATGTGTTGCTTCTGATCCTGGCCGACAGGCACCAAGTCGGAGAGATAGATAAGGATATCGGCCGCCTGGAGCACGGGATAGGCGAAGAGTCCGTGGTTGGGCGAGAGGCCCTGCGCCACCTTGTCCTTGTAGCTGACGGCCCGTTCCAGCATGCCCATGGGAGTCACACAGGAGAGGATCCAGGCGAGTTCGGTGACCTCGGGGACGTCCTGCTGGGCGAACAGCGTCGCCTCTTTGGGATCGAGACCCAGAGCCAGGAAATCCAGAGCCACGCCGAGGGTGTAGTCCCGCAGGACTGCGGCCTCCTGGACGGCCGTAAGGGCATGGTAGCTGGCGATGAAGTAGAAGGGCTCGTTGCCGGACTGCAGCGCTATGTATTGGCGGATGGCGCCGAAGTAGTTACCCAAGTGGGGCCGGCCGGAGGGCTGGATGCCAGACAGGATGCGCATGTGGTCTCTCGGTCTCTCCAAGTCGTTAGGTGACGGTGCCGGGGCGCCGGCGGGGCCGACTGGAGCAGGTGCCGCGCCGCGCCGCCGTCTAGTGTAGCCGAGGGCCGCAACCTGGACCAGGCAAGGCGTGGGAGGCAGAGCCGGGCGCCCGGCTCTCCGCCCTCGTGCGCCCGAGTTCGTCTCGTCGTGGCCGGCGTTGTATTGTCCTCCCGCCATGTGATATACAGAAACCAGATTCAGCCTTTTCACAGCGGTGGTTCCCGTCCGCCCGCGGGAGGCCGCATCCCTTCGACTAGGGGGACGGTCGCAGACGGGACGATCGTTCTAAGGGGCCGATTGCGGACGAAGGGGGTTTCCTTTGAGAGAGATCGACGTCGCTCAGATCACCGACGCAGTGGCCTCGCTTGCCGTCGAAGCCTGCACCTACCTGGGTGACGACCTGGTGTCGTTCTTCCAGAAGGCGGCGGAGACGGAGGAGTCGGAGACGGGCCGCGACGTCCTGCGGCAGATCCTCGACAATGCCGCCTTGGCCCGCGAAAGTGGCATGCCTCTCTGCCAGGACACCGGCCTGACGGTCGTCTTCCTGGAAGTCGGGCAGGATGTCCATCTCACCGGCGGGAGTCTGGAAGGCGCCGTCGACGAAGGCGTCCGCCGTGGCTACACCGACGGCTACCTGCGCAAGTCCGCCGTTGCCGACCCCATCGGGGAGCGTAAGAACACCGGCGACAACACGCCGGCCATGCTGCATACCCGTATCGTGCCGGGGGACAACGTTCGCGTGATCGTGGCACCGAAGGGCGGCGGCGCGGAGAATATGAGCGCTCTCGGCATGCTCAAACCCTCTCAGGGCCGGCAGGGGGCAATCGACTTCGTGGTGAACACGGTCGGCAAAGGGGAATCCAATCCTTGCCCACCCATCATCGTGGGGGTCGGCCTGGGGGGAACCTTCGAGAAGGCGGCCTACATGGCCAAACACTCCTTGCTGCGTCCCGTGGGCTCCACCAACCCGGAGCCGCGTCTAGCCGAACTGGAGGACGAGATCGAGCGGCGCTGCAACGACCTGGGCATCGGCCCGGCGGGTCTGGGCGGCCGCACCACGGTGATCGACGTCTTCATCGAGGAACTGCCGGCGCACATAGCCAGCATGCCCGTGGCCGTCAACATCCAGTGCCACTCCGCCCGACACAAGGAGGTGGTCCTGTGAGCGAACGCAGGATCACCACCCCGCTCACCGACGAGGTGGTGGAGAGCCTTCACGCCGGCGACCGTCTGCTCATAACCGGGGCCATCCTGACGGGGCGGGATGCAGCGCACAAGCGCCTGGTTGAGCTCATCGACAAGGGGGAGCCTCTCCCTGTGGACATCCGCGGGGAGATCATCTACTTCGTGGGTCCCACCCCTGCCAAGCCGGGTCAGGTGATCGGGTCGGCCGGTCCGACGACCTCCGGGCGCATGGACGCCTACTCCCCCAAGCTGCTCGACCTGGGACTCAAGGGCATGATCGGCAAGGGGGTGCGCAACGAGGCCGTCCGCGAGTCTCTCAAGCGCAACAAGGCCGTGTATCTCGCCGCCACCGGGGGAGCCGGGGCGCTGCTGGCGCAGCGCATCAAGTCCGCCACGGTCGTGGCCTACGAAGATCTCGGTCCGGAAGCCATCCGCCGCTTGGAGGTAGAGGACTTCCCCGTCGTCGTGATCAATGACATGTATGGAGGCGATCTCTACGCTGAAGGCCGGCGGCAGTTCGAACGGAAGGGGGATTCTTGAGCGCAAAACCTCGTGAGACCGCGAACGTGGGGGCGGGTCTCTGGAAGGCGACAGGCATGTGGGCCTGGCTGCTCTTCCGGATAAGCGGCCTGCTCTTGGTGTTCTATTTGGGCGCTCACATAATCGTCATCTCCACCGGCCAGTGGGGGGCGTTCAACGACTGGATGGAGGCTTTCGATACCCCCGTCCTGATCCTGCTCGACCTGGCCTTGGTGGTGGCCGTCCTCTATCACGCCCTGAACGGGGTGCGCATCATCCTCATGGACCTGGGCATAGGCGTGCACCGGCACAAGGTGATGTTCTGGTCGGCCATGGCCGTGGTAGTGGTCTGCTTTGCCATCTTCGCCTGGGTGGCCTTCACGTTCATCGCGACCGGCGAGGGGGTGGTGAATTGAGAGCCGAGACCGTCTCTACTCACAGGGGCGGCATGTGGGCCTGGTTGTTCCAGCGCATCACGGCCGTACTCCTGATAGTAATGCTGGCGATCCACCTGACCTTCACACACATCGTCGGAATCGGTGACATCAGCTACGAGACGGTCGGCGATCGCCTGGCCCACGCCGGCTTCGTGGTCGTCGACATCATCCTCCTTGCCGCGGGCATCTATCACGCGTTGAACGGCCTGCGCATGGTGTTGATGGATTACTGGTTCAGCTCCCGCAAACGGGCCCTGGCTCTCTCCATCGTCCTGTGGGTAGTGGGGATCGCAGCTATGGTCTACGGAACCTGGGCCCTCTGGCCCTGGATCACCTAGGGTGGGGGGAGCGAAATGATCCATCATGACATGATCGTAGTCGGCGGCGGCCTCTCGGGCCTCCGTGCGGCCATAGAAGCCAAGATGGCCGGCATAGACGTGGCCGTCCTGTCCCAGGTGCATCCGGGGCGCAGCCATTCAGGCGCCGCGCAGGGCGGCATCAACGCCGCGCTCGGTAACCATCCCGACGGGGCCGACGACAACTGGGAGAAGCACGCTTTCGACACCACCAAGGGTGGTGACTACCTGGGCGACCAGGACGCCATCATCCAGATGGCCAAGGACGCCATCCAGGTCATCTACGAGATGGACCACTGGGGCTGCCCCTTCAGCCGTTATGAAGACGGGCGCATCACCCAGCGTCCCTTCGGCGGTGCCGGTTTTCCGCGCTGTTGCTACGGAGCCGACAAGACCGGCCATTACCTCCTGCACACGCTCGTGGAGCAGGCCTACAAGCTCCAGGTCAAGCTCTACGTGGAGCAGTACGTGGCCCGGCTCATCGTGCACGACGGCGTCTGCCAGGGGGTCATCGCCTACGACATGATCCGCGGCGGCTTCGAGGCCTTCTCGGCCAACGCGGTCGTGATAGCCACCGGCGGCATGGGACGCGTCTACAGCAACTCGACCAACGCCATCATCAACGTGGGCGCAGGCATGGCCATGGCCTACTACGCCGGCGTGCCGCTGAAAGACATGGAGTTCGTCCAGTTCCACCCCACTGGTCTCTATACCACCCACATCCTCATGAGCGAGGGGGCCCGGGGTGAAGGCGCCTACCTGGTCAACGGCCTGGGAGAGCGCTTCATGGAACGTTACGCGCCCAAGTTCATGGAGTTGGCGCCGCGCGACATCACCGCTCGTTCTATCCAGACGGAGATCAACGAGGGGCGGGGTATCAACGGGCAGGGCTACGTCCATCTCGACCTGCGCCACCTGGGCGCCGAGAAGATCCTCGAGCGTCTGCCGGGCATCCGCGACCTGGCCATCCACTTCGAGGGCGTCGATGCTATCGAGGAGCCCATCCCGGTAAGCCCCTGCCAGCACTACAGCATGGGCGGTATCGACACCGACGTCGACGGGCGCACCGTCATGCCCGGTCTCTATGCCGCCGGCGAGTGCGCCTGCGTATCGGTGCATGGAGCCAACCGGCTGGGGGGCAACTCGCTACTGGAGACTATCGTCTTCGGTCGCCGCGCGGGGGCCGAGGTGGTCCGCTACCTCGCCGATCTCAAGGACGATCGGCCCAACGCCCGCTCGGCCTTCGCGGCTATGCAGGCGGTGGAAGACGAGATCCAGGCCCTCGTCGACAAGAAGGACACCGAGGACGCGTACGCCATCCGCAACGAGATGACCGAGATCATGAAAGATGACTTCTTCCTGTTCCGCGACGAACCGACCATGAAGGCAGGCCTCGACCGTCTGATCATCCTGCGCGAGCAGGCCCGCAACGTGGGGCTGCGCTACAACGGCAGCATCTTCAACGTCGACATGATCCGCACCTACGAGCTCGCGGGCATGCTCGACGTGGCCCTTACCGTGGCGGCCGGAGCGCTCGCTCGCACCGAGTCGCGCGGCTCGCACTACCGGACCGACTACACCACCCGCGACGACGAGAATTGGCTGAAACACACTCTGGCCCACTATCAGCCGGGAGTGGCCGGTCCCCGTCTCGATTCGAAACCGGTGACGCTTGGCACCTTCGAGCCACAGGAGCGGAAGTACTGATGTCTGAGGTAACGCTTCGCATCAAACGCCAGGAACCGCAGAGCAAGAAGGATCCCGAGGCCCGCTGGGAAGAGTACAAGGTCCCCTACGACGTCAACCTCACGGTCCTCGAGGCCCTCTTCTACGTGCAGGAGAACTTCGACGGCGGCCTCTGCTTCCGCTACTGCTGCCGGGCCTCCATCTGCGGCAGTTGCGCCATGTACATCAACGGCGCGTACCGGCTGGCCTGCCAGACCAACGTCAAGCACCTCGACACGAACATCGTTAGCGTCGAGCCGATGCCTCACCTGCCGCTGGTGAAGGACCTGGTCGTCCAGATGGACGACTTCTTCGCCAAGTACGAGTACATCATGCCCTGGCTCATCAGGAACTCGCCCGATCCGGAGAAGGAGATCAGACAGTCCCCGGACGAGCGCCAGAGGATCGACATGCCCATCGACTGCATCCTCTGCGGCTGCTGCTACTCGAGTTGTCCGTCGGCGTGGGGGAGGAGAACTACCTGGGACCGGCCGCTCTGCTGAAGGCGTTCCGCTTCGAGGTGGACTCCCGGGATGAGGCGCGCAAAGAGCGTCTGCCCCTGTGGGCCAACGAACGAGGGGTCTATAGGTGCCACACGATCATGAACTGCGTGGAGGCCTGTCCCAAGGAGCTCAATCCCACCGAGGGCATCCAGTGGCTCAAAAAGGCGGCGGTGCGGCGCAAGCTGTTCGGCAAGGCCAAGTAGGGAAACAACTTAGGTGGTGGCCTGGCTGCTGAGGCGCCCGGGTCGCGAGACAGGCCTCGCATTGCGAGACGGCGACGGCCGCGCGAGGACGGCAGGGCTGTCGAGCGCCGATGGGCCGTATGCCGATCGAGCCTGTCCCACGCCTGCAGCGAACCGAGCGGAAGGAGATCGTGATGCCTTTGGTGGTGGTGAAGATGCTCGAAGGGCGCACCGTGGAGCAGAAGCGCCTGCTTGCGCGGGAGATCACCGACGTGGTCGTGCGGGTCACGAACGCGGCCGAGGATCAGGTGGACGTGATCATCGAGGACTACCCGCGCGAGAACTGGGCCAAGGCGGGGACGCTCTTCGCCGACAAGTAGCGCGGGCACGCCCGTCGGGCAGGTAGCGGCGCCGGCCTAGGCGGCGGGGCTACCGCTGCGGTCGGGCGAGCGCTGCTTCCCGGGCGACCACGTGGAAGGGGCGCGCCCGCCGAGCGGGCGTCAGTCGAGCCCGTACGCCTGCGCGAGCAGCGTGATGGGGTGGACCGTTTCGACGCCGGTCGCGTGACTCAATTGCAGGCGGCACGTACTGCAATCGCTGGCGATGATGTCGGGTGCCACGGCGGCGATGCGGTCGAAGAGGGGCCGGCCGATCTCCAACGACCGCTCGTACGTGCCCGTCTTCATACCGAAGGTCCCAGCCATGCCGCAGCAGCCCGCCGCCAGATCGACGACCTCGACGCCCGGTATCTCGGCGAGCAGGGCTACAGCGGGCGTGCCGATCTGCTGCGCTTTGAGGTGGCACGGCAGGTGGTACCCGATCCGCAGCGGTGTCGGTCTGTCGGAGAGGGCTCCGGCCACGGGCGACGACTCCGGATGGTCGGCGCGCCGCCGGATCAGGAACTCCCCCAGGTCGTGGGTGGCGTTGGCGACCAGGGAGCACTCCTCGGTCGCCAGGTAGTCGGGATAGTGGATCTTGAGGGCGAAGACGGCCGTGGGCTCCGAGCCCACCACTGCGACCCCTCCTTCGACGAGCGGCAGCAGGTACTCGAGGTTGGCGACGGCCATGCGCCGGGCCGCCTCGGCATATCCGTAGAGCATCTCCGGAACGCCGCTGGCCCGCTGCGGGGGCACGAGCGTCTCGAATCCGTGGGCCCGCAGCACCGCCAAGCAGGCGCGGGCGAGAGCCGGGTCGTTGTAGCGGGCGTGAAGGTCGTGGAAGTAGGCGACCAGGGGCGGCCGCGCGTCACCCCCGCCAGGTTCAGCGTCGCTTCGCTCCTGCGCTGCCACGGGGTCGGCTGACGCTCCCAGCCTTGGCGGCGCGAGGGGCGGCCCGACACGGGCAATGCGCGCGTCGGGCTCGGTCAGGCCCTTGCAGCGCGTGAACGGGGCCATCGGCCGGCGGCGGTCGATGCCCGTCAGAGGCTCCGCGAGGCGGCGAAGGGCCCGGCTCGCCATGACCCGGTTCGTCAGCGGGGCTAGCGAGCTGCCCACCCTGGAGACGGCCTCCGCTCGGGAGAGGATGGCCTCGGCCGGGGCGCCTCGGTGCCGCGAGCGGTACTTGCTCTTGGCCTCCAGCATCAGCTTGGGGATGTTCACATTGGAGGGGCATTCGATGGCGCACATACCGCAGACGATGCAGTAGTCGCTGACGGTCTTCAGCGCGCGAGAGCCGTAGGTGCCGTCAGGGTCCAGTTCCCCGGTGATTATGTGGCGCAGCATGTTGGCCTTGGCTCGGGGCGAAGCCTGCTCCCGGCGCGTGGCTCGGTACATCGGGCACATGGTGCCCGTCACCGCTCCCTTGCACTGCGCGCAACCGTGGCACTTCTCGATCTCCCTCTCGTAGTCGCCCTCCCGGAAGTGCAGCAGGGTCTGCTGGGGCAGGGTCCGATAGTCGGCGCCGTAGCGCAGGGAGCGACTGAGGCTGCCGGTGTCGTCTTGCGGGCCCACTTTCTTGCCCGGGTTGAGGAGTCCCTGCGGGTCGAAAGCCTCCTTGATCTCGACAAAGAGCTCGTAGAGTTCAGCGCCGTACATGCGACTGATATGGGGCGTGCGGAGAAGCCCATCACCGTGCTCGCCGGACATCGTGCCTCTTATGCTCAAGACGTACTCGGACACCTTCTCGTAGAGCCGCGCCATGGTACGAAGGTCGTCCGGGTCTTTGGGGTCGAGCAGGGGGCGAGTGTGGATGTTGCCGTCGCCCACGTGGCCGTACATGAAGGCGTCCACCCCCTCCGCCTCGAAAAGGCCCTGCAGGAAGTTGACATAACCCGCAACCTCGGTCGGATGAACGGTCACGTCCTCGATGAAGGGCAGCGCCCGTCGCGGTCCCGGCAGACGGAGGGCCAGAGCCACCGCCGACTTGCGCACCGTCCACAGCCGCTCCGTCTCCTCCGCGTCACGCGGGCGTACCACCTGCAGGACACCGGTCTGGGCCAGGTGGCGGCTCAGGGCGGCGAACCTGTCTTCGAGCTCGGCCTCGTCCCGGCCCTCGAACTCGATGAGCAGGGCGGTATCGGTCTGCGGCGGGAGCATGGCGTCGACGCGCGCGTCGTTCTTCCTGACCACGGCGAGGAAGCGGGAATCCATGATCTCGATGGCGGTCGGCCCCAGAGCCAAGGATGCCCGGCACCGCCTCGCCCGACGCGAACACGGACGGGAAGTAGGCCATGGCGATACCTCGCCGAGCGGGCAGGGGAACCAGGTTGAGCGTGGCTTCGGTCACCAGACCCAGGGTGCCCTCGGCCCCCACGAACAGGCGCTGCAGGTGCGTGGCGCCGTCAGCGACGATGGCCTCCACCCGGTAGCCGGAGCAGTTCTTGACCACGTTCGGCATCCGTGCGGCGATCAACGCGCTCTGGGTCTCCAGTCTGCGCAGCACGTGGGCGAAGGCGCGGGCTCCGAGACTGTCGCCGGCGAGCAGAGCGGAGAGCGCCGGGCTATCTGCGGGCAGAGCCTCCGCCCGGAAGAGCGAACCGTCTGCGAGGACGGTCTCCACAGCCAGCACGTGGTCCTTCGTACCTCCGTAGGCCACTGTGCGCGCTCCGGAGGAGTTGGTGCCTATCATGCCGCCCAGGCTGCAGTAGTTCTCGCTGGAGGGGTCGGGAGCGAAGAAGACCCCGCGGGCGCGCAGTTCCCGGTTCAACGACCCCATCACCACGCCCGGCTGCACCCTCACCCAGGTGGCGTCGTCGGCGACCTCGAGGATCCGGTTCATGTAGCGGGTGAAGTCGACCTGGATGCCGGGCCCCACCGCGCCTCCCGCCAATCCCGATCCCATCCCCCGAGGCACGAGGGTCAGTCCGCGCGATCCGGCGTATTCGACCAGACGCACGACATCCTCGGTGTCCCGGGGAGCGACGACTCCCAGCGGCCTGATCTGGTTCAGACCTGCGTCGGTAGCGTACAGCGCTCGGGAGACGTCGTCGAACTCCACGTCGCCGGCAAGCAGACGGCGCAGATCGGCCGCGATGTCCTTCACGGCCGGGTCCTTCTCTCCTACCAGTTGACCATGGAATCGAGGAACATCTGACGGAAGTCGTCCGCCGTGGCCGGGCGGGGCGAAAGCTTCGTCACCCGGTGCTGAGGCAACGTGCCCTCGACGAGCCTGTCCACGTCCTCGGGGCCGTAGCCGACCGCGCTCAGCCCGTTGGGCATGCCGGCGTCGCGCAGGAACCGGGCCATCCCTTGGGCCAGCAGTTCGCCCGCATCCTCCGGGGCCGCGCCTCGCGTGTCCATGCCGATGAGTTCCGCGCAGCGCAGGAAGGGACCTGGGTTGGCAGGGGCCATGAAGCGGAAGGCTGCCGGCGCCGTGAGCGTCACGGCCATGCCGTGCGGGATGATGGGATGGTCGGGCGGGTAGCCCTCGGGCACGAAGTCGCGCACCATGCCGGAGATGGGGTACGACATACCGTGAGGTAGCGTAACGCCCGCCGAGCCGAAGCCGATGCCGGCCATGGTGGAGGCCAGGATCATCTGCGTGCGGGCCTCGTCGTCGTAGGGGTCGTTCACGGCCCGCAGCAGGTACGTCGAGCCGACGGAGGCCGCTCTTTCCGCCCAGATGTCGCTCAGGGGGTTGGCGCCCTGGTAGGCGGGACGGAGCCGGGGACTCTCGGGAGCCGGCCGCTGGTGGTAGGGGAGCGCGGTCAGCGACTCCAGAGCGTGGCAGAAGACATCCAGGCCGGAGCAGGCCACCACCATGCGCGGCAGCGTGCGGGTGTTGTCGGGGTCGATGAGGCCCAGCCGCGGCCGGAGCGCGCGGTGCGCGAAACCCGTCTTGGCATGCATGGAGGCCAGGTCGAAGATGGCCACGCCGGTGGTCTCGCTCCCCGTGCCGGCCGTGGTGGGGATGCCGATCATGGGAGCCAGGGGTCCGGGGACCGGGGTGCCCTTGCCGATAGGGGCGTTGACGTACTCCATGAAGTCGGCCGGATAAGTCGCGAAGAGGTTGGCGACCTTACAGGTGTCGATGGTCGAACCGCCGCCCACGGCCACGTAGCCGTCGAAGCGCCCTTCGACGGCGAAGGCGATGGCCTTCTTGAGCGAGACATCGGTGGGCTCGACGCGCACCTGGTCGAACACCGCCGTGTCGATCCCCTCTTCGCGGAGAGAGGAGAGCGTGATCGAAAGGGTCTCGCTATCGACCAGATTGGGGTCGACCACGACCATGGCGCGTCGCGACCCGAACGACTTGAGGTCGTAGCCGACCTCGGCCGTCACGCCGGGACCGAACTTGATGCTCGATCCCTCCATGGTGAACGCCGTCTCGAACCTGGGGGTTGTCGCTTCGCTCACTGTCACCATCCCTATCCGCTCGATACCGTCAGAAGTGTGTCGATGTCTTACGTAGTCTGCCACTTTTGCGCGGTCGGCGCGTCCCAGAGAGGCGCGTCGGTGGCGCGGTAGCCGCCTCCAGCCCACCTTCGGTCCGGTGCGCGCGGGAACGCGTGCCGGCACAGCGGTGGGCACCGCCTCTCCGGGCGGGCCGGGCAGGAAGGCCCGCCACTCGAGCGGGTGATCAGCCCGGCAGTACCAGAAGCGCCCGGAAGTCGTTGACGTTGTTGAAGGTCGGTCCGGTCACCACCAGGTCGCCGAGTTCCTCGAAGAAGGTCTGCGAGTCGTTGGCCTCGAGCAGCAGGCCGGGGTCGAGCCCGGCGCGCGCTGCGCGCGCGCCGGTGTCCGGTCGCATCACGGCCCCGGCTACCGCCGTCGAGCCGTCCGCCCCGTCGGTATCGCAGGCCAGGGCTGCGTAGCGGGTCGTGTCGCCGAGGGCGGCGATGAGAGCCAGGAGGAACTCCATGTTCGGCCCTCCGCGGCCCTGCCCCCGCACCGTGACGGTCGTCTCGCCTCCGCTGAGCAGCGCGCAGGGCGCGGCGAAGGGCTCACCGCGGCGGGCGATCTGCCCGAGCAGGGCGGCCTGGGCGCGGGCGACATCCCGGGCTTCGCCCTCCAGTGAGTCGCTCAGGATGTGGGTCGGTACGCCATGGCCGACGAGATGCGCGGCCGCCGCCGCAAGGAAGGTCTGCGCGCAGGCCGCGACGCTCACCGAGACCCGGGCGAAGCACGGGTCGCCGGGCTTGGGCGTCTCGTTGTCGTCGTCGGCCAGGTGCTCTCGGACGGCGTCCGACACCTGCAGGCCGTACCTCTGCACCACGTTCCGGGCCTCCCGCAGGGTGGAACGGTCGGGTACCCCCGGCCCGGAGGCGATAAGCGAGGGCTCGTCGCCGGCCACGTCGGAGATGAGGATGTTGGCGACAGCCGCCGGCCGGGCGGCGCACGCCAGTCGCCCTCCCTTGATCGCCGACAGATGCTTGCGAAGGCAGTTGATGTCGGTGATGGGCGCTCCTGCTCGGAGCAGCTGCCGGGTGAGCGATCGCTTGTCGTCGAGAGTCACGGGCGCGACAGGCAGCGGGAGGAGGGACGAGCCTCCGCCCGAGAACAGTGCCAACACGAGGTCGTCCTCGGTCAGCCCCCGGACGAGTTCCAATACCTGCCGGGCCGCGGATGAGCCGAAGTCGTCCGGCACCGGGTGGGCTGCTTCGACCACGGTCACGCGCTCGCACTCGACCGCATAGCCATGGGGGACCACAACCAGCCCGGTCAGCTCTCCCGCCCAGCGGGACTCGACGGCTCGCGCCATGGCGCCCGAGGCCTTGCCGGCGCCGACCACGATCGTTCGGCCTGTGGGGAGAGCCGGCAGGAAGGGGGGCACGACCTTTTCGGGGTGGACGGCCGCCAAGCCGGCGTGAAAGGCCTCCAGCAGGAGGGCCTCCGGCCGCTCAGTCCTCGACTCCATCCCCACTCTCAACCGGAATCCCGTACGGTCCCGCGGGGAGGAAGGCGACCGTCGGTGCGACCTCGGCGCGGTCGCGGGCGCGCGAGTGCCCGCAGCGCCAGCAGCGACCGTGGCGGCCCGTTTGGCCCGGCGCGGTCTCCGCCGCCCGCACCGTCTCCTCGACGGCGGCGGACAGCGCCTCCTTCACGAACGCCGCCGTCCTCTCTTGCTCGGGCAGCGCCGCCAGGCGTTCCCACATGTCTCGGGGAGAGCGGCCGGGAAGCCTGTCGTACTCGAACAGGGGCGTCTGAGGGCTGTAGTAGTGCAGGTGGTCCGGGGGGATGGTCCCGAACACCCGATCCCACATCTGCACCTGCCACTGGTCGGGAACGAACGTCCAATCGGGGCTACGGATGAGCCTTTCGAAGGCCTCGTGTCCGATGTCTTTCAGCAGGGTCATGAGAGCCCGATAATGGATGCTCCCTATCGGGTCCGGGTCGATCGTATCGGCGACCAGGATCACATGCCCACCCGCCTTGACCGCCCGGGCGGCCACACATGCCGCCTTGGCTGCCTGGTAGTGGTTCACCCCCACCTTGCCCGCGTGGGTGACCACGACGTCGTACTTCTGCGCCAGAGGGATGGCGACGAAGTCCCTCAGCTGCTCGACCGCCTGCTCGTGAGCCCTCTCCATGTCCCCGGCGAAGACCCCCATCACCGCTCCGTCCTCCCGGGCCGTCACATTGACGATGAAGTGCGCCGGCGCCATGCGCGCGATCTCCAGCGAGAGCGCGTGGCAGGGGTTGCCCGCGGTGACCAGGTCGGTGGCGTGCGCATCGGCAAGGACGGCGGGACCATGGAAGTCACGGATGCTGTCGATGCCCACCAAACCCGGGCAGATGCTCTTGCGCCCCCCGGACGCGCCCGCCATGAGATGGCTCTCCACCAGACCCGTGAGGATACGGAGGTCGGCCTCCACATATCCACGGTCCATCATCACCCGGAGGCCGCTGCGGGTGCGTCCCACCGGGACCAGTCCCGCCGGGTCGAAGGCATCGTGGCAGCGGATGGCGACGCCGGACGCCGCTACCCGGGGGTCGAACATGGCGTCGATCTCCCCGTCGGTCAGACGTCTGTGGGTGCCCGAGGCGACAAGGACGGTGATCCTCTCAGGGGCGAAGCCCGCCTTCAGGAGCTGGTCCAGCAGGGGCCAGAGGATGCCCGAAGGTCCTGCGTACGGGACCGGGCGGGTGTTGTCCGACACGACGATGACGGCCGAAGCGTCCGGCGTGACGGCCAGCGTCGCGCGCACCAGGTCGACGAACGGAGGAGCGCCCAGGGGCCGCGCCAGCGCTTCGACGATCGCCGCGGGCACGCTCCCCAGCGGCGGAAGCCGTGGCGGCTCAAGGACGGTCACGTCCGGAGGCAGTTCCAGCCGCACTTCGCTCTACTCCACAGGGATGACGGGCAACAGCAGGTGCGACGGGTACTCGGCATTGTGGTACACGCTGTGCGTGACGGTCTTGCTGCTGCACACGTGGTTGCCTATGTATTCGATGTTGCTGAGTCCGGCCGTTCCTGTGGGCACATCGAGCGCCATGATGTCCACACAGACGCGATGTCCCCTTAGGAACATGTTCGATGTCGACAGGATCTCGATCTGGTACTCGTTGATCTCTCCCGGCACCACCGGTTGCTGGGCTTCGCGCGTGAGCTTGTGGAAGGGAGCCCACTCGGTGCTCCGCTTCGGGTCCAGCGCCCGATGGGAGGCCTTTAACCAGCCACGGGTGAGTTCGCGCTCGGGCAGATCGGCGGGTACGAAGCGCTCGCCCTCCTTCTGGGTGCGTACGGACACATCCGGACCCACATCTGAGAGGGCCACGATCCAGTTGGTGTCGTCCTGGTCGAGGGCGGCATGGATCGTGAGCTTGCAGGGTCCCACCACCAACACGTCGTCGGGAAGGGGATCGGTCATGTAGCGCAGGCGCTCCACCTTCATGGTCTTCTTAAGGGGCATCTGCGTGAAGACGTCGGGATCGGGGTTGTAGCTCTGGGTCTGGTCGGCCGGCAGGGCCTCCTCTGTGGTGAGTCGCTCCCAGCTGTCCAGGTAGAACTTCGTCCACCGGGTCTCGGGGACCGGCCAGTCGGAGTAGGTGCGCCACTTGTTCTCGCCCATGACCCAGACCTTCACCGGCGGGTCGTCGGGCACGCCGTTGTCGATGCCCTTGAGCCAGTAGTCGTACCAGCGCAGGATCTCGTCGTGCAGCGTGTGGAATGGCCGTTCGAGGTGCGAAGGGCCGGTGAACAGGAGCCGTTTCTTGGGGGAGTTCTCGGCGTGCCTGAACCAGTGCTGCGCCCCCTGCCAGTGCATCTTGTAGGAGTAGGCGTAGGCGCCGGAACCGCAGACGAAGGGGATCTTGACCTTCTGGAAGTCCTCGTCACTCTTGGTCAGGAGCTCCGGGTAGTCATAGGGATCGATGAGGGTCCAGAAGGTCATGCCGCTGCGCTGCCCCTTCTGGGTGAGGATGTTGTATAGATGCGCGTACATCAGGTAGTCGGGGTTGTTCATGGCCCATTCCCACCTCTCCTCCTGCTCCGGGGGAAGCGGACCGGGAGCGCCGCAGGGCTCGTGCACGCAACTGAACATGCCCAGCAGATAGGGCATCATCTGGATGACGCCGCCGGGGTGGAACTCGCGCAGGCTCCACATGCCGCTGTAGGCGCCCATGGAGTCGTAAGGGAAGATGGCCTTCAGGTGCGGCGGCTGCTGCACAGCCGCCCGGAACTGCTCGCCGCCGAAGGCGGAGATGCCGATCATGCCCACGTTGCCGTCGCACCAGGGCTGGGCGGCGATCCACTCGATCATGTCGTAGTGGTCCCATACGTCCTCGCCGTACTCGCCCTCCGACTTCCCCACACCCCGCAACTCCGTGATCACGTGAGCGTATCCGTTGGCGATCAGGCGTTTGGTGTCCCCGCCCTCGATCACCCCGTACCAGAGGCTGGCGTAGGCCGGCTGCGGCGGCAGGGCCTCGGCGAGTTCCGGCCGCTGCAGGTCCTTGTTGTGTACGGCGCAGGTGTAGAGCACGGGAAACCTGCCCTCCGCCTTGGGCCGGTAGACGTCGACCGCAAGGTGGACCCCGTCGCGCATCCGCACCATGACGTCGCGCTCCTGGATCATGTTCTCGTAGACGGGTTCGTTCACAGCCATGACTACCTCCTCGACCACCGACCTCATGGACCGTCGGCTCGATACGTTCGAGCCCAGGGTTCCCGCGCCTGCGGGGCGCGCAGACCTCTGCTGACAATACAACATCCGCTTGGTGAGCGCTGCCGCCGACCGACCCCGCCCGTGGCCCTGCCGTCACCTCCGAGGCGCCGTCCGGCCCAGCGTCCCGGACGAGGCAATGCATGCTAAGGTATCCAAGTCCATACCTTCGATCGAACTTCGAAAGTAGGAGCCATTCCCATGAAACGCGGTGTGTCCGCCTGTACGGTGAAGGGGGTGAGTCATGCTTGCCATTTTCAAAACGACCCCGACCGGTCTGGAGCGATTAGAGGAGTTCGAACCCGGCTCCTGGATCGACCTGGTCAGCCCCAGCGAGAAAGAACTGGAGCGAGTGAGCGGCGAACTGCATATCCCGCTGGATCTGCTCAAGAGTCCGCTGGACGAGGAGGAGAAATCCCGAGTCGAGTTCGAAGATGGGCTGACTCACGTCATCGTGGACATACCCGTCCTGGTCCGCACGGAGGACGAGCAGGGGTATGACACCATCCCACTGGGGATGCTCGTACACCCGGACTACTTCATAACCACGTGCCTGCGACCCAACCCCATCCTGGGCGAGTTTGAGCGCGGCAACGTACGCACCTTCGCCACTTTCAAGAAGACCCGTTTCCTGTTCCAGATCCTGCTGACCATATCGGCGTTCTACCTCCGCTACCTGGGCCGCATCGATCGCGAGACCGACAAGTTGGAGCGCGAGCTACGCGCCTCCATGAAGAACGCTGAGATATTCGATCTGCTCACCCTCCAGAAGTCGCTGGTCTACTTCACCACCTCGCTCCGCTCCAACGAGGCGGTCTTGCAGAAGCTGCTGCGCACCAAGTCGTTCAAGACGTACGAGGAGGACGAGGACCTGCTCGAGGACGTGATCGTGGAGAACAAGCAGGCGTCGGAGATGGCCCGCATCTACACCGACATCCTCACGGGCATGATGGACGCCTTCACCTCGGTGATCTCGAACAACCTCAACCGGGTGATGAAGCTGCTGACGTCGCTGACCATAATCCTGGCCATCCCGACCATCGTCGCGTCGTATTTCGGGATGAACGTGAAGGTGCCTTTCCAGGAGTATAGCCACGCCTTCACGCTGACCATCGTCATCGCCTTCCTGATCTCGCTGGTATTCGCGATCGTCTTCTGGCGCCGCAGGTACTTTTAGAGGGTCAGCGCAACCGCTTCGCGTCCCGCTCCACCTGCGAAGTCACGAGTCTTCGCGGGGATACGAGAGTCGGTTGGCCTGAGAGGGTTGTCTGAGCGAATCGGTGCGGAGACCCGAATGGTGCGTGGCCTCGATTCCCCGGACCGGCGAGCCCTGCCGCCAACTCCCGACCCACGGCGAGGGGTGGCTCGCGTCCAACCCCCCACTCAGAGCAGGCCGGCACAGGGTCGCCGGAAGAATCGTGAACTCGCAGCTGGAGGAGACCCTGTGCCGGCCTCGCCTCAGCGCCAGGGGGACAGGGGTGCCTGCGCCGCCTTCGTCTTCCGGCGTCTGCCTCGGGGCGGCGGCGGTTCGAGGAGGCTCAACTCGTCGCTGACGTCGAGCGTCTCGATGGGCACCACCCTCATCCTCTTTGCGCTCAGCAGAACGAGGAACGAGGCGACCAGGAACGTCACGGCGAGCGGACCGGCGATCCCGTACGAACCCGAGACCATCTGCACGAGAAGGAACCACCACGCCCGTGTCCAGCCGAGACCGTCGACCACCGCCAGGTAGGCGTACAGCAGGATGGCGGTGAGCAGTCCGAGCAGCAGCACCGGCGCGTTGGAGGTGAAACGGTGCCGCCAGACGGCGCCCGAATGGACCGGCTCCGCGAAACATGTGGCCAGCGGCCAGGCCCAGGCCGCCGCCAGGCAGGGCAGCAGCAGGAACGGGGAGCGCCACAACATCAGTACCAGTCCGATGGTGAGCCCGAGCAGTCCGGTCCACAGCCGGGACATCTCCGTGGTCGCCCGCGGCTCTTGGGGGCGAAGATAGCCGAGGAAATGGCGGGAGAATATGAAGGCCGCCCCCCCCACTACTACAAGGATGAGGGTGGGAACGAGACGGGGGTCCGTAGCCGGTCCCGCGGTAGGGGGCACCTGGAACTGGTAGCGCGGGATCAGACCGAAGCGGGACAGGGCGAAGGCGAAGACGAAGACCACGCCGACGGGGAGGGCGAAGGAGAGCAGGTTGCGGAGATGTCTCGCGGACGCGCGCAAACCGGCCGACGCTGTGAACAGCCAGATGAGGAACGCCGCGATGCCTGGAAGCAGCATCAGGGCCGCCAGCAGGCTGACGGCCCGGTTGGTGAGGAACCTACCGGACCGGAGGAGCAAGGCCGTCCCGGGGTCCGGGGGTGTCTCACTCCCGCTGTCAAGTGAGAGGATCAGACGCTCGATGGCAGGGCCCTGGGTGGATAGACCAGCCGCGCTCGGCTCCCCCACGCTGTCGTCGTAGATCATGATCGAGGGGATATCGCGGTTCAAACCTGCCACCTGCTCGCCGCGGGCCAAGGAAAGAGCATGGTCGGCCGCCTGCGAGAAGATGCCGGGGACCGCGAAACCCAGGCCCGACTTCTCCAGCACGCGGCTCGTCAACTGAACGTACCAGCCCGGCGTGGTGTTCTGGGGGCCGGCGACGCCCGCCTTCAGGGCCTCCGTGCCCTCCTTGCCCAATCCCTTCACGGAGAGGATGGTGCTGACGTGCTCGGCCTTGGGGTACGTCTCCAGGAACTGGTCGATGCCCAACCCGCCGGTGTTGGCTCCCTCTGTGGATAGGAACACAAGCGTCTTATCGTGCGGACGCGAGGCGAAGACCTGAGCAAGGTCTACCAGGATGGCCGTTCCGCTCGCATAGGAAAGAGGATCCACCTTTGCGATGGCGGGGGTATCCCGCGGGGCGGTCACCAGGATCGTCTCCTCGCTGACCCCCGCCAGGACTACGGCGACATTCGTCAGGGTGACCTCTTGATCACCGAGGGGAGCGGAGTAGGTCGTAACCTCGACCATTTCGGGAGGGATGCCGAGCGTAGACAGCTTCTCGGCGAGCCAGGTCGTGACCCCCGCGGCGTCGTCGGACCCCAGCGCCCGCTGCGGATACAAGTTGGCCATCTCTTCGGCCAGGCGATAGGTGTGGTTGGCTTCCAGGAACGTGGCGTCGGAGGACAGTTCCACGCTCGAGGCGGGAGATGACACCGAGAGAAAGACCACGGCCCCGGCCAGGACCACAAGCGCGACGCAGATCGCGTACGCCGTCTTCCTCCACTGTCGGACATGGTCCACGAGGCGCCGGCGGATCGTGAGCGGCATATAGACTCCCGTTCGCGTGAACGCGGGAGATTCTATTCCGACGGGAGCGCAGTGACAACCCGGGCCGCGCGCTGCGATGCGGCAGCGGGCAGTCGGCAGGGCGTCGCCCCGTGCGTCCTGGCGGCCGGGCTTCGTCCTTCAGCAGCTCCTCAGGCGGCCTCGCCGGGCGTGTTTGTGTCCGGTGAAGGGGCGACGCTTCCCTGCGCCCGGGAGCCGCCGCCGAAGCCGGCCAAGGCCCGCGCTATCATGCACTCGGCGACGAGCATCGGCGGTGCTTCGTAGTCACCCTCCTGCAGCCGGGCACGGATTCCCCGAATGCGATCGGCCTGGTTCTTTGGGGAACGGACGGGGCTCGGAGCCTCGTGAAGGATGGGGTCCTGACCCTGGGCCGAAGGGGTCGCGGCGCGCCTGTATCTCGGTTCTCGGCCTGGTTCTCGCATGCTATCCTTCGTATCGGCTGAATCGGCCTCAGGGTTTACACGCAGAGTGCAATCCTCATCCCAGAGAATCTGAAGTGAAGGAATCGGGCATGCCCGCAAAGATGATCAGTATCGATGAGGCGCGGTCCAGAGTGCTGGCGGAGGCGGTTGCGCTCTCCGTGGAGCGCCGCCCACTCGGCGGGGTGTTGGGGGCCGTCTTGGCCGAGGACGTGGTGGCCGACATCAGCGTCCCCCCCTTCGACAATTCCGGCATGGATGGTTTCGCCGTGCAGGCGGCCGACACCGTGGACGCAGGCGCCGACCACCCGGCCGTTCTGCGCATCACCGAGACGTTGCCGGCCGGGTACGTGGCCACCCGACCCCTGGTGGCGGGGGAAGCGGTCAAGATCATGACCGGGGCCCCGGTCCCTCAGGGAGCCGACGCCGTCGTCCAGAGCGAACTCACGGAGGAAGCGGGCCAGGAAGTAAAGATCTTCGAGTCGGTCAAGCCGGGCAAGAACATCCGTCGCTCCGGCGAAGACGTGATCGCGGGCGATCGGGTGCTCGCCGCCGGGACCGTGCTCGGGCCGGCGGAGATGGGCCTGCTGGCCAGTCTCGGCCGTCCTGAGGTGAGCGTCTATCGAACGCCACGCGTGGCCATCGTCTCCACCGGCAGCGAACTGGTGGAGGTGGACCAACCTCTGGGTCCCGGACAGATCCGCAACTCCAACAGCTACTCCCTGCGGGCCCAGTGCGGGCAATTGGGCATCGAGGCCACCGCTCTCGGTATCGTGCCGGACGACTACGAGGCCACGCGCGATCTCATCACCAAAGGCCTCGAGTACGATGTGCTGCTGACGTCGGGCGGGGTATCGGTGGGCGAGTTCGACTTCGTCAAGGACATCCAGGATGAACTGGGAGTGGAGAGACGCCTGTGGGGCGTGTCCATGAAACCGGGTAAGCCCCTGGTCTTCGGCGTTCGCGGCCGCACCCTGGTCTTCGGCCTTCCCGGCAACCCCGTGTCGGCGATGGTCTCCTTCGAGCTGTTCGTACGGCCGGCCCTCATGCGTCTGATGGGCTACACGAAGACGACTCGACGCATGTACCGCGCCATCATCAGCGAGGACGTCTCCAACGCCGACGGGCGGACGTACGTGGTTCGGGTGCGAGCCTGGCGCGAGGACGGCGAGTGGCACGTCAGCTCCACCGGCCCTCAGGGGTCGGGCATCCTCCGCTCCATGGTGGGGGCGAACGGTCTGGCCTTCGTACCCGGGGGATCGAGGGGGGTCCGGGCGGGCGAAGCGGTCGATTTTCTCCTGCTTAGAGAGGACCTCGACGAGCCGTAGATCTTGTGCCGATGTGTGGGCCGGCGCTTGTCGCACCGGCCCGCCGGGCGTACAATACAAACGATGAGGGACCTGGTGAGACAACGGCTCGGAGGTGACGGTAAGAAGTTACCTTTGGTCGTGGTCGGAATCCCTTGAACGGGCCTAGCAGTACGCGCTGCTGGGCTTTTTTGTTGGCGATTCTGTTAGGTCGGTAACCCGGAAAGGAGATCTCATGGCCAACCACTTCACCCCCGAGGAACTGGCGGATGAGCTGGGGACGGACACGCGCGAAGTCATTCAGCTCTGCGTCAAAGAAGGCATCCCGATCTACAAAGGTAAGGTCGACAGGAGCCTGCTGACGGCGGTGATGAGGGCCAAAGGTATTCAGCTCCCGAAGACGGCGGTAGCCTCCGTCTAGAGCGTCTCTATCGTCAGGTAGTCGTCTCTTCCAACATGCGGAGGGCCGCGGTCATTAACTGATCCCTCCACACACCCGGTTGCGAATGAGCGGGGCCGGTCGCGGAGAGCACCACCGTGGCCGGCCTCTCCGTTTCCTTGAACCAGCGTCTCACCGCCAGCAACTGATCGACTTCGGCCTGACACACCGCCACCGGAGCAGTCTTGGTCGCTCGGTCCGACCCGCACGAGTGACAATCCGCCAGCGCCTTCTCGATGTCGTCCCGCAGAGTCTCGGGGCGGAGTGTGATCGCGTGCCGCAGCCGGCCGTCCCAGACCACGTTCAGCCGCACCCCGGGTCCATCGCCGTTCATGTCGATTTGCGAGAGCACCGCGTAGCGAAGGGCGCATGCCTCGGCCAGGGCGGTATAGGAGCGTCTGATGCCACGGAGGTGCTCCAGGGCCTCATGGGTGCGTTGAGCCTCCTCGAACCTCTTGCGCCGGGACAGCCGCCACGCCAGATCTTCAGCCTGCCGCACCGGGTCGAGGTCGTCTCCAGCAGGGCGGCCGGTGAGCCAGTCGAGCAGTCGCTGCACAAGAAGGTCGTGTTCCCGCCGCACGCCAACGTCCCCGAGGCAGGGGCAGAGACACTCCCCGGCCTGGCCCCGGGCGCAGGGGCGCTCCTGTGGGCTGGCGGGGGCAGCGGCGGATCGGATAGCAGCGCTGCAGGAGGTCGAGAGCGGCGGTCAGCCGCGCGCGCCCACGGAAAGGCCCGAGTGCCACGGGGGAGCGGCCGCGACCTTTCCTCTGCCTCTCCGGGCCCGCACCGAGGCCTTTCGGCATCCGGTTGCTCACGTACAGACAGAGGCCTGGTCCGGCGTCCCGCACCTTCAGGTAGGCGTAGCTCTCCGGTCGGGCTGCGTGCTGGTTGCATGTGGGTCGGTGCTCGAGGATCAACTCCTGCTCCCTTACCACAGCCTCCAGAGACGTGCACGCCTCCTCCCACTCGATGCGATCGACCATGCGCACCGCCTGCCGCATCTTCCGGGCCGGCGACGGGATCCCCACGAAGTGAGAGCGGACTTCCTGCCGCAGTCTGTCGGCCTTGCCCACAAAGACCACGCTGCCGCCGTTGTCGACAAAAGTGTAGGCTCCGGGAGTCTCAGGCAGACCGCGCGTAAGGGACAGCTTCTCGGTAGCCGCCCGCGCCGACGCGACTGTGTAGGCGCGGGCCTCGCTGAGCCGGGTGACTCCCTGCTCCTGCAGCCGGCCGATGAGGGTCAGGAAGACGTGTCCGGCCGCCTCTGCATCGGCCAGCGCCCGGTGACAGGCAGAGACCGGCGAGCCCAGGGCCTCGGCTACGGTGCCGAGCTTGTAGTTGGGCAAGCCGGGCGCCAGCGCCCGGGAGAGCGCCAGAGTGTCGATCGCCCCGTCGCCCAATTCGCGGCTTCTGAACCGCCGCAACTCGTAGTTGAGGAAACCGACGTCGAAGGCGGCGTTGTGCGCCACCACCACGGCCCCCTCCAGGAACTCGAGCACCGCGGGCATGAGCTCATCGATGCGCGGGGCGCCGGCCACCATCTCCGGGGTGATGCCGGTTATGGCGGTGATCATGCGGGGGATGGGCCTCATCGGGTTGACGAGGCTGCTCAGGCGCCCCACCTCACGGAAGCCTTCGAACCGCACCATGCCAATCTCGGTTATCTTGCCGGCGCCCGGCCGGGCGCCGGTGGTCTCGAGGTCGAGGGCCACGAAGGGCACGTCGGCCAACTCGGGGTCGCGTGGCTCCCAATGCTGCAGCGAGATGCTGGGCGCCGTCGTCTCGGTGCCCTGCTCGGACTCCACCCAGCAGAAGCGCCGGTCCTGACAGACGAGGATGTTGAGGATCTCCCTGCATAGTGACGGGAGACATCCGGACGAGGCGGTGAGCAAGGAAACGGCTTCCAGGGCGTCGATGGGCTCTCCGCGTACCAACAAGGTCTCGTGGAGCCTATCCGCCACCGCCAACGAGAGCTGCAATTGCATCAGCGGCCGGCTCGGTCCCCCACGAGGGAGGGCATCCTTGAAAAGGCCAGACTCATCTTGGACAATACTAGCACTGCCGCCCGGCAGAAGGACGCAAGGACGGTGGACGGGCGTGTTGGACAAGAGTCAGATCGAAGCGATAATCCCGCACAGGGAGCCATTTCTGCTTCTGGACCGAGTGCTCGAAGTGGTACCAGGAGAGCACGCCGTGGCCGAGAAGGACGTCTTGGAGACCGAGGATGTCTTCAGGGGTCATTTCCCGGGCTATCCGGTCCTTCCGGGCGTCCTGATACTCGAGGCCCTCGCGCAGACCGGCTGCGTGGCCCTTCTCAGCGTCCCCGAGGCTCGGGACAAGATCGTGCTGTTCGCCGGCGTCGACAACGTGCGTTTCAAGCGCCCGGTGCTGCCTGGCCAGACTCTGCGTCTGGAGACCCGGCTGGGCGCCAGCCGTGGGCCCATCGGCAAGGGTGAGGGGAAGGCCTACGTGGGGTCCACCCTGGTCTGTAGCGGCACGCTGACGTTCGCTCTCGTAGATCGCTGATCGATGCCGGGCCGTAACTCCGCGCCTCTGCTGGGGAGACCTGTGACCATCGCCGGGTTGGGGACCTGCCTTCCCGAGACCGTGGTCACCAACGACGACCTGGCGGCGGTACTCGACACCTCCGACGAGTGGATCAGGCAGCGGACGGGCATACGTGAGCGGCGTTTGGCCGCGCCGGGATCGAGCGCTTCCGATCTGGGCATCCCAGCGGGTCGTGAGGCCCTGCTCGACGCGGGCGTGCCTGCCGAGGAGGTGGGCCTGGTGATAACGGCCAGTCTCTCCCACGATCAGATCACGCCTGCGACCGCCTCGCGTATCGCCTACGAGTTGGGCTGTACGCAGGCGGGCGGCTTTGACGTCTCCGCCGGATGCACCGGGTTCGTCTACGCCCTGGCCATGGCCGCGGGCGCGGTGGCCAGCGGTCTGCACGAGCACGTGCTGGTGGTGGGGGCCGAAACCATCTCCCGTATCATCGACCCCGAGGACCGCTCCACGGCCATACTGTTCGGCGATGGGGCGGGAGCCGTGGTGGTGTCTCCCCTGGCTGCTGCGCCATCGGCCGGTGGCCTGCCCGGCGATGGCACCGGGCGCGCCGGTCGCGGCTCGGCCGGCACCGCTCATCACGCGCCGGCCGGCATCCTGGGATTCGACCTGGGCAACGACGGAGCGGGGGGCTCGTTTCTCGTCGTTCCGGCCGGCGGCTCGCGCATGCCCGCTTCCTGTGACACGGTGGCCGAGCGCATGCACTACATCAAGATGAACGGCCGCGAGGTCTACCGTTTCGCGACCCGTGTGGTCGCGCGCTCCGCCGGGCGCGTGCTCGCGCGCTGCGGCCGCGACATCAGCGAGGTCGACCTGTTCGTGCCCCATCAGGCCAACATACGCATCATCGACACTGCCGCGAAGAAGCTGGGTATGGACGCGGAGAAGGTCTACACGAACCTGCAGCGCTACGGCAACACGTCCTGCGCTTCCATACCTCTTTGCCTCAGCGAGGCGCGCGCCGAGGGCCGGCTTCGGAAGGGCGACCTGGTGCTCCTCATGGGATTCGGCGCCGGGCTGACCTGGGGGGCCTGCCTCATGGAATGGACGGGGGCGCCGCCGCCTCCGGCCGGTGGGGCCCCCAGCTGATGGGCTCGCCGCTGCTGCTTTTCCCGGGCCAGGGGAGCCAGTCACCCGGAATGGCCGAGCATCTGTGGGAGTTCCCGACCGCTCGGGCCACGTTCGCCGAAGCCGGCGAGGCGCTCGGCTGGGACATCGGCGAACTGTGCCGCCATGGGACCATGGAGGAGTTGACGCGGACCGACCGGACCCAGCTCACCATCCTCACCTGCAGCGTGGCGATCTGGAGACTGCTGCAGGAGAAGGGGCTCTCGTTCGCGGTGGCCGCAGGCCATTCGCTGGGGGAGTACTCGGCGCTGGTGGCCACCGGGCACATGGCGTTCGCGGACGCACTGCGGGTGGTCGATGTCCGCGGGCGGGCCATGCAGGCCTGCGGCGAGGAGAGGCAAGGAGCAATGGCGGCTATCATCGGCCTCGACGGAGAAGCCGTCGACGAGATATGTTCCGACCTGGGGGATGTGTGGACGGCCAATTACAACTCCCCCGGGCAGGTGGTGGTTTCGGGGTCGCCCGCCGCCGTGCGGGCGGCGGGCGACGCTGCTCGCGGGCGGGGCGCCAAGCGCGTGCTGCCCCTGCCCGTCTCCGGCGCTTTCCACACGCCCTTCATGGCCGGTGCCGCGCAGAACCTGTCCCGCGCTCTCGCGCAGGTGACGTTCGCGGACGTGCCTGCCGGTGGGCCCGCTTTCTTCTCTACGACCGAAGTGCGGTACCCTGCAACCAACGAACTCGCCGAGCTACTGGCGCGGCAGTTGGTCTCGCCGGTGAGGTTCACGCAGAGCATGGAGGCCATTGCGGGCGGCCCCGACGCTCCCGACCACGCGCTGGAGGTCGGTCCCGGCGCCGTGCTCTGCGGACTGCTCAAGAGGATAACGAAACACATGCCGGCGGCCGCGACGGCCGATGCCGACAATCTGGCCAAAGCACTCGCGGCCGCGTCGGCGGCCGGTTGAGAAGACCGGGAGGAGACCGACCATGACGGATCGCAGCCGGCCCCTGGAGGGCCGAGTGGCTCTGATCACCGGCGGTGCCAGGGGCATCGGGAAGGCCATTGCTCTCCGCCTCGCCGGGGACGGCGCCAAGGTGGGTATCGTCGACCTTATGGACACAGGCGAGGAGACGGCACGGGAAGTGGAGCAGGCGGCCGGCCGGCCGGCCGCCTTCTTCAAGGCCGATATCTCCAAGGAAGACGACGCACGGGCCGCCGTCGCCGCCGTGGAAGCGGCACTGGGCCCCATCGACATCCTTGTCAACAATGCCGGCATCACCCGCGACAACCTGGCCCTGGTGATGTCGGAGGCCGACTGGGACGCCGTTCTTTCGGTCAACCTCAAGGGCTCGTTCCTCATGAGCAAGGCCGTCCTGCGGGGTATGATCAAGCGCCGCCGCGGCTCCATAATCGGCATATCCAGCGTCGTCGGCAGGCGAGGCAACGCTGGGCAGGTGAACTACTCGGCCGCCAAGGCGGGGATGATCGGACTGACCAAGTCGCTGGCCCGGGAAGTGGCGTCGCGGAACGTGCGCGTGAACGCGATCGCGCCCGGGTACATCGAGACGGAGATGACGGCCGCTCTCCCCGAAGCGTCCCGCAAGGCGCTCACGGACCAGATCCCGTTCGGCCGCATCGGGGGGCCGGACGCAGTGGCGGCCGCGGTGGCCTTCCTGGCCGGTGACGACTCCTCCTACATCACGGGTGCCGTCCTGCCGGTCGACGGCGGGCTGGGCATCTAGGACTCGGGAGGCTCGTGGTGAGCGGAGCGACAAGGACGAGTGGGCTGACACGGACCATCCAACTCAGGCGCGTGGTCGTAACGGGCGTGGGAGTGGTCTCGCCCATCGGCATCGGCAAAGAGCCGTTCCTGGAAGCGCTGCTGGCCGGCCGCTCGGGCATCGTGCATGTCTCCCGTTTCGACACGACCGAATACCCGGTGAAGATCGCCGGGGAGGTACGGGGCTTCGAAGCGTCCGACTTCATCGACAGGAAGTTGGCCAAGCGCCTCGATCGCTACGCGCAGTACGGTGTGACCGCTGCCACCCTGGCGCTGCAGGACTCTGGCTATCCTGTCTCCGAGGACCCTTATGAAGTAGGCGCGCTCATCGGGTCGGGGGTGGGCGGCCTCGACACCTTCTTCGAACAGACCGGGGTGCTGCTGGAAAAGGGCCCCACTCGTCTCAGCCCCTTCTTCATCCCCATGATGATCCCCAACATGGCCTCGGCCATGAGTTCGGTGGCACTCGGTCTCAAAGGCCCGGTGAACGCCACCTGTACGGCGTGTGCGGCCGGCACGAACGCCTTGGGCGATGCCTTCTCTCTCATCCGCCGCGGGGACGCGACCGCCATGCTGGCCGGAGGGGCCGAGGCGGCCGTGAACCAGGTGGGTATGGGGGCCTTCGCCGCCCTGCGCGCGCTCTCCACGCGCAATGACGAGCCCGAGAAGGCCAGCAGGCCCTTTGACGCCGGTCGTGACGGCTTCGTGATGGGCGAGGGAAGCGGCGTCCTGGTTCTGGAGGAGTTGGAGCACGCCCTCCGTCGGGGGGCCCACATCTACGCCGAGATGGTCGGCTACGGCATGACCGGCGACGCCTACCATCTCACCGAACCCGACGAGTCGGGCGAGCCCGCCGCCCTGGCCATGAGCAAGGCCGTCCGGGACGCGGGACTGGAGCCCGGTGACGTCGACTACATCAACGCCCACGGCACCTCCACGCCTCTGGGCGACGCGATGGAGACCCGGGCCATCAAGCTGGCCCTCGGTGAGCATGCCGGCAGGGTGATGATCAGTTCCACCAAGAGCATCTTCGGGCACTGTCTGGGTGCGGCCGGCGGTCTGGAGGCCGCCGCCACGGTCCTGGCCATGGAGACCGGCAAGGTGCCTCCTACCATCAACCTGGACGACCCCGACCCCGACTGCGACCTCGACTACGTTCCCAACGTCGCGCGCGAGGCCTCCGTGGAGGTGGCCATGTCCAACAGCTTCGGCTTCGGCGGACACAACGCCGCCATCGTATTCCGTGCCTGGCATGGCTAAGTATGTAACCGTTCAGGTCACCAAGAAGGATCTCCCAGGCGCACCGGAAGGTGACGGGGAGCACTGCAAGAAGTGCAAGGCCTTCGTCCCCGCAGCAGATCTGGAGGCCGCGTTGCGGGTGTGCCCCAAGTGCGGGCACCACTTCCTGGTCTCCGCCCCCGCCCGCATCGCCCAGTTGGCCGACAAGGACACCGTGACCTTCATTGCCGAGGGGATCCGGCCCAGCGATCCGCTCGCCTTCTTCGATCTGCGCCCCTATCCCGAGCGTGTCTCCGAGGCTCAGATCGAGACGGGGCTGACCGAAGCCCTGGCGGCCGTGGTCTGCGAGATGGGAGGGAAGCCGGTCGTCCTGGGGGTGATGGACTTCCGCTTCATGGGAGGGTCCATGGGTTCGGTGGCCGGGGAGGTCTTCCGTCGGGCCGCACAGACCGCGCTCGAGCGTCACTGTCCGTTGGTCGTGGTCGCCGCTTCCGGCGGGGCCCGTATGCAGGAGGGGCTTCTGTCGCTCATGCAGATGGCCAAGACCGTGATAGCCGTGCAGTCCCTGGGCGAAGCAGGGCTCCCCTTCGTGTCGGTCCTCACCCATCCCACCACGGGAGGGGTGTTGGCCAGCTTTGCCACGGTGGCCGACGTCATCCTTGCTGAGCCCGGCGCCGTCATGCGTTTCGCGGGGGCGCGCGTGATCGAGCAGACGACGCGGGAGAGGCTACCGGCCGATTTCGGTTCCTCGGAATCGCAACTGGCCCATGGCCAGGTCGACATGGTGATAGACCGCAGGCAGCTCAAGGACGTGCTGGTCAGGTGCCTGGCTTTCCTGGAGGGCGGTGCCGTCGTTGGCTGAGCAGGAGGACAAGGCCTCTTCGCTCAGCCGCTCGTACCAGACCGAAGCGCTGCGTCTGCTGCAGCGACTGCAGGAGTTGCGCAACCTTCCGGCCCTTCCGGGAGTGAGCTACTCCGAGGAGATAAAGAAGATACAGGACCGTCTGCGGTCTCTCCGCTCGCGGGATTCCTCCGGCGCCGCCTGGAAAGCGGTGCAGTTGGCCCGCCACCAAGACCGGCCCCAGACCTTGGACTACGTGGGTCTCTCTTTCCCCGACTTCCTGGAGTTGCGCGGTGACCGGCTGCACGGCGACGACAGGGCCATCATCGGGGGCTTCGCTACACTGGGGAGGAGGCGCATCGTCCTCATCGGCCATCAGAAAGGCCACACCCTCAAGGAGCGACAGGAACACACCTTCGGGATGGCCCGGCCCGAGGGGTATCGCAAGGCCGTACGCCTGGCCCGGCTGGCCGAGAAGTTCGGTCTGCCCGTCGTGACCCTCATCGATACTCCGGGTGCATACCCGGGCAAAGAGGCCGAAGAGGGGGGGCAGGCCGGCGCCATCGCGCGGAGCATCGAGGTCTTCGCCAACCTGCGGGTGCCCACGGTCGCGGTGGTCATAGGCGAGGGGGGGTCCGGCGGGGCCCTGGCTCTGGGCGTGACCGACAGAGTCTTCATGCTGGAGAACTCGGTCTATTCCGTCATCTCGCCCGAGGGCTGTGCCGCTCTGCTCTGGCGTGACGCAGCCGAAGCTCCCCGGGCGGCGGAGGCGCTCCGGCTGGTCGCTTCCGACCTGCAGGAACTGCATCTGATCGACGCAGTCATCCCCGAACCCGAGGGCGGCGCTCATCTTGATCCCCGGGCCACCGTCCGGCGTGTGACCCACGAGGTCCAGTTGGCGCTGAACGAGTTGGAGCGCCTCGAGCCGCAGGAGCGCCTGCGCCTGCGCCGGCAGAAGTACCTCGACATGGGCACCTACCTGGAGGGTTGACCGTGGACCCCGACCTCTTCAGCGCCGGCCTGGAAGCCGACCTGGCGGAACGGGGGCCGCTGGCCGCCAGGATGCGCCCCAAGCGCCTGGAGGAGGTGGTGGGGCAGCAGCATCTCCTCGGCCCCGGCGCGCCCCTTCGAGTCGCGCTCGATACCGGGACTGTCAGCTCCATGATCTTCTTCGGACCCCCGGGCACGGGCAAGACCACGGTGGCCCGCTTGGTGGCGCAGGCGACAGGTTCGCTCTACCAGGAGCTTTCGGCCGTGAGTTCCGGCGTGGCCGAGGTCCGCAAGGTAATCGAGAGGGCGGCCCATACCAGGGCCCAGAGCGGGCGGCGGACGATCCTCTTCATCGACGAGATCCACCGTTTCTCCAAGGCTCAGCAAGATGCCCTGCTCCACGCGGTGGAGGACGGCGTAGTGACGCTGATCGGGGCGTCGACCGAGAACCCCTATTTCGAAGTCATCCCGGCCCTGATCTCTCGCTGCGAGCTGTACCAGTTCGAGCCTCTGGCTCCGGGAGCCATCCGCGTCCTGCTCGAGAGAGCCGTGGTCGAAATGACGCCGTCTCAGCCCGTTCCACCCGGTGAACCAGGTCGGCCGGGCCGGCCGGACTCGATTCAGGTCGGCGACGACGCCCTCGACCTCATCGCCGCCGCCGGTCTGGGCGATGCTCGTCGCTCGCTCAGCATTCTGGATCGCGCGCTTGTTCTCGCCGGGGCCAAGAGGGTCGCGCGCCTCGACGCGGCCACGGTGGAAGAGGCGGCCCAGCGCAAGCTGGTTCTCTACGACAAGGACGCGGATGCTCACTACGATATCATCTCGGCGTTCATCAAGAGCCTGCGAGGCTCGGATCCTGACGCTGCCCTCTACTACCTGGCGGTGATGCTGACCGGGGGCGAGGACCCCAAGTTCATCGCCCGCCGGCTGGTCATCTTCGCGTCTGAGGACATCGGGAATGCCGATCCGCGAGCATTGGAGGTAGCCGTGGCGGTGTCGCGGGCTGTGGAGTTCGTGGGCCTGCCCGAGTGCCGCATCAATCTAGCTCACGGCGTCACCTACCTGAGTTGCGCGCCCAAGTCCAACGCGTCCTACGCGGCCATAAGCGCCGCGCTCGAAGAGGTGGAGCAGCACGGGGCCCTCTCCCCTCCGAGGTTCTTGCGCAGCACCGGCTACCGGGGGGCCGGCGCGCTCGGCCACGGTGTGGGCTACGAGTACCCGCATGACCAGGGAGGGTACGGGAGTCAGTACTATCTGCCGGACGGCTTGCAGGGTCGTGAGTTCTACCATCCCACAAGCAACGGTGCCGAGGCTCGGATCGACGATTTCCTCGACAAGATGCGGGCTCTGAGGCGGCAGCGGGGTGAGCATTGACGCCCTCCGTCGGGCTTCAAGCTTCCGCCCGGGTGGTCGATAGAGAAGCAGAGACCGGCGATGGCGCCAGAGAGGCTGGCGATGGCCCGAGGACAGCAGGCAGGAAGACGCAGATGTCGAATTCACCAATGTGGGCCCCATGCGGGCTCACAAGAGTCACGTGCGAAGGAGGGCGCTGGACATGGGTGGCTTGCTGAGGTTCCTCCTGGGAGGCGCTCTGGGTGCCGTCCTAGGATTCTTCCTCTCACGATCGCGTAGCGGCACGGCCGCAAGAAGGCCCGCGTACACTGCCGGAGACCAGACGCCTGCCGAGAGCACCGTGGCCGTGTCCACGGTGCCCGTGCCGATAGCAGCCGAGCCGGACACACCCGCGGACGCTCCCTCGATCACCGAGATCACGCCGGCAGCCGGGTGGCCCCTGGCTGGCGAAGAACTCGACGAGGAGAGCTACCCGGCGTTCGAATGGGGCGCCGAGGAGGCCTCCGCACCCGAGCCCGACTGGGTGGCCGACGAGTTCGGGGAAACGCCTGTGGAAACGCCGGCGGAGGCACCCGCGGCTGTGGAACTGGAGCCGGCAGCTGCCGAGGAGCTCTGTCCGCCACCGGTCGCTCCCGCCCCGGTACCTCTCGGCGCTTTCCCGGTGGGAGAGGGTACGGGTCGGCCCCTGATCAGTGCCGAGGAGTTGAGGGCGCGGATCGAGGAGAGCCGCCGCCGCATCCGCAGGGAGCTGGAGGAGCCCTTCGTCATGCCGGCTCGGGTGACCGACGTCCCCATCGCGCCTGCGGTGACCCCGCGCAGCGAGCTGGAGGCGCCCTTCGTGATTCCCGCCCGGGCGCCCGAGCCTCTCTCCTCGCTGATCCCGCCTGAAGCCATCGTCGGATCGGACGCTGTAGCCGAAAGCTGGGAGAAGCCGTCGCCCGCCATCGAGATACAGCCCGTGGACGAGTCGCTGTTCGCGGAACTGGGGGTGCGCATCGATCGCGCGCCTGTCCCCGGCGGCGAGTCCGACGACCTCAGGTCGCGTATGGAGTCGGCCCGCCAGGCGTCGGAAGGCGTCTTCAAGCCCAGCCCGGAAGAGTTGGAGACCAGCCTGAGCTACGATGCCATGCGGGCCCGCATCGAGGAGACCCGCAACCGTCTCAAAGCCAAAGCCGTGGACGCGCGCGCGTCCACCGGCGCTTTCGAAGCGGACGGGTTACAGGGACCCGCTTCATTCTCGGGCGCGGCCGACACCGAGGCCGAGATCGCCGCCAGGATAGACAGCATCCTCAGCGAGAGAAACGAGTAGACACGGCGGGTTCCCCGGGCTCCTCGGGTCGGGTTCCTTGGGCTCCCCGGGCAGCGCGGTCTGCCGCCGTCTACCGCGGTCTCCCGTCCTCCTCGGGCGGGAGGAAGTCCTCCTCCTGATGAGCCGCCTGCGGCACGTGCAAGGGTCTGCGGAAGAGATTGCGCAGATCGGTCCAAGCCGCGTCGCGCGATCCCTCCACGATCTCTAGAAAGCCTTTGACCTTGGCGTCGAGGTTGTCGACGTGGTGAAGGATGAGGGCCTCGATGGTCTTGGGCCGTTTGGGCGAGCCCCACTCCAACTCCCCATGATGGCTCACGATGCAGTGCAGCAGTTGCTGGAGCTTCTCCTCCGGAAACGAGGGCAGGCGCTGAGCCCTGGCGGAGACGAACGTCACGCCTTGGATGACGTGTCCCAGGAAACGGCCGGCATCGGTGTAGTCGATGGCGACGTCGAAGGAGAGTTCCTGCGTCTTGCCGATGTCGTGAAGGAGGGCGGCCGAAAGCAAGAGGTCGCGGTCTACCCGGGCATACTGTTGCGACACGAAGTCGCACATCTCGGCTACGGCGACGGTGTGCTCGAGGAGACCGCCGAGATAGGCGTGGTGGAAGAGCTTGGCAGCCGGAGCAGTGCTGAAGATTTCCAGGAAGTCCTCGTCACCGAAGATGGCGTTCAGCAGGGCACTGTAGTCGCGGTCGTACACGGACCCGACATGGAACTGAAGGAAGCCCTTCAGTTCCTCGATGTCGCGGTAGGTGGAGGGTAGGAAATCGCGGGGGCTGGCAGTGCCGGCGGGGGCCGCCCGGACGGCCGAGGCCTCCAACTGCGCCTTGCCCTGGTACTCGGAAACGCGCGCGCTGATGAGCACCAGGTCGCCTGCGCCCAGACCGGTCTCGAACTGGTCGGTCTCCCAGACCGTACAGTCGATGTTGCCCGTCCGGTCGCTCAGCCTCAGCTTGAAGAAAGGCTTGCCCGCCTTGGTGCTGCGGGTCTCCTTCGCGCTCAACAGGTATGTGCCGCGGACGGTCGTCCCCGGCACCAGGTCGCACACAGCAACCCTTTCGGACAGGGCGCCCCCGCCTGCGGCGCCCCGCTCGGCAGGTGCTGCTGGCGTGTCCCGCCTGCCCGGCTCCGCGGAATGGGGCGATCCCCCGGCGTTGCTCCGCCCCGGCATGTTTCCAGGCCTGGGCTCATCCCAGGGATCGTACTCCCCCCCGGGGGATCCGTAGGCGCCGCCCAGATCGAGTTGATCGTCGTTCATGCTTGTCACCTTCGCTCCGTTCAGCAGCCTGCTGGGCTCATTCTAGCCTACGGCTCGGACGGAATCCGTTCGCCGGAGCGGCGCGGGGAGGGCAGGTCAGTGGGGAAGGAAGGGGATTTTGCCCTGCCCCTTGACCCGATGACTGTAGAGGAAGAGGGACGGTATCACGGCGATGGCGGCGATGATCGCTGCGATGAGAAAGAACTCGCTGAAGACGGAGTGCAGAGCGGCCCTGGTCGCAGTCGACGCTGCCTCCTTCAGGGCCTGCCACTCGGCGTCGGTCAAGCCCTCCGGTCGCACGATGGGGATCTCGATCTCGGCCGCCAGGGAGTTGAAGCGCTGCACTCCCCAGGAACTCAGGGCCGACAGGCCCACGACCATCCCTATCATGCGCGAGACGGTGACGAGAGCCGAGCCGGTGGCCATCCAGAGCGAGCCCACCGACGCGATGACGCTGGCCCCGATAGGCGCTATGACCAGGCCGAAGCCCAGACCGCTGATGAGCAGGTCTCGGGTCATGATCCACTGCCCGGGGTCGAGCGGCCATCGGCTCACCAGCAGATAGCCGCCGCACGCGACCAGGAACCCGATGACCGCGGTGATGCGGTAGCCCACCAGGTCGGCCACCCAGCCTCCTACTACCGCGCCGACGGGGATCATAAGGGTCAGGCGGATCAGCAGCAGGCCGCCCTCGATCTCGCTCATGCCAAAGAGGGTGTAGGCATAGAGTGGGATCTCCACCATGCCGATGATCAGAGCGGCGCCGACCAAGAAGTTGGCGATGTTGGCGGCGCTGAAGCCCGCCCGTTTGAAGAACTCCAGACGGATGAGCGGATCGCTCTGTCGCTTCTCGTACAGGATGAAGGCGATGAAGGAGGCCGCGCTGACGGCCAACCAGGGCCAGCGGACGGGCAGGGTGGCGCTCGCGGAGGAGGCGTCGACCGTCTGGGTCCCCGTGCCCAGGCCGATGGTGACTCCGGCAAGGGCCAGGGCCATCAGGGCCGCTCCGATGTAGTCCACTCGGCCGCGCTTGGCCTCGCTCTCCCCCTGGGCATTCGCCGAGTCGCTGCGCACCCGCGCTGGGTCGAGCAAACGCCAGGAGACCGCCATGAGGATCAGGCAGAGAGGGACGTTGACCAGGAAGATGAGTCGCCAATCCCAGAGCGAGGCCAGCGACGCGCCGTAGATGGGTCCGAGGACGCTCCCGGCTTCGGCCGCTCCCCCGACGATCCCCAGCACGAGCGCTCGCCTGGCCGGCGGGAACATGGCTGCGGCGGCGGCCATGGCGATGGGCACCAGCGCCCCGCCGCCCGCCGACTGCACCACACGAGCGGCTACGAAGAGGTCGAGCCTCGTGACGAAGACACAGAGAGCGCTCCCCACCAGGAATATGCCCAGGGCCAGGATGTACATGGGCCGCCGTCCGTACACGTCGGCGAGACGGCCGAAGAGCGGCATGGCGATGGTGTAGCCAAGCAGGTAGGCGGTGATTATCCAGCCGGCGTCGTTGATGTTGCGCACGTCGATGTAGAGCGAGCGCATGATGGAAGGCATGACGGTGAGGACCATAGTCTGGTCGAGCGCGGCAACGAAGACGGCCGCGCACAGCGCAACCATGGCGAGTACGGCTCCGCGGGAGACCTTGGTGGTCATGGCCTCGGTCGTGGCCGCCCGGTCGGACACCTCTACAGAGGAGCCTTGATCTCTACGTACTCGTCCAGGTTGGAAAGCACGATGGTGCGGCGGATCTCCGGGTCCTCGCTCGGCGTAGCCGCTCCGACGATCTCCACCTCGTATACGAAGCTATCCTCCACACCCACCCAGATGTCGGTAGGGAAGGGCTCGGTCGTGTTGACCGCGCCCGCAATCGCTTCCACGTCCTGGGCTGCCACCATCCCCGAGATGTGGTGTGTGTCGGTGCCCTGCTTGCTATCCCGTCCCTCGTAGGAGGTCTCGGTCATCTGGTCCAGGATGCGGATGGTCCCGGCCCCCAGGTTGAGGTCACCGACCGGGCTGTCCTCGATGGCGATGGAGGTCCACTTCTGAGACAGCGGGTCTTTGATGTACTGCGTGTCGCCCACGACGACGAACTCCAGTTGCAGAGGGATGCCGCCCTGGGTCACGTCGATGACCGCCTGCATGCTGCCCTCGGAGTTGACGTCGCCGGTGACGCGGGCGATCTCCAGTCCGCTGCTTGGCTCCGCCGAGGACGGCTTATGTACCTCGTACACGAAGTGAAAGCCGGCGATCGCCTTCATGGCGACCGAAGCCTGGGCCAGGATGGCGTCGGGGTCGCCGGTCTCGTCCTCCCCGCACCCGGCCGCCATGAGGGGCAGGGCCGCCATGAGGATGACGAAGAGCAGAGTGGTTGCGACACGAGAGCGCATGCAGCTATTATGCGTCCTGCCTCGACGAGGGACAAGCAGGCGCGTTGCTGCGCTCCTTGCTAGAATATAGACAGGTATCCGGCACCGATCTCGAGGGGATGTGCATGGCGCCCGAGAACCGTCATACCCACCCGAACTACTCCTCCGGCGAGGACTACATCCTTGAGTTCCGGAGTTTCCGGTACGGGTTCAACAGCGTCGATTTCTCTCAGCGCGCCGAGACGGCGGCTGTGGAGTTGGGCCTTGTCGACGCGGGGACGCTGCTCAGCGACGAGTGCGCCGACCTCGTGCAGTTGGTCGCCGGGGGCGGCATCGAGTACCCGGTGAGCCCGTTGGGCGAGTATCTCCTGCAGCAGGGCGATCAGGTCCTCAGTCTGCACGGCGAGTGCCTGGTCTACTGGCTGCGCGAACTCGTGTTCCGAAGCGCCTGGCTCGATCTCCGTCTCATGGAGTCGCAGTTGGAGGTCGCCTTCGACGACGAACAATGTAACTTCGTCTACTATCCGGCCGGGCATCCCACGCGTCAGATAGGGCCTCCCCCGCATCCCTCCTGGCATGAGGTGGCCTACACTCGTTGATAGCAGAGGATCCTCTGCAGAGTCTGCGCCTGGCCTGCAAACGCGCTTTCACCGCCTACTACCTCGAGTTGCGCTCTCCGGACATCGCCGACCCCACGCAGGCCTTCACGACCTGCTACGCCTATCTCTCGGCCCTGCTGGAGCGCCTGGGACCGCCGGAGTTCATGCGCCGTCTCGACGATGAGACCACGCATCTGGCCGGCCAGGTGGATCAGGACCTGCGGCACAAGCCGAGCGGGCGGCCGCTCCCCGACCAGTACGACGACCTGGAGGACCGGCTACGGGAGTGCTTCGAGTACGGTCGGGCGCGCTTGAAGGAGCAGGGACGCCTGGAAGCAGGGCGGCTGTGATGTAGAATGCGTGGCCGGACGCCGGACGGCCACTTGCTCGACCTCGACTGCGTGAGGCCATGGAATTTCTGACCAATCTCTTCCTCAACCTGGACGTGGTGCTCCAGGACTGGGTCGCGCAGTATGGGGCCTGGATATACGCGCTGCTCTTCGTGGTCATCTTCACGGAGACCGGCCTCGTCGTCATGCCGTTCTTGCCCGGCGATTCGCTTCTCTTCGCGGCTGGGGCCTTGGCGGCGGTATCGGATGGCGGGCTCAATCTCTGGCTTCTCTACGCGGTCCTCTTCTCGGCCGCCGTGCTGGGGGATTTCCTCAACTACACGATCGGTCGCCACTGGGGCCGGCGTATCCTCGACTCGGGAAGGCTCTCCTGGGTGATCAAACCCAGGCACATCGTGTCCACCGAGGCGTTCTTCGAGCGGCACGGGGGGAAGACCATATCGCTCGCTCGCTTCTTCCCCTTCATTCGGACCTTCGCCCCCTTTGTGGCCGGGATCTCGCGCATGAAGATGTACCGCTTCGTTGCCTTCAGCGTGCTGGGTACGGCTGCCTGGGTGGGTATCTTCGTGACGGCGGGGTACCTGTTCGGCAACATTCCCTTCGTCGCCGAGAACCTCGAGTACCTGGTCATCGGCATCATCGCGCTTTCCGTCATGCCCACATTTCTGCACTTCGTGCGCGGCCGGATATCCAGGTACAGGAACGCGCGCGCCGGGGATGGCGAGGTGCAGCCGCTCGACGCGGCGGGGGATACGGACAAGCTGTAGAAACGCAGGAGCCCCCGAGGGGACTGCGGGTCTACAGCACCATGCTGAGGAACTTCTGCGTCCGCGGTTCCTTGGGATCGGCGATCATCTCGCGGGGGTCGCCCTCTTCGACCACCACGCCGCCGTCCATGAAGACCAGTCTCGAGCCGACCTCGCGGGCGAAGCCCATCTCGTGCGTGACCACCACCATGGTCATCCCGGCTTCGGCCAGGCTCTGCATGACGCCCAGTACCTCGGCCACCAACTCGGGGTCGAGGGCCGAGGTTACCTCGTCGAACAGCATCATGTCCGGTTGCATGGCCAGGGCCCGGGCGATGGCCACCCGCTGCTGCTGACCGCCGGAGAGTTCCTCGGGAAGCGCCGTCGCTTTCTCGGCCAAGCCCACCTTGGCCAGAAGCTCGCGGGCTATGGTCTCGACCTCGTCCTTGGACTTCTTCTGCACCTTCATGGGCGCCAGCATGACGTTATGCAGCACGTTCTTGTGCGGGAAGAGGTTGAAGCTCTGGAACACCATGCCGATCTTCTGGCGGATCTTGTTGGGATCGGTCTTGGGGCCGTGAAGGTCTTCACCCTCGATGATGACCTTGCCCTGCTGGATGGGCTCGAGACCGTTGATGCAGCGCAGCATGGTGGACTTGCCCGAGCCGGACGGCCCGATGACCACCACCACTTCCTTCTTCACCACGGTCAGGTCGACACCCTGCAGCACCTTCAGGTGGTCGAAGGACTTGTGCACCCCTATGAGTTCGATCATGGCGCTCAATGCATCTCACCTCCGTTGGGCATCTGCCCCGCCATGTCGGCTGTAGAATCTGCCTCGTCTTCGGCGAGATCTGGCACCAGGCCGCTTGCCGCCTTCTGGTCTCCAGCCTGGCCGCGAGTCTGATCAGCGGGATGGTGAACAGGACGTAGATGATGGCCGCCACCGTGAGCGGGGTAGGGTTGGCGACCACCCCCATCTTCTCCTTGGCGGTGAAGAGGATCTCCGGCACGGCGATCACCGACAGGAGCGCCGTGTCCTTGATCATGGCGATGAATTCGTTGGTCAGGGGTGGTATCACCAGCCTGACGGCCTGGGGGACGATGACGAAGCGCATGGTCTGCCCCGTGGTCATGCCCAGGGACCGGGCGGCCTCCGTCTGACCCTTCGGGATGGCCTGGATGCCGGCTCGGAAGATCTCCGCCGAGTAGGCGCCGTAGCACAGGGTCAAAGCCAGGACCGCCGACATCATCGCGGTCAGCTTGAGACCGGCGATAGCCAGGCCGGAGTAGATGAAGATCAAGCAGCAGCAGGAGCGGCAGTCCGCGGAAGAAGTCGATGTAGGCCCCGGCGAGCCACCTGCAGGGTCTTGAAGCGGGAAAGCCGGATCAGGGCCAGGATCAGGCCCCAAGCTGTAGGAGAAGATGACCCCGAGCACGAGCACCTCGATGACCGATCGGGCAGGGTCTTGATCAGGAGCCAGACGGACTCCTTGAATATCTCAGGATCGAAGAAGGCACTCGCGAGATCGCCCATGGCTACCCCCTACGCGCTGCTTGTCGGCCGGCGACGGCGCGTCGTCTACGAAAAGCCGGGGGCCGAAGCGATAGCTTCGGCCCCCGCAGCGTTTCTGCTGTCAACGTGACTGCTGGCCTTGGTTCCTGCAGGACTCGATCAGTTGCCGGTCAGGCCCCATTTGTCCAGGAGTCTTCTGGTAGACGCCTTCGTCACGCAGTTCCTGCAGAGCGGTGTTCATGGCTGCCTGGAGAGCGGTGTTCTCCTTCTTGATGGCGATAGCCGTAGCTGTTGTCGGTGACGATGCCGCCGGTGTTGGCGAACTTCTCGTTGTAGGAGGAGTTGGTGGCGATGATGTAGGCGTTGACGGGGTCGTCATTGACGACCGCTTCCACCCGGCCGGCGTCCATGTCCATGAAGGCTTCCAGGATGGTGGCGTATTTCTTGATCTCCTTGACGCCTGCGATCTCTTCCACGGCGAACTGGCCGGTGGTGTCGACCTGCACGCCCACGATCTTGCCCTCCAGCTCGGCGGCTTCCTTCACAGGAGCGTCCTTGGGAGCGGAGATGGCGAGGATGCCGGGCAGATAGGGATCGGTGAAGTTGATCTGCTCCTGCCGCTCGGGCGTGATGCTCATGGCCGACATGATGATGTCGAAGCGGTCACCCATGAGGTTGGGGATGATGCCGTCCCAAGCGGTGGAAATGACTTCCAGCTCCACGCCCATCTTCTTGGCGATGGCGGTGCACAGATCGACGTCGAAGCCGATATAGCCACCCTCACCGTCGGAGAACTCCATGGGCGGGAAGGAGGTGTCGGAACCGGCCTGCAGGACGCCTTCTTTGATGGTCGCGGCGTCTCGATGGCGTCGGACTTGGTGACCGCTGCAACGGCCTCGTCCGCGGCGTCAGCGGCCGGGCCGGTGGGCGCCAGTCGCGGCTTCCTCGGCGGCCGTGGTCTCGGTCGACTCGCCCGCGGTAGTTGTGGTCTCTTCCTCGTCGCCGCCGCAGGCCGCGACGCCTATGGCCAGCACCAGCATCAGTGCCAGCAGCGCGATCCAGACAACATGGCTCTTCTTCAACTTTCTTCCTCCTGATCTCGTTCGGGGTCCGCCCTTAACCGGCGCCCCACTGAGAATCCCTGTATGGTGATACGCCAACGCGCATTGAACCATGATTCCGCTGCTCTGTCTAACTTTTGCACTGCTATACTTCGCAGCCGCCCATGAGCTCTCACCCCAAGCACGAATCGCTCCGCCCGTCTCAGGGCGCCGGCCCCACTGAAGTCCCTGCCCTGTTCGGGGAGCCCGCAGGGGCGGGCAAGGTACGCTGCACCGTCTGTCCGCATTACTGCCTAATCCCCGAGGGCAGCGAGGGTCTGTGCAGGGCGCGGGGTACACGGCAGGGTAGTCTCGTGAGCCTCACCTACGGCCGACCCGCCTCCATCATCAGCGACGAGATCGAGAAGAAGCCGCTCTTTCATTTCCATCCCGGCACGCGCGCTCTTTCGCTGGGGTGCCATGGCTGCAACGTGCTGTGCAGCGGTTGTCAGAACTGGCAGATCTCGCATGCGAGCCCGCGCACCGAGACCGTCCGGCTCCCGCTGCTCTCCCCGGCCGACGCCGTCGCCATGGCCAAAAGGCACAAGCTGGCTGGGGTCGCCTTCACGTACAACGACCCCGTGGTCTGGATCGAGTATGTCCACGACGTCTGCGAGGCGTTCAAGAAGGCCGGGCTCTTCACGGCCTTCATCTCGGCCTCTTTCATTACCGAAGCGGCGCTCGACTATGTGGCGCCCGTCATCGACGCCCTGAAGTTCGACCTCAAGGCCCCCAGCGCCGAAGGCTGGAGCCGGCTGGGTAAGGTGAAGGACCCGACGCCCGCCCATGCGGCGGCGGCGCGGGCCAAAGATGTGTACGGTTGTCACGTGGAAGTGGTGTCCAACATCGTCCCCGGTCTGAACGACAGCGAGGACGACATGCGGGCCATGGCCGGCCAGGTGAGGGATGAGCTTGGTCCGGACACGCCCTGGCACGTGACGCGCTTCCTGCCCGACTTCGAGTTGTCATACCTGCCGGCCACGCCCATCAAGACTCTGGAGCGGGGCATGGCGCTGGGCAAGGCGGCTGGTCTTCGCTTCGTCTACGTCGGCAACGTCGCGGGGCACCCCGGCAGGAACACCGTGTGTCCCGACTGTGGCCGCACCGTCATCCAACGGGGCGAGGCGAAGATCGAGAGCCTTCATCTTAGAGAAGGCCGCTGCGCCACCTGTGGAGAGGACCTGGGAGTCGTCTATTCCAGGGACTGAAGCCTTGCCTCGCAGAGTCTTGGTCGGCATAATCGCTCCAGTCCGAAGAAAGAACCTGCGGCGGACCCGCGCGCGGTTTGCCTGTACCTCGTCAGGGGGTAGTGTCTACCCGTGAGCATCCAGAATAGGCGTGCCCGGAGCTATTGACCGAGAAGGGGACAACGTGGTCGAGGGGGAGCAGATGGGCGAAGTGACGGGGCCTACCTCTTCCGTGTCCCTGGACGTTCCCTGCAAGCCCGAGTACCTGGCTCTGGGCAGGCTCGTGGCCGGTTCTTTGGGACTCCGGCAGGGTTGGGACGAGGAGGCGATCACCGATCTCAAGGTGGTGGTCTCCGAGGTCTCGTCGTTCTTCATCGCGTCTACCGAGATCCCTGGCGCTCGGTCAGACGAGCAGGATGGGCCCTCGCCGGCGGCCGTCCTTCGGCTGGGCTTCGATGTCGGTCCGGACGACTGGACCTTCACGGTGTCCAACCCCGACCTGATGCTGCGACTCCCCGAGAGTTCCTTTTCCGACCCTCGCAGCGAGCGCGCATTGGGATTGACCATCGTGGAGGCTCTCGCCGACTCCGTGGAGCAGAGCGACGACCAGACAGAGGGGACGGTCTTCCGCGTGCGTAAGCATCTGACTCCCTTCGAGAACTCAGAGGATTGAACCCGGCTTTCATGCCGCCTGTCGCACCTTTCTTGCGCCGTTCTCGTCTCATCCTCTTCCTGTCGCTGGTCGCGACCTCCCTTCTGCTCGCGGTTGTCGCCGCCCCGGCGGTCTCGGCGGCCACGCAGACGGGCACAGCACTCGCCGTGACCGCGACGCGCAACCTCAGCGTGACAGGGCAGGCGGTCGGTCTCATCGTGGAAGGTCCTGCCGAGCTTCTCTCCCCGCCGGCCGACCCAGCCACTGCTGATCCGGCCGTCGATCCGGCCATCGCCCCGGCCGCTGTTCCCCAGGTGGTGGTGCGCCTGTACGGTCCCCTCGCTCTCGATCAGGTGGGCAAACCCGCGGAGCAGTTGCCGGAACCTCGCCTGTTAGACCCCACCATGAAGGCGGGGCCCGCCGGCCGGACAGCGGCCGCGGCGGGCGACATGGTGGTGATGGCCGTGGTCCCCCCCGAGGCCCTCACGCAACCGGGCGCCTACCTGGCGACCGTGGTCTATTCCTCCGGCGGGATCGGCGTGGCGGAGGGCAGCACCTGGTTCGGCAGGATGGCAGCCGAGCGCGGGCCGCTGGAGATGGCCTGCGTGTGGCCGCTGGCCCAGGGCGTGCACCGGAATGCCGATGGGGTCTTCTTCGACGACTGGCTGGAACGGGCGCTCGTGGTCGAGCCTGCCCTCGCCCGGCCCGCGACGCCTGTGACCACCGGGTCGGTGGTCGCCCCCGCGTCCGCGCCGGGCGACGCGGCAGCATCACATGCTCCCGGCCGCCTGTGGGATGTGCTCGATCTCGCCGAGGACTTCCCCGACTGGCGATTCACCCTGGCCATCGAGCCCATCCTGTTGACCCAACTGGGGGAGATGGCCGACGGATACTCTCGCGCCGACCTTGCCGACTCGGACGGTGCCCCCGCAGGAGGTCGGCCCCGATGACGAGACGGCCGCGAGCGCCGGCCGCTTCCTGGACACCCTCAGGACTTCGACTGCCTCCGGCCACATCGGTGTGGCCGCAGCTCCCTATGCGGGCCCTTCTGCCGCCGTGCTGTCCACTCAGGAGTGGAGCGACGGCGTCGGCCAGATGCGACTGGGCAGGCAGGTGGTCCAGCAGGTCCTCCCGCTGGTCGCTCCCGTGGTCGGAGCCTACTCACCCGACATGGACCTTTGCACCGAGAGCCTGAGTTCCTTCAGCGACGCGTCGATCGATCACGTGCTGGTCGACGCCGTCGTGGCGAAGGACCTGGTGGAGCCCCTGACCGAGGGAGCGGTGACGGCTCGGGCGAGCGACAGGGAGAACGAGCGCCTGACGCTCATCCTGGCGGACAGCGAGCTACGGTCATTGATGGCCGCGCCCTGGGATGCCGGCCTCTTCTGCGCGGGCCTGGCGGCCCGCGTCACGGCGCCGGCCGAGGCGCTGGTCCTTGCACCCGCGGCGGGGGTCCCCGTGCCCCCCCTCTCCTTCATGCAGTCGCTGGGCGCTGCCTTTGCCGAGGTCGAGTGGCTGCAGACCGTCACCCTGGATGACCTCATCGGCGCCCACCCTCCGGGATCGCGCCCCGTCCTCTTGAACCGCCCCCTCGAACCGACCTCGTCCTACATCGGGCTCGCTCTGCTGGACAGCATCACCGAGGCGCACGCCGCAGTGGACGCGCTCGCCCAGGCCGCTGGGCACTCGGCCTCGGCCGTGGGGGAGGCCCTGCTGCTCGTCTACACCGCCGAGAGCCGCTGGTGGTCGCTGCCCCAGACGAGTCCACAGACCGCCGACGTGGGCCTGGACTACGCGCTGCGCGCTCAGGCCCTGGCCGAGGGCGAGTTTGAGAAGATGCGGGTCGTGGGGGTAGAGGGCACGACCATCACCGGGAACATCGGGGAGATACAGCTGCTTTTCGAAAACCAGGCCGACTACCCCGTATCGGCTGAGGTGATTCTGGGAGGGACGGGCCTCACCTTCCCCGACGGGGCCGTTTTGAGCTTGGAGCTGCCGCCCGGGAAGAGGGAGCTAGCGGTGACCGTGAGCGAGGGTCCTGCTCCCCATGATCTCGAAGTCACCCTGGTGGCGGGTGCCCGGACGGTGGACGAGTGGAACGGCAGCGTGGAGTTCGTGAGCGTCAGAAGCTTCCTGCCCTGGATCCTGGCGGGACTGCTGCTGGTCGCACTGGTGGCGGGTGCCGCACTCATCCTGCGCCGTGGGCGGCGAAGCCGGAAGAAGCCTGCGGGGCTCGTTCGCTAGAGGGCCGGCCTCTCGCACGTCAGGATCCCGTCGACGCGCACGGGCACCAGGCACGACATGTCCGGGCGTTCCCGCAGGGGCAGGTAGTCGCGCGCCGTCAGTCCTGTGTAGACCTGGCGGGGACGATAGAGTTGGCTCTCCGCGCCGTGGACCTCTTTCCAGTTGGCGATCCAACCCGGCATCCTCCCCATGGCGAACATGACCGTGAACATGTCCACGGGGATGCCCATGGCCCGCAGCAATATGCCGGAGTAGAAGTCCACGTTCGGGTACAGCTGCCGTTCGACGAAATAGGGGTCGTTGAGGGCGACGTCTTCCAGCCGCTTGGCGATCTCGAGAAGGGGGTCCGGCGTCTTGAGCGTCGCCAACATCTTGTCGGCCTGTTCCTTGAGGATGGTCGCCCGTGGGTCGTAGCTCTTGTAGACGCGATGACCAAAACCTGCCAGGCGGAGCTTGGAGTCCTTGTCCTTCACCCGGGCGATGTACTCGTTGAGGTCGACGTTTTGATCGTGAAGATCCTGGAGCATCGCTACCACGGCGGCGTTGGCCCCACCGTGGAGAGGACCCCACAGGGCGCACACGCCCGCGGCGCAACTGGCGAACATGTTGGCTCCCGAGGACGCGACCATGCGCACGGTGCTGGTGGAGCAGTTCTGTTCGTGGTCGGCGTGCAGGATGAGGATGAGCTGCAACGCCCCCACCATCTCCGGATCGGGTTCGTAGTCGCTGTAGGGGAGCGAGAACATCATGTGCAAGAAGTTGCTGCAGTAGTCCAGGTGGGGTTTGGGATACACGATGGGCTGGCCGATAGAGGCCTTGTAGGCGGCCGCGGCGATGGTGCGCAGCTTGCTGATGAGGCGGGCGGCGGCCACCTGGAACGTGGCCTCGTTCTCCATCTCCATGAGTCCCGGTTCGTAGCAGCTCGCTGCATTGATCATGGCCGAGAGGATGGCCATGGGATGGCCGGTCGCGGGGAAGCCGTCGAAATGATGGTAGAGACCTTCGTGGATCATTTCGTACTTGGTGAACAACCGGCTCCAGTTCTTGAGCTGGTCGGCTGTAGGTAGCTCACCGTAGATGAGGAGCCAGGAGGTCTCGAGGAAGGTGCTCTGCTTGGCCAGTTGCTCGACGGGGATACCTCGGTAGCGCAGTATGCCCCGCTCGCCGTCGATGAAGGTGATGGCCGAGCGGCACGAGCCCGTGTTCATGTAGCCTTCGTCGAGGGTTATGTGTTCGCTGACGGCTCTCAGCCTGCTGATGTCGACGGCGTGTTCGTTCTCGCTGCCCACGACGACGGGCAACTCGTAGCTCTTCTCACCGATGACGAGTCTCGCACTGTCCGACATGTCGATCACCTCTCCGCTCATGTGGCCGGCGGGTACTACCCAGATGGTAGCCCATGGGCGCCTACAAAGGGATACGCGGTTCGCCTCTCGCAGGGAGGCATAAGACCTGAAGGAGGAGGGGTGCCCTGCGCGCGGTGGGGGAACCGCGCGCAGGAAAGGGAGGATTCCTGGGGGAGGATTCCTAATAGTGAAGTCCATCGGACGCTCGAGGGGGGAAGAGCGTCCAGCAGACTTGACTGCCGTAAGAATATAGAATCTAGATTCCATTGTCAAGCGGTGCTGCGAAGAGATTGTGAAGCCGAGCGGCCGGGTGCTAGAATCTCGCGGTGACCAGAGTCGTACAGACCGCGAATGCAGTCAAGAAGCCCTGCCAGCAGCGCAGCCGGGATTCGCTGGAGCGCATCCTCAAGAGCGCAGAGGCCCTCATCCGCGCCAAGGGCTACGAAGCTCTCACCATCGCCGAGGTAGTGCGGCGGTCGCACACATCCACGGGCACACTCTACGCCCGCTTCCCGGACAAGACGGCGCTCCTCTATGCCATTCACGAGCGGGTGCTCGACCGCGACGAGGACGAGCTGCAGGCCCGCCTGGCCGAGGTGGACTGGGACGGACTGTGCTTCGAGGAGACGGTGCGCAAGCTGGTAGCCATCAAGTGCGAGGTGGCCAAAGGCACCGAGAAGCTCTATGAGGCCTTCGTCGTGTCCGGAGCCACCGACCGCGTCGTCCGCCAACGCGGCTATCGCAGCAAGGCGTTCGAAGAGGACCTGGAGGTGCAGATCCTCCTCAAGCATGCGGATGTGATCGGCCCCGAGCGGGCCGAGAGGGCCGCCCGCATCGCCTCGCGGCTCTGGCAGGCGGCGCGAGAGGAGAACGTGCAGCGCTCCAAGTCGGGCGTGGCTGCGCCCGGCGGCGTGTCTCAGGATGCCCTTATGAGCGAGATGGCCGACGTCGTCATCGCCTACCTGCGGGGACCGGTGGGGAGCGGTGCACCGGCCCGTTCGGCCGCCGACCCTTCGACCTCAGACGCAGAATATCTCTCCACGGACCGTGGCCCCGACCCCGACTCGGATGGTAATCTGCAGCGATGATGGAATTCTGGCATAGTCACGTATTTCGGGAGCAGGTCGATCAGACCAGCCTCCTTCTACAGGGCAACAAGGCCTGTGCCCTTGGCGCTCTCGACGCCGGCGTGCGTTTTTTCGCCGGCTATCCCATCACCCCCAGTTCCGAGATCATGGAGACCATGGCCGACGAGTTGCCGCGGGTGGGGGGCGTCTTCCTGCAGATGGAGGACGAGATCGCTTCCATCTGTGCCTGCATAGGGGCTTCGCTCACAGGCGAGTTGGCCATGACCTGCACGTCCGGACCGGGCTTCTCCCTCATGCAGGAGGGCATGGGCTACGCCATCGTGGCCGGGGCGCCCCTCGTCGTGGTGGACGTCATGCGCGTGGGCCCTTCGACGGGCAGGCCGACGGCGCCGTCTCAGGGAGACGTCATGCAGGCCCGCTGGGGCACTCATGGGGATCACCCCGCTATCGTACTGGCCGCCTCCAACGTGGCCGACATGTATCGGCTCACGGTGGCCGCCGTTCGCTTCGCCCAGCGATTCCGTACGGCCGTCACCCTTCTGGCCGACGAAGTGGTTGGACACATGCGAGAGAACTTCTCGCCGGAACTGGTCTGGCGCTACCGGCTCACCAGCGGTGACTTCGACTTCACTCCCGGCTACGTCCACCCCAACTGGGTGGCCGAGGCCGAACCGCCGCACATCCTTGGCGCGCCCAGCCACCCTCACGTGACGGGCCTCCTTCACGACGAGTCAGGGTTCCCCACCAACGACCCGCAGGGAAGCGATCGTTTCCTGCGCCAACTCTACGACAAGATCGGCAACCACCGCGATGAGCTCTGCCTGTACGACCTCAAGAACGAGGGCAAGGGCCGCGTGTGCATCGTGGCCTACGGCTCCTGCGCGCGCAGTGCCCGAGCGGCACTGAGATTGGCCGAGGCAGAAGGGCTGGCGGTGGAGGTGCTTCACCTCTACACGCTCTTCCCCCTTCCCGTGGAGATAATCCAGACTGTGGCCCGGCGCGTGGAGTTCATGCTCGTCCCCGAGCTCAATCTGGGCCAATACGCCCGCGAGGTACGCCGGCTGGCCGAGAAGTGGACCTCCGTCATCAGCATGAACAAGATCGACGGTACGCTCATCACCCCGGAAGAGATCCTCAGCCGGATCACGAACCTGGTGGGCAAGTATGAGCGGGTCTGACCTCCGGACTTTGACGAGGAGGCCCTGATGCCCCTGGAATTCGAGGAGTTACTCCATACGCGGCGCCTGCCGCATATCTGGTGCCCGGGATGCGGGATAGGGTCGGTCACGGCGGCCTTCCTGCGCGTCATGGTCGATCTCGGTCTCACCCGCGAGAAGACCGTGGTCGTCGGCGGAATCGGGTGCTCCAGCCGGGCGACCGGCTATCTTGACTTGAACACGGTCCACACCCTCCATGGCAGGGCATTGGCCTTCGCCACCGGCATCAAGATGGCACGGCCCGACTTCACGGTGGTGGTCTTCACCGGCGACGGCGACGGCGCGGCCATCGGGGGCAATCACCTCATCCACGCCTGCCGGCGCAACATCGACATCACCTGCATCCTGTTCAACAACCAGGTGTACGGCATGACCGGAGGCCAACTCTCCCCCACCATGAACATCGGTAACAAGGCGACCACGGCTCCCTTCGGCCAGGTCGAACCTCCTTTCGACCTCTGTCGCCTTACGGAGGGTGCGGGGGCGACCTTCGTGGCCCGGGGTACGGCGGGACGCATCCGCCAGCTGGAGAAGCTCATCAAACAGGGCGTCGAGCACAAGGGCTTCTCGTTTGTCGAGGCCGTTGTGCCCTGTCCTACCGAGTACGGACGGCGTAATCCCCCCGGGGGCGTGCTCGACATGCTCGACGCCGAGCGGGCGCTGTCGATAGGCAAGGCCAAGGCCGATCAGCTTCCGGCAGAGGAACTGGTGGGCAAGATCGTCACCGGCGTGCTGTACAAGGACGAAGACAAGCCGGAGTTCCAGGGCGCCTATGAGGACATGGCGAGCGCGGTGCAGGCGGAAGAGGCCAGTCGCCTGCGTAAACTCAGAGAGGGAGTCAGATGACTCGTACCGCGCCGGTTCCGTTGCCCCCTCGCTTCGGCGTCCTCGCCGAGCGCGATTTTATCGAGATACGGTTCGGCGGCACCGGCGGGCAGGGCGTCATCCTGATGGGAGTCATCCTCGCCATGGCGGCCACCCGCGATCATCGGCAGGTGGTTCAGACCCAGTCGTACGGCCCCGAGGCGCGCGGAGGCTATAGCCGCAGCGACGTCATCATCTCCGACCACGCTATTGACTACCCGCAACTGGGGGGCCTCGACCTGCTGGTGGCTCTTTCCCAGGAGTCGGCCTCCGGATACATCGGTCTGCTCCGCCCCGACGGGGTGTTCGTCTACGATTCCGAAAAGGTCACCGACCTGCCGGCTTTCGCCGGACACACCTACGGCGTTCCCTTCACTCGTCTGGCCATCGAAGAGACGGGGAGGGCCCAGACGACGAACGTCCTCACCCTGGGTGGTGTGGCGGCCGTCACGGGCGTGGTATCCCTCGATTCGCTGCGCAAGGCCGTGATGGAGATGGTGCCCAAGGGCACCGAGCAGGTGAACGGTCGGGCCCTGTCCCGCGGGCTGGCCGTCAAGCCCGAGGAGTGCGCGGGCGCGCTCAGCCTGCGTGCCTAGGCCCGAGCCCTCCGTCTCCTGATGCCATGAGGGCTCGATGATCGTCGCCGGTATCGATGTAGGGGCCAAGAACGTACACGTCGTGCTCCTCCAGGATGGTGCTCTCATAGCCCGAGCGACCGTTCCTTCAGGGTTCGACCATGAGGAATCGGCCTCCCGCGGACTAGCCGAGGCCACCCGAGTCGCCGGCATCGACCAGGACGCGATCGAGGTGACAGCGGCGACTGGAGCCGGGCGTAAAGCGCTGTCCACCGCCACGCAACAACCCACAGAAGTGGCCGCCGACGGGCGGGGAGCCGCGCGCCTCTATCCCGGTGCCCGCACGGTGGTGGACGTGGGGGCGGACGAGGCCAGAGCCATCAAGTTGAGCCCGGACGGCAAGGTCATCGATTTCGCCATCAACGAGAAATGCGCGGCCGGTGCCGGCGCCTTCGTGGAGGCTATGAGCAGGGCCCTCGACATGCAGTTGGACGACTTCGCCCGTGTCTCCCTCGATTCCAGCGAGAGCATCCCCATGAACGCCCAGTGCACGGTGTTCGCCGAATCGGAGGTGGTCAGCCTCATTCACGCCAACACACCGCCGGCCGATATCGCCCGGGCCGTCCACGATGCCATGGCCAGCCGTGTCTCGGCGATGGTGCGGCGTATCGGCGTCGAGGACCCGGTCGTGCTGGGAGGGGGAACCGCGCTGAACGTCGGGTTCGTGAAGTCGCTTGCGGAGGCTCTGGGGGGAGTGGACGTCTTCGTCCTGGCCGACGCCCCCTATCTGGGGGCGCACGGAGCCGCCCTCATAGCCTGGGAGGCGGCGCAGGCCGGTTAGGGCGGAGAGCCCGGGCGGATGCCGCCGGGCGCCCCTTCCCGCACTCACGGGTGCGAGAAGCTGGCCGGACGAGAGCAGTACCGCGAGCGACATGCTCTCTAGCGGGCCCCAACGCCGAGCAGCCGTTCCAGCACCTGAGCGAGAGCCCCGGCGTCGAGGTCGGAAAGCGAGCCGGCCTCGCGCTCGACCAGTCTGTCGTCGAGGGTGAAGAGCTTCATGCGCACCACCGACGGCGCCGGCAGACCTGCCGCGTCGAGGTCCGTGATGGGCAGGTCCAAGGGCCAGGCGCGGTGGGCGGCGCTGGTCACCATGGCCAGGACGCTGTGACCGCACCGAGCCCCGAGCTCGTCGGGCCGCGATACGACGATCGCCGGCCTGCGCTGCTGTGTCCTGCGGTCGGTGAAAGGGAACGGCACGACGACGACCGTCCACTGCTCAAAGGCCACGGTACGCTTCCTCATCCTCGATGGAGTTCCATTCGGAGAGGAGAGGCTCGAGAGCCCGGGCGGACTCCAGATCGAGAGGCAGTGCTTTGCGAACGGTCACCACTCCGTCCGACGCGGTCTCGAACACCAACGAGTCACCCTTCGATAGGCCAAGGGTATCCCGAACCGATGACGGGATCGTGGTCTGGTACTTGCTGGTGAGCTTGCTCAGGGCGCAGTCTCCCATTTGTGAGCCTCCCAGGCAATGCAGTAAGGATGCATTACTACCTTACCACAGGCAGGACGAGCGTCGTCGGGGGTGGGCTTCTTACCGACGGTATCGGGCAACATGGTCGGGCGCAAATGCGACCAAAGGCTGAACCAGCGCCCCCGCTGCCGCCGGGCCCCCCTTCCCGCACTCCCGTCGCCCAGGTATCATCCCGGTACCCGCCGCATCTACCGGCGCGGGTATCATCCCGGCGGTGCGTGCGCGAGCCGCTGCCGTTGACACCCAGTAGGCGAGGAGCCATGGAACAGAAGCAAGAGTTCTGGCGTTGGAGCGAGAGGACCTGGCAGTCCCCCGACCTGGATCCGGGAAGCGTTGCTCACGTGACGGTCGGGGTGGATGTGGGCTCGGTCAGCTCGCAGGCCGTCCTGTTGGGCGACGGCAAGCTCCTCGCCTTCTGCTCCACCCGCACCGGGTCCAGCAGCCCCGATAGCGCGCTGCGCGCCTTCAAGGGGGCGGCCGAGCCCGTGGGGGTCACTCTCGACGACGTCAGCTACGCCGTCGGCACCGGGTATGGGCGCGTGAACGTCCCCTTCGCCCACCGCACTCTCACCGAGATCGCCTGCCATGCCCGGGGAGCCAACCACATGGGAGGGCCCACGGTCCGCACCATCCTCGACATGGGCGGGCAGGACTGCAAGGTGATCCGCTGCGACGAGCGGGGCAAGGTGCTGAACTTCATCATGAACGACAAGTGCGCCGCGGGGACGGGACGGGGCATGGAGGTCATAGCCGACGTGCTGTCCGTGCCTATCGAAGATATCGGGCGCCGGTCATTCGAGATCGACGAGGAGCCGCCGCCGGTCAGCAACGTCTGCACGGTGTTCGCGAAGTCGGAGGCGACTTCGCTCCTGCGCGCGGGTTGGAGCGTCAACAGGGTGCTCGCCGCCTACTGCTCGGCCATGGCGCAGCGGGTAGCCGGGTTGATCGAGCGGATGGAGGTGGAGCCCCAGTTCTTCATCACCGGTGGGATAGGCAAGAACATCGGGGTGACGCGGCGTATCGAACGTCTGATAGGTGTGGAGGCCCTCGGCCTCCCAGCCGATTCCGTGCTCGACCCGCAGGTGGCCGGGGCGCTGGGAGCCGCCCTCTTCGCCCATTCGCTCCACCGCAAGGCTCAGAAGCAGGCTGTCGCGGAAGAGCTTGCCGGCACCGCCTCGGAGTAGGGATGCTGGTGTGAGTAGAGGGGCGCGACCATGATCGCGAACTACGGCTACGAGGACGGCTCCGGCTTCTACTACATCACCATCGACGGCGATCGCTGCGCAACCTGCGAGGGACACCCCTGCGCGGCGGCCTGCCCGCAGGCGGTGTACCTGGTGGAACTCGATGACTACGACGACCTCGTGGCCGTGGTGACGCAGACGGCCCGCAGACGCCTGAGGGAGTTGTGCGCCGGCTGCAAGGCCCTGAACGGCGATCAGGGGACGGAGCGTCGCCTTCCCTGCACGGCGGCCTGCCCGACCGGGGCGATCTCGCACAGCTGGTGAGCGAGTCATGACCGGTAATGCGCAGGAGCCGCCGGTAGCCCCTCTGGAGCTGCGGGTGGACGGGGTCTCGGTGCAGGCACCTCCCGGGTCCACCGTCTTGGAGGCCTGTGACCTTGCCGGGAGATACGTTCCCCGACTGTGCAACTACCCGGGGCTTCGCTGCTGCAGCACCTGCGGCCTTGGTAAGACCGAGTGCGGTCTGTGCGCGGTGCGCACCGGGGACGGGACGGTCGTGCTTGCGTGCGTGGCGCCTGCGGTGGCCGGCATGGAGATCGTCACAGACGACGAGGGATTGCGGGAACTGCGTCTGAGGCGCCTCGGCGAGGCGCTCGAAGGGCACCCCTTCGTGTGCCGGCTATGCCCCGACCGCGACGGCTGTCTCCGCGACGAGTGCAGCTACGGCAATCCCCCGGAGGCGCGCTGCTGCGACCGGTATGGGTGCTGCGAACTGGCCTCTCTGTTGGCCTTCGTGGACCCCGAGGGAGTCCTGCGACCTGGGAGCGGGCCTTTCGATCGTGAGGCGGTCGTGGAGGGTCCCATCCGTCGCGAGCCGGGACTGTGCGTGGGCTGCGGACGCTGCGTGGTGGTGTGTGCGGAGATGGAGGGAGCGGGGCGGGCGCTGCAGATGGTGGACGGGGCGCCGGCCTTCGGCCGGCGCCCCGTTGCGGTCCCCCGCGGCCCCAGTCTCCGCGCCGCCGGTTGCACCTTCTGCGGGCGCTGCGTGCTCGTCTGCCCCACAGGGGCCCTCACCGTATCGGGCGAAGCCGGCGAGCGCTGGCTCGAACGACGGCGGGAGACAAGTGGCCTGGCCGCTCCCGTATTGCCCCCCGAACCCAGGATGACCGTGACCGAGGCCCGCGAGCGTCTGGGGGGCGGTCCGGGTGTCCTGCAACTGCTGGACCGACGCGGCGAGGTGCTCCTCATCGCGGGCGTTCCGGACTTGGCCAAGGGCCTGATGGGCGCTCTTGACGATCTCGGTCCCGACTCCGTGGCGTACGCGCGGGCCGAAGAGGAGCCGATGTACACGCAGCGGGAGAGCGAGCTTCTGACCCTCTACAGCCGCCGCCACGGCAGCCTGCCTCCAGGCAACGACCTGGGGGAGGACATGTTCGACGACTGCGACGACGAGTAGAGGGGTCGCTTCTTAGGCCCGGAGAGGTTGCCCTGGGGGAGCACGGGGAACGTAGAATCGACATGCGCCGTGGCTGTCGTGCCCTAGGGACCGTCGGTCACGCGAAAAGTTGAGACGATACGAGGAGGGTTCCGATGGAGACCGGGTTCGTGGGACTGGGCCGGATGGGCGCGAACATGGCGCGTCGCCTGCTTTCCGGCGGGCATCGCGTGGTGGTCGGCAACCGCTCCCCCGAGCCGGTGGAGGCTCTGGCCCGGGAAGGAGCCACGCCCGCTTGGTCGCGCGCCGAGCTCGTGGGGATGCTGGCGCCGCCGCGTGTGGTCTGGACCGTCCTCCCCGCCGGAGAGGCCACAGAGGAGGCGGTGCAGGAACTGGGTGGGCTGCTGGCGCCGGGTGACGTGCTGGTCGATGCGGCCAATTCCTACTATCGTGATTCGATGCGCCGGGCGGAGTCGCTCGCCGGTCGCGGCGTTCACTTCGTGGACGCGGGCACGAGCGGGGGCATCTGGGGGCGTGAGAACGGCTACAGTATGAGCCTCGGGGGCTCGCCCGAGGCGGTGGAGATCGTTCGGCCCTTGATAGAGACACTGGCTCCCGGTCCGGCCACAGGCTGGGGACACGTCGGGCCCAGCGGCGCGGGGCATTTCACCAAGATGGTCCACAACGGCATCGAGTACGGCCTGATGCAGGCGTACGCCGAAGGGTTCGACCTGATGCGATCCAAGGAGGAGTTCGGTCTGGACCTGCGCCAGGTGGCCGAGATGTGGCGGAGGGCAGCGTGGTCCGCTCCTGGCTGCTCGACCTGCCGCCCGAGCTCTGGCGATCAGACCCAGTCTGGCGGGATCGCGCCCGTCGTCCCCGATTCCGGCGAGGGCCGGTGGACCGTCCTCGAGGCCATCGACCAGGGTGTGCCGGCTCCGGTGATAGCGGCCTCGCTCAACGTACGCTTCAGCAGTCGCGACGAGACCGGCTATGGCGCACGTCTGCTCTCGGCCTTGAGGGGTCAGTTCGGGGGGCACGAGGTCCCGGCGGCCTCCGCGGGCGAAGGCGTGTCCTCGGGGGAAAGTTGACGGCGAGCGCCCCGGAGACGGGCCCGGCCCGGTCTCGGCCCTCCTTGTGGGCGTGCTGTCCGATACGCACGATCACCTGTATCCCGAGGTGAAGGAATTGCTGAGCGGAGTGGACCACATCATCCACGCCGGGGATGTCTGTAACCCTCACCTGCTGGCGGAACTGGGGGGCATCGCCCCCCTCACCGTCGTGCGGGGTAATTGCGACATGGGGCCCTGGGCCGACTCCCTGTCGGCAAGGGCCGAGGTGGAACTGGGTGGCGTGCAGATACTCGTCGGCCATGTGGGCGGCCGGCTGCGGGAGGAAGTCAGCCGTCGTGCCACGGGGGCGGCCGGCGTCGACGTGGTCATCTGCGGGCACAGCCATCAGGCGCTCGTGGAGCGCAAGGACGGCGCGCTCTACCTGAACCCGGGCTCTGCCGGGCCGCGCCGCTACGGACGACCTCGCACGATGGCGTTCCTCAAGATCGAACCGACCCCTGCCGAGGACGGCGACGGGTCGGCGCGGGTGTCGGCGGACATAGTGATGGTGGAGGGCTGAGGACCGCGCTTGGGCTGCGTTCAGCGTCCAGGCCAAGCGGGGATAGTACGGGGCGTTTGGTACGACGGCTACCCCGCGGTCGGGGCGGCGTCGCCGAAAGGAGGAGGGGCCGATGCAGGGCATGAGCGACATCCTCGATCTGGATCGCTATCCGCTCGACAAACCGGGCAGCGACGAATGGGGGAGTCTGGTAGCGCGCTGCCGGAAGGACCTCGCCCGCGATGGCATGTACAACCTCGACGATCTCGTCAAGCCGGGGGCTATCGAGCGGGCGCTGGTGGAGATCCGGCCCGTCCTGCATTCGCTCTCGTTCAGCCAAAGGCGCCGTCACAACATCTACTTCTCCAAAGAGGTCCTCGGCCTGCCGGCGGACCACCCGGCGCTCGGGACCGCCGAGACCATCAACCACACGGTCTGTGCCGACCAGATCACGCAGTCCATCCCCCTGTGGATCTATGAGTGGCCGCCGCTCATCACCTTCATCGCGGTCACCATGGACAAGGATTCGCTCTATCCAATGCGCGACGATCTGGCGCGGGTGAACGTGATGGCCTACCGCGACGGGGAGACTCTAGGTTGGCATTTCGACCGAACCGAGTTCACCACCACCCTGCTGCTGCAGGCACCGGATGAGGGGGGCGACTTCATCTACCGGACCGATCTCAGGACCGACGATGATCCGAACTACGAGGGCGTCGCCCGGTTGCTCGCTGGCGCCGATCCCGACGTGAAGACGCTGAAGCTGCGCGCCGGCACCCTCAACGTCTTCCGGGGCAAGAACACCGCTCACAGGGTGGACACCGTGCGCGGGACCCGAGAACGCATCATCGCCGTGTTCTCGTACTTCGACCGGCCGGGAGTCGTCTTTTCCAAGGAAGAGCAAACCGGCTTCTACGGCCGGGCGCGTTAGTCGCCTCGGACGGCTGCGGCCCCCTACAGGTTCTTGGCCACGTGGACGGTCAACTCACCCAGACGGTAGGTGTAGCTTCCCATCTCGTTGTCGTACCAGCCGAAGACCTTCACGTGGGTCACGGGCAGCCGGTAGTCGCGGAAGCCACCGTTGTCGGGCAGGCGCAGATCGACGAAGCCCGTCCGTGAGTGCGTTTCCAGCGCCTCGATGACCACCGCGGCGTCCTCGCCCATCATGTCGGCGGAGACGTTCTGCTCTTCGCTGTACCTGAGCAGGTCCTTGGCCTCGCCCTGGGACGCGTCGCGGTAGATCTGGTTGACCACGTCCCGGTCCACCGACACGGTGCCGTCGGGGCGGGTCTCCGACTGGAAGGTCACGTTCAGGATGATCAGGCTGACCGTGGCCGTAGGGATGCGGACCGAGTCGGCCATGAAGCCGATGTTGGCGATCTCGGGCATGACCTGTTCGAGGGCCTTGGCGGCGTTGGTGGACGTCAGGATGATGTTGTCCATGGCGCAGCGGGTCTTGCGCAGGTCGGTGGCTCCCGCCGCCGGCACCGCGTCGAGCACGGGCTGGCTGCTGGTGATGGCGTGGACGGTGCTCATGCCGGCCGTGATCATGTTGCGGGTGAGGTCACGGTCGAGCAGCGGCCGCATCATGTGGGCCAGAGCGGTGGTGGTGCACGACGCCGCAGAGAGAACCTTGTGCCTGCCGGGATCGAACTGGAAGTGATTGATGCCGTTGATGAGGATGGTGGCATCGTCGGGCATGGGAAGGCCCTTCGTCTTGTCCTTGAAGGGCGAGCTGTTGATGACCACCCGTGCCCCCGCGGCCAGATGCCCCCGGATGGAGCCTTTGGGATCGTCCACGGGCGTGTGGGGATCGCGGAACTTCCCAGTGCATTCGACGACCACGGAGACGCCCTGGTCGCGCCAGGGGATGTCCTTGGGATTGCGCGCTTCGCGCAGGAGGACGACCTCCTTACCGTGTATGCGCAGCAGCCCTGCCGCTTCGTCTACGACGGTGATGCCTGGCCGACCTTTGTGGCCCAGGAGATAGCGATGGAGCGGTCCGTACGTGCTGTCCTTGCCTATGTACTCGGCCACGGCCTCCAGCGACGTGCCGACCTGCCGCCCCACGTTGACAACGATGCGGTCGAAATCATCGTTCCCCAGGTGGTACCACAGCGTCAGCTTCCCTATCCTGCCCAGACCGTTGATGCCCACGGTTCTCGGAGCGCTCATCCGCACTTCTCCCTTCTGGACGGTGGCTCTTCCCGCCGAGCCGGGCCCCACGCACCGGCGACCGGAAGATGACTGGTCCCCCCGCCTCCCCAGGGTACTTGGAAATGAGGGCCGGCGCCAGTCGAAGCGGCGCCATTCCGGCCGGCGCTGCGCGCCGGTCGCGTTCTTACTGCGAAGCGTCCGCCCTCGGGCGCCTGTTAGAAGCGTCAGACGGTCATGGACGGGCGGGGCAGCGTGGGGATGCGACCCAGGAAGATGTTGCCCGTTCGGCCGTCGACGGAGAGCCAGTCACCGACTTTGAGCTTGGCACCGGCCAGCCTGGCCGTGCCCTGGTGTTCGTCCACCTCGAGCTCCCGGCAGTCGACCACGGCCGTCTTGCCCAGGCGCTTCGCGGTGACGGCCGCGTGCGAGGTGGCGCCGCCGCGGGCGGTCAGGAGCCCGTCCACCCTTGTGATCATGGCGATGTCCTCGGGGACCGTGTCGGGCCGCAGAAGGATTATGTGTTCCTGCGGGGCCTCGGCGAGCAGCCGGTCGAGGTGCTCGGGATTGATGGCCACCCGCCCCGAGTAGGCCCCACCGGCTATGCCCATCCCCACGGCGAAGGGAGGACCGAATCCCGGGGAAGCGGTGTCGAAGTAGGGGGCATCCGGGGTCTGCTCGTGAACCATGGCCCGTTTTTGCAGGATGTATAGGTCTTTGCCCGAAGCCGACTCGAAGGTGAACTCTATCTCCTGGGGGTCGTACTCCCGCTTCTTGACCAGATCCTGGGCCACCTGAAGGAGGGCGTTGTACACCTGGGGATGGTCCTTCTCCAGCGAGTGCTCGACGCCCTTGTAGGTCGCGCTGCCCAGTCGCTGGGCTTCGGAGATGGGTGAGGGGAAGACCAGACCGCCCACCAGGTCCTCGCCCTGGCTGCGGGGGGTGAAGTCGCCGAAGAGACGCACCTGGCTGCTGTGCGGCTCCACCGGACTGCGGGTGAAGGTGACGCCCGATCCCGACGAGCGGCTCAAGTTGCCGAAGACCATCCGCTGCACGACCACCGCCGTGCCCCATTCCTCGGCGACCCCGATGTAGCGTCGGTAGAGCTTGGCCTCGGGTGAATCCCAGGACTGGAGCACCTTGCGTATGCAGCCCACCACCTGGCGGAAGGGGTCGTCGACGAACTTGACCCCCATCTCCTTCGCCCGGGCCTTGTACGCGAAGGCCAACTCGCGCATGTGTTCCGCCTCGAATTCGAGCTTGCGCTCCACTCCGTAGCGGGCTTTGAACTCCGTCATGATGCTGTCGAAGACGTCGCGGTCGATCCCTGAGGCCATGGCCCAGGACTGCAGGAAGCGTCGGTAGGAGTCCCAAGCCGCCCACTCGAATCCCGGCTTGCGGGCCAGCGCGGCGGCAAGATCGTCGTTGAGCCCCACGTCGACGAAGGTAGTCATGAGGCCGGGCATGGAGATGGCGGCGCCCGAGCGGATGGACAGGGTCAGCAGGCGGGCGGGATCGCCCAGGTGCAGCCCCGTTGCAGCCTCCAGGTGGTCCAGCGCCTGCCGTATGCGGTCGATCGTGTCGTCGTACAGAGCACGATAGGTCATGGCGGGGAGCGCGCCGAACAGCTCGGTGGTCAGGATGAAGCCCTCGGGCACCCGGTGTTTGTACGAAGCCATCTGCTTCAGTCCCAGCCCCTTGAAGCCCAGGGTCATCTGGTCGTCGGTGCTGGGTTTGGGTTCATGGATGAACGAGATCAGTCGCTGGGGGTCGTAGTTCATCATGCGGGTGAGGGCCTGTCTGCTCAGGCGGCCGGCCAGCGTGGAGATCTTGTGCAGCGTGGCCGAGATGAAGCGGTCGAGGTTCTGCATGCCCAGCGCCGAGACCAGTACCTCTCGCAGCACCATCTCGGCCACGGCGTCCACCGACATGCAGCGCACCTCGCACTGCCGGGGATCGTGCATGAGTACCGTGTGCAGGACCTGGTCGTGGCTGAGGATGGAGGTCCGCGACAGCTCCGTCACCGACCCGGCGATGAACTGGAACACGTTCTGGTACTGGTGGAAGGTGAAGTTGTAGCTGCTGAAACTCGCCTCGAGTAGGCGCAGGTTGGCAGACAAGTTGCGCGAGTCGATGCCGTCCGCAGCCAGGGACCGCTCGAAGCGCCGCAAGGTGGCCGCCATGCGGCGGAGGGAGTCGCGGGTTACGTAGGAGTCGGTGCCCTCCGAGACGAGATCCTCGAGCAGGCGCAGGACCAGGTTCTCCACGCGGAACGACAGGCCCAGCGCGTCGAACTTGGGCTCGCTGTAGTTGCCGTACATCGAGGGGATGCCGGCGGCGATGTGTCGCTTCTGGTAGATGTTCTCCACCGCGGTCGAGGGCTTCGGCTCCAAGACGACGGCCTTGAGCTGCTCCAAGGCTGTGAGCGACATGTCCAGAAGCCGGTCGCGCGCCACTGAGGTGGGTCTCTCCTGCCAGGCGGCGAGAGCGTCACCGAACTTCTGTCTCGTCTTCGCGTCGAGCAGCAGGTCTCGCGACACGGCCGGTCCCACGTTGTCGGCCGATAGTGAGTACTTCTGTGTGAGGAGTTGATGGGTGCGCACCAGCAGGGTGACCCGCCGGCGGGCCTTCTCCTCGCATTCGCCGTCGGACTCCGGGCACACGCGCAGGTACTCCTCGAGCACCTCCGGTGGCATGGCGACCAGCTGATCGATGAAAGGCTCGGCCTCCTCGGGCGTCAACTCCGGCTTGGTGGCTGCTGCCGCGCGCGTCGCGCCTACCGCGCCACCGCCTGCCGCGCCACCGCCTGCCGCGCCATCACCGCTCGCCGCACCGCTATCGGCGGGGGAGATGTCCGCCGCCGACTCGTCTTCGCCCTCACCTCGGCCGTCGCTGAAGGCCCTCCACAGCCCGGCCAGGATGGCGTGGGGCTCCTCGGCCCACACCCGCTCGCTGAGGACGGCCCGCATAGTGTTGGCGGAGAGGAAGGGTTCCAGACCGGACGCATCCAGGGTCGTCCAGTACAACAACACCGCGCGACTGAAGTCCACCAGCCGGTTGGACGACTCGGCGTGCGATTGCTTGCGCAGGAAGTGCATGAGCGTGTCGCGCCGCTCGCCGATCTCGTCGACCTCGGTGGTCACCGCGCGTAGTTCTCCCTCGGCGCCCACGTCGTTGAAGTACACCGGGAAGGCCCGCAGCAACTGCTTGGCCACGAAATAGATGGGTTTGATGTCGGCGTTCAGGAAGCGGGTCACGTCGCGCTGGAACAGGTCGGTGTCGGCGATGTACACGCCGCCCAGGCGCAACTGCACGTTGAGGGCCGCCGCCAACCGCTCGTAGAGCGCCGGGTTGGACTCGATTATGTGCATCCAGCAGCGGATCTTGGGCAGATGATAGGGATTGACGACCGTCTCCCATTCATCGGTCGCCCCGCGGATCTCCGGATATTGGAAGAGCCAGGAGAGTACGTCCTCGATGAGGTGGTCGGCTGCGTTTGCGTTACCGGCTTCGCCGATGGCCACCCCGATCGCCTCGTAACACTGGAAGCGCATCAGCAGAAACTGGTTGTCGCGGTCGCGGAAGAAGCCGGTCAGACGGCTGAGGATGCGGTCCACATCCATGCGGTGCTCGGGTCTCATGAGCTGCCGCACCACTCCCAGAAGGTCGACCATCACCTCGTTCTGCCGGTAGCCAAGGGTGTCGTCCTTGAGGAAATAGAGGCAGACGGCGAAGCGGTCCTCCAGGTTCTCGATGCGGAAGATGCTGTCGATGGCCTGGTCGAGGAGGGCCGAGTGGGTGGGGAGAGAGGGGGAGAGCAGCTCCTCCGCCGAGGCGGCCTCAGCCCGCGCGATCAGATTCCGCAGCGCAGAGCCGGCAAGCAGGGTGAACCGGTCGGCGACGGCCTCGGGATCGGTCAGCTCGGCCCGGTTGGACACGGCCCATTCGGGGAGGGAAAGCCTCTCCGCGATGCGTTTGTAGCCGAGCAGCAAGAGTGTGCGATAGAGTCCCGCAAAGGGCGCCTGCAGGTCGGGCCTGCGGGCGGCTCGCTCGAAGAGTCCTCGTACCAGTGAGTCCCGCTCCAGGAACGCGAGCGGCTGAGAGGGCAGCAGGTGCGACAGAGCCTCGGCGGCCTCCACGAGGGTCTCGTCGTAGGCATCGGCGTGTGGGCCGGAGAGGGCGTTCGTACACCAGGTGAGCAATTGGCGCAGAAGCAGCGACACTTGAGCGCTGGAAAGAGGGGTGTCCAGCAGGTCAAGTACCAGTTCGGAGAGCAGCTCGAAGGCCTGGGAGCGTTCCTCGGCGCGCTCGAAGTAGGTCCAGTTGCGCAGGAGCACAGTCTGAAACCCGTCGATGAGCAGGTCGGCGTTGCGGAAGGTGTGGAAGTACTCGCTGAGCAACTCCTCCAGGGGAGTGCGTACGCCGTACAGCCCCTGGACGGCCTGCACGAGCGGCAGGTAGCGGTCGGGGACCACTACCTCCTGTGCCGTACCGGCCAGATTGGCGCGCAGAGCGTCGGAATCCACTGGGATATGCTGAGGGTCCATGGCAGCGAATGATACAGCCTGGCCGGCGAAGCCGCCGCTGCAGGCCCGGTCCGGCTCGCCCCTGCGGGGCTCGGTCCGGCGCCCTAGGCTTCGCGCCTGCCGTTCTCCGCTTCGCGCTGCCCGCCTTCGTCACGGCCCCCAGCAGGCATGGGAGTCAGGAGGACCCGGGAGATGCGCATGCCGTCGACCTCGAGCACGCGGGTGTGGAAGTTGCCCACCCGGGCCTCGTCTCCCACGCCGGGACGGCGCTGCAACTGTTCGAAGACCCGGCCGCCCAGAGTGGGGAAGCCCTCGTCGGGCATCTCGAGGCCGAAGAAGTCCTCCAGATAGTCTATGCGCACGCTCCCATCAACCGAGTAGCTGCCGTCGCCTTGATCATCCACGAGCGGCGGCTCGGCGTCGAACTCGTCCTGGATCTCCCCGATGAGCTCCTCCACCACATCCTGGATGGTCACCAGACCCGCGGTGCCACCGTGCTCGTCGACGACGATGGTGAGCGGGGTGCGGGTGCTCTGGAAACGCTGCAGAGCCAGCTCGATGTTGGAGGACTCGGCGATGAAGCCCATCGGCCGCAACAGGCGGCGCAGGGTGGCCGAGCCCGGTGCCCGGTAGACGTCTTTCACGTGGATGTAGCCGACGATGTTGTCCACGTCCTCCTCGAAGACCGGATAGCGCGTGTGGTTGGTCTCCGTGAACTCGGCGATGGCTTCGTCCACGGTGAGCGAGGTGGGCAGCGCAGCCATCTCCGTGCGGGGGACCATGATGTCGCCGACGGTCCGGTTTCCGAAGGTGAGCGCGCGCCGCATGAGGGTCTGCTCCACCTCGTCGATGTGACCCACCTCCTGGCTCGCGTCCAGGATCATGCGCAACTCGTCCTCGGAGTGGGCCAGGTCGCGCTCCGAGGCCGGCGTGATCTTGAACAGCTTGAGGATGCCCACCGTGGAGATGTACATGAGCCAGGTGAGAGGCCGGGTGATCAGGTAGAACCAACGCAACGGCACGGCCACTACCAGGCTGGAGCCCTCCGCCCTGCGGATGGCGAACGATTTGGGCACCAGTTCGCCCAGGATGATGGTGACGAAGGTCATGAACACGAAGGCGATGATGGCCGCGGCCGTCTGGTTCATGGCCAAGCCGAAGAGTTCAGTGAAGGCGCTGGCTCCCAGCCAGCCCAAGCCCAGGCTGGCCACGGTGACACCCAACTGGGTGGCAGAGAGATAGGCGTCGAGATGACCGGTGATGTGCAGCAGCACCCGGGCCCTGCGTCTGCCGTTGGCCGCCAACTCGGCTACCCGCGTGTCCCTCACCTTGACGATGGCGAACTCGGCCAGCACGAAGAAGGCGTTCACGAGCACGAGGAGGAAGGTGCCGACGATCTCCCAGGCCAGCGTGGTCATCGGTCACCTATGCGGCGGGTAGCCGCTGTGCGGGAGTGACTTGGGGGGTCTGAGGGGGTGTCCATGATGCTACGTCAAAGCATAGCATAAGGCCTGCCACCGGCCCTTGCCGGCCTCCGCGGCGGCCCTCGCCAGCCTCCGCCGCGGCCCTCGCCGGCCTCCGTTTGACGCCTGGGGCCGGCTGCGGCGACCCCTCAGGCGCGATGAGGCGGCCGCTCGCAGGTGGGGAGGGCCTTCTTGAGGACCGGCTCCAGAAGGCACCAGGCTTCGTCGGCGGTCTCGACGTAGGAGAATATGCCCAGGTCGGCTCGCGTTATCACGCCTTCTTCCACCAGGGCCCCGAAGTCGACGATACGCTCCCAGTACTCCCGTCCGAAGAGCAGCACGGGTATGGGTCTGATCTTGCGGGTCTGGATGAGCGTGAGCACCTCGAAGAGTTCGTCCAGCGTCCCGTAGCCGCCTGGGAACACGACCAGAGCGACCGAACGCATGAGGAAATGCATCTTGCGCAGGGCGAAGTAGTGGAAGTTGAAGCACAGCTCCGGAGTGATGTAGGGATTGGGCATCTGCTCGAAGGGAAGGACGATGTTATGCGCGATGCTCTCGGCGCCTATGTCCTGGGCGCCGCGGTTCGCAGCTTCCATGATGCCGGGCCCTCCGCCGGTGACCACAAACACGGAATGGATGTCGCCCGCGAGGGTGTCGCCTGCCAAGGCGCCGTCGCCCGCGGCAGCCGAGGCGTCGCTCCCCCCGGGGCGTCGAGGCTGCCGGTCTTCTCCCGGGGCACCTGGGTGGCGGAGATGAGTCGGGAGAGACGCCGCGCTTCTTCGTAGTACTTGGCTTTCCCGACCATCGACTTCGCGACGCGGTACTGCTCGGCGAGCGGCGCGTCGTCGGGGTTGAGTCTGGCCAGTTCTTCGGCTTCGGCCAACCGCGCCTGGGCGGCTTCCGGCGCCGGAATGCGCGCGCTGCCGAATATGGCCACCGTCAGCTCCACTCCGCGGTCTTCCTGAAGCAGGTCGGGCTTCAGGAACTCCAGTTGCAGGCGGACCGGGCGGAGGTCGTCGCGCAGGAGCAATTCGTTGTCGGCGAAGCCGAGCCGGTAAGCGGGGGAACGCGTCTGGGCCGTGTCGGGGTCGAGATTGGTGCGAAGCCTGTCCTCCCCCGCGGAGGGGAAGGGCTTCTCGACTTGTTCCGGCTCGCTCTTGTGCCGGTATCGGGCCAAGGCGGCCTCCTTGGTCAGGCTACGGCTTGCGCCGGTCCGTCGTCGGCTATTCCTTGCGCAGGTCGACCACCCGCTGCGCCTTGCCTTCACTCCGCTCGATAGCTCCGGGTTCCTTGAAGGCTACGCTCACGTTTATGCCGATTATGTCCTTGATGTTCTTCTGGATGCGCTGCTTGAGATCGACCAGGATCTCGTGCTCGGTGAAGACGCTGACTTCATCCAAGGAGAGAACGGCTTCCGAGACTTCTCTGTACAGATCGGGCTTGATCTCCACCTCTACGCGCATGGTGTCCATGGCCCCCTTGCGGCCCACCAGCAGCCGGTAGTGAGGCTCGACCTGCGGCGACATGAGCAACACCGATTCAACCTGGCTGGGGAAGACATTCACGCCGCGGATGATGAGCATGTCGTCCGACCGTCCCGACACTCGATCCATGCGCACGCTGCTGCGTCCGCAGATGCAGGTCTCGGAGTTAAGCCTCGTGATATCGCCCGTCCGGTAACGGAGGAGCGGGAAGGCTTCCTTCGTCAGCGTCGTTATGACCAACTCGCCCAGGGAGCCTTCGGGCAGGACCTCGCCGGTCTCAGGATCGATGATCTCGGGCAGGAAGTGGTCGTCGCAGACATGCAGCCCGTTCTGGGCCTCCACGCACTCGCAGGAGACTCCCGGCCCGATGATCTCGCTGAGACCGTAAATGTCGCAGGCCTTGATGTTCCACTTCTGCTCGATGTCGCGCCTCATGGCCTCCGACCAGGGCTCGGCGCCGAACACGCCCACTTTCAGCGGGAACTTGGTGACGTCGAGCTGCAGCTCCTGGGCCACGTCCCACAGGTAGAGGGCGAAGCTGGGCGTGCAGCAGAGGACCGTGGTGCCGAAATCCTCCATGAGCATGAGCTGCCGCTGGGTGTTGCTGCCCGAGATGGGGATGACCGAGGCGCCGATGGCCTCCGCGCCGTAGTGGGCCCCCAGGCCGCCGGTGAACAGCCCGTAACCGTAGGCCACTTGGACCACGTCTTCGTCGGTGGTGCCCACGCCGGCCAGGCAGCGGGCCATGACCTCGGCCCACATGGTGATGTCGGCGGCCGTGTAGCCCACCGTGGTCGGTTTGCCCGTGGTCCCGGAGGAGGCGTGGATGCGCACCACCTCTTTGAGCGGGGTGGCGAAGAGCCCGAAGGGATACTGCTCACGCAGGTGGTACTTCCGCGTGAAAGGGAGGTTCGCCAAGTCGTCGAGGCCGCGCACCTTGTTGGGGTCGATGCCGGTCTTGTCGAGCAGGTCTTTGTAGAAGGGGACGCGCTCGTACACTCGCTGGACCTGTTTAACCAGGCGTTGTCCCTGCAGTTGCCTGAGGTCGTCCCGGCTCATGCACTCGTGCTCGCGGTCCCTGATCATGCTCGTTCCCCTTGGATATTAGCGCTGCGATTCTGAGGGATAGTATAGGCAGGGGCTGGGAGCGTCAACCTCGCCCGCAGTGCGGCTGGGCCACACCTGCGCCGCGGCTCAGGCGACTCGCGCGCGTCCGCGGCTCCGTCCGGGCGCGTCGCCGTCGGGCCTCGCTGGCGGTCGCCGCCCTCGGCCGCGCTCCGGCGCCGGCTTCCCGGCCTGAGGCTAGACTTGGAAGGCGGAGGGACAGATGTCCTGCAACACGCACTCTCCGCAACGCGGCCGTCTCGCGATGCATACCGCCCGCCCATGCTCGATGAGGAGATAGGTGAGCTGGAACCACTCTTCGCGGGGCACGACGGCCATGAGGTCCCGCTCGATCTTCACCGGGTCGGTGGAGGCGGAGAGCCCCAGAAGCCCGCTGAGCCGGGTCACGTGGGTATCGACGGCTATGCCCGCATCCGGGTCGGTCGCGTAGGCTTCGGGATGCGCGTTCGCAAGGATGATGTTGGCGGTCTTGCGCGCGACGCCCGGGAGGGTGAGGAGTTCGGCCATGGTTGCCGGTACCTCGCCGCCATAGTCGGCCAGGATCTTCTGCGCCGCCCCGATTATGTGCTTGGTCTTGTTCCGAAAGAACCCCGTGGAATGGATGTCGGCCTCGAACTCCGGCACCGAGGCGCCGGCATAGTCCTCGATGGTGCGGTACTTCTGGAAGAGTCGGGCCGTCACCTGGTTCACCATCTTGTCGGTGCTCTGCGCCGAGAGGACCACGGCCACCAGCAGTTCCCAGTCGTTCGCGAAGCTCAGGACTATGTGAGCGTCGGGGTAGGCTTCTCGCAGCCTCTCGATGATGGTGGCGGCGTGGCGCTTCTTGGCCGCCCCCGACCTGGGAGCGGCGCTCGCCCGCTTGCCGCCGGCCCCCGTCTGCTTCTTGCCCTTGTCCGCTGCCACGGTCTCGCTGCTCCTCTGGCTAGACGGAAGCCGCTCGGCCCAGTTCGAACGCCTTGAGGTTGACGTCGACCGTCTTCGGCGGCACCACTCGCCGGATGACCTGTTCCCAGGTGGTGTCGGCGAAGGGCAGACTCTGCGACACGGCGCCCAGCATGACCACGTTCACCGCCTTCACCGTCCCGGCTTGTGTCGCCAACGAGGCTGCGTCGATGGCGCGCACGTTCGGCCAAGCCGTGGCGATGCGCTCATCAATATCGGCCGGGTACTCGGCCAGGCCCGCGGCCACGGGGCTGGGGTTCACGCGCACGGTGTTGTAGACGAGGAGCCCGCCCTGCTTCAGCCAATGCACGTAGCGCATGGCCTCGAGCGGTTCGAAGGACAGGAGGATATCCACGGTACCCGGAGACACGAGGGGGGAGTTGACCTTGTCGCCGAAGCGCAGGTGGCTGGTCACGCTGCCCCCGCGTTGGCTCATGCCGTGCACCTCGCTCTGCTTGACCTCGTACTCCTCGGCCATGGCCACTTGGCTAAGCACGTAGCTGGCCAGCACCACTCCTTGGCCGCCCACGCCCGAGATGAGCATGTTCATGGTGCGTCTGCCCTCGGTCTGCGCGCTCATCAGACCCCCTTCCCGGCGGTCGTGCCGTCTCCGGCGGCCGCGGCCGCTCCGCTCCCGCCGCTCCCGTTGCCGTCACCGGCGCTCGTGCTCTCCGGTGCCAGGATGGCGTCGAACCTGCACATCTGCGCACAGATGCCGCAGCCCGTACATTGGTCGGCGAGGATCTCCACCTTGGGCTTCTCGTCCGGGGAAGCCGCTTTGAGGAGGTTGAGAGCCATGCAACTCACCTTCAGGCAATGCTTGCAGCCGTTGCAGAGCTCGGGGTCGACGCGATAGGCCGGCCGCTTGATCTTGTACTGGAGCACGCAGGGAGACTTGGCGATGACCACCGACGGCTCATCCGCCTTCAACTCCTCCTCCAGCACTCGCTTCGTCTCATCCAGATCGAGCGGGTCGATCTCGCGGATGCGTTGGATCCCGATCGCCCGGCACAGGGCGGGGATATCGACCATGACGGCCGGCTCACCCATGAGCGTCTTGCCCGTGCCGGGGTTCTCCTGTCCGCCGGTCATGCCGGTGGTGCGGTTGTCGAGGATGAGGGTGAGGGCGTGGCCGCGGTTGTAGGCGATGTCCATGAGGGGGGTGATGCCCGAGTGGAAGAAGGTGCTGTCGCCGATGACGCCCACCGACTTGCCCCGGAAGTCGTCGCTGGGTTCGGCCACCTGGGTCATGCCATGGGCCATGCCGATGCTGGCGCCCATGCAGACGCAGGAGTGCATGGCCTCGTAGGGCGGCAGCGCCCCGAGCGTGTAGCACCCTATGTCACCGCTCACGAAGACACGCAGCCGCTTGAGGATGGTGAAGATGCCGCGGTGCGAGCAGCCCGGACACAGGGTCGGTGGTCTGCCGGGGAGTCCGGCGGCCGCCTCCGCGACAGGGGTAAGGAGTTCTGGATCGGCCCCCGGGACGCCGGCGGCGTTGAGGGCTCGGGCCACGATACCCTGGTCGTACTCACCGAGCAGGGAGAGGAGAGCCTTCCCTCCATCCACGGTGATGCCCATCAGTCGGATGTTCTCTTCCAGGAACGGATCCAACTCCTCCACCACGTAGAGCTTCTCAACCTGGGAGCGGAACTGAGCGATGAGGCCCTTGGGCAGTGGGTAGGTCATGCCCAGCTTGAGGAAACTGGCTGCGGGGAACGCGTCGCGGGCGTACTGGTAGGCGGCGCCGGAGGTGATGATACCCACCTCGGGGTCGCCCGTCTCGATGCGGTTGAGCGGGCTGGTCTCGGCCATCTGGGCCATGTCGAGCAGACGCTGCTCCACGATCACGTGGCGAGGGCGCGGCGTTGCTGGGCAGCATGGTGTACTTGGTGGTGGCCTTTTCGAAAAGGGTGATGGGCTCCACGGCCGCGCGGTCGCCCAGTTCCACCATGCTCTTGGAGTGCGCGATGCGGGTGGTAGTGCGGAAGAGCACGGGCGTGTCGTACTTCTCGGACAGCTCGAAAGCGGTCTTGAGGAACTCCTTGGCTTCGGAGCTGTCGGAGGGCTCCAGGAGCGGGACCTTGGCGAACTTGGCATAGTTGCGGTTGTCCTGCTCGTTCTGAGAGCTGTGGAGGGCCGGGTCGTCGGCCGTGACCAGCACCAGCCCACCCTTCACTCCCGTGTACGACGCCGTGAAGAGCGGATCGGCGGCCACGTTGACGCCCACATGCTTCATACACACCAAGGCGCGGGCCCCGGCCATGGACGCGCCGATGCCCACCTCCATGGCCACCTTCTCGTTCGGCGACCACTCGCTGTAGATACCCTCGTAGTCCTTCAGGGCCTCGAGGATCTCGGTGCTGGGTGTGCCGGGGTAGGCAGCAGCCAGTCTCACACCCGCTTCCCAGGCGCCGCGGGCGATGGCTTCGTTACCAGACAGGATCTCTTGCATGTCACTCCTTCGGGTCTTGCTAAAGGGCGGGCGCGGTGTCAGCGGCGTGCGCCGCGGGCGCCCTCGAGAGACCAGTGGCGGCCTCATCTGTTGCTTCCGTGCTTTTTACCAGATTTTTGGGATCTGCGCCGCTGGCTCGTGCCGGCGACCGTCGGTAGGGTCCTGCCATTTGCCCGGTCTGGCCCGCTTGTCTACAATGGTCGCATGCAACGACTCATCGTCGGCATATCTGGAGCGTCGGGCACCATCTATGGCATCCGCCTGCTCGAAGTCCTCCGGGACACGCCCATTGAGACCCACCTCATCATGAGTGAGGCGGCGAAAGCGGTGGCCGAACTGGAGACGGAGTACTCGGTGGCGCAGATCGAGACGCTGGCCGACGTGGTCTACCGCAACGACGATCTCGCCGCCCCTGTCTCGTCGGGCTCGTTCCAGACCATGGGCATGGTGGTCGCACCGTGTGCCGTGAAGAGCCTGTCGGCCATCGCGCACAGTCACAATGACAACCTGTTGACCCGCGCTGCCGACGTGGTGCTCAAGGAGAAGCGGCGCCTGGTCCTGGTGGTACGGGAGACCCCGCTGCATCTCGGACACCTGAGACTGATGGCCGAAGCGGCGGAGTATGGGGCCATAATTCTCCCGCCCATGCCGTCCTTCTATCACCAGCCCAAGACTATCGCCGATATCGTGGATCACACGGTGGGCAAGGTCCTCGATCAGTTCGGTATCGAGCACCAGCTTTTCCGCAGATGGGCCGGCGGCGACTGCGGCAGCTCGCCGGGCAGCACGGACGTGGCTCCGTCCAGTCCTTCTAGCTGAGCGACGGTGGCTGCCGCGGCATCCGAGGATTCCTCCGATCTCCGGCAGCGGGTCACCTCGTATCTGCGCGACCACCACACCATGACCATCGCCACGATGGGTCCCGTCGCCGGACCGGCCGGGGCGGCCACGGAGACCGCCGGGAACGGGCCCCACGCGGCCAGCGTCTTCTACGCGATGGACGACTCCTTGCGCCTGATCTTTCTCAGCAAGCCGTCGAGCCTACACGGCCTTCACATCGGCGACCGAGCGGCCGTGGCTGCCACCGTCAGCGAGCAGTACGACGACTGGGAGATGATTCGAGGCGTGCAATTGTGGGGCGAGGTCCGCCGCCTCAGGGGAGCCGCTCGGGCGGGGGCGCTGGCGCTCTATGTGGCCCGCTTTCCCTTTGTGAGCGACGTGCTCAAGAGGCCGGGAATGGCAACGTTGATGAAGTCGATGGGCGTGTACCGGGTGGAGCCCCGCCGGCTGGCCTTCACCGACAATACGACCGGGGTATTCGGGCGCGAGGTTCTCGATATGAAGGTAGAATAGGCGCGTGGATTCGCGGATGATCAATAGGGCGAGCATGGACCGGCGGCGTCGCGAGCGGCGTCGCCGCCTTTTGTTGCGCTGGCTGTTCCTCTTCGTCCTAGCCGTGATCGTCATCGCAGTTGTGTTCTTCGTCTTGAAGAGCTGTGGCGACGACGGAGCGTCGGGCGCGGACACCACCGACCAGACGGCAGCGAGCTCGAGCACCTCCGAAGACACAGACACTACGGAGGGATCGGGCACCTCGGACGGCTCCTCGACGACCGAGCCGGACTCCAGCACCACCACGGCCTCCGGCTCGACGACGTCGGCGACCGGGAGCGAGACCGGCGTCTCCGGAACGGCCGGTCTGGCCGGCGGCGCCCCGCCCTTCAGCCCCAACACCACGGTGGCCGTGGCTCACTCCGGCCAGCCCGGCGACAAACGCATCCCGGGGAGCTTCTACGGCCCCATCCAAACCGAGTTCGAGGGCCTGAGCATGTTCCGCGGCAACGCCTCCCGCACGTACTATGGCGAGGGACCGGTACCGGAGAATCCCAGCATCCTGTGGAAGTTCGGGCCCATGTCCGGCACCTCCACCAACCTGGGCAAGACCACCACCTGGACCGGCACCGGATGGACCGGGCAGCCCGCCGTCTTCGAGCGCGACGGGAAGACCTGGGTGGTCTTCGGCGCGTACGACTGGAAGATCCACTTCCTCGACGCGGCGACCGGCGACAAACTCCTACCCGACTTCAAGGGGGGCGACATCTTCAAGGGCTCGCCCGTGATCGACCCCGACACCTACCCGCTCGTCTACATGGGCTGCCGCGACAACAAGTGGCGCATCATCGCCATCGACCGCGACGAGCCCACGGAGCTTTTCAACCTGAACGCCGACGAACTCCCCAACCAGATCTGGAACGACGACTGGGATTCGAGCGTGGTCATCCGCAACGACTACGCCTTCGTGGGGGGCGAGAACAGCCACTTCTACATCCTCAAGCTCAACCGCGGCTATAACGCCGAAGGGAAAGTGACCGTCGATCCCGAGATCGTCCTCGACCATCCCGCCTGGACACAGTCGCTGCTCGACAAGCTGGGCAGCAAGGACGTGTCGGTGGAGAACTCTCCCTGCCTGGTGGGCGATCGGGTCTACTTCTCCAACTCCGGCGGCTTGGTGCAGGGCCTCGACGTGAGTGCCACGCTCAAGGAATTGGCTCCCGGCGAAAAGCCGGCCAAGGGTCAGGAGGCCTATCCCAAGGTGTTCTCCTACTGGACCGGTGACGACACCGACGCCAGCATCGTGGCCGACGAGCAGGGCTTCATCTACGTCTGTCAGCATATGGACGACGCCCGCGGCACGAGCGCCCGTGCCGAGAAGGTGGGCCAGATAATCAAGCTCGACCCGCGTAAGACCGGCGAGGGTCAGACGCCCCTGGTCTGGTCGGTGGCAGGTCACGAAGATGTCGGGCGGGGTCTCCGGGGTGTGGGCCACCCCCGCCATCTACAAGGACATGCTGTACGTGCCCACCCATGGCGGCGCCCTTCTCGGCATCGACCGCGAGACGGGCGAGATAGTGTGGCAGAAGGAGTTCAGCGAGCACGCCTGGGGCAGCCCCGTGGTCGTGGACGGCACCCTCATCCTGGGCGACACCTACGGCACTCTCCATGCCTACGACGTGAGCAATACGAACATCGAGCCGCCGGTGGTGTGGGAGTTCAAAGTGCCGACAGGCAGCGCGCTCGAGTCCACCGCCGCCGTCTGGAAGGGCGCCATCTACATGGGCTCCCGCGACGGCTACTTCTACAAGTTCGGGGACCAGTAGCCCGGACTCCGCCGGTCGCCGGCGACGCGCAGGCAGACCCGAGACCAAGCCCGAGACCACGCCTGAGCACGCCCAACAGGACGCTCTCACCTTTCTCGCCGGCCTCCCGTGGCTGTCTCGGGTACCGGTCGCGCCGGTCAGGCTCCAGTCAGGTTGTAGTCAGGCTGAAGGTGCCCCGCGGGACTCAGGATATCGGCCCCCCGAGCCGATAGAGAAGGTAGCAGGTAGGTGGTAGCAGGTCCGTGTTACTCACGCACTCAAAAGGGGGTCGCTCGGTGGCGGCCAGGGATAGTTGCGCCCTTGTGAGATGTCCCCGCTGCGGGACGATCATAGAGATATCCGGCGAAAGCGCGGCTGCGCTGAAGCCTGACGCCGAATGGCTGGGTCCCGTGGTGGCGGCGCTGTGCGGCTGCTGGGTGCGGGGGCTGCCTGACGAGAAGATCCTGCATCTGTGGATACTGCTGGCGGCGTAGGGCGGAGGCGCTGCGGTCGACCACTTACCGCTTGATCGGCGATCTGGGCCGGGCTGGATCACCTTGTCGGTGCCTGCGGGAGCGGCGTTCCCGCGCCGTTCAGGAGGACGAGGTGCGGTCGGCCCTCGCCGGCGCGGCGAGCGCGTGCGCGGGGCGCGTTAGGCACACGAGTTCGATCGTCTAGCGCCCGGGGCCCATTGGCCGCCAACCTGCGACCAAAGTCGTAGACGGCCGCCCAGGCGTGTGGGCGACAATCTGCACCATGTGAACATCGCGGGTACACACGCGGGGTATAATGAGGTTACTGAAAGCACCACATCTGCTCGAGGAGCCTCCCATGCCTCGCATCGGCGTCCGGGAACTGAAGATCCACATTTCGGAAGTGGTCAAAGACGTGCAGGCGAACAACCAACGCTACACCATCACCAACCGCGGGGAGCCGGTGGCGCTGCTCGTGCCTTACTCGGCCGCTCAAAGCCCGAGTGTGAGGATCCCGCGAAGGCTTGGAACGAGCTGGCCGATATGCTGCGAGGCCGGCAGGAAGATACCCCGCGACTGAATCCACCAGGAGGTCATGAAGTGGCGAGGGGGGACTAGGTTCGTGGGCCCCTTGACCGTAGACGCCAGCGTGATGATTCGCGCCGTCACTCCCCCTGAAGCCGGGGCACGAGGAATGCGCCGAGCTGATCGGCGCGCATCGGTGTCGTCCGCAGGCCGTCATCCTGCCCACCTTTCCTTATTCGAGCTCGTCGCCGGTAGTCCAGGGGGCGGTGCCTAGACCGGTGGTCGCCAGAGCTGCTCGACGGGTTCGCTGCCCTCCCGCGCTCAGCTCGCATTCCGCTAGACCTGGCTCTCATGGAGGAGTCATGGCGAAGAGGCTGCTGAGAAGGCCCGCCGCGGCTCCGGGGCAGATTCCGTGTACATGGCGGCGGCGCGCCGGTACGAGCGACCTATAACGGTGGATGAGCAGCAGCGGGCCGGGTACCGGATGGGCTCGGAGCGGCGATCTCGCCGGCAGGTGCTGGCCGAACTGGAGACCGGAAGATCGCCAAATACACCCTGATCACGTTCCCCGCGTCCCAGGGGTCGGCGCCCTCCAGATAGCCCCGGCGGCCGAAGCCGCCGTGGTCGTTCATGGCAAAGGCGGATGGAAAGAACGGCGCCGCGACGCCGTGCCCGGGGCCCGTAGCGTTCCTCCTACCGGGGTAGCAGGTCCTCCAACGGCCGCGTGTTGGCCACATCGGCGGCGCTCACCCATCCCCGGCGGGCCTCGTTCACCGCGGCCGCGAGGTTGGCGAACTCCCGCGGACGGTGCGCGTCGCTGCAGATGACCAGCGTCGCTCCCAGTTCCACCGCTCGGCGGGCTGAGGGGGCATCGAGATCGAGGCGGTCGGGAGAACCGTTGATCTCCAGGAACGTACCCGTCTCGGCTGCCACTGTGGCCACCTTCTCCAGGTCCAGTTCATAGCCTTCGCGCCGGCTGATCAACCGGCCGGTGAGGTGGGCCATCGAATCAACGTGCGGGTTGCGCAGGGCCGCCAGCAGCCGCTTCATGATCTCCTCGCGCGACTGCCGGAAGCCGGAGTGGATGCTGGCGGTAACGAAGTCCAGGCGGGCGAGGATGTCGTCGGGGAGGTCCATCCGCCCGTCGAGCATGATGTCCACCTCGATGCCGGCCAGCACCCTGATGTCCAGGTGCGCGTCAAGTTCGCGGATGGCCTCGATCTGCGCCAGAACCCGCTCGGGGGTAAGACCGCCGGTCATAGCCAAAGCCTGGGAGTGATCGCAGAAGCAGATGTACTCCAGGCCGGCCGCGTCCGCCGCTCGGGCCATCTCTTCCAGGGTCGCGCGCCCGTCGGTCCAGTCGGAGTGCACGTGGAGGTCGCCGCGTAGGTCACTCCGCTCGATCAGGACGGGCAGTCTCCCCTGTTCGGCTGCCTCGATCTCTCCCTGATTCTCACGCAACTCGGGAGGGATGTATTCCAGACCTACGGTGGCGTAGACCTCGGCTTCCGTAGCGCAGGTGATCTTGGCTGTCGAGGCGAGTTCTTCGATGTGGTACTCACTGATCTTGAAACCGCGGCGCTGCGCGTACCCGCGCAGCGCGACGTTGTGTTCGGCGCTGCCGGTGAAATGTTGCAGCAGGTTGCCGTAGGAGGTGGGCGGGACGATGCGGAGATCCACATTCAGTCCCGTGTGGGTAACGGCCGTCAGTTTGGTGTCTCCCCGCTGGTCGACCTGGGCCAGCTGGGGCAGATGTGAGAAGGCTTCCATCGCCGCATCGGGCTGCGGCGAGCCAGCCACCAGGTCGATGTCGCGGACAGTAGCCCGGCGACGGCGGAGGCTTCCCGCGGTGTCGGCGGAGGCCACCTCGGGCACGAGGCGAAGCGCTTGGAGCAGGGATTCGGCCTGCGGTTGCACTTCGGCCAGAAGCAGGCGAGGCGTCCCCTCGCCGGCGGCCGCGTCCGCCCGGTCGGCCCTCCACTTCTCGAGGGCCGTGTACGAGCTTCGCCTCGGTCTTTGCGCCCATGCCCGGCACCCCGCGGATGCGTTCCTCCCGGCAGGCCTCCTCGAGATCGTGCACGTCACCCACCCCCAATGCATCGTGGAGCTTGCGGGCCGTCTTGGGTCCGATCCCCGGGACCCTCATGACCTCGAGCAGTCCCTCTGGGTAGCGCTCCCGCAGGCGGGACAGGGTGGCGACTTCGCCTGTGGTGATGTACTCGATCACCTTGCCCTCTATAGCGGCGCCCACGCCGGGCAGTTCGCGCAACTCCCCCTTGATGGCGATGTCGGCGATGGAGAGAGGGTGGCGCCGGAAGACCTCGGTCGCCTTCTCGTAGGCGAGGATGCGATAGGTGGATTCGCCCTCCAAAGCAAGGTAGCCGGCGATGGTGGCGAAGAGATCGGCCAACTCGCCGTTGGAGGGACGTCGGGGCCCAGCCGTCACGGCAGGGTGATACGAAAGCACGTGTGGATACGCGGGTTGCGTGCGAAGTCGGGAGGCATGGTCCGCTTGGTGATGTCCTCGGCGTGGAATTCCACGGCCAAGTCGGGATCGAGGCGGAAGCGCCGGAAGTTGGTGGAGAAGATGAGTATCCCCTCGGGCGAGAGCAGTCGCGCGGTGGCTCGGATGAGGCGCCCATGGTCGCGCTGGATGTCGAGGGTCTCGGCCATGTTCTTGGAGTTGGAGAAGGTCGGGGCGTCGAGGAAGACCAGGTCGTAGCTTTCGCTCCTGCCGCTCTCCAACCACTCCAGGCAATCGGCTTTCACGAAGCTGTGCTGTGCGTCGAGGAGCCCGTTCAGTTCCAGGTTGCGCCGCGCCCACTTGAGATACGTGGACGACAGGTCCACGGTCGTGGTGGTCGTCGCTCCGCCTGCCGCCGCGTACACGGTGGCCGTGCCCGTGTAGGCGAAGAGGTTGAGGAAGCGCCGGCCGGCGGCCAGGTCGCGGATGAGCGCCCGCGTCAGACGGTGGTCGAGGAACAGGCCCGTGTCGAGATAGTCGGTCAGGTTGACCAGGAAGCGCAGACCTCCCTCCTCGACCTCCAGGTCCGGGCCTATCTGGCCGAGCTTCTCGTACTGGGCGGCGCCGCGCTGCGGGCGCCGCACCTTGAGCACGGCGTGCTCTGCCGGGAGACCGAGGACCCGGGGTGCGACCGCCATCATGTCCTTCAGCCGCCGCCTGGCCTGCACGGGGTCGACGGTGGCCGGCGGCGCGTATTCCTGGACGTGGAGCCGGTCTTCGTAGAGGTCGATGGCGGCCGCGTACTCGGGCAGGTCGGCGTCGTAGAGGCGGTAACAGTGGATGTCTTCTCGGGCCGCCCAGCGGCGCAGGTGCTTGTAGTTCTTGGCCAGGCGGTTGGCGAACATCTCGGCGGCGGCAGATAGTCCGAGGCTGGGCGACGACTCGCGCCTGGCGCTGGCTCGCTACCGGGCGTCGGCCCGCTGCCGGGCGACGGCTCCGATCCTAGTTCGCCCGTCGGTCCAGCTGCGGGCTCATCCCGGTGCGCGAAAGCCGCTCCTACGCGGAACTGCAGGAGCTTGCAGAGGAGGGGACCGTTGTAGAAGACGTTCACGCGGTGAGCGCGCATGCCCAGATGCGCCGACAACTCCGGGTTCCCGGTGAAGACAGACGCCTGCCATCCGGAGAAGGAAGCCTTCAGCTTCTCTCCCAGCATCTCGTACAGGGGCACCAGTTCGGCGACCTCCCCGAGGCGCTTGCCGTAGGGTGGATTGGTGACTACCAGTCCTGCGCCTGCTCCGGGAGGAGCGACAAGGGAGGCCAGGTCGCGTCGCTCGAATAGGATGCGCCCGGCCAGGCCGGCCCTGCGGGCGTTCGCTCGGGCCGTGCCGATGGCCTTCTGCTCGACGTCGTATCCGAACATCGGCGGTAGGGCAGCCATCCCCTCCGCGCGGCGGCCTTCAGCTTCGTCCACGAGTTCGGTCCACGCCCGCCGGTCGTGCCCCTTCCATTTGAGGACGCCGAAATAGCCGCGGCCCAATCCCGGCGCGATGTCTGCAGCTATCAAAGCGCCCTCCACAAGCAAAGTGCCGGAGCCGCACATGGGGTCCAGCAACGGGGCGCCCTGCGCTGCGAGGTCCGGCCACCCGGCGCGGAGAAGGATGGCCGCGGCAAGGTTTTCCTTGAGGGGAGCCGGCCCCCCCTCCAGCCGGTAGCCCCGGCGATGGAGGCCGTCTCCGGAGAGGTCGAGGCTGACGATGGTCTCGGCGGGCGACAGATGCACGTTGATGCGGATGTCGGGCCGGGAGAGATCGACGCTCGGCCGACTGCCGGTCCTGTCGCGGAAGCGGTCGACGACCGCGTCCTTCGCTCGTTGTTCGAGAAAGTGCGTGTTGACCTGTGCCAGAGGGCCTTGGCGGACCGCGGAGGTAGTTTCGACGGCGATAGTCCCGGTCACCTCGACGTGGTCTTCCCAGGGCACCAGGCCGACGAGTTCGTAGAGGTCATCGGCGGAGGCGACGGAGCCGGAGACGAGTCGCATGACTACCCGGCTGGCCACCCTCGACCACAAGCAGGCCCGGTAGGCATCGGCCAGAGGTCCCCCGAAAGAGACTCCGCCCCGCGTCTCGCGCGGCTCGTCGACGCCCAGACGGCGCAGTTCGTCGAGCAGCAGGCCCTCCGTGTTGCGGGGGCAGGTCGCGAAGAAGACGTGGTCGGAGGCAGGATCGGGCGCCGTCATAGTGGGCCAGAGTATAGCGGGGCGGGGCGCGTTCGCGCCCCGCCCCGGCAGGCGGTGGTCAGAGTCCAGCCTCGGTGAGGCCGTCTACGTAGTCGCGCTCTCGGCAGGCAGCTCGGAGGTGCAGTTGGGGCAGCGGGTGGCACTCAGCGGGATATCGGTGAAGCAGTAGATGCAGGGCTTCGTGACAACGGGAACTGCGGGCTTCGAGGCCTTCATGTAGGCGCTTACGATGAGGTACAGGACCAAGGCTACGATGATGAACACGATGATGGCATTGATGAACATGCCATAGTTGATGGTGACCGCTCCGGCCTCCTGGGCCTGGGTGATGGTGTTGTAGGGCCCGGTCGGGTCACCCTCTTGGAGGACCACGAAGAGCTGGGTGAAGTCAACGCCTCCCAGAGCCATGCCTACCGCCGGCATGATGATGTCGTTCACGAGCGACCCGATCACCGCCGCGAACGTGATGCCCATGATGAAGGCGACGGCTATCTGCAGGAGATTGCCCCTCTCGATGAACGCCCTGAAGCCCTTCAAACTGCACCTCCCCTTCTGTCTGTGGTGACCGCTATTCCCAGGCGTTCGTGACGACGCCGCTGGAATCCTGACGATGGGGCATCCACACCAGACCCAGCAGATCGACGTTGATGTCGCTCTTGCGGGGGCGCACCTGGATGCGTTCCAGTTCTTCCGTCGCGGGATCGAGGTCGGCGTCGAGGCCGTCCACCTCGTCCTTGAATTCGGCTTCAAGATCGGCGAGTTGTTGCTTGAGGGAGGCGACGGTCTCTTCCGCCCGATCCACATCTCCGCTCTCGTCCATCGAGCGGCCCACATCACGCATGGCCGTGGTCGCCTTGCCCAGCGTGCCGGCGCTCGTGACCTTTCTTCCCGTGAACGCGCTCAACAGTGTCGCGCCGAACGAGATGGCGGTTTGCACCTTGCGTCCCTTGGCCTGTTCGGCCTCGCGTTCCACCGCGTGCTCCGCTCTCTGGATGCGCTGTTGGAGCGTAGCCATCTTCGTTGCGTACTTCTTGCGCATCTTCTCGGTCACGTCATCGCGCTGCTCCCGGGCGAGCAACTGAAGTCGCGCCCGGAACTCGCCTTCGGTCTCCCCCGGGTCGGAAGTCTGCTTGAACCCAGGGCTCTTGAGCACCTCGACCGACTGGGTGCGAAATGCCCAAGCGGCGAAATCGCCCGACCAGGAACGGTAGGAGGCCAGCTTCTCCATAGCTGCTGGCAAGGGCGCGAAAGCCACGCCCGGGTAGGGCTGCCTTTCCAGTTCCTCGACGGCCGATTCGAGGGACAGCGCGCCGTCCCAGTCCAGGGCGAGGGCTCCCTCGGGGGCCGGCGCCATGCGCATCACTTTGGTGCTCGTGCTTGCTCCGGTCTTGGTGTTGACGAAGTTGACCGTTCCGGTCGCCAACACGCCGGGGCTGTACAGGATCTGGCTGCCCGCCGGAGCGGCTCCGCGGAGCGGCAGGAAGAACTGTGGGACCTCTGGAGGCACCGTCCCGGCGGGGGCGGAGGGCTCCGCGACGGCCCCGGCCGGGGCCGCAACCGTAGGCACCGCGGTCACCGGGGCCGCGGCAGCGACCGTCGCGGCCGCGCTCGGCGGTGTCGTCGGCTGCGCGGGGCGCCTAGGGTCCATGAGCGTCTTGATCTGAGTGCGCGTCAGAGGCCCGGGGAGATAGGACAAGGCCCAGCGGGTCTGAAACACGGCCGGCGCGTCCTCGTGGGCGTTGTACATCAGGAAGACGCGCTTGCCCAGTCCGGCGAGCGTCTCCTCCATCTCCTGGCGATCGAATCTGGTTTCGGACCCTGCCGCCACGCCTTCGAGGCCTTCCAGCAGCCGCGCCTTGTCCCTCTCCGTCTGCAGACGGCCGATGAACCAGGTGCCGGCGTTGGCCAAGCCTTTGTAGTCGAGATCCACCGGGTTCTGCGTGGCCAGCAGTACGCCCAGCCCATAGGCGCGGGCCTGCTTGAGCAGGGTCAGCAGCGGCCGTTTCGACGGCGGCTCGGCCACCGGCGGGAAGTAGCCGAAGATCTCGTCCATGTAGAGGATGGCCCGCAGGCTGCCCGTTCCCGGCTGGGTGCGCATCCAGCCCAGGACCTCGTTGAGGAGCAGCGAGACGAAGAACATGCGCTCGGCATCGGAGAGATGGGCGATGGAGAATATCGACACCCGGGGACGGCCCTCTGCTGTGAACAGCATCCGGCCGATGTCGAGTGCTTCGCCCTCCAGCCAGGTCTCGAACGTCGGGGAGGCCAGCAGGTTGTTGAGCAGCAGGGCCAGTCCGAAGCGGTCCTTCTCCGGATAGAAGGCCTCCAGGTCGAGGACCCCCACCCTGGCGAAGGGAGGGGTCTGGATCTGCTGGATGAGTGCAGGGAGGTCGAGATCCTGGCCGGCCGACCAGGCTGCGTCGAGTAGGCTGGAGAGCAGGATGTGCTCTCGGCTCTGGATGGGATCGGCCGTCACGCCCAGGAGCCCGAGCACGCTGGTCGCTACCGTGTTGATGCGGTCCCTCAAGCTCTCGGGATCGTCGCGTACGGCCTGGGCCGGGGCGGAGAACGACTTGAGGATGCTAACCGGCAGCCCCGCTGTGGAGCCGGGGGTGTAGATGGTGAAGTCGGCCGCTGCGCGCAGGCGCGCGATGCGCGAAGGGTCCTGTCCCCAATCGGCGAGGCCCTTCTTCCACATCTCGGCCTGCTCGCGGGCGAAATCGTCGGGGGTGAGGCCCTTCTTGCCCGCCTCCTCCTCGCTTATCCAGGGGCGGAAATCGTCCGGGCGAAGGTCGGGGAAGGTGAGCAGCAGGTTCGTCAGGTCGCCCTTGGGGTCGATCACCAATGAGGGGACAGAGTCGATGGCGGCCTCTTCGAGGAGGCCGATGCAGAGCCCGGTCTTGCCGCTCCCGGTCATGCCCACGCACACGCCGTGGGTGACCAAGTCCTTGGAGTCGTAGAGGAGCAGTCCTCCCAACTCCTTGGTGGCCAGATCATACTCCCGGCCCAGGTAGAACGCGCCCAGCTTCTCAAAGTCTTCCATGGAGAGGACTCCTCCGCGGCCGAGGGACTCATCAATGAACAGCATATGCCCTGGCGGGGTACTAACACAAATAGGCCCCGTCGATAGATGGGCCCGCCGACAGACAGGCCGCCTCGACGGACAAGCCGCTTCGGCACGGGAGGAAGTCATGAAGATAGGCATCGCGGGAGACCATTGGGGCGTAGAACTGAAGGCGAGGCTGGTTGAGGAACTCAAGACCGCCGGGAACGAGGTGGTCGATTTCGGGGCGTACGAACACGATCCACAGGACGACTTCCCCGACTATGTCATCCCTTTGGCACGGGCGGTGGCCTCTGGGCGGGTGGAAAGAGGCGTAGCGGTTTGCGGAAGCGGAGTGGGTGCCTGCGTGGCCGCCAACAAGGTGCGCGATGTACGGGCCGCGCTTGTGACCGACCCCTTCTCAGCCCGGCAGGGAGTGGAAGACGACAACATGAACGTGCTGTGCCTGGGCAGCCGCGTGGTGGGAGACGCATTGGCCTCCGAACTGGTCGGCATCTTTCTCGCTGCCCGCTATCGGGCGGAGGAACGCTTCGAACGCCGTCTGGGCAAGATCGCCGCCATCGAATGACCCTATCGGCCTGTGCTTTTGCCCGGTTGGTTTGCCCGGCATTTTGCTGGGTAAATCAGTAGTACTCTTAGAGAGCGGAACCATCGCTCCTGCAGCTCCTTAAGCATCGAAAGGGGAAAAGATGCCGGACAAGAAGGTTTCCAAGAGCGTAGCCTCTCGCCCCCCCACCCCGTCCCAGAAGCTCGACGCCTCTCTCTCCGACACCGGCACCGTGAACATGGCCGAGTCGGCGCACGACAAGGGGCGGTCGACCCTGGTGGACAAGTTCAAGGAGCGAGAAGAACGCTGGCGGCGGGAGCAGGCGCTGCACGAGCAGCAGGGTGTGGGTGTCTCCCCGGCCGGTGGTGAAGCCGAGCCTGTGGCCGAAGGAGTGGGTCCGGGAGAGTCGGAGGACGCGGGCAAAGGTGGTGTCTCGTGATGGAAAGCGCTGTGGCTGCCCGGCAGAAGCTGGACAGGCTCGCCGGTGCGCGGTCATCTCGGGGCCTCTTTCTCACCGTCACTCTCTCGACGAGCCGGCTCGACGATTGGCGCCAGTTCGCGCCCACCTTCCTCAACAGCGAGTTCAACCGGGTTCTCAAGGAACTGCAACCCGACAAGGACGCCAAACGCAGTCTGGAACGGGACCTCGAACGGGTGTCCGACATAATCAAGCACGACGTCGCCTCCCAGACCCAGGGTCTCGCCCTCTTCGCCGACGGGGGACCCGAGTTGTTCGAGCGCATCGAGTTGCCCCTGCCGCTGCTCAACCGCGTGGTCATCGAGCCCTCGCCCCACGTCCGTCCGCTGGTGCATGCGTTGGCACTCATGGAGCCCTTCGTGGTCGCTCGGGTGAGCCGGGACGAGAGCAGCCTGTACGTGGTCGATGAATGGGGACTGGCTCGCGAGCAAGAGCTCACCGGACCCTGGCTCAAGTGGAGCGACCAAGAGACCGGGGAGGTCGCCGTCAGGAGGTACTTTGCGGCGGCGCGGCAGGACGCGCTGGTGGAGCAGCATTTCAAGGAAGTGGGCACCTCGCTGGGCAAGTTGGTTGATGTCTCCGGCACGCGACGGGTGGTGTTGTGCGCGCAACATGACATCGCGAGCAACTTCCGCCACACGCTCCCTCAGGCGACCGCGGCCCACATCGTGGCTCAGATCCCGTTCGACGCCGTGGCGACCGTAGGGCAGATGCTCGCTCCCGCCCGGACGGCCTTTCAGGAGGCCCGGCACGGGGAGTTGGAGGACCTGGCGCTTCGCATCAAGGACAACGTCGGCAGTGCCGGCCGCGGGGCCGCGGGTTTCGATGACGTCCTGGGGGCGCTGCAGCGCGGGCAGGTGCAGACCATCCTCGCCGATCGCAACTACCGGCCGGAGGGATGGCGTTGCGGCGACTGCGACTGGGTGTCTCTGGCCCCCTCGGAGAGCTGCCCGGTGTGCGGCGGAGGGACGAGCAAGGTGGCAGACGCGGTGGCCGAACTCATCCGCTTGGCCGTCCTGCAGAGCGCGCAGATAGAGGTGGGCGAAGAGATCGCGGCTCTGGATGAGATGGGCGGAGTCGCCGCCCTGCTCAGGTACGCTTGATCGAGGCCGGCCGCCGCGGAGGCTGCGCGCTGGGCGCGCCTAGGAAGTGAGCGGATCCAGGCGCTGAGCCGGGAACCAGGGCTGACGCAGCAGGTAGCGTGCGAATCCGTCGTTCTCGACGGATTCGCACGTCGCATCGGCAGACATGACTACTTCAGCCGGCGCTCCGCTCATCGCCACCCCTGTCCCCGCCCAGGCCAGCATGTCGGCATCGTTGTAGGAATCGCCGAAGGCAAGGACCTCCGCCGCCGTGAAGCCGAGCATGTCGCCCAGGATCTGCAGGGCCCGGGCCTTCGTGGCCGTAGGGCTGGCCAACTCCAGGAAGAAGGGCCAGGTCTTGAGCGCACTCAGACGTCCTGCAAAGGTGGCCCGCAACTCGGCCAGAAGGGCATCGAGCGCCTCCGGTTCTCCGGTGACCCCGATCTTCGTGCTCGGGACGATCTCACCAGGCTCGTTCAGGAAGGCGTCGAGCGGTCCCACTACGTGCGCTTTCATGCCCGAGATGTCCTCGTAGCGCTGCACGTGGGCGTTGCGTTCCGCAACGTACAACTCGTCGTCGATGTACAGGTTGACCGTGTAGCCACGCGGCACGAGCACCTCGAGGATCTCTCTGGTCACATCCAAGGGGACGGGGTCATGGTGCAGAAGTCGCCCGGTCGCCACCTCGCGGATGAGCGCCCCCTGGTACGCGGCCACCGGTCCGCTCAAGCCCAGATCGCGCGCGAAGCGGGCCGCCGAGCGGAACATCCTGCCCGTGACGAGGATCACCGAGATGCCCATCTCGTCGAGGACGCGGACGGCGGCCACCGTGGAAGGCGCCAGGCACTGCGACCCATCGAGCAGCAACGGCAGCAGCGTGCCGTCAAGATCGGCGGCGACCACACGGGGTTGAGCGGGGCAGGGATGAGGTCCGGACGATGGCATCGCGATAGATTAGCAGGCCGTTATACTGGAGGGATGGTGCCGTCGGATTGAAGCCGTCGGAGGAGGTGGGCTGTCACGGTCTCATGCTACAAAGACCTTGATCCCCTGCGCTGCAGGGTCTGCGGGGCGCTCGTGCCCTGCGAAGACGGCGCGGCTGTCTTGGTCTGCCCCGTCTGCGGCTTGGCACACGAGATGGTCGACGGCGAGTTGAGCGTCACCGTCCCTCTCGTCGCCCGAGAGAGCACGGCGCTGGCCGTGACCGGCGACCTTCACTACCTAGCAGTGTGGAGGCTGGTGGTAGATATCGCAGAACCCGACGACGCCGCCTGGGAACAGGTCGCAAGGCAGGCCTCGCCCGGCCTCGCATACCTTTACGTCCCGGCCTTCTCCTCCACCCGCTCGGTGTTGCAGCGGCTGGGGTTTCGTCTGACTGAGAGGCAGCCGGTCCTGGAACCGCTCGGTGGAGGGCACCCGCTGGGGCACTCGCGCCCCGAGCTTCTGGAGTCACCCGACCTCTATCCGCGGCGACTCGTTCCCTTGGGCGCGGTGTCCGATGCCCCGGCGCCCCGTCCGCCGACCGCAGGGGACGAGAGCGGCTTGGGTCACGACGAGAGCGGGTTCGGGCTCTTCTCGCCGGTGGTCATCGGACGGCAGGATTCGCGCGTTCTCAGCCATTTCGTATACCAGGTCCTGCGCACCGGTGAGACACGGGAGCTGGGTGTGGTCGACTATCGCCTCGACGTGGTGGCCGAAGAGCTCGTCTACATTCCCGCCGTCTGGGATCCCAGATGCATCCACGACGCAAACTGGCGTCTGTTGCTGATAGAGTTCGACGATCTGGTGGCCTGAGAAAGGAGACCCATGGGCATCGATGAGCGCATCGAAGAGAGCAAGAACTGGTTCGAGCGGGCCGCGGAGCAGGTGCCGGGATACCGAGGCTATAAGGACAAGGAGCTGCGCCGGGAGGCCGACAAGATCCAGCGGCTCTATGTGGCCGAGCGCCTCGAGACCGCCCGTCGTGCCCTGGAGGAGGTCCAACTCGACCTCACGCGCCGAGCCGGCCTGGGGGGCTTCGAGTTACTGTCCATCATCGATACGACCGCGCGCAGGCTGCGTACCAGCCGGGACCGTGTACAGTTCGCGGACTACGGGTACGCGGGCTTGTTCGACGCCACCAAGGTTGGCCAGGAGAAGCTGGACGAGCTCTACCAGTTCGATGTCCAACTGCAGGAACGGGCCCGGTCCATCGAGGAGCTGGCGGCGGCCCTATCGGCCGACAGTCCGTCGCTACGCGCGGACATCGACCTTCTGGACGAGCGTGTCGAGGCGCTCGACGCCTACTTCGCCGGACGCGAACACCTCATCACCGGAGCAGGGAGGTAACAAATGGCCCTCATGAGCCTTATCGAGTACGTAGACGAACTCGGCACGGAGATGGTCCACCGCGTCCCCGAGCAGGGATCGGGGGAATTCGCCATCGGGTCGCAGCTTGTCGTGCGGGAGAGCCAGTGGGCCGTCTTCTTCCGGGACGGCAAAGCCTACGACGTGTTCGGCGCCGGCCGTCACACCCTGGCCACCCAGAACATCCCGCTCCTCACGTCCGTGCTCACGACTCCTCTGTTCGGCGACAGCCCCTTCCGCTCTGAGGTGTACTTCGTCAGCCAGCGGACGTTCACCGATCTCAAGTGGGGGACGACGGAGCCCATCCTCTTCCGCGACTCCGAGTTCAAGATGATCCGCCTGCGCTCGCACGGTATCTACACCATCCAGATCGTCGATCCCAAGCTGTTCGTGGTGAAGATCGTGGGCACGAGGGGCATCTTCACCAACGCGCAGATAGAGGACTTCCTGCGCGGCGTGATCGTGGGCCGGCTGGGGGACCTCCTGGGAGAGAACCTCGACTCCGTGCTCGACCTGCCGCGCTACTTCGACGAGCTGGGTGCCGGCCTCAAGGTGCGCATCAAGGACGACCTCGCCCAGTACGGGATCGCCATCGTCGACTTCCTGGTGAACGCTATCTCGCCGCCCGAAGACGTGCAGAAGCGCATCGACGAGCGTTCCGGCATGGAAGCGGTCGGCGGCATGGACCGCTACTTCCAGTACAAGGCCGCTCAGGCCATCGGCGACCTGGCCAAGGGTGGCGCCGGCGGCGGAGGGGGCGGCAGCGACGTGGGGACGGCCGCGGCCGCCGGGCTCGGCCTGGGTACCGGCGCCGGTCTGGGCATGATGATCCCGGGAATGCTGCAGCAGGCCATGGCCGGCGGCGCGCAGCCGAAGATCCGCTGCCCGAACTGCAGTAACGACATCCCCTTCGACAGCAAGTTCTGTCCCGAGTGCGGGCACAACCTTTCGGCCACCGTGAAGTGCCCGGAATGCGGGACCACGAACCCGGCCGGAGCGAAGTTCTGCGCCAACTGCGGACACAAGATGGGGGCTGAAGAACCCAAGGGAGAGCCTGCTTCTGAGGCCTCGGACACCGCTCCCAAGGAGTGAGGCCGCCGATGACGCCGGAGATGACGCCGCCACAGGGGATGTCGATGCCGCGTCGCGCGCAGGCGCATCGCCTGCGCGCGCTCCTGCTGACGTTGCTGTTCGGGCTCGTCGTGAGTCTGGCGCTGTTGGCCGGCCCGGGTACCGGGCAGGCGCAGGCCAAGGACTGGTGGATCGACGAGATGGACGTCCTTCTCGACGTGCAGACGAACGGCGACGTGCTTGTCGACGAGAAGACCACCTTCACCTTCGAAGGAAGTTTCAGCTACGTCACCCGGGGCATCCCCACCGAGAACACCGGCGGGATCACCGATATCGAGGTGTTCGACGCGAACGGCACCCCGCTTCCCGAGGGCGACGCGCCCGGCACCTACAGCACCTCCACCGAGGGCGGCTATCTCTACATCACCCTCAACATAGCTCTGGCCGACACCTCAGAGACCTGGACCTTCCACTACCGGGGTGAGTCGGTCATCCAGTTCTTCGACGAGGGCGACGAGCTGCGCTGGTACGTGTTCGACGCCGAGACCCCCGTGCCCATCAACAAAGCCCGGGCCACGGTCACGTTGCCGGGCACGGTCGCGTCAACGGACATGACCCACGCCGTGCAGACCGGGTACGGTGTCGAAGCGCGCGTAAACTCCCCGGCTGCCTCGACCATGGTCTACGAAGCGGTCGGCTTTCCTCCCAACACCAACTTCTGGATCGTCACCGGGTTTCCCAAGGGCGTGGTGGAGTTCACCTGGACGGCCGAGCGGGTGGCCGCTTTCCTCGTTCCCAAGATCGGTTTCCTCCTCCCCATCGCCTTCATGCTGGCCATGCTGCTCCTGTGGCGCAAGAGGGGGCGCGACGATCCCTCGGCCATGTACGCCAAATACGTCAGCGAGCCGCCCTCGGATCTCTCCCCGGGGATCGTGGGCGCGTTGATAGACGAGAGGGTCGATACCAAGGAAGTGATCGCCACCATCGTCGACCTTGCCCGGCGGGGCTACCTGGAGATCACCGACACCAAGAAGGACGGTGTCTTCTCCAAGCCCGAGACCATCTTCACCCGCAAGAAGCCGCTCGACGACCTCCAGGGCTTCGAGGCGAAGGTGGCGACGGCGCTGTTCGACGCCAACCACCCGAACCAGGTGACGAGCAAGGAACTCAAGAACCACTTCTACGTACACGTGGAGCCCATCGTGGAGAGGATCTATACCGAGACCACCGCGGCGGGGCTGTTCAATAAGAACCCCAAGACGGTCCGTTCCCGCTGGCTTGGCTACGGTTTCCTGACCGCGGTCATCCTCGGAGGTCTGACGGTGCTCATGGCCATGCTCGACGTGCCCGGCTGGGGCTGGTTCATGTTCGGCTCCATACTCTCCGCCGTGATCGTCTGGGCGTTCGCGCCGCGCATGCCCCAGCGGACGAGCAAAGGCGCCCAGGAGCAGCGCAAGTGGGAGGCCTTCCGCAACTACCTGGAGGATCTCACCCGGTTCCAGGACATGGAGACGGCCCGGGCGCAGTTCGAGAAGTACCTGCCTTACGCCGTGGCCCTGGGCGTGGAAAGGCAGTGGGTGCGGAGGTTCGAGGGATTGAGCGTCCCGCCGCCGACGTGGTATCACCCCGTGTTCCTGCCCATCCCCATGGGTGGGTCGATGGGCTCCGGACCTATCGGGACGGGAATGTCCGGCGGTGACATCGGTGGAGGCCTCGGAGGAGGTCTCGCAGGCGGGGCCGGAGGCGGCCTCGACATGCCGGGTGGGGGTTTCAGCCTTGATACCATCTCCGACGGGTTGTTCGGTAGTCTCAACAACATGTCCAGCGTCCTCACGTCGGCTCCCTCGAGCAGTGGCTCGGGCCGGGGCTCTTTCGGCGGGGGCGGAGGCGGTTTCGGCGGGGGCTTCTCCGGTGGCGGCGGAGGCGGAGGCTTCAGTGCCGGATGACGGCGGGCGTGTGACCCGCGCTGAGATGGAGGAGATATGCGGACCAGGATAATCGGGATCGTCCTCATTGTGGTGAGCATCGGCGTCGACATATGGTTGGCGGCGGGGCTGGCCAGTGGCTCTCGTGCGACGGGTATCGCTCTGGGGTTCGTGCTCTTCTCGCTGCCCTTCCTGGCCGTGGGCATCTACCTGCTGCTCTCGTCGCGAGGCGAGGTGAAGGCCGAAAGCAAGGCCGACAAGGAGCGGGCCATCCTCAACTCGGTGATGACCCGGGGGCGGGTGAGCATCCCCGACCTGGCCATCGAGGGCGATCTCAGCCGCGAGCAGGTCCGCGACTACATCTACGACCTCATTGGCAAGGATCTGTTCCGCGGCTACGTCAACTGGGACAAGGGCGAACTGGTGTCGGCGGAGGCCGCTCAGATCAAGGACGGGGCGTGTCCCAACTGCGGTGGACAGCTGCAGCTGGCGGGCAAGGGTCTGGTGCGGTGTCCGTTCTGCGGCACCGAGACCTACCTCTCGCCGCCGGGCGCACCGGCGCCGACCTACTCCGCGCCCGTGACCGGCGCTACGCCGTTGGCAGCGGCTGCGGCGGGCGCGACACCGCCGCCCGTGTCGGGCGCCGCGGTGACGCCACCCAGCGCTCCGCCCGCCCCGGAGCCAACCGGGGAGCCAAACGGGGGGCCGCCCGCGTGAGACTGGAATACAAGTTGTGGCTCGACTACCGCGGCCGGGCCTTCGGAGACGGCCCGGCCCGGCTTCTGGACGGCGTCGAGGAGGCGGGGTCGTTGCGCAAGGCCGCAGCCGAACTGGGCATGTCGTACAACAAGGCCTGGCGCATCCTGCACGCTGCCGAGCAGCGTCTGGGCTTTCCTCTTCTCGACCGCAGCGTGGGAGGCTCTCTTGGAGGAGGCTCGCACCTCACGCCTGAGGCCCAGGACCTCATGAGGCGCTACCGGGCCCTCATGGCCGATGCCTCGGCGGTCTTGGACGCAGCCTTCGAGCGGCACTTCGCCGACTGGGAGGATCCCCAACCCGCGGGAGCCGAGCCCGCAGCGCCGACAGAGATCTAGCCAGGCCATCCTCGGTCAAGCTCGTCTCTCCGGTCAGGCCCATCCCCGCGATCGCTCCACCGCCTGCAGCCATCTTTCGTAGACTCCCTCGAGATCCGGCCTCACGTCTGCCGGCCGGAACACGCGCTCGGCACGCGCCATCTCCGCCACCTGCTCCGGCGCCCACAGACCCACTCCCACCCCGGCCAGCGCCGCGGCTCCGAAGGCGGTGGCTTCGCGCATCTCCCGGCGCGCGACGGGCACGCCCAGCACGTCGGCCTGAAGCTGCATGAGGAAGTCGTCGCCGGCGGCTCCCCCATCGACCCTGAGCTGCGGCGGAGCAACGCCTGCGTCCTTGGTCATGGCCTCGAGTACGGCCCGGGTCTGGAAGCAGATGGCCTCTTCGGTAGCACGGGCGATGTGGCCCCGCCCGCTTGCCCGCGTGAGCCCGATGAGCAGTCCCCGGGCTGCCGGATCCCAGAAGGGCGCCCCCAGACCTGTCAGCGCGGGCACGAAGTACACGCCGCCGTTGTCCTCCACTGTGGCCGCGAGACTCCCCACCTCGCCCGCCGACTCGATCAGTCCGAGCCCGTCCCGCAACCACTGGACCGCCGCTCCGGCCGCGAACACCGAGCCCTCCAGGGCGTAGCTCACGCCCTCGCGGCCTGGGCCCAGTCCCCAGGCCACGGTGCTCAGCAGGTCGTGCGCCGAGCGGACGGGCCGGCGGCCCACGTTCATGAGCAGGAAACAGCCGGTGCCATAGGTGTTCTTTGTCTCCCCGGGGGCGAAACAGGCCTGTCCGAAGAGAGCCGCCTGCTGGTCGCCGGCGATGCCCGCGATGGGTGCCTCGACTCCCAGTACGCTGCGGTTGCTGTGCCCGACCACGCCTGCGGACGGCACCGGTCGGGGCAGCATGTGCCGGGAGATACCGAACAGTTCGAGGGCCGCCTGGTCCCAATCGAGGGTGTGGAGGTCGAACAGCATGGTCCGGGAGGCGTTGCTGTAGTCGGTAACGTGCTCGCGGCCCCCGGTGAGCCGCCACACGAGGAAGCTGTCCACCGTGCCCGCCCGCAGTCTTCCCTGTGCCAGGAGCCGTTGGGCCTCAGGGTGCGCGGCCAGGAGCCATTCCCACTTGGTGGCGCTGAAGTAGGGATCGAGGCGCAACCCGGTGGTCTCGCGCAGGTACTCCTCGCGCCCTTGCAGCCGCAACTCCTCGCAGCGCTCGGTGGTGCGGCGGCACTGCCAGACGATGGCGTTACCGACCGGTTCGCCGGTCTGCTGGTCCCACAGAAGTGCCGTCTCGCGCTGGTTGGCCACGCCGATGGCCGCCAAACGGCGGGCTCCACTGCCGCCGCGCCCGCCGGCGCCGGGCGCGGCGCGTCGTCACCATGTGCCACTCCCGCCGACTCGAGCGCTTCGCGGGCCGCCTCCAACTGTCCCCGCCAGATGTCCTCCGGGTCGTGTTCCACCCATCCGGGGCGCGGGTAGTGCTGGGGCAGGTCGCGCTGGGCCGAGGCCAGCAGGGCTCCGTGCTCGTCGAAGACCAAGGCGCGGGAACTGGTGGTCCCCTGGTCGAGGGCAAGGACGGCCCGGGTCTGCGTCGTCATGATCGGCGACTCCTCGATAGGTTGGTGGCGCGATGGCCCATGAGCATTCCCAGCTTACCCTGCGGCGGGCCTCCTGCCCTATACTTGATGTTCATGAGCCTTCACGAAGACAGGGTTTGAGCCCATGAGGACAATCCAAGACGATCTGCAGGCGGCCCTGGAGTTCCACGGACATCTCTGTCACGGCATGGTGATGGGTGTTCGCATGGCCCGTTACGCGTGTCGTGAGCTGGGGATAGACGACCCCTTGAGCTACCGTGACCTCGTCGTCTACGTGGAGATGGATCGCTGTGCCAGCGACGCCGTCGCCGTGGTTACCGGCGCGAAGCTGGGTCGGCGCCGCCTCAAGTGGGTGGACTACGGGAAGCTGGCGGCGAGCTTCGTGGATCTCAACACCGGACGAGCCGTCCGGGTCGCTCCCAAGCCCGAGGTGCCTCACGGGGGCCGGGACGATGATCCCCTTCTCTTCTGGGAAGACTGGACCGACGAGCAGCTGTTCACGTGCACGCCGGTGACGATCGATATCGCGCCGGAGGACCTACCCGGCCGGCCCATCCGCACGGTAGTGTGCGAGGAGTGCGGCGAACGGGTGCAGGATTGCCGCGAAGTCGAGTGCGGCGGACGCCTGCTGTGCCGCGCCTGCGCGGGGGAGAGCTACTACTCGCTCTAGAAGTCGGTGGTGCCGGTGTTCGGAGCCGTCGTCGTGGTGGTGGGCGGCGCGGTGGTCGACGTCGTTCCGCCGGTTGTAGTGGTCGTGGACGGTTTCGTCGTCGTGGTGGTCGACGCCGTTCCCACTTCCACTGTCTGGGGCACCATCGGGTAGGTGCTGACGAACTTGTCCTTGTGGATCACGGTGCCGTCTGGGCAGTTTGACCACGCGCACACAGTTGAGCTGCTTGCCGGACTGTCCGCCGGTCAGCACGTTCTTCGTGCCGGCGGGGAGCTTAGGATTGTCGACGGTGACGGTGGTGCGCCCCACCACGTTGTAGAAGTCGCTAGTGGTGTAGCTGACTTTGCGGCCGTCGTCGGTGCCATAGATGTTGAAGGTCGTGGTGACGCCGTCGGAGTTCCCCCGGATCCAGATGTAGTGGTCGGTGTCGTTCTTGAAGCGCAGGTTCTTGCCGCCCGCAGTCACAGTGGCGTCCCTGCCCTTGGGGTAGTGGTCGATGTAGATGGAGTGGTTATGGCGCTCGACCACTTCCAGCCCGGCGAAGAAGACGGCGTTGAAGAGCGTGGTGGATACCTGGCAGATGCCTCCGCCGAAGACGTCCTCCAGCTTGCCCGGGCCCTACGATGCCGGGAGCGGTCTTGTAGCCTCGGGCGGCCGTACGCGGGCCGATCTGCTTGTCGAAGTTGTACACGTCGCCCGGAGCGAGCATGACGTTACTGGCATACTCAGTAGTGATGCGCACGTTCACCTGGCGGTTGGCGGTTCCAGAGTACGGGGGAGTGGTGTAGGTCGCCAGGAGGTCTTTGACCCCCCGGGCTTCCGCCTCCTCAGTCGTGAGTTCCGGCTCGGTGGTCGACACGCCTACCTCGAGGCTGCGGCCGGTCGTCTCCGTTGAGGCCTGCGAGATGGCCTCGGCGGTCTTGGCCGGGTCGAGCTTCGCCCCGAGCACACCGGGGACGACCCAGGCCTTCTCACCGTCGCTCTTGAAGGTGGCGCTCACGGGCTTGGTGGCCACCTCGTCGGCGATGGAGGCGAACAGCGGCTCCATCTTCGTGGCGTCGAGATAGGGCACGAGAGTGTCGACCCCGTTCTCGGTCTCGGTCTTGAAGGCCATGTACGACACGATCTGCTTGGGGGTCACGGTCCACTTCTTGTCGCCGCTGGTGAGGGTGATAGGCGCGCCGATCATGGTCTCGGCCAGGGCCACGGCTTCCGCGTTGTCTTCCGAGGTGACCTCGGGCGCCACCTCCGTCACCGGTATGGCGACTTCGGTCGCGTGCATCGTGGTCAGCAGGCCGCGCAACTCCTCGCGCAACGCGTCCACATCAACTGCCTTGCCGGGCTGGTCGTCGACGACCTTGATGTCGTCGTTCTCGATGGACAAGCTCGCGTTCACCGGGTCGACCTCGATCTCGGCGGCTATCTCGGCCAGCTTCTCATCGGCCATCGCGTCGTCGATGGTGCCTACGAGGGGTATGTCGACGTCGCTGAAGTACAGTTTGAGACGACGGCCCAGGTCGCTGAAGATGTTGCCCTCGCGGGAGACTTCCATGGCCTGGGCGACGGCACCCGACACGTCCATGTGGGTGCCCATATCCTCGGGCATGATCTCCCAGGTCTTGCCGTCCGCAGTAAGCGTGATGCTGTTCTGCTGGACCGTCTCCACAGTCTCGTCGACCTGCGCGGTGGCCTCTTCGGGCGTCATGCCGCTCACGTCTTGCCCGTTGACAGTGACACCGGCATGCACCTTGTTGTAGTACATGACGGAGTCGACTAGGATGGCCAAGACCACCACGGCTACGATGGCCCCAAGACCTATGTAGATGTACAAGCGAGTACGGCTACTGCGGCTGTGTCGTGCTACGCGCGATTCTTCCAAGAAGGGCTCACTCCTCATTTGAAACTGCCACAAGATAGCAGATGCGCCGGACGCCAAAAAGGTTTCCCGCGCACAGATGTAGTTTTCTGTCTCGATGATCGCATTCCTTCGGACCGACGGATCCGGTCATGACGACCCCCTCACCCTCGTCCCTCGAGTCCGCGGAAGAGCTCCTGGCGCGCCTGGAGGCGCGCCGGCTGGTGGAGCCCGGCCTGGCCCGGCGCATCCGTCTGGTCGCGCGGCTTGCAGGCATGCCGGTCCCCGGTGTCGGAGAGAGCGCCGACGGCCAGATGAGCGCTGCGCCGGCAGTCGTCTCGGGGCAGGTGCTGGGGAAGGAACTGGGCCTGTCGCGCGCGGCCGTGCACAAGCACGTGGAGCAGCTGCGCTCTCTGGGCTTCCCGGTGGAATCGGTCGGGGGACTCGGCTACCGGCTGACGGGCCCCTCGACGACCTGCTCGCCGGCGAAGCCGTGCTTCCGTTCATCCTGCAGTCTCTCGACTCGAACGCGCCGTGGGCGGCCGGCCTGCCCTATCTCTACAGGGCACGGTGCGAGTCGACCAACCGGGTGCTCCGCGAGGCGATCAGGGCGGGAGACCCCCTGCCGGGCACGACGGTGGTTACCGACCATCAGACCCGGGGCCGAGGGCGCCTGGACCGGGTATGGCGGGACGACGCGGGAAGAGACCTGACGTTCTCCGTACTCCTGCGGCCGTCGCTGGCCCCGGGGCAGGCCCATCTGCTTTCGCTGGCCGCCGCCCTGGCAGTGGCGGAGACGGTGGAGGCTCATCTGGGCCTCGACACACGGGTGGAGGTGAAGTGGCCCAACGACGTGGTCGTCGGCGGACGGAAGCTGTGCGGCATCCTGCTCGAAGGCTCCATGGACGGAGACCGACTGCACTGGGTCATCGCGGGGATCGGTCTCAACGTGAACAGCGACTGTGCGGACACCGCGGCCCTCATCGAGCAGGAGGACGAGGAGGGGCTGGCGGGACGCGCGGCGCCTGCGTCGCTCGGCGAACTTCTGGGCGGGGAGGTCCCGCGGGCGCCGCTCCTGGCAGCGCTTCTCGCCCGCCTCACGATCCGGTGGACCGAGTTGGAGCGCCCGGGGGGCGCCGCGACGGTCCTGGCCGCCCTCCGGGAGCGCGATGCTCTGGCGGGACGGCCGGTCGAGGTCGTCGGCGGAGGCTCGAGCGCAGGAGTAGTGGCGGCGGGGGAAGCCGCGGGGCTTGGGCCGGAAGGGCAACTGCTGGTGCGGACGGCGTCCGGTGAGGTCGTGGCCGTGTTCGCCGGGGACGTGAGCCTGCGCGGGTCCTGTAAACCTCCTGCGGTCTGAGGGTTGACAGGCACCGCCACTCCTTTGTAGACTCGCTGACTGTATCTCTTAAGATCATCGGGAGGAGCGCAGATGAGAGGCATACCGGCAGGCTCGGACGGCGTGGCCGGCGGCGGCCAGGGCACGTTCGTGGTGCGGTGGAGCAGCGGGCTCGCCCTCACGGGAGTTCAGAAGGCGACCATGGTGATGGCGGCTGTCGGCCTGCTCAGCGCCAGCGCCTACCTGTCGGTGCCCTTCTTCCCCGTCCCCCTCACCATGCAGACCCTGGCCGTGCTCCTCATCGGCGGCATGCTCGGTCCCATGCTCGGCGCTTCGGCGGTGGCGGGTTACATCGCCCTGGGTATGGCGGGCGCTCCCGTCTTTCACAACGGCCTGGCCGGCCCGGCGGTCCTGGCCGGCCCGACCGGTGGCTATCTGATCGGTTTCATCGCCGCGGCCTTTGTCATGGGCATCGCCGTGCAGTGGGCTGCACGGATCGGCCGGCGCGGTGGCGCGGGTGCGGGCGACGGGGCCGGCAGCGGTGCGGATGGCTCCGGACAGAGAGCCTCCCTCACCGGCTGGACCTCCTGTCGTGGTGCTGGCCGCCGGCGTGCTGGCGGCGAGTGCGGTCGTCTACGCCGTGGGGGTGCCCTGGCTGGCCGTCTTCACCGGCGGCGACCTCGGCGCGGCTGTGAGTGCCGGAGCCGTTCCGTTCCTGCTGGGTGACCTGCTCAAGGGTGCCGTAGCCATCGCTGCGCTGCGTGCGGGTGGCGAGGTGCTTGCCCGCCGAGGTCTCCTGCTCCCCTGACCCGGGCGTCTCACGGTATCCTGCGGGGCGGCATTTCCCGTATTCCCGGCTACGAAAGGCGGATGGACGGCGCTTGACCGTACTCGACGCTGTCATACTCGGCATTGTCCAGGGCCTCACGGAGTTCCTTCCCGTGTCGAGCTCCGCCCATTTGGTGCTCGTCCCGGAGTTCTTCAACATTCCGGCTCCCACGCTCGCGTTCGACGTGCTGCTGCACTTGGCCACGCTCATCGCGGTGGTGGGTTACTTCATAGGTGACATAAGGAAGATCATCGTCTCGGTGGTAGCGCCGCGGCGCATGGCCAAGCCCGAGGTGAAGTACTGGCGTCGTCTTCTGGCCTGGCTGATCATCGGGACCATACCCGCCGGCCTGGCGGGGATGCTCCTTGGCGACTACTTCGAGGCTCTCTTCAGCGACACTCTGGCGGTGGGGATATTCCTCGTCGTCACCAGCCTCCTGCTCACGGGTGCCGATCTGGCCTTGGGTCGGGTCAGCCGGGCGCCCCTCGGACTGGACCGCATGCGCGGCGTCGATGCGCTCGTGGTCGGCTGTTATCAGGCTCTGGCCATCGCTCCCGGCTTGAGTCGCTCGGGCTCCACCATCGCCGGGGGCGTCTTCCTGGGTTTCGACCGGCAGACGGCGGCCCGTTTCTCCTTCCTGCTCAGCATCCCCGTCATCCTGGGCGCCTTCCTCCTCAACGTGGGCGACATCTCCGACGCTGCCGGCAGCGGTGACGGCTTCGCCTACCTGATGGGTGCCGTCGCGGCAGGGATATCGGGGTTCGTCGCCGTATCCTTCCTTATGCGCTACCTGAAGAACCATCGCCTGCGTCCCTTCGCCATCTACACCGCGGCCCTGGGGATCCTCGTGATCGTCCTGTCGCTCGCTTGAGGTCGGCCGCGTGAAGCGCCGCGCTCTCACGACCCTCGTCTTGGCCGTGCTCATCGCCCTCACCTGGACGGCGATAGCGTCCGCAGCCTCGGCCACGGTGGTCCACAGCGGGTCGAGGGAGCGCAAGCAGATCGCCCTGACCTTCGACGATAACAACAACCCCACCCGGGCCCTGGCCGTGCTGCGGGCCCTGCAGAAGAGCAAGGTGAAGGCCACGATGTTCGTCATCGGGTCGTCGGTGAACGCCTATCCGTCCATCAACAACGAGATAGTCAAGGGCATGGCCGCCGGACTGTTCGAGGTGGGCGACCACACCTACTCGCACCCGGATCCTGACGAAGCTCTCCAACTCGGCCATGGCCTCCCAGATCGGCGGCGGCACCGACGCCTTCCGCAAGGCCACAGGTGCCCGGACGGTGCCTCTGTTCCGTCCGTCCTATGGGTCTACCGACTCCCGGGTGGCGGCTGTGGCGGGGGCGGAGGGCTTCTCCTATCTGGTCCTGTGGGACATCGACCCGCGCGATTGGGCCGGCGGCTCGGCCAAGGCCATCACCGACCATATAGTCAGCCGGGCCCACAGCGGCGCCATCGTGGTCATGCACCTCTCGGGGCCCCATACGGCCGAGGCCATCCCCGGGCTGGCGTCGCGGCTGCGCGACAAGGGCTACGAGTTGGTGACGGTATCGGAGATGCTCAAGGGTGACCGGCTATTCCTCGACGTCTCCAGCGAGAGCGAGACAGGCCAGGCCATCGCCCGCATGGTCGACCTGGGCTTCATGAGCGGCTACAACGGCAACTATTTCGGTCCCTACGACAGCATCACCAGAGCGCAGGTGGCCAAGGTCTCCACGCTGGTGGGGGGCATCCACACCGAGGAGGTGGAGGGGGTCGACGCTCCCGTGTTCCCGGACGTGCCCGTGCGCCGCGACTCCGCCGGCGAGCCGCTGTCCTACCCATTCGACTTCGTGCAGGAAGCGGCGGCGGCCGGACTGGTGGTCGGCTCCGCGGCCGAGGACGGCACCTTACTCTTCAATCCCGACCGGCCCATCAACCGGGTGCAGCTTGCCACCATCCTGGCGCGCATGGCCCGCCAGTTCAAAGGCTACCCGGCCACGCTACCGACCTGGGGCTGGCCGAGGTGACCTTCGCCGACGTGCCCGAGTACGCGACGGCGGATGTATCCCTGGTGGCGGCGTTGGGGCTGATGTCGGGGAACTCGGAGCAGAACTTCCTGCCCTGGTCGGGAGCGATGCGGGGCCAGGTGGCCCTGGCTATGAGCCGCTACCTGGACCTTCCGGACGTCTGGCCGCCAGACTGACGGTAACGTCCAAGCCCGCCGGTGGGGATCGCCTTGAGCGCGACGGTGCCGCCGTGCGCGGCAGCCACGGCCTTGACTATGGAGAGGCCCAGCCCGAACCCGCCCGTCTTGCGGCTGCGCGACTTGTCGGGACGGTAGAAGCGGTCGAAGAGGCGCTCGAGGTCCTCGTCGGACACCACGGTGTCGCCCCCCGAGACGTTCAGCACGGCCTTGTCGCCTTCGGTGTAGGTCCGGATCGAGAAGGAGCCGTCGGCCACGTTGTGACGGATGGCGTTCTCGACCAGATTGCCGACCAAGCGCTCGATGAGGGCCCTATCTCCCTGGATGGGGGCGGGCTGCAGGTCGAGGTCGAGGCGCAGGTTCATGGCGTCGGCCGCCGCGGAGGCCAGCTCGATCTGCTCCTCGGCAATCTCCCGCAGGTCGAGGTCGGTGAGCGTCAGAGAGCTCTCCGTGTGGGCGAGGACCAGCAGGCCGTCGATGAGTCTCTCGCTCCGGTCCACGGCCTCACCGACGGCAGCGCCCATCTCCCGGAGTTCTTCCTGGGAGAGGTCGGGGTCGCTGAGGGCCACGTCGATCTCCGTGCGGATGATGGTGAGGGGCGTGCGCAGCTCATGGGACGCGTTGGCTACGAACTCCTTCTGGGCCGTGAAGGCGGTATCCAGGCGGGCGAGCATGGCGTCGAAGGTGTCGGCCAGCTCCTTCAGCTCGTCGTGCGGCCCCTTGAGGTCGATGCGCTCGTGCAGGGTGGACTCCGAGAGACGCCGGGCGGTGCCGGTGATGGCGTGCAGGGGGCGCAGCATGCGACCGGCCAGCAGCCAGGCGAGTCCGAAGGTGACTACGGCGATTATGGCCAGCGCCAGGATAGACGTGGTCCACAACTGGCGGAGCGCCTCGTCGCGCAGTTCCCGTTGCACGTCATCGATGAGCCGCGGGACGGGGATGCCGTTGATGGTCACGTAGCGGGGCATCTGCCCGTGCGGGCCGGGTCCCTCACCATACTCGAGCAGCTCTTGGGGGATGCCGTAGCGTTCGGCGATGATGGCCCGGGCCTTCTCCGGGGCGGGCGTGAGGCTGTCGCGCACCAGGAAGAAATTGACGGCGATGAGGAGGACGCCGGCCAGCAGGAAGAGGCCGCCGTACCACAGGGTCAGCTTCAGCCGGATGGTGAGGCCACGCCTGGTGGGTTTGGTCTCGGGCACGTCGAAACTCATATGCGGTAGCCGACCCCCGTCACCGTCTCGATGAGCGGCGGGTCGCCCAGCTTCTTGCGCAGGGTCATGATGGTGACCCGCACCACGTTGGTGAAGGGATCGGTGTTCTCGTCCCAGACCTTCTCCAGGAGTTCCTCGGCACTGACCACGCGTCCTTCGGCGGAAAGCAGCACCTCGAGCAGCCCGAACTCCTTCTTGGTGAGCCCCAGGTCGACGCCGGCCCGTTCGGCCATGTGGCGGGCGGGGTCGAGCACCAGGTCGCCACGAGTGAGCACGGGAAGGACGGGGGTGACCGCCCGGCGGCCCAGTGCGCGGATGCGGGCTACCAGTTCCTGCAGGGCGAAGGGCTTGGGCAGATAGTCGTCGGCTCCGATGGTGAGTCCGGTGACCCGGTCCTCGATCGACCCGGCGGCCGTGAGCATGAGGATGCGGCAAAGCGACTGGCGCGCCACCAGCTGGCGGCAGACGTCGTCGCCGTGTACGAGGGGAAGGTTGCGGTCGAGGACCACCACGTCGTAGTTGTTGACGGCGGTCTTCTCGAGGGCGGCCTTGCCGTCGAGCACTACGTCGACCGCCATGGCCTCGCGGCGCAGACCGCGCGCGATCGTGTTGGCCAGCCGTTCTTCGTCTTCAGCTAGTAGGACTCTCACCCTGACCTCTTCATCACTCCTTCGAAGGTCGGCGTCATGATACACGCCGGGGACTCATCTGCCGGAAGTCTAGCGAAGAGCGGGTAAAGCCCCCGTAAAAGGCCTTTCTTACGGGCGCCTTATGATGGGCGGGGTAGAATACGACCGGTTCAGGCTGCTTCGTCCTTCAGCAGCCTCTTGGTACCCCGCGCGACGTGCTCGGCTGCCCGTGCGCATCCCGCTGATTGCGCTTGGGTAATAGAATGGACAGATAATCATTCTCCATGGAGGTGGTCCAGATGTTGTTCAGGCGTCAGGCGTCGAGCGGTGGCCCCCAAGGGCGGGCCGGCGCGTGGACCTTTGTCAAGGTGCTCTTGGCCGTGGCGCTGGTGATCGGGGTAGTGTCGGGACTGGCCGCCTGTACTTTCGAGACAGAGCCGGGATCCTCGACGACTGCATCCCCCGAGACCACCGAGCCTTCCACCGACTCCAGCAGTCCGGATACCACGGAGGCTGAGGACACAACTACAGAACCTCCTACCACCACCGAAGCGTCGAACGGTGGCTCCCAGGATCAGCTGGAGAGCCCCGCCGTGGGGGTGGCAGAGAAGCTTGGCCCGAGCGTGGTGAACATCGCCATATCGGGAGTCACTCAGGGTCCCTTCGGGGAGCAGCAAGAGTACTCCGGTGAGGGTTCGGGGGTCATCTACACCTCCGACGGCATGATCATCACCAACAACCACGTGGTGAGCGACGAACTCGGCGATCCGGTCAGCAGCCTGCAGGTCACTCTCACCACCGGGGAGAAGCTGCCGGCTACCATCATAGGCCGCGACCCCCTCACCGATCTGGCTGTGATCAAGATAGACGCCGATATGGACCTTCCGGCCGCCGAATTCCAGGTGGAGGAGCTCACGGTGGGTCAGTTCGCCATCGCCATCGGTAGCCCGCTCGGCTTCGACAACTCCGTCACCATGGGTGTCGTGTCCGGTATCGCCCGCAGCATCGAGGGCGTGCCAGGGGCGGAAGGGGTGGCGCTCACCAATCTCATCCAGACGGACGCTCCCATCAGCCCGGGTAACTCGGGAGGCGCGCTGGCCAACTCGGCGGGTGAAGTGATCGGCATCAACGTGGCCTATCTCCCGCCCGGGGAGACGGGCGCGGTCAGTCTCGGCTTCGCCATCCCCGCGGTGACCGCGACCGAAGTGGCCGACGAGATCATCGACACGGGTAAGGCTACCCACGCCTACATGGGTGTCGGAACGCAGATGGTGACCCCACAACTGCAGGAACAGTTCGGGTTGTCGCGCTCCTCGGGGATCCTGATCGCAGAAGTCACGCCCGGTGGCCCGGCGGCCAAAGCCGGTATCCAGCAGGGCGACATCATCTACGAGGTGGACGGCGAGGAGATGGTGGAATCGAGCGACCTGCTGGTCGCCATCCGCGACATGGAACCGGGTGACGAGGTCGAGGTGAAGCTGGACCGCAACGGGCAGGAGATGTCCATCACCGTGACGCTCGAGGAGCGGCCGGCCAACCTGCAATAGAGCTGGGGCACCGCTATCACCCCCTCCTCCAGCTGCGTTTCACGATTCTTCCGGAGGGGGCGATAGCGGTGCCTGTGGTTTGGGGTGGCGCCGGCCGGGCCGCGGCGGCGCCACTACTTGACCGTGAAGCCCCGCTCGCCGCGGGGCGGCTCGTCGTGGATCTCGACGCCGGTGACGTTGGCCCGCTCGGGTCCGCGGTTGGTCCAGGAAAGCATCTCCTCCACCGCCTCCCCGGGATCCCTCGTAGACGGCCTCCACGCGGCCGTCGGGCAGATTGCGTACCCAGCCGCTCACCCCCAGGCGATCGGCCTCCTGCCGGGTGCTCTCCCGAAACCAGACGCGCTGTACGCGGCCCTCCACGAAGATGCGGACCCTTACGAAATCGGGTGGAACATCGGCCGGACGATCGGACGAAGGCGGGCGACTCATTCGCTCCTCCTCAGCCTCTGAGGATGCGCAGTCCTTTGTGCTTCCGCTTCTGTCGTTGGCGGAGACGGTAGGCGAACAGGAAGAGGAACAGCGCCAGCAGGGCGCCGATCAAGGGCACGAGCACGAAGACGAGGGTGCCGACGAGGACGATGAAGTCCACGTAGAGGCTGAGAAGGACCACGGGGCCGCTATCCGCGTCGGCGTTCGGGCGGATGGAGCGAATGGCGTGGTCGGCCAGTCCGGCGATGAGCAGGCCGAGGACGGCGCAGACGACGATGGCTATCCAATGCTCGGACGCCATGGCCGCGGCAAATACCAGCCCGCCGAAGACGACTTTGATGGGCTGCATGATCTGGTCGCGGGTGGCGGTCAGAGCGGGCATCTTGTCCGTCGCCAGTTCGATGATCGCCAGGGCGAACAGCACGGCCAGGACCCAGGTCTCCTCCAGGAACGCGAACCAGGTGTCGTCGAGGACCGGGGCGCTGGCGAACTCGAGCCGCGAGTACAGCCCTAAGAAGGCGATGGGAAGGAAGGCGCGCAGTCCGGTGAGGACCGCCAGGCCTGCGCCCATGCAGGCGCGCGCGTAGATACTGTTGAAGACGACGTCCATGCGGGGACCCAGTCTAGCATGAGGGCGCTGCTATCACCCTTCCGTCAGCTGCGAATTCACGACTCTTCCGGAGGGGTGATAGCAGCGCCTGATGGGGGGCGGGGCCGGCCGGGCCGGCCCGGCCCCGGGGGAAGCCAGGCCTGTCAGATGAGGATCTCCTCCACCGGGTAGCGCATCTTGCCCATGAAGGTGTCGGCCGGGTAGCCCACGGCCACCAGCGCGGTGGGCACGATGTTCGCGGGAAGGCCCAGGATCTGAGCGAACTCGGCGGGCTGGAAGGCGGTCATGGGGCAGGAAGCCAGGCCCAGCGAGTAGGCCCCGTTGATGGCGTTGCCCGAGAGCGATGTACACCTGGTTCTGCGACCAGGTCAGCTGCTGCTCGGGGTTCATGCCGGATGAGATGTTCGTGGCCATGCCGATGAGCATGCTGCGCACCTCATCCGGGGCGGCGGCGTCGACCAGGGTCTTGTCGAACTTGGCGATGATGGCAGAGTAGTCCGTGTCGGCGCACAGGACGAGATAGGTGGGAGCAGCTCCGTACGTGCTCCTGGTTGAAGGCGACGGGGAAGAGCTTGTCCTTGGTCTCCCGGTCCGAGACCACCTTGATGCGCCAGGGCTGCAGGTTGATGGCCGAGGCCGAGTAGACGATGATCTCAAGCAGCTCGCGGATGGTCTCCTCGGGGACCTTCTTGTCCTGATACTGGCGACAGGAGTAGCGATTCTTGACGATGTCCTTGAACTCCACGTGGCGACCTCGCTTTCGATTTGGGCTGGGGCTGGTGATGTGTTCAGTCTCTCCCCGGGATCTCTAAATCCTACTCAGGTTCGCCGTCTCGTTGACGGGCGAAATAGTCCTGTACGCGTTCGTAGAAGTCGTCCGGCGGAGTGGGGCACTCCCTCTCCTCGTCGGTGAGGATCTCGAGGAGCAGCCTGTCCCGCTTCTCCTGAGGCAGGACGAGCAGGGCCTGGGCGATGGACGCGTTGCGCAGGTAGCGTTCTTCTTCCGGGTCCAGCGGGGGCTCTTGAGCGACCGCGAGCGCCTCAAGCGCTGAGAGAGGAGTCTGACCGGCGAGGAGCGCTGCCTCCGCAGTGGGGAATGGTGCCTCCCGAGACAGCCATTCGCCGCACCAATCATGGGCGCCCGTAAGCGGCCAAGCGGCGGTCAGACCCTCATTGGGCCCGCACGGGCGGGGCGCCGTCGCAGGGGCCTTCGCTGCGGCCTTCGATGCGCCCTTCCCCGCGTCCGCGGTCGCGACTGTGGCTGTGACCGTAGCGGGCGCATGACGGCGGCATTTGCCCACCTCGTAGGAGCAGGGGTCCCAGTAGGCGCAGGTGAAACAAGAACGCGCCGATTCGTCTACGTAGGGTCGCGCAGATTCGTTCACTTGGCCTCCATCACACTTCGACGCCCGCGACTTCAGGCCAAGACGTTACTACATCGGGGCCGCAGGCGTGTGGCCTGCTCGGGCGAGCACCTTCCTGGTGCTAAAATCCTCGGACCGTGCCCTCGTAGCTCAGGGGATAGAGCAAAGGTTTCCTAAACCTTGTGTCGCGCGTTCGATTCGCGCCGAGGGCACCTTTCTTGTTCTCAGTGATCACGGAGAGTGGCTGGGCGTCGCAGTCGACCGAATCCTGCAAATCGAGCGCTTATTCCCGGAGGTCAAAGCCAAGGACTGGCGCTACCTCTTTGCGTGCCACGAGGTGGAGGCGGTGATCAGCGGCGCCCTGCCAGCTACAATGAACCGAGGCGTCGAGATCTGCTCCCAAGGAGGGCTTTGCCGTGAGAACCGCCCCTCCGGACCGTACCGAAATACCGGACGGTCTCCGAAGCGACCGCTTGGACACACCCTTTCCCATGCACAGGGTGCGCCGAGTGGATGCTCCCACCACGAAGATCACTGGAGACGTCGCCCGCTTCGATGAGCGGGAGCATGGCTTCCTTCGCGCTTTGCGCGGCGACTACGGTCCCGTACCCCGTCGGGAGTTCCTGCGCTTCGTCGACAAGTACCCACTGTCGGGGGCGATGAAGGCGGTCGAACACCATCTGGTCGCGGCTGTCGACGGTCCGGTGGCTACCACACGGGCCCCGCTACCCGACGACCCGCTCATCCTCAGCAGGCATATCAAGGAGACAACCCTCTTCTTGCGGGCCGATGACGTGGGGATCTGCGAGTTGCCCCCCTATGCCGCTTACTCCTTTGACAAGAACGGCGAGGCTGTGGAGTTGGGGCATACCCACGCCATTGCGGTGTTGGTCGATCAGGGCTCACACACCTTCGCCGCCTGCAACGGTCGCGACTGGATCAGCAACTCCCAGAGCTTCCGCTCCTACACCGCCACCGCCCTGATCTCCTCGATGCTGGCCGAGTACATCCGCCGCTTGGGCTATTCGGCCCAAGCCCCACCACTCCATGGACTACAAGGTGGTGGTTCCCCCGATCCTTCTCCTGGCCGGTCTGGGAGAGATCTGCCGGATCGGCGGCATCGTTCTTCATCCCTTCATGGGGCCGCGCTTCAAGGCCGCCGTCGTGACGACCGACCTACCCCTCCGCCCAGACAAACCGATCGATTTCGGCTTGCAGGATTTCTGCTCGAACTGTAAGAAGTGCGCCCGAGAGTGTCCGTCGGGCTCAATCACCGCGGGGCCGAAGACGGTGTACAACGGCTACGAGATTTGGCGGAACGACACTGACTCGTGCGCCCGGTTTCGGGTTACGAACGCCCACGGCGCGAGTTGTGGGCGATGCCTCAAGGTCTGCCCCTGGAACAAGCCGACCACGTGGTACCACACAGCGGCCACCAGGCTCGCCGCTCGTTCCGGCTTGGCCCGCCGCGGGCTTATCCGGCTGGACGACTTACTCGGCTACGGCAGAGATGACCCCGGTCGGAAGTGGTGGTTCGACATGGAGGACGTCGATGGCAGGGTGCTGCCCCGCTAGAGTCGACTCTCGAGGTCGTATATCAACATTTCCCCATACTTAAGACACGACGGTCGCAGAAGGCTGGGAGTCTCCATTGTTGCCAGCATCATCGCCCTCGCAGGAGGTTTGATTATCGTCATAGCTGGCCGCGAGGAGACCTGAGATCGAAGTCCTCGAAGGCAAGACCGGCAAGATGGTGGTCGATATCTGGACTGGCCAGCACGGTCGGACCCTAGTGAGCGTGGCCCAACTATCCCTGGATGCGCGCACGTAGGTAGGAGCCAACCGTACCGGTTGGTTGGGGCCCGCCGTTCTTCGAGAGATTTGACCCCTACGCTGACCCGCGCCGGTTTCCTAAACCTCGTGTCGCGCGTTCGATTCGCGCCGAGGGCACTACCGTGTTGGACGACGCCGAAGCCGCGAACCTCAAGGCCCTGCCGGATACGTGGCGGAGCTGGCGACGCTGACCGCCGCGCGCCCCCGCGTATGACCAACCCCTACCGATACACGTATTCTCCCGCCGCGTGTCTGGGCGGTACGACCGGGATCTGCAGATAGGAATCAAACTCGCCGCCGGTGTGGACGACGTGCTGCCCCTTGTTCTGGAGATTCCAGGCAAAGGGCTCGAACCAGCCCTCACGGAAGTAGCGGCCGGCTATCTGCAATCGCAGCTGCTCGCCCTTGTGCCAGATACGACTCAAAGGATAGATGGCTATGTCTACCGGTACGATCTCCCCGGGCTTCAGCTTCTGGCGCGTGCGGTGCGCCTGCACAGGCTGAAACTCGGTCGAGAGCTCCGGATCGAGTGCGCGCTGCGACACCCGCAGCTTGCCCGGGAGTGCCCGGATGCGGCTGGCCCATCACGTTCACGGGCACGAAGTCACCTCTGGCGTCGAGCTTCATGAGCGTGATGAAGAGGTCGATCTCGTCGTTGCCATCAGCCTCCACCCAGAGGTGCACCTTGGCGTAGCCGGTGAGCTCCATATCCTCCTGTGCAGGTGATATCGAAGGTCGTTCGTCCCTCTTCTGCGTCGTAGGAAGCCTTGGAGATGGCGGCGGCTGGTTGCAGGCTCAGCTTGCCACCCGCCGCGTCGAGGTAGAGCTTCCGGTACTGCGTCCGGGCCAAGGGGAACTCTCGTTCCGGCCGGGCCACCTGGAAGTCGTGGTCGTAGGCGTCCATGACGTCGATACGTACGGGCGGTGTCGCCTCCCAGCCATTGCGGATGCCCTTCAGGTAGCGGTCGAAGAAGCGCTTCAGATCCTCCATGTTCCACCACATGTAGCTATCGGCCCATTCGAACTCGCGATGTGCCCGCAGCCATTTCTTCTTGGATCCAATATTCATATACGCGTTCATGGCGCCGCGCAGGTGGATGTGGTTCCAGCCGGCGGTGATGTAGGCGGGGACTGTGATCTTCTCGAAGTCCGGGATCTTCGACTCCCAGTAGGGATTCATGAGCGGATACTCCTCCGTCATGGCCACGTTGTCGATGATGTAGCCGCGACCGCGGAAGACCTGCCAGATGAAGCGGTGGAAGTCGATTGCCGGGATGCCGTTGTCGGTGTTGTATTCCCGGTAGATGTCGGTGCCCCCCTCCCAAGGAGCGATGCAGGTGAGATGCGGTGGCTGCAGAGGGGCGACGTCCCATTGCGCCATGGCCAGAGCCGAGTTGCCGAACATCCCCACTTTGCCGCTGGACCACGGCTGGGCCGCGACCCATTCGATGGTGTCGTAGCAGTCGAGGCCGCACTGCCTGCCGAGGTGGGGAAAGTCACCCTCCGAGTTGCCCACGCCACGCCCCTCGGCGTTGATGACCGCGTAGCCTTGTTTGCACCAATAGGCGGGATCGGGGCCCTCGAACATGCACATGTTCGAGCAGCTGCTCTCGGGCACACCCAGGGTGAAGTTGTCCTGACCCGGTGGGTTGGAGCGCTTGCCGTAGTAGGAGTAGGCGAGGATTGCGGGTAGGTCCTTCTCGCCGGCTGCGCCGTCGGGACGGAACACGTCGACGTAGATGGTGATGCCGTCGCGGAGCTTGACGGCCACATCCTGGTCCACGCGGATGCCGTCCTCGACGTAGCTGCGAGGGTTCAGAGGAGGATAGATGCCCGCGCCCGGGAGCTTCGTCTCCAGAGGTGCCTCGGGCGGCGTCGATCGGTAGTAGAGAACCTCGAACACGTCGTCCCCGAACCGCTCCGGGATCTTGACATATTCCCTCGGGGTGCTCATCGCTTCATCGGACACGGCTGGCCTCCCCCCGCTACTCGTACTTCATGGGCTGCAGCGCGACAGCAGGGACCATCGGCGCTAGGACATTGCTCACCACCACCGTCTCGTAGGGCCATTTCTCACCCCTCACCCACTGCTGCCCGGTCATGATCGGCTTCGTGATGTTGGGGTGTGGACGGGTGCCGGTTGGGTCTCCGGGGTTCTGGTCCACAGGCTTGGTCATGTCGATGGGGCCCAGGACCGTCTCGAGGTTCGAGGAGGTGATGGCCGTCAGGATGGTCTCCTTGTTATCTGGATCGGCGGCGCGCGTCATGACGTCGACCGCCCAACTGATCTTGGCGTGGCCGCCGATGGCACCGGTCCACTGGCTGTCGGTGGCCTTTTCGTAGTCGTCGGCCAACTCTTGGCAGGTCATCCCCGTCAGGGAGTCCGTGAAGGGGAAGGTGGGATGCCATGACCCGTCGGGCCCGACGAGTCCATAGACGGTCGGTCCGACGGCTTCCGCCGCCTGTGGGAAGCCGAGGGCAAGGGCCATGCTCGCCACCGGTGGCTTGAATCCCTGCTGGAGGCTCTGATTCCAGAAGTTGGTGAAGTCTGGGGTGAAGGTGGCCCCGGTAAGGACCTCGCACCCCTCCTTCTTGAACTCGCTTATCTGGGCGGTGAAGTCCTCGGCGCCCGGGGTGTACAAGCCGGGAGCGACGATGCTGTATCCAGCCGCTTCGAGGTACGGCGGCGCCCCGGTGTTGGGGTCGAGCCAAGCCAGTCCATCGGCGTTGTTCGGCGCGAGGAAGGCGACCTTCTTGTTGTTGGGAGTCTTCTCGAAGACGTCCACCATACCCGCGCAGACCTGCTCGAGGCCGAGCAACTGGCCGTACGTCCACTTGAACGGCTTCTCAAAGCTCCCACCCCGGGCGAAGACGAAAGCCGCCCAAGGGCAAAAGACGCTGATGAATGGCGTCTCCATCGCCTCCGCTTGGTCGGCGGCAGGATTGACGGTATCGGGCGAGCCGGACGCCGTCAGGATGTCGACCTTGTCGTTGCTGATCATGTCGCCCGCCACCTGAGCGGCGCGGTTGGAGTCGGACTGAGTGTCACGGAAGATGATGCTGACGGGGTGCTTCTTGCCGTCGCCCAGCACGAGCCCGTCGCCTATGGTCTTCTTGGCGAGGTCCGCCGACCAGATGTCGGCGATGCCGAACACCGCCAGCGGCCCGGTCTGGGGTGTCACCACCCCGATCTTGACCTCGCGGCCCATCTCCGCCGCGGTGCTGACCGTGGTACTACTCGCGGCAGCAGTCGAGCCGGTAGTAGGCGCACTTGTCGTGCTCGCGGATGCCGTGGTGGTCGTGGCCGTCTCTTCTTCTCCGCACGCGGCGACAAGTCCACCAAGCCCGGCGACCACACCGATGGTCGCTCCGGCCACGCCGGCCATCTTGAGGAACTCTCGGCGGCTTACCACGTCTCGATTCATCACTCCCCCTCTCTTGGGCATCTCGGCTGCGGACCTCCGGCACGGCTGACAGCCAGAGCGAGGCCCCTGTTCTACTAACTAAGTTTAGTTAGTAGCATCTGCCTGCTACCATGTCAAGAGAGGGCTGGTCAGCGAGCACGGAAGGTGAGGGGTGAACGGAGCCACGGCTCAGACGCCGGCACGGCAAGGACGTTGGACCAAGAGAGAACGGCGTGCTCAGATCGCCGCTGTGACGCTGGAGATCATCGCTCGCGAGGGCGTCCACGCGGCCACACTCACTCGTATCGCCAGGGCTGCGGGGATCGCGACCCCTTCCCTCTACAACCACTACTCCGGCAGAAGAGAGATACTCGAAGCCGCGCTGAACCTGCTACTCGAACGGGTACTTGCCTGGGTCGACTCCTCTACGAACCCAAACATGCTGGAGCGCCTGCGCGAACTGGGCGGCTCCTTGCACGAAGCCCGGATCGCGCCCGATGAAACCTCAGTGATAGCCCCGTTGTTCGAGCTGGCGGCTGTGGCCCGGGCTGAGGGGCTGATGGAGAGAATGCGCGGGAACCAGTTGGTAACGCTCCAGCGCTTCATCGACATCGTCGAGGACGGCAAACGGCAGGGCACCATTCGGGAAGACGCCGATCCCAAGGTCGTAGGGTGGAGCATCATGGGACTCGGCTGGACCAAGGATTTCGCCCTTCTCGAGGGCCTGGACGAGTTCATCACCGATGGTACCGCCGACACTATTCTGGAGAGCATTCTCGACAGGATCAGAGTGGTCCCCACCGACCTGACTCCGAAGTAGAACTACTGCGCGTGCATTGAGCCGGGTGAGTGGGCCGTGACCGGCGTTCCTGCGGGCGCCGTGCTCATTTCGTTGAGCGAACTCGAGCAACGCGCCCCCGACGAATTGACGCTGGACATGCCGGTCTACGTGATATGCAGCGCTGACCTCTACCCAAATGACACGTGGTGCTACAGCATCGACAGGATGGACGGCGGCAGCGGCGATTTCTGAACGTGGCGATACTCGGTAACACCCGGTGGACAGCCCCGCGCCGGTTTCCAGAACCTTGTGTCGCGCGTTCGATTCGCGCCGAGGGCACCTTACTACTATAGATCCTCAGTTCGCGCCCAGCTTACGGCAGACGATTTGGGCCATTGCTCTTCGAGGGTTCTCAAAGAGACCTTCAAAATAGTGGATGATCTGCCAGTCCTCAAACCAGTCAGCCAGCTCTCCGGGTTGCAGCAGATGATCCGGATTATGAGGGCGGCCGTATTTGGGCTGTTCGCTGGTGAAGGTCTCATAGATGAGGATCCCTCCTTCGCGGATTCCCTTTCGTAGCATGGGGATGAGCGGTCGATAGAGGTAATGGAAGACGAGGATCGCCCGGTAGTATTCCTCTTGAAGAGGGTTCGTACCGGTTTCCAGATCGACCTCCCAGAATTCCGCTTTGAGTCCCTGTCCCTGTGCCGACCTTCGGGCTACTGCCAGCGCTTGCGGCGATCGATCCGCAAGAACGACCGGCAAGTTCAGGCCCGCCAAGAAGAGCCCATTTTCCCCCGTACCACAAGCCAGATCCAGGACAGGACCTTCCAGACGTTCGTGCTCCAGGAGAGAGCTGAATCTCACTAGTAAGGGATCAACGGCCATCATCAAGTACTACATGGTCGGTCGTCAGGGGCTGTATGGGCTGGATACTGGACTGGCGGTTGTCGGCTCAAACGGGTCTTCTTGGGCTGAAGTCACGCGACGACCGCCGGCCTTATGACCTCGGGCGCGTCTAGCAGTCGCCTCGCCTGAGCGAGGAAGAACTTGCTCCCCATCGCCTCGAACTCGGACTCGGCTTGCTCCAACTGCTCGCGGTCGCCTGTCTGCTTGCCCCATTCGAGCATCGTCAGAGCTCCCTCGTATCGGCACCCGAGCTCCTCCGCGTGTTCGAGACTCTTGCGCCACCACTTCTCGGCCTTGCTCGGGTGGCCGATCAGCCATTCGTAGGTCCCCTGAAGCCGACAGGCGGGAACGAGAGCGGTCATGTCGAGTCGTCCCTGCTTCAACGCTGCCGCACACGCGCGCTTGGCCTCCCTGAGCGCTGTCTCCCGGGTTGGGCCGTCGGCCCGCTCCGCAGCGCATAGAGCTGCTGCCGCAGCACCGGTGATCACCATGGTGGCGTTGAAGCCTCGGATTCCATACTTGCGCAGGTTTGCCCGATGCTCGGTCAACAGCACTTCGGCCTCCTCGAGCCGTCCTTGCACGAGCAGACAGGCTGCAAGCCTGCCCGCTACCTTCGACGCTATTCGGTAGTCGGTTGCAGCAAGCATGGCCCCAATCGTACGACGCATCCCCGCCTCCCCTGACTGCAAGTCCCCGGTCATATAGAGCAACTCGGACTCCCAGGCTTGTCCATACACCTCGGTCAAGCCATCGCCCGCATCACGACCGTTCTCCCCTAGCTCTCTCGCCATCGCCAGAGCCCGCTCGAACTCCCCCCGCTCGGCGGGTATGTGGACGCCTATTCCCATGGCGATCCCGGCGGACGAACGGATATTGCCTAGGTCCCTGAAGCGCTCCCAACTGCGACGCAGGCAATCCTCGGCCCTCGCAGAGTTCCCTGCGAGCCAGAACTCCCACATCCCATCGACGAGATCGGCCTGAGCTTGTTCTGCGGGCCATCCTCCCTGCTCCGCTATCCGCCTGGCTCGGGTGATGTATGACTTTGAAAGGCGCGGCGCCGGCATTACCAGCGAGCATCATGCCCATGGCCGAAGCTCCCGAGGAGGCGGCCCAGCCGATGCCCTGTGTCTCCGCCTGATTCAAGTCAGTAATCATGATGAGCAGTGCGCGCGCCTGGTCCGCAAAGCCCTCGATCCATCCAAGTGACTGGTATATCCGACACAACTCATCGGCCTGGCGGACCGCGTCGGGGGTGGTGTAAGCCGGCTTGAACCAGGGCCACGCCCGATGCCAGATCTGCACCAGAATCTGATGCATGATCTCGCGGCGAACGGCTCGAGTCGAATCAGGGAACGGTTGTCCGAGGGTCGTCAGGGACTGGTACAGATAGTCGCGCGCCTGGGCGTGATCGCCCCGGCGGTGAAGCGCCTCCCCCATCTTTCGTTCAAGAACAGCCCGGTCAAGCGGATCCCATTTGTCCCCGAAGGCTCGGCCATAGGCGTCAATTGCCTCCTCGTAGTGAGCGAGAGCCTCGTGGTCGGCGGCTATCTTCCCTGCCTGGTCCCCGGCCTTGAAGAGATAGTCTTGGGCCTTCTCCCAGTCCTCGGCCTTCGAGCAGTGATAGGCAAGAAGGGAGTGGAACTCATCGAGCCTCTCGGGGAAGAGGGTCTCGATGGCCCGAGCCACCTTGCGGTGGACCTCCTTGCGACGGGCGAGCAGAATGCTTTCGTAGGTGGCCTCCTGGACCAGGGCGTGCTTGAAGATGTACTCGAGTTCCGGGTCGCGAGCCTTCTCGAGGATGAGCTCCCGAGCTTCGAGGGTGGCCAGGCACTGGTCTAGCTCCCGGTCAGCCTCAGCGATGCGCGCGAGCACCCTATAGAAGAAGCTGCGCCCCACGACCGAGGCGAGCCGCAGCACCTGCTTCAGGCCATCATCTAGACGATCGATGCGGGCCATGATGACGCCCTGCAACGTGTCAGGGATGGTGATGCGAGCGGCCTGCTCGGTGATCCGCCAAGCGCCGGTGGCATCGTCTCGTACCAGTCCACCGAGGTCGATGAGGCTGCGGACCACCTCCTCTACGAAGAAGGGATTGCCCTCAGCTTTGTCGAGGATGGTATCCCTCAGGCGGGCGGGAAGCTCATCAAGGTGCGCCAGGTTGCGGACAAGGGCCACGCTCTCCTCAGGGGAGAGAGGCCTTAGGGCGATCTCGGTCAGGCGGTCGGCATGTTCACCGTGAACGAGCTCGCGCAGCCCGGCGAGAGCGGTTTCCGTCTCCGGCCGGCTGACAAGACAGAAGAGGATAGGCACCTCGCCGGAAAGAGGCAGGAGATGTTCAAGAAGCGTGGCGGTGGAGCCGTCCAGCCAGTGGACGTCTTCGAACACGACCACCGTGGGGCGCTTCTGAGCCAGACGGGCGAAATAGAGACGGGTGGCACGGTAGATCTGGCGGCCCATAGCCTCACCGTCCAGGTATCTGACCTTGGGGGCGAGTTCCTCGGGAAGGGAGAGGCTAAGAAGGGTCGCAAGATAAGGGAGGATCTCGATTCGCTCCTCGCCGAAGAGCGCTCCCACCCGGGCGGCCAGCTTGGCCCAACGCTCCCTCTCGGTGTCGTCGCTCTCGATACCGACGTCCTGCTGGATGATCTCAAGGAGCGGCCAGTAGCTGATGGTACGGCCGAAAGACAGGGCATGGCCCTCCAGCCAGGAGATCCTTTCTTGCTCGGCTTCGGCGCGCGCCTCAGCGACAAGGCGGGATTTCCCCAGCCCGGCCTCGCCGGTAATGAGCAGCACACCGCCCTCCCCGCGCGACAAGCGCTCGAGGGATCGCCGGAACAAGACCAGTTCCCCCTCCCGGCCAACCAGAGGGGAAGACAGGCCAAGGTCCAGACGGGCAGTCGTCGTCGCGGCCTGGGCCGAGAGGAGACGGCGGACGGCTACCGGGTCGGCTCTCCCCTTAAGACTCAAAGTGTCTGCCAACTGGAACTCAAAGGCATGGGCGGTCTGACGATAGGTATCGGCTCCCACCAGGATCTCCCCGGCCTTGGCCGCTCCCTTCAGACGGGCCGCCACGTTCACCGCGTCGCCCATGACCGAGTAGTCCTGGCGACTCCCGCCCCCCACGCCACCAGCGTACACAAGACCGGTGTTCACCCCGAAGTGCACCCCCAGGCTGACTCCGTGCTCCCGGTTGAAGTCCGAGAGGGTGTCGCGCATCTCCAGAGCAGCTCTAAGCGCCCGCTCCGGGTCGTTCTCGTGGGCTTGGGGAGCTCCGAAGAGCGCCATCACCTCGTCGCCGATGAACTTGTCGATAGTGCCGCTGTAGCGCTCGATGCAGGGGACCAACCGATCGAAGCAGGCGGTGATGAGGTCGCGCACGACCTCAGGGTCCATCTTCTCGGAGAGCGAGGTGAATCCTGAGATGTCAGCGAACAGCACGGTGACCGGGCGACGGTCGGCATCCTTAAGGACACCGCCGGGCCGCTCTACGTGCTGCGGGGCGGTGGGTAGGGCAGGGGGGGAGCCAGGGTCGACCAGCGGTGCGGCGCACCCTCCGCAGAACCGCATTCCCGCAGGATTCTCCGTTTCACACGACGGGCACTTCACAACCTGACCTCCCCGACCGCGTGGCGAACTCTGCAAGACTACAACGCAGGCGGGTGCGACGCCAAGTGTGCGAGAATGGCGGCATCTGGTGGCTCGGAGAAACGGACGGTTCGAAAGCGAGGGGTTGGTGACCCGGCTTGTTGTGCTAGGTTCCGGCGGCTGGATTCCCGAAGAAGGACGGATGACGACCTGCGTCGCGTACCGAGCGGGAGAGGTCCTTTTCGTGTTTGACGCCGGTTCGGGCCTCGCCCGTCTAGGCCGCGAACCCTTCAACCAACTTGTCCCCCCGGCGAACCACCCCATCCACCTCTTCCTCTCCCATCTCCACATCGACCACACCGTTGGCCTCACGTACTTGCCGGCCCTCTGGGAGAACCGCACCGTGATCCATCTTCCGCCGAAGAGCGTGCTCGGGGTCGAACCTAGCGCTCTCGACGCGCTGCTCGGGGGCCCCTTCTTTCCACTTGGCCTCGATGACATCCATCCCGACGTCAGCGTCGAGATTCTCGGCAGCGGCGTGACGGCCGTCATTGAGGGAGTGCCGGTCGGGACGCGAGCCCAGCAGCACCCGGGGGGCTCGGTGGGCTTCCGGGTCGGGGATGAATTCGCGTTCGTCACCGATACAGGGTTCGATCCGGGCGCGAGGGACTGGGCTCGTGGAGTGAAGCTCCTCGTGCACGAAGCATGGGCGGCGAAAGAGGGTTCACCTGGGCACCGGCAGGTGGGACTTATCGGCCACAGCGCCGCAAGCGAAGCGGCTCGGCTGGCAGGTGAGGCCGGGGTGGGGGAGCTCGTTCTCTGCCATCTCCCGCCCTTCCGAGAACGGGCCGAATACGAGGCGATGCTACAGGAAGCGCGGGATGTCTTCCCCCGGACCGAACTGGCGTTCGACGGGTTAACGAGAGAGCTGTAGGAGGCGTCGGATAGTAAGGGGAGCGAAATGAGGCCTAAAGATAATCTCCGCGTTTATCTATTTCTTATCGCGGCATGGCTAGTGCTTATTGTGCTCCAGTACATCGCTCATACCTATTATCCAGGCAACATACTGATGTTTGCCGTGGACAGCTTGGCACCAATTCCGGTGATCGTATTAGTGGTCGTATTCTTGATTGGCATGTTTCTGGACAACAGAGAACAGAGGTCAAGAAGAAAGCAGCTGATGTTCATAAAGAGCGATATGTTCCGCCTCGAGCTACGCGACTTGTACATCGCCAACTTCTCGGCTTTGAAGTCGCCCTCTATAGACTTCTCCACTATCCGGGCAGCAGACCTGAGCGAGCTAAAGCAGATGCGACAAGCGGCTGAGACGGTCGAGTACAAGTCGCCAGAGGCGATGGAACCGGTTGTCATGGAGTATGTGAAGGCCCGAGATGCCTGGCGGAGCTTCATGGACATCGCCCGGGATAATGGATTCGATGCGGTTTTTCAGGATATGTTGCGCATTCTCCATTTTGTCGGCGACGTCAGAACCTTCAAGCAGCTCCATCCTGAGAAGCTGTTCATGCATGAGGCGACCAAAAGCAAGGTCTTGATGCAGCAGGTGATGACAATACTTGGGGACGGGGTGCGCAAGTTCCTCGAATATGCGATCGAACTGAAGGAAAAACAGCCACAGCTGTTCGAGCAGGTCATGACCGACTACGAGCTCTTGGCGAAGACCCGAAACTGAGGGCTAAGTCTTCCGGCGAGCGGTGGCCTCGATGTTGCGCACGATCTGTACGAGACCGCCTCTCATGTAGCTTCCTCTGCGACGGCGACTGGCTCGCAGAGGCGCACAGCCCCAACCTGGGGCCCGAGCAGGTAGTATGTTCTAAGGTCGCCCAAGCCTTCCACACGCACCTGGCCGCGCTCCTGGAAAGAAAACGCAGCCTTTAGAGCCTGGTAGGCGGCATCGGAGGCCTGAATGAAGCCAGGCTGGCAGCTGCTTTCGAGCCTGCTCGCCGTATTCACCGTGTCCCCCCACACATCGTACGTGAACTTCTTGTGACCGATTATCCCGGCCGAAACGGGTCCGGTGTGAATGCCAATTCGCATGCTGATACTTTCACCCTCCCGGGTTCGGTATAGGCGCAACGTGTCTCGCATATCCAGAGCGCAGCGGGCTACCGCCGCAGCATGGTCGTCGCACTGGACCGGCAGCCCGCCCGCAACTATGTAACAGTCGCCCATAGTCTTGATCTTCTCCAGGCAATACTTCTCAACCAGAAGGTCAAAAAGGCTGAACAAGTCATTCAACATCGAGGCAACCGCCGACGGGGGCTTGTCCAAGCAAAAGCTGGAGAAGTGAACAATATCGGCGTAGAGGATCGTCGCCTGTTGAAATGAGTCAGCAATCGTTGGCTCCCCCGCCTTCAGCCTATCAGCGATGGTAACGGGAAGAATGTTTAGCAGAAGCTCTTCTGATTTGGCCTTCTCTCGGTTTATGATGATATTGTTAATGAATTCGTTGCGAACATAGCGCTCAATTATGAACCCTCCAAGTACGCCGAGTAGATACATGGATATCAATACGAAGTTTTGATAGATAATGGTGGCGCGCATAGTCAGAGGGTCTGAGATAGCGATAATCTCAAATGGTACCAATAAAATTAAGGCTGTAATTAAGGCAGGCCAAACGCGTAGCCCAGAAAAGGTAAAAGCGAACATGACCAGAATAATAGTAACGGCCATAGAGTAGCTGTCTGGAAGTTCCGGAAGCAGTAACTGCAAAGCAAAATGACATAAACCAGCTATAACAATACCGATGGCTATATATAGCTGCATACGCTTCTTGAAGAATCCAGCGTACGTCAATCCAAGCCATATGCCGAAGTATGGAACTACAATACCTAATCGGATCACGGCAGAATATAGCGCCGATGCGGGACTGAGATATCGGTCCAATATGAAGAAGCCGCCGTAAAGCAGCAGGCCGAGGGCGATGCCGATGCGTGTTTGGAGCATGAACCTTTCAGAGTGATAATCTCTGAAACGGTTTTCGAGGGAGTTGTCGGCGAACTTGAGAACGACCGGGCGCAGTCGGTACTGGTCCGTCGAGGAGTTCACGCGAGCCGATTGTGCCGTGTGGGATGAACAGGCATCCTCCCGTGTTGCGGGATCCGCCGCGACGAGCCCAGAAGGACGAGCTCTGCCATAGTTCCGCCTCGTTCCCCGTCGCTTGATCGCGCCGCGGGCCAGCCGGAGGTTCCCGCTGGTTGCTTATTGCAGAGTAGATGCTTCAAGGGACCAGCACAAGTGCACGGGCACTTCAGGGTTTCCCCGGTCCTGACCGTGTGTGGCATGCTAGTTCTTCAGTAGTGAGGGCGGCGGCGGGAGCTCTGACGCGAGCTTCTTCACCAAACCCCGGTATCCATCCAGACGGGAGTCGATATCGATCTCGCCGTTTCGTGCGGCCTGGATAGCTAGGAATATCCACAGATGGGTGAGCAGGACGTCCTCGAGACGATACTTGGAGTCCGCCAGCATCCGGAGCATGGTCTGCTCGTAGGCGGCGAAAAGGCTATGCGCGACGAGTTCGTCGGGGACACTGGGCGGTGCTGCTCTTTGGCTCGGTTACGCCGGCCACATCCCTTTCGATATGCGCGATGATCTGGTTGAACGCACCGTAAATAGCCCTGTGAGCCTCCCCATCCTCCTCGAACTCCTCCACCCGGGTCAGGGCGATCGCGGTCGAACCGAGACGGAACACGTGTGAGTGCCCAAGACAAGCCAGAGCAGGCGCTCGGCCGGGTCCGCCGTCGAGGCCTCTTTGGAGTCGACATAACTCGAGGCCCCAATCCATGAGAGCGCGCTGACGCATTCCGCGAGAAGGGCGCGCTTGCTGGAAAATGGCTGTAGAAGACCGCCGTGGTGATGCCGAGCTTGCGGACGATGGACGTCACATGTGTCGTCCTTGTATGCCTTTGCAACGAGTTCCTGGGCGGCCAGAGCCAGGATGCTCTCGTGCACCCGCTGGTGCTCCTGGGCGGCCAGGTCCACGCCGCCTTCGCTCGGCTTTCGTCGACCGTCAGCTGTAGCTGCTGTCTCGATCTCCGCCAATGCGAACCCGGCCTGCTTTGAGCTCCACGATCTCACGGAGGACTCGAGGTGGTCCTTGGTGTAGAGAGACCGGCTACGGGCGGTCTTCTGGGGGCGAGGGAGCAGGCCGATGCTGAGGTAGAAGTGGATCGTGGTCCGCGGAACCCCGCTCGATTCCTCGAGATCTCCGATGGTCAGTACCGGGATCAAACTCGACTCCTTCTATCCCGCTGCGCCGCGTGCCGACCCATTAAGCTTAGTCCTAGGCAGCGCGTCACGACCAAAGCGATGTCTCCCAGGTTGACATCCGTCTTCCGCGTGCTATCTCCGGAATACGCTTGGTCGGGAATCCTGCGGCCGCTATCTCGAGCGAGTAGCGTCCCAGCGTCCGAGGCCCTCGAACCAGAAGTCCCCAAAGCCATCGGTGATCTCGCTGCGGGTGCTTCCCGTTACCGGTCAGGGTGCAGGTGGCGCCGTTCACCACCTCCTTTTTGACCGGGTCGTAGACCGTCCCCGCGATGAACTTCTTGGGGATGTTCAGGTAGTAGACTCGAGGCTTCTCTTCGTCCGGGATGTAGGAACTCGGCCGTCGGCGACATGAACCTTCGCCTCATCCTCTCCATGAACTTCAGAGAGCCAGGGTGGGACAGGCATCCACGCAGCGGGGCTCGGTCCACTCACCGCTGTCCAGGAGATGGGCGCAGCCGGTGCACTTCTGCGCGATGTTAAGGTTCTCGTTCATGTAGATGGCTTTGCTCGGGCAGCGTCCAGGCAGCTCTTGCAGCCCGTGCACTTCTCCGGGTCGATGATCACGAGACCGTCGTCGCGCTTGTAGATCGCTCCCTCGACTTTGCAGGCGGCCATGCAGGCCGCCTCGTCACAGTGGTTGCAGAGGCGTGGGGACGTAGTGCATCTTCACCTTGGGCACGGTGCCACGCACGTACTCATGGAGCTGGAGCCAGAACTGACCGGTATCGGGTTGCGGCTTGGCATACGGCGTCCAGTCGTTGCCGCAGTGCTCGTCTTTGCAGGCGAGCTGGCAGCAGTAGCAGCCGTTGCAGCGGCGGTGTCGAAGACGAAACCTTGCTCATCGGGCTCTCTCCTTCCTCTATGACCCAGGCCTCGAAGCGCAGACCCGCGGCCGGGTCGTACTTCCGCGCAAAGGCCTCGGGATACTTCTCCCGCCACTCCTCCATCTCGGCCATGGTCACCTTTGGACGTCCACCAGGAAGCTGCTCGTGGCCATGCCCCAGCAGTTCTGGGAGATGCCGTTGACGGGCGAGATCAGGTTGTTCGCCCCGCCGCGGTCGAAGAAACTGTCCGGAGCCGACGTTGATGAGGTCGGCGCGGGCGCCGTGGTCCATGGAGAGAGCTCCGGGCATGATCCTTTCCCAGACAGGCGGCGCCCAGGACGGTCCCCCGCTCGTTGAACAGCTTGACGATGTCGCCGTCTTTGATGCCCCGGGCTGCGGCGTCCTGGGGTTGATCCAGATGGGCTCGTAGAGGTAGCCGTCCCAGCCCTTGATCTTGCAGGTCTTGATCTCCCGCTGCCAGCTGATGTCGTCGTTCTGGGCGTGGGTGCGCCAGCGGCCGTGGTTGCTCATAAGTAGGAGCGGGTACTCCTTGGCCCGCTCGCCGCCGATCCGCTCGTCGTGAAACGCGCTGTTTTCCACCCACTTGGGTAGCGGGCCTCGCTCCTTGTCGTCGGGGTAGTGGTCGGCCAGCCGCTGGGAGTAGAACTCGAGCTTGCCGCTGGGCGTCTGCGAGCGGGTGCTTCTCCGGGTCTTCGTAGAACTCGCGGAGACCAGCCGGCACCTTCTCCCACTCGGGATCCGACGGGCACGATGTAGTACTGCTTGTCCTGGAAGTCCTCCCAGCTGATGACATGGTGGAGTTCCATGTTGTGGAAGCCAGCTCGATCTTCTCCTTGGAGCGTCATCCCCGCAGGTGAACTCTTCGTAGAGACCCAGCTTCTTGGCCACCTCGCCCACGGCCTGGATAGTCGCTCAGCGATTCGCCGAGGGGCTCGATGGCTTGGTACTCCATCAGGGCGCCGTGCACGGACCTGCCGCCGGCGGACATCCTGCCGATGTCCTCCTCTTCCAGCTTGGTGTTGATGGGCAGGATGATGTCGGCCAGGATGGCGTCGTTCTCCAGCCAGAGGTGCTGCACCACGATGGTCTCGATCTTGGGGCTGCGGAAGGCTTCCACCGTCAGGAAGCCGTCGTTCCAGCAGGTGGTGCGGCAGGGGTTGTCCATCCAGATCATGTGGATCTCGGTGCCGCCCTCTTCCTTCGGGATGGGGTATTCGTACCGCTTGAACTGGTCTTCGAGATGCATGAACTGCTGGGTGCTACCCGGAGCTCCAGCACGACCCCTCGAGGATGGCCTGGGCGAGCTGCGTCTTGGGGATGACCTGCTTGGACGAGACCTGGAGCTGCTTCTGGCCGGGGAAGACGTTCCGGGTCCATTGGGGGCCTCGCCCTCCTTGCGGCCCTTTTCGATGGGGCCGTCCTGCATCATGCGCATGTCGGGAAGGGTCTTCACGGGGCGGGGCGTATCGTTCATCCAGTGGTCGTCCCCGCCCATCTTGTAGTACTGATGGCGGCCCGGCTTGCCCAGGCCCTGCATGCCGAGCAGGCAGGCCTCGAGACGCGCAGGCTCGTGCGAGTAAGGACCGCGCACGTACGAGCCGCCGTAGAAGTGCATGACCGTCGTCGGTTGGTTCGCCCATTCCCTGGCGAGAGCTTTGATCGTCCACTCGGGGATGTTCGTCTTAGCCGATGCCCACTCGGGCGTCTTGGGGATCCCGTCTTCTCGCCCCAGCACATAGTCCTCGAACTTGTCGAAGCCCACGACGTGGGTGGCCACGTAGTCCTGGTCGTAGGTGCCCTCGGTCATCCACGTGTACGCGATGGCCAGATGCATGGCCGCGTCGGTATTGGGGAGGATAGGGATCCACTTGCTCGCGTGGACGGCGCCCGAGTAGTTAAGGTCGGGAGAGACAAAGACCTGTTTCTTGCCCAGCTCCTGCCAGTAGATAGAGCACGTTCTGGGGAACTGGCCGGCGAATCCCCAAGGCGTGGTCTCGAGATCGGCGCCGATGTGGAGGATCATGTCGGTGTTCTGGGTGACGTCGTTCATCATGTTGTCGGCGGGAAGGCAAGTCCGTTCTCTCCGTTACCCCAGACGTGCTTCGTGCCCCAGAACCAGCCTTCCCAGCTGTCCGCGTTGCGGATGGCCTGGGTGAATCCGCCGGTCAGCTCCAGCAGGTCCCAGGACGGCGTGAGCGCCATGAACGGTCTTCGTCTCCCCGTGGCCGTCGCCATGGGCGAGGACTCCGAGCGGGCCGTACTCCTTGTGGATGCGCTTGATCTCGTCGGCGATGAGGTGGTAGCCTCGTCCCAGCTGATCCGCACGTACTTGCTCTTGCCACGGTTCTGGGTGTTGCGCCCGCCGGTCCCGGTGAGCCCGTGCGCCGTTGGGGTCCCAGTCCACGCGCTTAAGCGGGTAAGTGATGCGGTTCGGGGAGTAGACCCGCTTCTTGTACGCGATCTGGTAGGGGGCGAGGAGACCTTTCAGCGGCGTCTTGTACTTCACGCCGTCCTTGTTCAGCTCGTACTGACCCAGCTCCTCTTCGGTGTATCTCTCGGTGTGGTGGTGGGGCCGGATGCGGACGATCTTGCCGTCCTTCACATCAACCGACGCCATTCGCCACCCTGTGCGAACGAGCACTGGGCGAGGGTCTTCAGTACCGTCTTGTCTTTGATCCGTACCCCGCCATTGCGTTTCTCCACGGCCCCCATAGAGGCCCTCCTCTCGAGACGTTGCCCCCAAACTCCAACGTTGCCGGCGAGGAATCTCCTTCAACGCTCGGCCTCTCCCTGACACTAGTCACTTTAAAGGAAGATTTCAAGTCCCTAAGTTAAAATGTCAAGAGGGATCAGCTTCATGTGCCGCGTGTAGCTTGGTTCCACGTGTCGTCGCGGTCACGCTTGGGAGGTGCGGGCGCGCTCCAAATGCGGCTGGAAGCCTGCCGGCTCACACTCCAACTCCGCCTGGTGGGGTGAACCCGACTGTTGAAGGAGAAGAGCGACGTGCGCGGCCGGAGGTTTCCACGCGCAATGCTGCTGGGAACAAGAACCTAAAGCAGGCTATCCGCCGAGAAGGAGGTCCCATGGCCAAGGTACCGGACACACCCGAGAACATGGCCCGCTGCATCTGCGGCGGCTGCCCGTCCTACCCCGGCGAGGGAGGTTTCTTCTGCGCCAAAGGTAAGAGCCCCAAAGAGATAGCAAAACGAGGATGTCTCTGCGGCGACTGCCCAAACTTCAAGGACTACGATCTGGCGGACGGCTACTTCTGTGCGGCTGGACCCGCCGCGTGACGTGTTCATCAGACATTTCGGGATGGTGATCGGAGCAGGAACGGGCGTTTCGGCAGTCGTGAGAGAAGGAAGTCAGGGTCATGGCGATCTTGTCCCTGCGTGGCTCCTGCCGTACCACCCTCAGCCGATCGCCCTCGGAGAGTCCGCCGAAGACATGTGACAGTGTCGTGGCCCTGAAGGCTCCTTCCTACAGGGCCACGACCGCTCCGGCATTGGAGACGGCCATCATTCAGCAGACATTCCCGAGTCGGCTAGTCGAGAAGATCCCTCGGGTCGCGGACATCGTCAGTTTTCGTTTCGAGCGCCCACCGGGGTACGAATATCTGGCGGGGCAATGGTTCATCGTCACGTTCTCGGGGCCTCTGGGGCCGTACACCCATCACTTCTCTCACTCCAACTCTCCTCTGGAGCCCGAATTGGAGTTCACCACCCGTCTACGCGGCTCCGAGTTCAAGAACGCGCTTGACACCCTTGCCCCCGGGGCGGAGGTGGAGTTAGAGGGCCCCTATGGCGCCTTCACGCTGCCGGGCGGCCTTGAGCGGGTGGCCTTCATCGCCGGTGGCATCGGCATCACTTGCGTACGCAGCATCTTGCGCTGGCTCGCAGACGGATATGAGGGCCTCGGCGCTGCCCCCCGACTCCATAGTGCTGCTGTTCGCGAATCGCTCCGAAGACAGCATCCCGTTCCGCGAGGAACTGCAGCAATTGGAGGCGAGGCTCCCCGGATTGCGCGTGATCCACGTCATCAGCCAGCCCGGAAGAGGCTGGCACGGTCACCAGGGCCACATCGACCGAGATGTGCTGGATCACGAGCTACTCCGGCCGCAAGATTGGACCTACTACCTGAGCGGTCCCCCCGTCGTTTGACGCGTCCACGCACGAACAGCTCCTCGCCTGGGGAGTCGAGGCTCGCTCGATCAAGGTGGAAAGGTTCGAGGGCTACGAGTAGACGGAGAAGCCCCGTCGCGGCTCGAGAACGCTCCCACTGTCATCTGGTCAGGACGTGTCCGGGGATCTCGATCACCAGGCGCCCAGGGGCGATCCCTGTGTCCTCGAAGACCGCTATCAGCCGGTCCACAAGGCCGGTCTCCGCTAACTCGCATCGAGAAGCATTCAGCATGAGTTGAAGTGGTGCTCCGTGCGAGCCGTCCCGCTGCTCCTTCCATACCAGCGGCGCCGACTTGAGACGTAGGGTGGCGCGCCCAGCCGGGAGGCGCGTGATCGGCGAACGGGTCACGGGAAGAAGATGCCAGAATGCAGGCTCCTTCTGCGTTCGAAGCCGCAAATGTTCGACAGAAACGTGTACCCTTAATAGGTTGTTCTCACAGGTCCGCCAAGTTGGCCCGGCTCCTCGGGCCCGATGGGAGCACACACATGTCCAGACGAATGCGCCTGAGCACGCTTGGCCGCTTGGTTGTCGCCCTGCTGCTGGGCGTGACAGTCGCCTCATCCTTGTCGGCCTGCTCCGAACCAGCGGATCCATTGACGGTGTCGTATTCCCCCTTTGAACCCACTGCACTTGTCTGGATCGCCGAAGACCAGGGCTTTTTCGGTGAGAATGGCCTCGACGTCACCTTCAAGAAATACAACACGGGCCCAGCCGCGCTAGACGCGATGCTTGGGGGCGAAGCGAACATCGCGGTGGGGATAGGTGAGTTCCCTGTCGTCGGAAGGGTCTTGCAGGGCCAACGCATGAGCATATTGGCGAGTATCGCGAGGAGTGAACTCATCTACACGGTCGCGCGTAAGGACCGTGGCATCGACGACGTCGAGGATCTCAAGGGAAAACGTGTGGGAACCACTTTGGGGACGATCGCCGAGTACTTTCTCAGGTGGTCTCTCGAACTCCACGGCCTAAGCGCGAATGACGTGACCATCGTTGACGTCAAGGCGCCCGCCGATTGGGTCAACGCAGTGGTAGACGGGGAGATCGACGCAATCTGCACTGCTGAACCCTACGCGAGCTCAGCTGCGACTGCCCTGGGCTCGAACGGTGTCAAATGGTCGGCCCACGGGGAGCAGCTCATGTACGGTCTGGCCGTATCGAGCGACGAGTGGCTAGAGGAAGACTCTGATGTTCTCTCGAGATTCCTCGAGTCCTTGGTTCAAGCAGAGGAATACGCCGCCGAGAACGCTGTCCCGGCGCAGGCGATCGTGCAGAAGAGTTTGGGCCTGGACAGCGGCTATCTCGAGCAGGCATGGAGCCGGAACGAGTTCCAGCTATCGCTTGACGAGTCACTTATCGCTTCGATGGAGAACGAAGCACGCTGGATGATGCGCATCAACCTCACGAGCGAGCGGGAGATGCCCAATTTCGCCGATCAGATCCATGAGGAGGGTCTCGCCGCTACCAAGCCAGAGGCGGTGCACATCATCCGATGAATTCCCCGCGGATATTTCCCGTGGAGCCGACTTGAAGCTGAGGACTCAGTTTCTTCTAGGCGCGGCGGCTCTCCTAATGGTCCTGCTGTTGACGGCGGCCTTCTTCTTCTACGCGGGCGTCCGCGCACAGCGCTTGGAAGACCAGAGAGACATCGCCGTGTCTGCGGAAAGACGGGCAAACGATCTCGGCTATCTTTCGAACAACTACCTGCTCTACCGGGAGACGTTGCAGGTTTCGCGCTGGGAGTCTGCTCTCACGTCTCTCGCGAGCGACGTGGACCGACTCGCTCCTAGTTCACAAGAAGAGCAACTCCTGCTCGCCAGCATGAAAGATAATATCGAGCGCCTCGATCTCGTCTTTCAGCAAGTGGTCTCGGGTGCCGGCCCGGCGTCAGGTGCGCAGGTTCCGGACTACGACCCCACCTTCCTTCAAGTCTCATGGGGCCGACTGGAAGTGCAGAACAGGCAGATCGTTTCCGATGCCACCAGGCTCCATCAGTTGCTGGCGGCAGACTTGGAGCAAGCCAATCGGACGACCGCTCTTGTCACCCTCGTCGGGATGGGCCTCTTCGCCCTTCTTCTGCTCGGGGGCTACTTCCTGATGTACCGCCGAACGACCACCGGCCTGGCCGTTCTCCAGGCTGGAACCACGATCGTTGGCCGGGGAGACCTCGACTTCAGGATTCCAGAGACGAGACGAGATGAGATAGGCGAGCTCTCCCGCGCCTTCAATCGGATGACAGCGGAGCTGAAGGGACTCACCGTCTCCAAGGCGGATCTCGAGAGAGAGATCGCCGAGCGCGAACTGGTCGAACAAGAGCGAGAGGTACTTCTCGCCGAGCAACAGAGACTGAGCGCGGAACTCACGAGCGTGAACCGGGAGCTGCGGGTCCAGAACGAAGTCCTCAGGACGCAGCAGGACAAGCTCGCCGCGCAGAACACGGAGCTTGAAGACGCACGAGACAAGGCCGCAAGATTGTTCGAAGAACAGCGTCTTCTGTTCGTGCGACTTCAGCAGGCTCTACTCGACATACCGAAGGATCTTCCCGGGGTACGCTTCGGCCACCTCTACCGGTCAGCCACCCAAGAGGCTCAAGTCGGGGGCGACTTCTACGACGTGTTCGAGGCCAAGAACGGCCAGATCGGGCTACTGATCGGGGACGTATCGGGGCATGGGATAGACGCGGCTCGTACTGCCGCACTCACCAAGGACACGATCCGCGCATTCTCGCACCAGTTCTCGCGGCCTCACCTCGTCCTGCGCGAGACCAATCGACTCTTGATCGAGCGGAGACTGAGCGGGTTCGTCACCGTCTTCCTTGGCTTTCTTGATCTCGAATCGGGCACCATGCTCTACTCATCGGCCGGGCACCCACCGCCCATCGTCGCCGTGGACGGGTCGGTGACTACCATCCAGTCCATCGGAGTCCCGCTGGCCGCGTTTCCCGATTCTCGATATAGGGACACTGAGAGCAGACTGGACCGGGACTCTATCGTGCTCCTCTACACTGACGGGATCACCGAGGCCCGAAAGGGAGACCGCTTCTTCGGAGAGCAGGGTCTCATCGACGCAATTCGTGAGATTCCCGATCGCTCCGTCGAAGAACTGCCCTCGATCCTGCTGCAACAGGCCCGGGCATTCTCAGGGGGACAGTTGGCAGATGACGTTGCCCTGCTCGCCGTGCACTACACGGGAGCCTCGGCTTCCGACTGAAGCCGACTGTGTGGCTCTCTTCTCCTCTCAGCCGGCACGGGCCGCTTCACGCTGGAGGGCGGCAGCCATGCCGTAGGCTCCGAAGTAGCTGCGCCACCGGCCCGGCCATTCAGTGTTCGTCGAACACCACGTCCTTGTCGGGGCCGGGAGCGGTGTAGACGTGAATCTGGACGTAGGGTTTGCGGACCGGGTCAAAGAACAGCCCTCTATGGAGCAGCCCGGGCGGCACGTGAGCCACTGAGACGCTGTCGACCACGAGCCTTTCGGCCTCCTCTCCCCACCACATGGAGACCTCCGCGTCGAAGTCATCGACATCGAGCGGATCGCCCCCCAGGTTGATGAGCCACATGTCCTGCAGATGCGAGTGCGTGCGCTCGGCCATGTAGTAGGGAGCGGTGATGGCGTAGTAGAAGAGGCTGAAGTTGGCTCCCTCCGGCCCCAGGCCGTCGCCGAGTACGACCATCACCTGCTTGGGCCAGACCTGTTCGGAGAGAGGCTCCCCGACGCAGGTCGTCCAGGTGTGGAAGGCCCCGCTGAGGACGCGGGGCGTGGCGAGGAGAACATCGTGGTCACCGCCGTTCCATCGCTTGGAGAATCGGGGGGCGATGAAGAAGTTCATCCAGACGAGCGGGGTTTCGACTTCCGAGAAGGTCACGGGACCGTAGGTCAGGCCGCGGGGTATGTAGACCAGGGTGGGCACGGTGATGAGGCGCTCGGTGCTCTCTGCGCCGAGACGGAGATGCACCGTGGCCCCCAGCTGCCCCAAGTCGTCCAGATCGCTGCCGGCGAAGAGGATGAACTGGTCGCGGTCGGCCGCGCACGGCGGGTGCTCGACGGTCAGAGGCTGAGCGACGCAGTTCCAGTCAAAGGTGAGGGCGTCGCTGCCGCGGTCGCCCGTGTAGCGAATGGAGGGTGCGGTCACTGCCGGGTAGGGACTCTTTTCGACGACCTCCTCGGAAAAGAAGGCTCGGTACTTGCTCTTCTTCATGCTCCCTCCTCCAGCTGCGCGCCAAACCGCGCGCCAACCGTATCATTCCAGGGGCTCGGTGCCGTCAAGATTCACAGCCGGGCCCGTGAACGAAGACATCGACGTAGCCGCCATACCCTACTATGAGGAGCGATAGGGCGGGGACCACTCGCTTACTGTGAGGAGGAAGACGTGGGCGGCAAGAAGTACGAAGGCCTCATCATGAACGATTTCAACACGGAGAGAGACGAGATAGGGACTTTGCTGTTCAGGTTCGACGACACCAAGGTGAGTGGCGTCGGCTTCTTCACCGACTGCGCCTGGGTGTGGCCGAAGGAAGACGACATCACCATGGAGGCCGAGTCACATTCCCATGATTTCGATGAGATCGTGACTCTCTTCGGGACGAATCCGGAGGACCCGCGGGATCTGTGTGCAGAAGTCGAGTTCTGGCTGGATGACGAGAAGTACACTCTCACCAAGAGCTGCATCATCCACATACCAAGGGGACTCAAGCACTGCCCCCTGATCTTCAGGAATGTGGAGAGACCCATATTCCACTACATCGTAGGTCAGGCCGGCAGGTACGCCACGTAGGACGCCACCGGATCGCTGCCGGACCAAGCGCCAAGTCGCAGCGACCTTGTTCGGTCACCCCGTTCCCTGCTCCCGGGCATGGAAGTCAGGGTGTTTCAGGATAATATCCTGGACGTAGGTCGTGTGAGCCTCCATCACCTCAACGGCTCGGGCCGCATCTCTGTCGCGGACCGCGACAAACATGCGTTCGCGGAAATGGAGATTCTCTTGTTCATGGCGGCCGTCATCGGGACCCACGACTGGGACGAAGAGCTCCTCCCCGGATTCCCGAAGGGACTGTTGTAGCTTGTGGTTGCGCGCGGCTCTCGCGAGCGCGTCTTCATACCGCAAGTGCCAGGCGACCACCGAGGATGAGCCTTCACCCGGGAAGTGCAGCAAAGCCTCAAGCGCGTCGAGGTCTTCGGAAGTACGTCTCTGAGCCGCGAATACGGCGATGTTCCGCTGCACGATAGCGTAGAAGTCAAGCAGTCCTCTTACCTCGTCCGTGCGGGCGTTGGCCCAATTCAGCCAGCATTCTCGAAGCGCTTCCTCGCTGCTGACCCGGGGCCCGCCCTTGGACCCACGCACGATCACGAGAAACCCCTCGGCCTCCAGCGCCCGCAGCGCCACCTGCAGCGTAACAGGGGCGATGCCCAACTGACCGGACAACTCTCGCCCAGGCGGCAGCCTATCTCCTGGTACAAGTTGGCGAGTGAATATGAGCGATTTGAGGTATCGCTGGGCTTCGTCGCTCGCTCTGTTCGGTCCCGTGGGAAGGGCACTCACTTGTATGCGAGGCGAATCTGGACCGTTCCTTGTTTCCTGGTTCATGACCTTCGGCTCCGATAGTGGCGGGTCGAAATGTGTGCCGCGAGGGCATCGTATCAGCTTGACAGATTGCTCTAATTACTATTAGCATTATGGCAAGGATGATGCAACAGCGATAGGGTGGGGACCGACGGGGGCTACATCATGGGCGCCGGCGGTTCGATGGACGATAGCCGGCCCGAGAACGTTCGAGCCATGTTCGACTTCACGCGCGAATACGGGGTGTACTAAGGAGGGAACGTGTCTTTCCGGGGAACAGATCGCGTGGCGGGCGAGACGTCGGTGGAGTACATCGCCAATCACGTGTGCCTGCCGACGGGTTGACACACAGAAAACGGAGGCATCGATGCAAACAGAGGAATCGGGTCTCGCGAAGCCCGAAACCATCCGGCTCCCGGAACCGCGTACGGTCGGAGGCAAGGGCCTTCTGGAAGCGATCAAGGAACGTCATTCAACGAGAGAGTACAGCACCGTTGCGCTGTCGCCTCAGGAACTATCGGACATCTTGTGGGTGGCGGCCGGCTTCACCCGCGAGCATGCAGGCAGGGGTATCCACACGCCCGGGAGCCACGCAGCACCTGTGGCCCACAACTGGCAGGAGGTCAGCGTCTACGTAGCGCTCCGGCAGGGGCTGTATCTGTACGATGCTGCGAACAACCAACTGGCGGGCGTTCTGTCGGATGACATCCGTCACTTCACCGCGCACGAGGAGCAGCCGTTTGTACTGGACGTTCCGATCATCCTCATCTACGTGGCCGACTTTGAGCGGATGGAGGACGCAAGCGAATGGGACAGGGGCGTCTTCCCCTGGGCCGATTCGGCGGTCATGGCCGAGAACGTCTACCTCTACTGCGCCTCTGCCGGTCTTGCCACGGTCTGTCGCGCCAAGTTCGAGCGGGCGCCGCTCGCCCAGGCCATGGGCTTGGTCCGAACCAACTCGTCACGTTCTCCCAGCCTGTGGGGTACCAGGCGTGAGCGCGAGCGGCCAAGCAGTCCCGCCGGCGACGGGCCGCGAATACCGGATATCCGTCGACTGCGGCGGGACGTTCACCGACGGCATCCTTCTCAGCGACGCTCATGAGGTGTGGGCGGCCAAGGCCGACAGCACCCCGGCCGACCCGAAAGCGGGGGTGGTGGAGTGCATCTCCCGGCTGGGGGCGCAGGTGGGCTTGACGCTTCCCGACTTGCTGGCAGCCACCAAGACCATCGTTCTCGGCACCACGCTGGCCACCAACATCGTTGCGACCAGGACGGGTGCCAAGACAGGGGCTATCACCACCAGGGGTTACCGCGACCGCCTGTCGTTCCTGCACGTGGCCAAGTCCGACCTGGGTGGGGACCGAAAGGCCACGGCGGCCGAGCTCTTCAGCTTCAGAAGCGAATTCCCCCAGCCCCTTGCGCCCCGCCACTTGGTCGCCGAGGTGGACGAGCGCCTCAACTTCAAAGGTGAAGTGCTGACCCCGCTTCGTGACGACGACGTGCGGCGGGCCGTGGCCTATCTCAAGGGCAAGGGCGTGGAGGCCATCGCCGTGAATCTGCTCTTCTCCCATGTGAACCCGGCCCACGAGCTGCGGGTGGAGGAGATCATCAAGGAGGAGTATCCGGAGGCGTATGTCGCCCTATCATCACGCGTGCTGCCTACCGTGGGAGAGGTGGGCCGCTGGAGCACGACGATGTTCAGCGCCTACGTCGCCCCGAAGATCACGGAGTTCGTGAACGGCATCAGCGCGGTGCTTGCCGACGGCGGTTTCGCCGGATCTCTCGCCTTCATGCAGAGCAACGGCGGGGTCGCGACCGGCGAGGTGGTGTGTGAGAACCCGGCCGCTCTCCTGGTCTCCGGACCGGCAGCAGGGCCGGCTTTGGGAGTGAGCCTTGGCCAGGCGCGAGGCGTCTCCGACCTGGTGACCGCCGATATGGGAGGGACGAGCTTCGATATCTCCATCATCCCCGGCGGCCAAGTGAACGTCAGCCTGAAGAAGATCATCGACGGCAAGAAGTACGCCCTGCCGACGGTGGACGTAAACGCGGTAGGGGCGGGCGGGGGCAGCATCGCCTCCATCGACATGAGCGGCCGTCTGCAGGTGGGCCCGGCCAGCGCCGGCGCCGTTCCCGGGCCGGCCTGTTATGGACTGGGAGGGACCGAGCCGACCGTCACCGACGCCAACCTGGTGTTGGGCTATCTCAACCCCGACTACTTCTTGGGCGGTGACCGGCCGCTAAGCAGAGAGTTGGCCGAGGCGGCGATCAAGCAGAAGGTGGCCCAGCCTCTGGGGCTGAGCGTGCTCGAAGCTGCGGCCGCCATCTACGATGTGGTCAACGCCAAGATGGCCGGGGCGATCGATGTCATGTTCAGTCAGCGCGGCTGCGATCCCCGGGACTTCACGCTCATTGCGGCCGGCGGCGCTGCTCCCGTCCACGTCGCTCGGCTCACGCGGGAGCTCGGCATGAAGCACTTCATCTCGCCCCGCGTGGCGCCGGTCTTCTGCGCCTTCGGCATGATGTATGCCGACTTGAAGCATAACTACACCCGTCCCTACACGGCGCAGGCCGAGTTCGCCGACCTCGGCCGCATCAACAAGCTGTATGCGGAGATGGAGGCTGAAGCCCGCCACACGCTCGAGCGCGAAGGGGCGGCGCTCGCCGACATCCGGATCGAGCGGTCCATGGACATCCATTACTACGGACAGGTGCGCGAGCAGAACGCGGACGTGCCGGACGGGCCGGTGACCGCGGAGACCGTCGCGGCGACGATCGATCGCTTCCACGAAAAGCACCGCCGGGTCATCGGCTACTCGGAACCCGGCTATCCGACGGTCATCGTGCGGCTGCACCTGGCAGGGGTTGCCAAGATCGTGCCTCCGCTGCCTCGTGAGATCTCGCCGGGCGCTGGTGACCTCGCCGCTGCGCTCAAAGGGCGCCGGGCCGCGTACTTCGCGGAGGCCGGCGGCCTCACCGAGGTGCCTGTCTACGACGGAGAGAAGTTCGGCGCGGGCGACGTCGTCGGCGGCCCGTGCATCATCGAGGAACGGATGACCACCCTGGTGCTTCCCCCAGCAGAGATCGTGACCGTCGACTCCGACGGCAGCTACACGACCATCAGCAGCCTTCCAGGAAGGCTGAGTGACATGGCAGGCAAGACGATGAATGGCGCGGTCGGCGATGCCGCGGCCGGCGATGCCGCGGCTCCCGAAACAGCCGCCGTGGCCTCTGCAGCGGCCGGCGGGGTCGCCCGCGAAGCAGGCCTGGATCCGACGACCCTGTCGGTGATCTGGAACCGCCTGGAGAGCCTCCTGGACGAGTCTGGCGAGAAGGTCCTTCACGCCACCCAGTCCTACGTGCTCGCCCTGGTGCGCGACTTCGGGCTATGCTGGCTGGACCCGGACGGCAAGATCGTGGTCGCGGCCGCCTATATCGCGCGCCACATCTTCGCGGCCGGGCACGCCGCCGGCAAGATGATCGCACCCTTCAATGGCGACTTCGCCCCGGGCGACCTCATCATCGGCAACGACCCCTACCTGGTGCAGAGCGGGCACCTGTCCGATTGGGCCTTCCTCCGGCCGGTCTTCCACAGCGGGGAGCTGTTCGGCTTCTTCCAGTTCCGCGGACACATGGCCGACACCGGGGGCTTCCTCCCGGGCGGCTACGGGCCCAAGGCCTACGACATCATCGCGGAAGGCCTCAACATTCCGCCGCTCAAGGTCATCAAGGGCGGCGTCGTGGACAGGGACCTGTGGGCGCTGGTCTGCCGCAACGTGCGCAACTCCAACCAGGTGGACATGGACACCATGCTCATCAACGGAGCCCTGGCACAGGCGGAGACCCAGCTGGTCAAGCTCATCGACAAGTACGGGCCGGAGACGGTGAAGGCCTGCATGCGCGAGATCCTGGCTTCCGGCGAGCGGGCCGCCCGCGCGGAGATCGCCGCCATGCCGGACGGCACGTACCACGGCGAATCCGCCGGCGACTGGGACGGTATGACCGACCAGCCGGTGTGGGTGCGGGTGGACATGACCGTCAAAGGCGACGAGCTCACCTTCGACTTCCACGGCAGCGACCCACAGGTGACCTTCGTCAACAGCCCGCTGGGCAACACCATCTCCATCTGCATGGAGTCGTTCTACGCGTTCATCGATCCGATGGCGCCCAAGAACCAGGGCAGTTTCGCCCCGGTGCACGTCGTCGCGCCTTTGGGCACGGTCGTCAACCCGAGGTATCCGGCCACGGTGGGTGCCGGGCAGATCAGCGTGGGCGAGCCGATCATGGAGGCCTGTAAGATCGCCCTGGCTCAGGCCCTGCCCGAACGCGCCACCGGCGGTTTCTCCCGCCATGCCTGCCCCATCAACGTGGGGATGGACTTGGACGAGATCGACCCGCGCACCGGCTCGGTGAAGCAATACATGGCCGAGACCTTCGCCTCCGACGGGAGTGGTGGAGCCATGAAAGGCTTCGACGGCTGGCCGGGAGTGGGTCCCGGATCGTTCCTGGGCAGCTTCGTACGGCCGGACATCGAGCACTTCGAGTCGGAGGTGCCCTTCCGGGTGATGCGCTACGAGTTCATGACCGACGCTGAGGGCGCCGGTGAGTACCGGGGAGGGCCAGGGATCTTCGTGGAGATGGTGTCGGATGTGAAGGCTGGGCACCCGTCCTTCCTCATGACCGGCAACTGTGACGGGGCCGTCGTCGCCGCGCGCGGGTCCACGGGGGAGGATCTGGCCAGGCTGGTAATGTGGGTGGAGAGCCCCGATGGAAGCAGCCGCCCGCTGCCCACGATGTCCAACGAGCCGGTGTTCGCCGGTGAGGTGGTGTTGGCCAAGGCCCCGGGCGGCGGCGGTTGGGGAGACCCGCTGGATCGCGATCCGCGCAAGGTGTGGGAAGACGTCGTGGACGGGCTGATCACGCCGGGGCGGGCGCGTGACGTGTACGGCATGGTGCTGGGCCCCGAAGGGCGCCCGGCGGACGAGTTGGAGCTTGACGAGGCGGAGACGGTGAAATTGCGGGCGGCGCGCAAGGCGACCAAGGCCGAGCCGGCGCTGCGGCTGAGGAAGGAGCGCAAAGGATGAACATCGCCAAGAAGTTCGATGTGGACGTCCTGGTCTGCGGCGGCGGGGTGGCTGGGGCCGCGGCCGGCGTAGCCGCCGCGCGGCTGGGAGCCCGGACCCTCCTGGTGGAAGGCAGGGAGTCGCTCGGCGGTCTCTGCACCAACGGCTACATCAGCGGCATCGCCGGGGTGGTGGAAGGCCTTTGCGAGGAGTGGGTCGACCGGCTTGCCGCGAAGGGCGCGGCCCTCAAGCGTCCCCACCTCCCGGTGATCGAGCCCGAGATGGGCAAGATGGAACTGGAGCAGATGCTGCTGCAGGCCGGTTGCCGCGTTCTCTACGGCGTGCACGTAGTCGACTGCGTCGTTCAGGACGGCCGCATTGAGTCGGTCGTCGCCTATTCAAAGAGCGGCAAGATGGAGATCCGCGCCAAGGTCTTCATCGATTGTACGGGTGACGCCGACCTCGCCTTCGCAGCCGGAGTGCCGTGCGAGGTGGGCAGCGCCGAGTACTGCGGACTCAACCAGTCGGTCACGATGGGCTTCAGACTGTCCTACGTCAACTTGAAGAAGTACGAGGAGGCGGATGCGGCCTTCCAGAAGACCGGCACGCTGGATGACCGCATGCAACTGGTGGTCGCCAAAGAGCACGAGGCCATCGCGAACGGTGACCTGCCCTGGCTCCTGGTGCCCGGGCTGCTGGTCTACCCGGTGCCCGGCGGCGACCCTGAGTGTTGCGACGTGACTCTGGACGCCACCCAGACCTACTACTGCCGCAACGACGACGTCGAGGACCTCACCAGGCAGATAGTCGATCAGCACCGACAGGTACAGTGGTTCGCCGCCTTCCTGAAGAAGTACGTGCCGGGCTTCGAGAACTGCGCCATCTCGGCCGTGGCCAGCATGAATGGCGTGCGCGATTCGAGGCGCATAGTGGGAGAGTACGTCTTCACCGATGCCGATATGGCCACCGGAGCCAAGTTCGACGACGGAATCGCCAGGAATCCCGAATTCTTCGACGCGCACCACCCCACCTGCGGGGACTACGTCGCCGTCCGTCACATCCACTTGCAGCAGCCGCCGGGAGGCAGTGCCGTCGTCCGTCCTTCGCAAGACGATGCCAACCATCGGATGCACCCGTTCGTCACTCCAGGGGGCTACGAGGTCCGTACGAATCCGAGGGACTGGGCCGAGATCCCCTATCGGAGCCTGGTGGCCAGCAAAGTCTGCAACCTGCTTGCGGCCGGCCGGAACGTTTCGGCGGAGTTCCACGCGCTGGGGACGATCCGAGTCATCGCCTGCTCCATGCTGATGGGCCAGGCTGCCGGCACAGCGGCCGCCATGTGTGCGAAAGAGGGGGCAGCCCCGCGCGATATGGACGGAGGTCGGGTGCGCCGAGCTCTAATGGAGCAGGGGGTGACGCTGGACAAAGCCCCGGGCGGGATCTGGGAGAAGCTGCGGAACATGCCGGGGACCATCGAGGTGGCGAGCTCCGACTTTGCCGTGATCGTCAACGAAGAGGGCCAGAGTCGCACCTTCTAGCATCGTCCGAATCAGGGGCACGTCCGGGCGGGTTTGTGGCGAAGCCAAGCCCTTGTCTCCTACGCGGCTTCGCCAGCCACCCTTGAGGTCTGGGGATCGGGGCCGCGCGGGCCCTGCTATATTGACCGTCATGGAGTCAGATGCAGAAGCCGCTGAAGCCGGCCCAGCAACCCTCGGAAATGACGGGCTGACCGAACTCCAGCGGCGGCGTTGGTACGCGCTGCTCGTGGTCTCCATCGGATCGTTCATGACCCCGTTCGACGCCACCATCGTCGCGGTGGCTCTGCCGGCGATGGGAGCCGATCTCCATCTCAGCTACTCCCAGGCTCTGTGGGCCCAGGCCGCCTATCTTCTCGTCACCAGCGTGCTCCTCATCCCTGCCGGCCGCTTTGCCGATTCACGCGGTCTGGTCCGGCACTATCTTCTGGGAACGGCCGTCTTCGCCCTCGGATCTCTGCTTGCCGCTCTCTCACCCAACGGCACTTGGATGATCGCCGCGCGCTGCGTACAGGGCGCGGGCGGCGCCCTCGTATTTGCCACCTCGGCGGCTATCGTGACTGCGGCGTTCCCCGCGCGAGAGCGGGGCAAGGCGCTGGGACTGAATACCATGGCCGTCTACTTGGGCCTCACGCTTGGCCCGGTCCTGGGCGGGCTTATTGTCACCCACGCCGATTGGCGCTGGATCTTCCTCATCAATGTGCCCATCGCCGCGGTGACCGTGGCGATGGGCTGGACCCTCATGGGGGCCGAGCGGCGCGACCGCCTCAAGGAGGACACCTTGCGGCCGTCGCGGCGGATCGACTGGGCCGGGGCCATCCTTCTCGGTGCCGGGCTGGTGGCCTTGTTCGTGCCGCTCACCTACTCGCCCCTGTGGGGATGGTCCAGCGCCAAGACGATCGGCCCTCTGGCCGCCGCCGTCCTTCTCTTCGCGGCCTTCGTCGCGGTGGAGGACAGAGTGCGCGAGCCCATGCTGGACCTCGATCTGCTCCGCCAGAACCGGGTCTTCAGGGGCGCGAATGCGGCGGCGTTCTTCAACTATATGGCGGTCTTCGCATCGGCTACGCTGACCGCCATCTTCCTGCAGATCGTTCAGGGGCTGTCCGCCGCGCAGGCCGGCCTGGTTCTACTGGCGCAGCCGGTGCTGATGGTGGTGCTCTCTCCCTTCACGGGGCGCCTCTCCGACCGTGTGGGCTCCCGCATCCTGGCCACAGTGGGCATGGGCGTGGTCGCCATCGGCATGCTGCAACTCTCGTTCATCTCGGATTCGGTGGGCCAGGTGATGTTGGCACTGGGCACCATAGGCGTGGGCATGGCGCTCTTCAGTGCTCCGAACATCTCGGCGGTCATGGGCTCCGTCGATCGCTCCCAACTGAGTCTGGCCTCAGGGTTCTTGAGCACCATGCGTTTCACCGGGCAGGGCATATCCATCGCCGCCCTCGGAGCCATCGCCGCCTGGAAGCTGGGGCCCGAAGGGGGGAGGATGGTCTTCATGGGAGACGCAGGCAGCGCCGCCAGCGCCCAGGCCTTTGCCGACGGCTATCAGATGGCCATGCTGCTGGGGGCCGCGCTGGCAGCCATCGGTGCGGCGTTCTCGTGGACGGCCAAGCCTGGAGAACGAGTTCGTCGGACGGCAGGCGCTTGAGGCAGAGACGGCCGCCCGGAGCGATGCCGCTGAGCACAGCGGATATCAGCATCGCCAGGGGGGCCGATAGGGAGCGGCCCTGTGTCGCGCGTTCGATTCGCACATAGGCGACGTCGTGCGAAGACCGGGCCGGTTCGGTCACCCCGTTCCCTTCCCCCGGGCACGGAAGTCAGGGACAGCTCTCGCCCAGGCGGCAACCTACCTCCTGGCACAAGTTGGCGAGTGAATATGAGCGATTTGAGGTAGCGCTGAGCCTCGTCGCTCGCTCTGTTCGGGCCAGCCCGGGTTCTCGCGTATTTGGGGCAGGTCCTCCGGGCAGAAACCTCCTTCGGGTTTGGCCTCCGGTGATTGCAGGTACACCCTCCGGGAGGGGCAACCAAATCTCAGGGGGGTCAAATCATGGGCATTCTGGCTTGGATCGTGTTCGGTGGCCTCGCCGGTTTGGTGGCCGGGCTTCTCATGGGCGGCCGCGGGGGCATCATCTACAGCATCATCGTCGGCATCGTAGGGGCGCTGTTGGGCGGGTTCATCATGAGCCTGTTCGGAGAGAGCGGCGTCACCGGATGGAACTGGCGAAGTTTCGGGGTGGCTGTCTTGGGGGCGATAGTGCTGCTGGTCATCCTACGACTGGTCCGGGGCGGAGGCAGGGCGCGTAGCCGCTGAGCGTGACTCGTCCGTCGTCGTCGTTCGTCGCGCTGTGGGCAACGGGCATCATGTACTAGGGAGGTAGCTACCATGCGCAAGGGCAAAGACGCCAGCGGCCTGCTGGTGATCACCCGAGACACTGGCAAGAAGGTGGGAAAGGTCGAGGACCTTGTTGTGGACCGTCAGGGCAGCCGGATCCTCGGGATCCTGATCGACGAGGCCGGATGGTTCAAGGGAGCCAAGGTCGTGCCCTGGTCATCGTTTCGAGTGATCGGTCTGGACGCCGTCATCATCGACGAGGAGGCGAGCGCCAAGAAGGCCTCGGAGGTCCCGGAGATGAGCGAAGTCCTGGACACGGGTAACCTCCTCGTCGGAGCACGGGTGGCGACCACCGATGGCCGGGAACTGGGCAAGATCGAGGACTTCTACTTCGATCCTGAGACCGGCATCGTGAAGGGCTTTGAGCTGTCGGGAGGCAAAGGGCGGTCCTTCCTTCCCACCCCGGTGGGCTTTCAGACCGGCAAGGACGTGGCCCTCGTAGATCCATCCGCCGTGGAGACCATCACCGATCTGAAGGAGGCTCTGCGGGGCGCCTAAAGGGCGTCTAAGGAGCGCCGAAGTGTCGGGGTCAGGTCCCTCGCGACGGGCCCCCGCTCTTACCTCTCCCCAACCAGGACCGTGCCCGTCCCCTCGGTCGCGAAGGATCGGCGCCGGATCGTAGCAGCAGGGCGAGCGGCTCGGTCTCGGGTGAGGCTTCGAGGAATATGGTCCTCACCATCATGGTCATAGGTATGGAGAGAAGCGCGCCGATCGGTCCCAACACGAAACCCCAGATCAACACCGACAGGAACGATACGGCGGCGGGAAGGTCCATGCCCGACTTGAGGAATCTGGGCTTGAAGATGTTGTCCGGCGACGAAGTTGATCGCTATGTATCCCACCAGCACTCCAATGACCATGCCCCAACTCCTTTGGAGGATGGCCAGGGTCAAGGGAGGCACCAGAGCGATGAGAAACCCCACGTTCGGGATGTAGCTCATGATGAAGGAGAGAAACGCCCAGGCGAATGGGTAGGGTACGCCCAGGGCCCACAGCAGCACGAAGTTCAAGATGGACACCAGCACGGCAAGAACCGTGGTGATCCACAGATAGCTGCGGGTCTCGCGGGTCCACTGCAGCCATCTCCGCAGTGCCGGGCGATCCTCTCCCAAGGCCTCGTAGAACCGCTTACGAAAGCCCGATACCTCCACGAGCATGTAGGCCACGATGAAGATGATGAGGCTCATGCTCCTGAGAGCGCCCACAAGGGCAGAAAGAGCGGATGACGCCCAACCAACCACATTCTCCGGTTTCAAGATCTGTTCTTCGATCACCCCCGATATGTCGAATCCCCAGCCGGCAAAAGTATCCACAAAGTCTTGTTCCAGGGTGGTTAGCTGGTCTTGGAGTTGGGGCAGAAGATCCCTCGTCTGGAAGATCAGGAACGACATGAGGAACAGCAACGCGAGGATAACGATCACGATGACGAGAAGGGCCAGGATGTAGGCGAGCACGGATGGCACGCGTCTCTTGGTCAGGATGCCGACTAGGGGGCTGGCTCCGATGACCACCACGAGCCCTAGGAGGATCGGTGCGGCTATGCTGCGGGTGGCCCGTATGCCCAGAGCAAGCCCGACCAAGACCGCCAGCATGAGCACCGTCCGCGCCACCGAAGGCCAGGCGTTTGTCTGAACCGGATCCTTGGGCTCCATCGTCACCACCGTTGCAGATCGACGCTTCTACTTACCGTGATCCATCGCAACTGTCGACCAATTAGTCTGGCGGCGGTTGGAGCTATCGGCGGTGGTATGCACATGCCCACCGGGGCAAGAAACGAGAGACTACTCATGGGAAGGGAACCCTTCACGGTGCCTTGCCTCATGAGCACCTCGATGTTGCTCGGAAACGAGGATTACCTTCCCCGCCGGCTCCAGCCCCATCCGCCCCCGCCGAGAAACAGGACTACCAGCACTATGATCAGTATTACGAGCCAAGTGTCCATGTGATTTGACCTCCCCTTCTGGTTAGTTCGCCGACAGCCTTCTTGACGCGGCCCTTCGCTTTGTCTACCTCGCCCTCCATGAGGTCTCCTTTCCGAATGAACCGGCTTCTGTGAGATACCCGTTGTGGGCGGAAAGGAGTCATGGGTGAACAGTGGTCGACCATACAGAGCGCAGGCGCGCTATCAGGCCCGCTCAAGTGCTAGACCGGGCCTCCACACTGCCGTATTCTCTCTTTTGGAATATCGTCCAGCCTCAAAGCGATCGGTGGCCATGGATCCCGAGCCGCTCTCGCCCAAACCCAGGCGCAGGAGGTCCGCTTCGGCGGGCTCATCGCTCAGGCCCCTGGGTCAAGCAGAACCAGAGCAGCCGCCGGCTGCTTTCCCTGTCGTCGGCATCGGCGCCTCGGCGGGCGGGCTGGAAGCGTTCACCGAACTACTCCGACATCTCCCGGCGGAGACCGGCATGGCCTTTCTGCTGGTACAGCACCTCGACCCCAAGCACCGCAGTCTCCTCGCGGAGCTACTCTCCCCCAAGGCCTCCATGGGGGTTGTGGAAGTAACCGACGGCCTCGTCGTGTCACCGAACTTCGTCTACGTTGCTCCTCCGGCGAAGGACATGCGGATCGAGCAGGGCATCCTCAGGCTCAGTCCCCGGTCTTCCTCAGGCCCTCATCTTCCCGTTGACTCTCTCCTCATGTCCTTGGCCCAAGATCTCAAGTCCAAGGCCATAGCCGTCGTTCTTTCCGGTACGGCCGCCGATGGGGCCCGTGGGGTTCTCGCGGTGAACGCGGTGGGCGGGGTGACGTTCGCCCAGGACCCAGCGACCGCAAAGTACCCCGGCATGCCGCATAGCGCGATTGCCACCGGCGCCGTCGACTTCGTCCTACCTGTCCAGCAGATCGCCAGGCAACTCGCCCTTATAGCCGGCTACGTCGGCCCTCTGCCGGCGGTGGCTGAAGAGCGTATCGTCCCAGGAGCGCCCCCCGAGGATCCACTGCTTGCCGACCTCTTGGCCCTGGTCCGCTCGGCGACCACCGTCGACTTTACCCACTACAAGCGGGGCACTCTCCAGCGTCGCCTCAGCAGGCGCTTGGCGATGCGCCACCAGGACAATCTGGAGGACTACGTCCAACTGCTGCGCACGGATCCCGCCGAGGTCATGGCCCTCTACCAAGACCTGCTCATTCGCGTGACCAGCTTCTTTCGGCAGCCTCACGTCTTTGAAACCTTGAAGCACACCGTCTTTCCGCACATCATCGAGTCCAGGGCTGGGGAGCAGGTCCGCTTCTGGGTGCCCGGTTGTGCCACCGGCGAGGAAGCCTATTCCCTGGCCATCGCCTGGGTCGAGTCCGTCGGCATCATTCATGGGGGCAAGAAGTCCTGCAGGTGTTCGCGACCGACATCAGCCAGCAGGCGATCGACAAGGCCAGGGCGGGAATCTACCCGGAAGGTATCGCCGCTGATGTGTCGCCCGAGCGGCTCGAGCGGTTCTTCACGCCGGTCGAGGGTGGGTACAAAGTCGCGGAGGCCATCCGGGAACTGTGTGTCTTCGCCAAGCATGACCTGACCCGGGATCCACCTTTCTCCAAACTCGACCTCATAAGTCTTAGGAACGTCCTCATCTACCTGGGCCCACTTCTGCAGCGTAGGGTGCTTCCTTCCCTTTGACTTCGCGCTACGTCCCGGCGGCTTTCTCTTGCTGGGAGAAGCAGAGTCGGTGGGCGGCTTCACCGATCTCTTCTATCTCGTGGAAAAGAAGGCCAAGGTCTACGCACGAAGAGAGGCTCTCGCTCTGATCCCCCCAACTCAGAGACCGGTGAACGATCGGCCGCCGGCTCTGCCGGTGCCACCCCCTGTTCCCCCGGCACAGTTCGACCTTGCCCGAGAGGTCGAGCGGCTCCTGCTCGACAACTACGCACCGGCGGGCGTGATAGTCGATGCTGATCTGCAGATACGCGAGGTTCGCGGGCATGTCGAACCGTACCTTCAACTCGTCCCTGGGCGGGCGAGCTTCGACCTTGTTCGAATGGCTCGCGAAGGACTTGCCGGAGAGCTAAGGGCCGCTCTCAAGGAGGCGATCAAGAGCGGGTCGCCCGTGCATCGACGCGGTGTGCGACTGCTTAGGGAGGACCGTGTGGTCTCCGCGGGTTTCGATGTTCTCCCGATCAAGTCCCCTTCGGGTGAGACCTCGTATCTCGTCCTGTTCCTGGAGGCGTCCGCCGACGGTGCCGCCGTCAAGCCGTCTCTACAAGCCGACCTTGAGCCCGAAGACGCACCCGAGGCTTCCCGCCGGGTCGAGAGTCTTGAGCGGGAGCTGTCCGAGATGCGCGAGTACACCCGAGCCGTACTCGAAGACAAGGAATCGGCCAACGAGGAATTACGCTCGGCCAATGAAGAACTGCAGTCGACCAACGAGGAGTTGCAGAGCGTCAATGAGGAGTTGGAGACGACCTCAGAAGAGGTGCAGTCCGCCAATGAGGAGCTCCGCACCCTAAACGAGGAACTGGAGTCGGCCAGTGAGCAGCGTTCCAGAGCCAATGAGGAACTACGGGAGACGAACGAGCAGCTCGAGCAGCTCAATCTAGTCCTCGAGCTTCACAAGAACGAGCTTGGCACCGCGCGGGACTACGCTCAGGCAGTGGTCGACGCCGTTCGAGAGCCGCTGCTGGTGCTTGGGCCGGGCTCTCGCGTGCTTTCAGCCAGCGCCTCCTTCTTCAACCTGTTCGGGACCCGCGCCAGCGATACCCTGGATCAGGACTTCTTCCGGCTCGACGGAGGGCAGTGGGACATCGCCAGACCTTCGGGAAGCGGTCGTGAACGCCTTTGAAGACAACCGGAGTTTCCAGGATCTCGTTGTCGAACGAGATTTTGCCCGCCTGGGTCAGCGCACCATGCTTCTCTCGGGCTGCCGATTTCAGAGCGATGGCCAGGGACTCGACAGCGTGCTCCTGGCGATCGACGACGTCACCTCGCGCGCCAGAGTGGAGAGCCTGGGAGATGCGCTTGAGCGCATTGGCCTGGGGATGGTCTCTTCTTCCGACGCCGACGAGATCCTGCGGCGCGCCGTGACCGAAGCGGCAGGCGCCCTTGGCTGCCGCGAAGCCATGCTTGCGGTCCCTGCTGAGGGGATGTGGACGGTTCGGTTTTCCTTGGGAGAGGAAGAACCGTCCGGCGGAACAGTGCTCACGGGCGGGATCGCTGGCAGTTCTCTGCCTTGAGCCCCGGACAACGAGCGGTGGTGACCACCTCGCGCCCAGGCGGATCCCGTCTTCCCCTGGGGAGCGCGCAGCAGAGCGGGTGCACGCAGCCCTCATGGTTGGCGATGAGGTGGTGGGAGTCATCAGTTTTGGGGGCTATCGTCAGCCGTCAGCTTCGGTGACCCAGAACTGGACTTCATCGACAAGCTCGCCCCCGCCCTCTCCTTGGCTCTCGAGAACGCCCGACTGTTCTCGATACATCGACGAGTCGCCGAGACGTTCCAGAGAAGCCTGCTCAAACTAATCGCCCCGGTGGCTGGCCTCGAAGTCGGGGTGGCATACGTGCGGGCTTTCGAACCTGAGAAGGTCGGGGGGGATTTCTACGACCTCTTTGCCTTGAGGGGGGAGTCACTGCCGTGATTGCAGGCGACGTGGTGGGCAAGGGGGTAGAGGCCGCCGTTTTGACCCAGACCGTTCGAGCGATTCTTAGAACCTTGGCCTCGATCGAACAGTCTCCCTCGTTCATCCTCGCCAAGGCCAACGAGCTGCTACGAGAAAGTGGATCCCCCAGGCAGTTCGTCACAGTCCTCGTGGCGATGGTCGATTCGGTGAATGGGACGGTCGCCATCTCCTCGGCCGGCCATCCGCCGCCCGTCGTGTGCGGGCGGGAACCCCGTACTCTCGAGGTTCGACCCGCAGCACCTCTGGGAGCGTTAGAGCGGTCGCATTCCATGAAGCCACGTTTGATCTCGCGACCGACGAGACGCTAGTCCTCTACACTGATGGACTCACTGAAGCTCGGCGAGGGGATTGAGATGTTCGGCGAGCAAAGGGTGCTGCAGGAACTCGCCGGCACGGGCACTATCGACCTTCAGCAGATGGTTGACGCGCTGGTTTCGAGTGCAACCGAATTCGCCGGAGGGCATCTGGCCGATGATCTCGCAGTCATTGCGTTCGGCCCCTCAGATGCGCGGTGAGACCCGCTACCCGGCCAGGTAGCCTCCGTCTATCGCGATGCAGTCTCCACACATGTAGCTGGAGGCATCCGAGGCCAGGAGAAGCGCCAGTCCTTTGAGCTCGGCCGGCATTCCTATCCGTCCAAGGGGAACCAATGGGAGAGCCTGCTCGATCCATTTCGGGTCGTCCGAGCAGCTGTTGCCGATCTTGGTCTTGATGAAGCCGGGGCAGATGGCATTCACATTGATACCGTACGGCGCATAGCAGAGGGCGAGTTCGCGAGTGAAGTTGATCAGGGCTCCCTTTGCCGCGTTGTAGGCCGGGCAGGATTGCAGGCTGGACGAGCCGACGAAGCCCCAGATAGAAGAGATGTTGATGATCTTGCCACTACGCTGAGCCACCATGACTTTCAGGGCCTCGCGGGCGCAGTAGAAGGCCCCATGAAGGTCTATGTCGATGACTCTCTTCCAATCCTCAGTGGGGAGTTCGTGGACGGGCCTGGGCAATTGCGCGATGCCGGCGTTATTGAAGAGGATGTCCAGTCCGCCGAGGCTTTCGACAGTCCGTTCGATCATCGCTTTGACATCGTCCTCCTTCGACACATCACAGGGGATAGCGATGGCTCTGTCGACCATTCGCCTCGACCGCTGCGACCACGGCCGCAAGGCCGCCTGCGTCGATATCTGCGCAGGCCACATCCGCCCCCGCCTCCGCCATGGTCTGAGCGAACATGAAGCCGAGACCGCTCGCCGCTCCCGTGACCAATGCGACCTTGCCGTGGCAGGAAAAGAGATCTTCGATAGCCATCGTTCGCCTCCGGTTCGGTTGCCATGCGTCCGCTGTTCGTGACTCCATCATCTCAAAGGTCGGCCAGGACGGCCGAAACCGTTTACACGCTTCAAGGCAGCTGTCCTGGGTCCAGAGGACGTATGATGAAGTGGTGTGTAGGAACGACAGGGTCATTCCATCAACTTCAGGAGGAAGTGATGATCAGAGCGAACTATGAATCCGACGCAGGGAAACGCCAGGAGATTCCGCCGGAAGAGCTGGGGACGATCCCTCACATGCCTTTTGAGGAGTACTCGGAGAAGCTCAAGCATTGCTTCCTGATGAAGCGGGAGAACGGCATCCTCGAAGCGCGACTCCACACCAACGGCGACAGCCTGCAGTGGGGAGCTCCCGCCCACCAAGGCCTTCACTACTTCTTCGACTGGGTGGGCCGGGACCCTGACAACGAGGTCATAATCCTGGGCGGCACGGGCAAGGATTTCATGAAGGGCATAGGCCGGGTCGACAAAGAGGGAAACTGGCAACCCGCCACCGAGTTCGCCTCGAATCCGGAAGTCGCCTACAGGATGTACGACTATCAGTACTACGACGGTACGAACGACATCGAGGGCCAGATCTTCGACGTCGAGGTGCCCACCATCGGAGTCTGGAACGGCGCCGCCTTCCACACCGATCTGGTGCTGTTCAGCGATATCACCCTGTGCACGGAGGATGCCTGGACGACGGAGATGCATTTCCGCGTCAACATGGTCCCCGGTGACGGCGTGCAGATCGCCTGGCGCGAACTCATGGGCCGCAAGAGATACGCTTACGCCGAGTTGACCGGCGAGATAATCACCGCCCGAAAGGCGCTTGCTCTCGGTCTGGTGAACGAGATCTGCCCCGACGTCGAATCCTGCTACAAACGCGCCTGGGAGATCGCGGAGCTCATCATGCGCACCGGCTCGCGGGTGACCCGCCGCATCACCACCCAGCAGCTACGCAAGCCCTGGAAGGAAGACATCGCGAACGAGGTGCGCAACTCCTTCGCAGCGGAGATGTACGTGACCGCCACCGAACACTCACCGCACGAAGTCAACTACTGGCATTGGGCTCACGAAGAAGCCGGGCTCGTTCGCGAAGCCGAGAAGAAGGGCAAGGTCATTCGTCCCCGCATCGACGGTGGGCAGGAGGAAGACGAGATCAAGTAGATCCAGCCGGCTTGGGATCGAACAGATCGAGATTCTCCATGACCGGTCTGTAGCGACCGTCTTCGATACCTTCGACCACTTCTACGACTGTGTCGTTCACAGGCGTGGGTACGCCATGCTCACGCCCCGTATCGCTCAGAAGGCCGTTGATGAACTCGATCTCGCTCTTCCTGCCCTTCTCGAGGTCCTGAAGCATGCTTGCTTTGCCGGACGACGCGGCTCCCCACAGCTCGTGGTAGATCCAGGAGGTGGCCACCCGCTCTTCTTCGGTGTCGAAATCCATCAGAGCCTTGAAGTCCTCTCCAGGCGACAGCGGGGCCAAGCGGATGCGCTGAGCTTCCGCGACACGTATGCACTCCCGAGCGATGTGCTGAGCGCACCTAAGAGCCTTCTCGCTGGCCAGTACTTGACCGAACGTACAGCCCAGGGCTGCCGACATCCCGCTGAATGCGCAGTTGACCAGGAGCTTGCTCCAGCGGATCCCCATGAGATCGTCGACAAGCGCGGTGGCGCACATGAGAGATAGGATGTTCTGGACCTCTCCCGCCCGTTCCGTGATAGTCCCGTCCATGGTGCCCAACGCGGAGTGCCACTTCTCTCTGGCCGTGGTGGACTCGGCCACACCGGGCGCCGAGAAGGTGGCCCCCCAGGTCACGGCGCAGCCCAACGTGCGCTTCTCGCCCAGGGCTGCTGCGACCGCAGGTTCCGGGACCCCGTTCTGGAGGGTGCAAACCACGCTCTTGTCATGAAGATGAGGTCCGAGTTGGGCGAAGGCAGTCTCGTTGTGGGTCTGCTTCACCAGCAGGAACACGAGGTCGTACCGTCCCGTCATCGCGTCGGGCGTGAGTGCCGCGACCGGCACGTTGAAGGCCACCGTGCCGGTTATCGTGGCTCCATCGGCATTCAGGGCGTTCACGTGCTCCCGGTTCACATCGATGAGGTCGACGGGCAGCCCGGCCCGGGTAAGGCAGGCACCTAGCAGGGTTCCCATCGAACCCGCACCCATTACCGCGATTCTCTCGTATTGCATCTAAGAGTCCATTCCCTATCAGTGCGGGACGGCAGTGCTGCCGGGCATTGTATGAGACATTGTCGCAGGTGCGAAAAGGGTACGACATCCTGGGAAGAGACGATCCTTGCGAGAGCAAGCTAAGGGAACTGCAGATCACGTAGGCGCCGGCATATCCTCGGAGAAGGGTGACGCAGTGACGGAGCAGGGACCGGTCGAAAGATTCCTGCGGGAATCGGCAGCGGTCCAGGCGCAGGCAGTCCGAGTCTCGCCGGGCGAGGTGGCGGAATGCCTTCTGCGGCTCCTGCAAGACGACCGTTCCGTCGTCGCCGCGGCCGGGCTCGACGGAGTAGTCGAGGAACTGCGGAGCCGCGGCGTCCAGATAGTTTCCGACAACGGAAGCGATGCGGCGGCCAAGGCATTACCCCAGGCCGATGCGGGCCTGTGCCGCGCGCTGGCCGGAGTCGCGGCTTCGGGCACGGTGCTGATCGGACCCGGGCTGGGTCTTGAGGGGCTCATCTCCACCCTGCCGCCGCACTGCGTGGTCCTGCTCTCCAGCAACTGACATCTATCCGGATCTGGCGGCCGCCCTCGCCCAGGCGGCACCGCTGATCGCCATCCCGGGCTCTCGTCTCGCGTTCGTCACCGGGCCGTCCCGCACCTCCGACATCGAACTCACCACCGTGGTCGGAGTGCACGGACCTCTGCGGCATGGACGTGGTGGTCATCGATGACTAAGCGCCACGAGAGAGACATCGCTCAGGAGATCGACCGCGCTCTCGCCGACTCCGGACTGCGGGAAGCGATGGGCCGAGCCATGGGCACCATGCACGAGCGTCGAGCGGCAGCCTGGCCTTCGCGGACCCGCTTCGAGGAACTACGCGAAAGGGCGAAGACCGTCAAGAACGAGGCGCTCGACCGGCACGAGGAACTGCTCGCAACGTTCGAGAGCAGGGCGAGCGCCGCCGGAGCGATCGTCGTGCGTGCACAGGACGCCGAGACGGCCTGCGCCTACATCTGCGATCTCGCGCGGGAGCGGTCCGTCGACCTGGTCGTCAAGTCGAAATCGATGACCACCGAAGAGATCCACCTTGGCTCCGCTCTGGAGCGCTCCGGGGTGACCGTGGTGGAGACCGACCTGGGCGAGCGGATCATCCAACTGGCTGGGGAGCGTCCCAGTCATCTCGTGGTTCCTGCCATCCACAAGAGCAAGGCAGAGATCATTCGGCTGCTTTCGGAGAAGATGGGCATCGCCGATCCGCCGCAAGATGCAGAGGGGCTTACGAGGCTGGTCCGGGAGGATCTGCGCAAGCACTTCTTGCGGGCCGGCATGGGGATCACGGGCGCGAACTTCGCCATCGCCGAGACCGGTTCCATCGTCCTGGTCGAGAACGAAGGTAACGCGAGCCTGACCACACTGCTTCCTCCCATCCATGTGGCTGTGGTGGGCCGGGAGAAGCTCATCCCCAGACTGGCCGACCTCGCCGTCTTCCTCGAACTCCTGCCCCGCAGCGCCACCGGGCAGAAGATGACGAGTTACGTGTCGCTCATCACCGGGCGCCAGGCCTCTCCGCTCTTGGGCCGTCCGGACGGAAGCCGGCGAGAGTTCCATCTGATCATCCTGGACAACGGGCGGACGCAGGCTCTCGCCGACGGCGAACTGCGCGAAGCTCTGAGGTGCATCAGGTGCGGCGCCTGCCTCAACACCTGCGCGCCGTATTCGGTGGTCGGGAGGTCACGTGTACGGGGGCGACCCTTACCCGGGAGGCATCGGATGCGCCTGGACCTACGTGACAAAGGGTCACTCCCCCGCCTGGGATTTCAACGGCCTCTGCACCACCTGCTCGCGTTGCACCGAGGTCTGTCCGGTCAAGATCGATATCCCCTGGCTGAACACCGTCATCCGGGAACGAAACAACGAGGAGTACGGCACGGGGACAAGGGAGCGCGTATTTGCCCGCACGGACCTCATGGGCAAGGGTCTCAGTGCCCTGTCTCCGATCGCGAACGCCGCGATGCGCACGGCTCCCGCGCGTCTGTCTCTCGAGCGGCTCGGCATCGACTCGTCGCGCAAGATGCCCGCCTACGAGCGCGACACGTTCCGCGACTGGTGGGGGCGCCGGCCGGCAGTGCGGCGCATCGGCCGGGACGAACCCCGGGACGAGCCGGCGACCGGCCGCGTTGCCCTCTTCGTGGACTGCTTCATCAATCACAACCTGCCTCACGTGGGGCGGGCTGCGGTGGAGGTACTCGAACATGCAGGCTTGGAAGTCGTCATCGCCCACAACTCGTGTTGCGGTAGAGCGGCACTGAGCCAAGGCCTGCTGAGCAAGCCCCGGGATTGGGCCGTCAAGAACCTTGCCGAACTCGGTCGTCTGGTGGATGAGGGGTACGACGTCTTGTTCATCGAACCCTCCTGCCTTTCGGCGGTGCGCGACGACTATGCGAGGCTGCTCGAAGCCACGCATGCGGACGACGGTCGTCTCCGCCGCATTCAGGAGCGCAGCTACGACATCACCGAGTACCTGGTGATGCGTGCGCGGGCCGGGCAGCTCGATGTCGTGCTGAACGCGCTGCCGGAAACCTACATCGTGCATGGCCATTGTCACCAGAAGAGCTTGGGGATCGGCTCGGTCCCTGCCGAGCTGCTGCGTCTCATCCCGGGCGTCACCGTTCATGAGGTCGAGGCGCTCTGCTGCGGCATGGTGGGCTCGTTCGGCTACAAGAAGGAATACTCTCGTCTCTCACGCGCCATCGGGGCTCAGCTCTTCGACCAGATCGAGCGGCACCCCGGGGATGTCGTCGCCTGCGGCATCTCGTGTCGCTCCCAGATCGAGATGGGGACCGGACGACGGGTGGTGCATCCGATGGAGGTGATGGCGAAGGCTCTGAGGCTGCCTGGCTGATCGTCCGCCGCGGCGGTGGTCCGCGGAGTCGGTGGCCTGCGGAGTCGGTGGCATTTCCCACGCTTTCGTGCCATCTTGGGTTGCATGACTCCCGATAACTCCGCCGCCAGTTCCTACCCTGCCGACGCCACTCTCGCCAATCCCAGCCTACGACATCGGATCCCGCTCTACCCCAGCCAGTTCCTAGTTGCGATGGCCATAGTCTCGCTGGGGCCTTTGCTCGATCCCATGATGACCGATCTGGGCATACCCCTCGACCAGGGTGGGCTCATCAGCGCCGGACTCTTCCTGGGGAACGTCGCTGCCATCGTCGTCCTGAATACGGCCTTGGCGAGACTCTCGGCGAAGGGGGTCCTCGTGGGCGCGACCGTCCTGCAGGGCGTGGGGCTGGTAGCGGCAGGACTGGTTCCCTGGAACCTTTGGTCGCTGTTCGCAGCCTATCTGTTGGTCGGTTTCAGCGGAGCGCTCATCAACACCACCTGCTGGGTGTGGGTTTCCGCGCACATGAAGCAGGACAGGGCGGCGGCGGCGTTGCGGATGATCCTGTTCTTCGCGCTGGCCATGATGAGCGTCCCCCTGATCATCGGCGTGGCCTTGGACGCGGGCGTCTCGTGGCGCTGGATCCTCGTGGCCGAGGGTTGCCTCGCCCTCCTGGTCGCGGCGACCGCCGGGTTCCTGCCCTTGCTCGACGTGTGCGGGCGCCAGAACGTCCGCCTTTCGCAGTTTCGGGAGGTGGTCGCCCACGACCGCAAGCTGCTGCTCGGGATAGTGATCGCGGGCTTCACCTACGTGGGGGCGGAGATGACGTTGAACATCTGGCTGCCCAAGTTCGAGATCGAGGTCTTCGGTGCCAGCGATACCTGGGCGAGTCTGAGCGTCACGCTCTTTTGGGTGGGTCTGATCGCAGGCCGGTTGACGGTGATGACGCTGACCCGGCGCTACTCTCCGGCGCGCCTGCTCTTGGTCTGCGCCTGTACGCTGGCCGTCTTCGTCGTGGCCCTCGCCTTGGCGCCCTCGCAGGTCGTCTCTCTGGTATTCGCTGTGGGCGCCGGCCTGGGAGCCTCAGCCTCCTACGGGCTCATCGGAAGCTACGCGGGCCGCTTCCCCGGGTGGCAGGCGGCGGTGGCGACATCGTTGTTCATACTATCGGGAGGTCTGGGCAGCATCGTGTTCCCCTACCTCCTGGGTCCCCTGGCCAGCTCAGTCGGGTTCCGGTTCGCCCTGGGGATGGTCGCGGTGCCGGCGCTCGCCTATGGGGCGGCTTCGCTCCTCATCCGCGCCCGGGCCGGCGAAGGCCGTGGATGGCGCCTAAGCCAGTAGCCCCGGAGCCGTCAGGCAAGCGCAATGACCCTGGCCGGGCCGGAATCGGCGTTTAGCTTGATGGGAAGGGCCATGATGTAGCACCGCTTTCCGGTCACCTCGTCGATCTGTCCCCCCAGATTCTCTATGAGCAGTATCTCGTTCTCGATGAGGCAGACTCGATGCAGCGGATGGTCCCAGTGATCCTGCTCGCTGCCCGGTTCCACGCAGATCGTATCCATGCCGATCATCTTGATCTTCTTCTCGAGCAAGAATCTCTCCGCAGCAACGCCGTCGAGTCCAGGGTGCAGGGTGCCGTACTCCTTGCTCCCGAATCGTTTGTGCCGGCCTGTGTTGATGAGCAGGATGTCGCCTTCCTCGATCCTGGGCTCCGCCCTCTCGAGGTCCTCCCCCGTGATGGGCGCGCAGTCCGCCAGATGCCTGAAATCGAGCACGACGCCCGTTCCCATGAAGGCGTCGAGCGGGAACTGGTCGATTCTCTTTCCCTGCTTGTTGAAGTGCCAGGTCCCGTCGACATGCGTTCCCGTGTGTGTCGTGATCTGCACGTCGTGAAAGATGGGCCATCCCGGCGCAGGTCCCCTACCCCCACCACACATGGGAGGCGCACCTTCGGCCATATCGTGGCGTTCGACCAAGGTCCGCGCGCCTGCCGCCTCCTCCGCGGGATGCATCTGCATGTCGGAATAGGTCAGAACGCTCAGATCATAAGCCTTCTCGAACTGAATGCTGTTCATTTGATGCTCTCCATCTCCTCCTGGCGTCCACGATTGGATAGTGACTGCTCCACCACGTCTACACGGAGTAGTCGTAGTACCCTCTGGCCACGCGGTACTTGGCGATCTGCTGCCCTCCCAGCACCACCTGGGTGATCTTGGAGTCACGGAGGCACTTCTCGAGGCCATATTCCGGCGATAGACCGTTCGAGCCCAACAACTCCACCGCCTTGTTGCAGATCCACACGGAGGCATCGGCGGCGTAACTGCGCACGATGCTCGCCTTCGAGACCATCTCCCTGGAGTAGAGCGGCGGGTAGGCTCCATGCTCGTCCATCATCGTGGCCAGGTTGTAGACCGAGCCGCGCATGATCTCGAGCTTGATCGCCATGTCCGCGATGATGCCGGCCGCTAAGGACCACTCGCGCACCGGCTTGCCGTTGCTGATCCTGACCCCAGTGTATTCCAGCGCGATGTCGAATGCCGCTTGGGAGATACCCAGAGACTGCGTGGCGTTATGCCACTGGGCTCCGGAGGCTATCGCATGGTAGAAGTGCGCGTCGTGTCCCTGGCCGGCCACCCGGTATTCCCTGGGGACCCGAACGCCATCGTAGAAAACGCTCGTGTTCACGGAGGTGCAGTAGCCCATCTTGCGCTCCGGCTTGCCGAAGGTCAGTCCGGGCGCGTCGCCGGGTACGTAGATGAGAGCCACGCCGTCGTCGCCAAGGGACGGATCGGTGTTGCACACGGTCAGGTAGACGCTGGCGATGCCGGCATGGGTAGGCCACGATTTGTTGCCGTCGATCACCCATTCGTCCCCCTCGAGCCTTGCGCGGGTCTTGATCCCGCGGCCTCCGAGGAGCGGGTTCTCGGTGTCGGCTCCCCCCGTGGAGTCGGTCATCGATAAGCAGGCGTAGTTCACCTGATCGCCACAGAAGGCGGGCACGAAGCGATCGAGAACCGCCTTGTTGCCGGCGAGCATGGCCGGCTGCAGGATCATCCCGGCGTTGATGCCGGCGCTCAGGCTCACTCCCGCATCGCCGCGCGCGAGCTCTTCGCAGATGATGCTCAGCGTCACGTTCGAGACTCCGCCATCGCCTCCGTACTCCTCCGGGTAGCCGCTGCGTTGGATACCCAGATCCACGAGCTTGCGGAGGACCTCCTCTACGGAAGCGTGGTCCTGCTCGAGTTCTTCGCGTTTCGGGATGATCTCTCGGTCGACGAAGCTGCGGATCATGTCCCGTATCGCGCGCTGCTCGTCTGTGAGTAGATGGCTGAGATGCATGATGTTTCACCCCTCGGTCTGGATGGTTACCGAGCGCATCAGCTTGAGGTCGTTTTTCACTATAGTCGACTTGCGGGGTTCGAAACCAATCCCAGGACAACTTCGTCAACAGAGGGTGTGGCCTGCACGTCGGTCATGGGAGCACGGGTCGCTCTTCCCGGATAGAGAGCGCCAGGAGGGCGCCCCGTAGGCCAGTAGCATGGGGGTGCGAGAGATGAAGGTGAGAGTCGGGTACGTTCTTGCTTCCCTGCTTGTCGCCGCCGCCCTGGCTCTTGTCATCATCGTTTCTGCAAGCGGCGAGGCTGCACAACAGCGGCCGTCCTCGACTCGCCCCATGAGCGCCTCTGTGTGGACCCCCACAACGGCCGCGACGCCGTCAGGCTCGATCGACCTCCCTTGGGAGGACGACCAGCAGGACGAGATGAAGCTGCGGTACTTCGTCGAGTCGCAGGAAGGGGAAGCGGCGGTTGCCGCGCTCCTCTACACCGGCTATCGGGTTCAACCGGAGTTGTTGGGACCGGAGTTGTTGGGGCTCGAGGCGCTGCCCACTCCAGCAACTCTTCGATAGTCTGCGATAGTCTGGTTCGCGCCGAGGGCGCCCGCTCTCTCGATGCGGCTACTCTTGGGCGAGGATGGTTCGAATCTTGTCGGCGGCTTCCCGACCCCGTTCGTCGAGCGGCGTCAACTCCATAGCCGAAGCGGATGAGGCTCCGACTCCGAGTTCTGCCGCTCTCCGTATCTGGTCCAGCTCGAAGACCGGTTTCTTCATCAAGCTGGATGCTCCGAACTCTCTCAGGATCGCCACTCCCGCCGCGTCGACGGCCACCCTGTCCTTGCCGGCAAGCATGAGTCCCGGTTCGACCTCTGTTCCTTTGTCCGGGCCCCCGCTGATGAACGCCTTCGCCGCGTCCACGATCACGAAGTCCACTTTGTAGAACTTGTTGATCTCGGCGATCATCAGCCGTTGGTATGGAGAGCCGTGGAGCTCCCACATGTAGTCGTACAGGCCTCCAGGGATCTTCTTGGCCACCAGACCGACTGAGTTCTTGAGTGACATCGTGAAGTGGCCACCATACCCGTGCGTCTTGAGACAGCATGTTTGGATCACGACGTCCGACTCGAGAACCACCCTGGACATGTAGAAGCCTCTTAGCCAATGGGTCTCGCCTCGCCCGATGTGGGCCCACCTATCCTTGGGCTCCTCGTCCAGGACTACGATCTTGAAGCCCGACTGTTCGGCCAGGTCGAACATCCCCAAGCGCTCGAGGTTCTCGCGGGTATCTCCCATGCCGCTTCTTTCGGCCAGAGTGATCTCGCCTGCTCCAGCCTCCTTCAGCACCGTCACGATCGCCCGAAGTGTGTCGGGGTGCGTCGAGGCCGGAAAGGGGTCGGCGCTGTTGAAATTGGCTTTGAGGACCACGCTCTTCCCGGAAAGGCCGGTCAGGCGGGCATTCTCGAACAGGCTTCTGACGGCCGCGTCTCTGTCCGAGGAGTCGATCAGGAGGACTTGGGAAGTGATTTCAGGACTCATGGGACCTTGTTCCCTTCATGCGAGGTCGCTGCCCCGAGCACATGCTGCAGATCGAGGTACCCGATACACTGTTCGGATAGTCATCACCGGTCAGGCAATCCGGGCAAGTCCTGAGGAGGAGGCGAGTTGTGACCAACACCATCCGTGTCGCGGCGGTGCAGATGGATCCGAAGCTGGCCGATGTCGCCGGCAACCTTGCCCGCTGCGTCGAGCTCTTGAGCACCGCCGTCGGTGCCGGAGCGCAGCTGGTCGTCTTCCCGGAAGCGGCGCTGAGCGGCTATGTCTTCGGCAGTCTGGAGGAGGCCATTCCGGTGGCCGAGCCCATCCCGGGCCCGAGCACCGATGCCGTCGCCGAGGCGTGCCGCCGACTCGATGTGCATGCGGTCGTGGGTCTGCTGGAGAAGGATGGCGACGACTACTACAACGCCTCAGCATTGATCGGCCCCGACGGACTGATAGGCAAGTACCGCAAGCTGCATCTGCCCTTTCTGGGGGTGGACCGCTTCCTCCGCCCGGGAAACCTTGCCCCCAAGGTGCACGAGACCAGATTGGGGAGGATCGGACTCAGCATCTGCTACGACCTCGACTTTCCCGAGTACCCCCGGGTGTTGGCTCTGATGGGTGCTCAGATCCTGGTGACAGCCACCAACTGGCCCGACGATATCGAGTTCGTCCCCGACCACATCGTGCAGACCAGAGCCCGGGAGAACGTCATGAACCATGTCGCGGCCAACCGGGCCGGGGAAGAGCGAGGGGTCAGGTTCATCGGACGGAGCAAGATAGTGGATCACACGGGCGCCGCCTTGGTCGAGGGCAAGCACTTCGTCGAGGACTTGATCCTGGCCGACATCGATCCGTCTGCGGCCGACCAGAAGCACAAGGTCGTCATACCAGGGGAGCTGGAGGTGGATATGCTCAAGGACAGGCGGCCTGAGTTCTACGGTCTGCTCGCCGAAGGCATGGGTGCTTGCAGCACCCACATCGCCATCTCCTGCACTGCACCATCATTGGCCCCTTGTGGTGGTACCCGTCCGGCGAATCGCCCGTTAGACTGAGACTGGATTCATACGCACACTGCCGAAGGGAGGCCACAGATGGCCGGAGCAGATACGCAAGCGCAAAACGACATCACAGCCGAGAAAGCGCTGGGCAACGACGGTTTCATCCTTCAGACAGATCGAGGCATAACGACGGTCGCCGACGCCGTGGTTGCCAAGATGGCGGGTATCGCCGCCCGAGAGGTGGAAGGGGTCCACGGACTCGGCAAGTCGTTCCGGCGCTTGGTCGGGCGCGTGCGCTCCGGCGACTCGCTATCGCAGGGCGTCAACGTCGAGGTAGGCAAGAAGGAAGCGGCTATAGATCTCGTCATCGTCATGGAATACGGCTACTCCATCCCGATCGTTGCCCAAGCTCTTCGGGAGAACGTCATCGGGAAGGTGGAGAGTGGTACCGGACTGATCGTCAAGGAAGTCAACATCGAAGTCGACGACCTCTTCATCCCCTCCGAAGAAGCTTCTCCGACCGGAGCGCGGGTAGAGTAGTCACGTGTTCAACTGGCCGCGCCTAAGAGGGCTGGTCCTGCGCCTGTTCGGGCTGCTGATCTTCGCCGTGGCCGCATTGGCGGCCGTCGGCCTCGTGATGTACGGGGTCGTCGGTCCCCAAGACTGGTTCGTGAACGCCGCTGAGTCTTTCGCCACCTGGGTGTCCGCCCCGCTCTCGAGCGGGGCGGCCGTCCTCGTGGGAGCGGGTCTTCTGGTGCTCGCGGCCTTTCTCGCTGTCGTGATGGTGCCGCGTCGGCCGCGGACTCTTCCCGTGATACGAGATGAGAAGACGGGTACGACCTTGTTGGATGTGGTCTCCGTGGCGGAAGCGATCGAGTACAGGCTTCGTCTCGAGGTGGATCCCACGATCGGGGTGGAAGCCAAGGGCCGCCACCTCAGGGTGGTGACTCCGTTCGCTCCGAGCCGACCATTCGAACTGGTCGATCAAGCAGGCGCCAGCGTCAGGCGGCAACTCGAGCAGCTGGGTTTGGCGGAGACCGTCAAGTACCAGATCACCACCGGCCGCGAAACCAAGCGGAGGGTACAGTGAGATCGGTCCAGCGCATATCGGCCTGGCTCGGATGGGCCGCGCTGTTCGCAGTCGCCGTCCTCCTCATCCTGGAAGGGACAGGTCTGATCGATGCCACGTGGCGGGAGTGGATCGCTACCGCCACGCGCTGGGTGGCCCAGCCATCTATCGCCGCCTGGCTCGCCGCCTTGTTGGGTGCCCTTCTTGGCCTGGTCGCACTCATCATCCTCGTGGCCCAGTTCGCGCGAGCTCCCATGACTCGAGCGACCGTCCTCATCGAAAGGAGCGCGGCAGGTGCGACCCTGGTGAGCCCAGTCGTGGTTCGTCGGGCCGCGGTCCAGCGACTCAAGGAGGTCGACGGGATCGTCGACGCCGCACCCTTCTCCCATGGGCGCAGACTGGATCTGCATCTGAGACTGGAGAGAGGCGCGAATGCGCCCCGAGTCGAGGAACAGGCCAGGGCGGCCCTCGATGGGAGTTTCTGGGACATGCTGGGCTTACCGCCGCAGCCGATCGACCTGACGCTGACCTACGCGACCGTTCTCACCCCGTCCGTGCCCGTCAACTGAGCAGGAGACCACATGCGCCGCGCATACATCGGAATGATCATAGGAGTCGTAGCAGCCGTGATCTGGCACTGGCTCGGTTGGGAAGCCCTGGTATGGTCCATCGGGTTCGGCCTGATCGGGTTCGGGGTCGGCTCGGTACTGGACAATCCGGGCTGGCTCATCAGCCTCTTGGGAAGGCTCGATCGCCGGCAGGGCTAGGAGGCTGCGGCGCGTAGCAGACGTCCCGAGGCGAAGCCGTCGCCTCTAGCGAAACTCCACCTCGATGAAGTGGTCTTGCTGGTCATCCAGCAGCGGGATGGTTCCCTGCGATGGCCCGGACTGCTCCAGTTCCACCCCGTCCATGACGATGCGGGTCACCGGCCCGACATCGTCCACGGGCGCGTCGGTCGAGTCGGATGCGCCGGACGAGTCGGACGCGCTCGCGCGCTCGGGCTTCACCTCCACCCGCGTGAGAGTGATGTGGTGGAAGGTCTCGCGGTAGCGGTAGTGGACCTTGAACGATTGCCAATCGGCAGGGACCCGCGGCAGCCACGCGGAGCCTGTCCACCTCCAGATGAAGGCCGATCAGCGTTTCCACCGCGAGCCGGTACATCCACCCGGCGGCGCCTGTGTACCAGCGTCCAGCCTCCCCGACCGGTATGAGGCGGCGCGCCGTAGATGTCGGCGCACATGACGTAGGGCTCGACTTTGTAGACCTCCATGTCCGTCGGGCGTGCTGCCGTGATCGATGGGGTTGAGCATCGAGAACAACTCCCACGCTCGTTCCACGTCGCCCATCATGGCGAACGCCATCGCGGCCCATATGGCGGCATGCGTGTACTGGCCGCCGTTCTCGCGGACACCGGGCACGTAGCCCTTGATGTAGCCGGGCTCGAGGGCCGACGTGTCGAACGGCGGATCGAGCAGCTTGATGAGGCCGGCGTCGCGGTCGACCAGGAGCTGGTCGACCGCCGCCATCGCGACCTGAGCGCCGCGCCGGGTCCCCGGCCCCCGATATGACCGCCCAGCTCTGGCTGATCGAGTCGATCCGGCATTCGTCGTTGGTCGAGGAACCCAGGGGCGTGCCGTCGTCGAAATACGCGCGGCGGTACCAGCCGCCATCCCAGGCGTGCGCCTCGATGTTGGCCCGAAGCTCCTCCGCCTGGCCGGCGCAAACGCGGGCGAAGTCCTGATCTCCCCGGCTCTTGGCCAGGTCGCCGAACAGGCGTAGGTTCTCGTACAGGAACCAGGCCAGCCACACGCTCTCTCCCTTGCCTTCGTTTCCGACGAGGTTCATGCCGTCGTTCCAATCGCCGGCTCCCATCAGGGCAGGCCGTGCCGGCCGAAACGCAGGCCGTGCTTGATCGAGCGCACGCAGTGTTCGTAGAGACTGGCGACTTCCGTGGAACGCTGGGGCTGGTCGTAGTAGGCCTCTTCTTCGGGGTTCAGCTCCCGGCCCTCCAGGAACGACAGCTGCTCGTCGAGCACGCCCGTATCGCCGGTCGCCTGCACGTATCGGCAGGTGGCGTACGGTAGCCAGAGATAGTCGTCGGAGGAGTGCGTGCGCACGCCCTGTCCACCGGGAGGATGCCACCAATGCTGCACGTCGCCCTCGCGGAACTGGCGCTCGGCGCAGCGAAGCAGATGCTCGCGCGTGAGCCATGGGGCCGCATGGAGCAGAGCCATGGTGTCCTGCAACTGGTCGCGGAAGCCATAGGCGCCGCCCGACTGGTAGTAGCCGCTACGGCCCCAGAGCCGCGAGGAGAGCGTCTGATAGATCAGCCAGCCGTTGGCCAGCACGTCGAGCGCGCGGTCCGGGGTCTCGACATACACCGCGCCCAGAAGCGTGGTTCCAGTGCGCCCACACCGCTTCCAGGGCCTGCCGCGCGCCGGCCGGACCCCCGAAACGCTGCACCAGGCGCCGAGCTTCGTCGGCGTCGTCCGCCGCTCCGAGGATGAAGACGATCTCGCGCTCCTGCCCATCGGCCAGCTCGATCTCGGTCTGTATCGCGGCGCACGGATCGAGCCCCGCGCCCGTCTTGCCCGACAGGCGCGTGCGGCGCATCGCCGCCGGGTCGGCCAGCGAGCCGTTGCGTCCGATGAACTCGGCGCGGTTCCCGGTGATCGTGCGTCTCGCTTCGCTCACCTGCGCGAAGACGATCCGGCCGGCGCTGTGGCTGGAGTACGGGTTGCGCGCGAAGAGCGCGCCGGTGTGCGGGTCCCTCTCCGTCAGGATATGCATGCAGGTTGGCATGCCGCCATTCGCCGAGCACCAACTCCCAGTAGCCGGTGAGAGACAGTCGCCGCGAGCGTCCCGAATGGTTGCGCAGCTTCACCGCCAGGAACTTCACGGGGGCGTCCATGGCCACATAGGTCGACACCTCCGAGAAGATGCCGGCCTTCGGAGTGCTCGAACACGCTGTACCCGAACCCGTGCCGGCACACATACCCGGATCTGTCCGGGTGCGGGCAACGGCGTCGGCGACCAGAAGGCGCCCGTCTCCTCGTCCCGGATGTAGAGTGCCTCCCCGCTGCTGTCGCTGACGCGGGTCGTTGTGAAAGGTGGTGAGGCGGAATTCGTGCGCGTTCTCCACCCACGTGTACGCGCTGCCCGCTCTCGCTGACGACCGTGCCGATGTGCGGGCTGGCGATGACGTTCGCCCACGGGGCCGGCGTGCTCTGACCGGGTTCCAGGTTGATGACGTATTCGCGGCCGTCCGCGGTGAAGCCGCCCAGGCCGTTGTGGAAGGTGCTGTCGCGCATCGGCAGGGGCTCGACCGCGTCCCGCTGCCGGGGGTCGCGACGGCTCGAGGGGGCCGGGCAGACGTTCGGTCGTCACCCGTCGGCCGCACCTGCTCGGCCAGGGTCTCGACCGTGTCGGTGAGGACGACGCGGGCGACGGTCTGGAACAACACCCGGTCCTCCTCGGAAAGCTCTTCCGCCCGCCGGACGAAGACACCGCCCGGCTTGTCGACGACGAGCGCTTCGGGTCCCGCGTTGATCAGGCCGACGATCTGGTCCTGGAGCACCGCCCGGTAGCCGGAGAAATCCTCGTTCAGGATCACCAGGTCCGACGCCAGGCCCTTGTTCCGCCAGTAGCCGTGGGCCTGCAGCGCCTGCTTCACCAGATCGATGCGATTGACGTCACCGATGCGCACCAGCACGATGGGCAGGTCCCCCGAGATGCCGAAGCGCCAGAGCCCGGACTGGCCCAGCTGGTTGCGGGCGATGACACTGGGGGAGGCGCGGCGCACGGCGTTCGCGTAGATGACCGACGTGGCCAGCCGGCCATAGACCTGGGCGTCCGCCTCGGTCACGTTGAGGAGGCGAAGGACCTCCTGGCTTTCGAACCAGGCCATCTCGAAGGCGCGCTCGACGAAGTGCCGGTCGTGGTACTTCTGCAGGAGCGCCACGGCGGCTTCGCGTGTTTCCGCCACGCCGGAGATGACCTGCACCGTCCGGCGACTGGTCGGGAGACAGCGACGAGGGTGCTGCGGATCGCCACGATGGGGTCGAGCACCGAGCCCTCCGTGTTCGACAGGTCTGCCGGGCCGGTCGCTCGTCGTCGAACGCCGCGGGATGCGCCGCCGTTCTTCCCCGGCCGATGAAGCGGGCGCGGTCCGTCTCGTATGAGGCCTCGACGGCTGGGCAGCGCCGGGCGCCGCCAACAGGTGGAACATCCAGGGCGTCTGCTCGTCGGGCGTGCGGGGACGCCGCTGGCAGAGGATGGCTCTCTGCTGCGGCAGTATCTCCGTCTGCACGAACAGGTTGCTGAACGCGCGATGGGCCAGGTCGGCATTCAGCGGCGCCATGACGACCTCCGCGTAGCTGGTCACCTCGATCTCGCGCGTCTCGTCGGAGAGGTTGGTGAGCGTGACGCGGCGGATCTCGACGTCGTCTTCCGGCGAGACGCAGATCTCGGTGTGTGTTTCGATCTCGTGGTCGAGCCTGCGGTATTCGGCGCGTCCCTGCACGAAGACCGCCTCGTAGCGCTCGGCCTTGCCGCGCGTGGGTTGGATAGGCGGTCGACCAATAGCGGCCGGTCTTGCGATCGCGCAGGTAGATGAAGGTGCCGTGGCCGTCGCAGGTCGCGTCCTCGCGCCAGCGGGTGACGGCCAGGTCGCGCCAGCGACTGTAGCCGCCGCCCGCGTGGGTGGCCATGACGTGGTAGCTGCCGTTGGACAGCAGGTGGACCTCGGGCAGCGGCGTGTTCGGGTCGGTGAGGACGCGGTGGACGGCAGCCGGCCTCCTCCGCGGCGGGCGGCCGGCCGCGGACGACTCGCCGGCGCGCGGGTGCACGGTCACGGTCTGCTTGGGGATGCGTTCCTGCAGCAGCAATTCGGTGGTGCGGACCAGCGGGTCGGAGATGAACCGGCGCTGCATGGGCCGATCGAGCAACGCATGCGCGATGGCCAGCAGACTCATCCCCTGGTGATGCGCCATGAAGCAGCGTACGACGGCGTGGCTCGTGCCCGGGGAGCAGCGCGCGACGGCGTGTAGTCGATCGCCTCGTAGAGCCCGTAGGCGCCGAGAAAGCCGCTGCTGCGAGGGTCTGCAGGTTGCGACACGCCTCGCGAGGGACGACCGTCAGCGCGAGCGCGGTCGCGTAGGGAGCGATGACCAGGTCGTCCGCCAGCCCGCGCTTGAAGCCCAGCCCGGGAACGCCGAACGCCCGGTACTGATAGACCTGGTTCATGTCGACCGCGTTGTAGCACGACTCGGAGATGCCCCAGGGCACGTGGCGTTGCCGGCCGTATTCGATCTGGCGCGAGACGGCGGCCTGGCAGGCCTGCTCCAGCAGCGTGTTCTCGTAGCTGGGCAGGAACAGCTGCGGCATGAGGTACTCGAACATCGAGCCGCTCCACGAGATCAGGCTGAGGTCGCCGCCGTGGCTGGTGAGCAGGCGACCGAGAGCGAACCAGTGCTTCTGCGGCACCTGGCCCTCCGCGATGAGCAGATAGCTCGTCAGGCGGGCTTCGGAGGCCAGCAGGTCGTACCAGGACGGATCGCGCCGCCGCTCGCCGACGTCGTAGCCGATGCTCAGCAGGTCGCGCGCCGGATCGTAGAGGGAATCGAAGTCCATCGCCGACAGGTCGTGACACCGGGCTACCAGTTCGTCGATGGCCTTCGGTCCTCGTCTCTCGACCGCGGAGCCGCTTCCGCTCGCCGCTCTGCCAGGCTAGGGCATCGTACTGAAGCGGCTCGGTTCGGGCACCAGCGACTCTAGCTCGTCTCGGAACCTGCGACATTGGCGATTGAGGGCCCGCGCCCAGTAACTTGAGCTCGCCCGCGGGCCGGGCGGGCAGTGCGGCCACCAGTTGCCTTGGCGCCGCGGGAGAGTTCGTCCAGCAGCGCTGCGCACTGCGGCCGGGGTCTCCGCGCCCCCGTTCGGTCGATGCAGAAGTGCCCTGCAAGAGCCCGATCTGCCTCGCGATCTCCGGGAGCCGACGAAGGCGACGTGTGGCGGCCAGCGCCAGCAGGGTGTCCTCGAGGCCGCGCAGAGCGCCGTTGGGGCAGCACCGGCTGGTCCTTCAACTCCGGAGCCCCGCCTGCAGGGCGAGCAGGCTGCCGGCGAGATTGCCGCTGTCGACCGAGGAGATGTACTGCGGGTTGAGCGGTTCCAGCGTGCGCGTGTCGTACCAGTTGTAGAAATGGCCACGAAAGCGCTCGAGCGTCTCCATCGTCCGCAAGGTGCGATCGGTCCGGTGCAGCAGTTCGCCGGTGGAGATGTAGCCGAAATCGTGCGCGACCAGGTTCGCCAGCAGCGCCATGCCCATGTTGGTGGGGGAGGTGCGCGGGCGAGCGATGGATGACGGATACTCCTGGTAGTTGTCGGGCGGCAGCCAGTTGTCGGCGGGGCCGACGAAGTCGGCGAAGTATCGCCAGGTGCGCCGGGCCAGAGCCCGCAGGAACGCCTGTTGCTGGGCGCTCAAGCTCGGCCGCCGGCGGCCGCAGCGGCCTGCTGATCCACCAGCCGGCGAGGGGGGATACCAGCCACAGCACCAGCAGGGGGACGACGAACGGCCAATCGGCAACGCGGGTGGAGGGCACGAAGATCAGGAGCAGGGCCAGGACCACAGCCAGGGCCGGTGCGATCCACATCTCGCGAAGGAAGTCGCCGGGAGTGCGGCGGGCGTTGCGTCGCGCGTAGGAGGGCAGGTACCAGAGCAGCAACCCGCGCCGGGTGAAGAGCATGCTCACGGCCGAGCGGACGATGGCGTCGACGTAGACCAGCGCATCGTAGGGCAGCAAGACCAGCCCCAGGAGAGCGCGCAGGAGCGGGCGGACCAGCGGACTTGCCGGTGAGGGCCACGTGCAGCAGCCACTTGCGCTCTGCGGGTTTGCGGACGAACTCGATCGCCGCCGTGACCAGGGGCGGCAGGAACAGCGCTCCCACGACCAACAGCGGCCACAGCCAGGCCGGTCCGGGGCCCCACAGCCATCCCCCCACGCACAAAGCGATGAGCGCGGCCGGTAGGAGGCTGCGCCGCAGGTTGTCGGACAGCTTCCACACGGACAGAAGCGACAGCGGGTTCCGCTGTCGCTTGCCGTCCGGTCCGGGCACGCGCGGGAGCAGCCAGCCGGCGAGCTGCCAGTCGCCCCTCGTCCAGCGGTGTCTCCGGCTGGCCTCCGTGGCGTAGCTGACGGGGTGCTCCTCGATGAGGTCGACATCGGTCACCAGAGCCGAGCGCGCGTAGCCGCCCTCTATGAGATCGTGACTGAGGATGAGGTTCTCCGGGAACCGTCCCTGCACCGCTTGCGAGAAGGCCTCGACGTCGTAGATGCCCTTGCCGACGAACGATCCTTCGCCGAAGAGATCCTGATAGACGTCCGAGACCTCGCGCGTGTAGGGATCGATGCCCGCTTCGCCGGCGAACAGGCGCGTGAACCGGGAGCCGCGGCTGCTGGTGAGGCTGATCGAGGCGCGGGGCTGCAGGATCGCGTAGCCGTCGACGACACGGCCCTTGTCCGGGTCGTACACCGGCCGATTGAGCGGGTGGGCCATGTTGCCGACCAGCGTCGAGGCGGCGTCTCGGGGAAGCTGCGTGTCGGTGTCGAGGGTGATGACGTACCGGATCGATCCGAGGATGGACAGGTCACCCACGATGTCGGAGAATGCGGCGGTCGACGGGGTGTCGCTCGAACGGGCTTCCATAAGCAGGGCATTGAACTGCTCGAGCTTGCCCCGCTTGCGCTCGTAGCCCATCCATGCCCGGTCGTGGGGATTCCAGACCCTTGGTCGGTGGAACAGATAGAAGATGCCGGGACGGTCCTCGCCATACGTTTCGTTGAGCGCCTCCACGCCGGCGCGGGCGAGACCGATCAGCTCTTCATCACCCGGTTGGGTCGGCTCCGGAGCATCGCGGAAATCCGTGAGCAGGGCAAAGAGTCAGGTTGGGATCGCGGTTGCCCAGATAGCGTATCTCCAGGGCTTCCAGAAGACCCGGCACGCCCTCGGGCCGAGTCAGCATGGTGGGGACGACCACCATGGTGCGGTGAGCGGCCGGGATCCCCTCGGAGAAGTCCAGGCGAGGCAGTACCCTCGGGGGCACCGTGAGCGTGATCAGCATGTTGACGACGGGGACCACCAAGGCGGAGGCGCGACGAGGCCGACGATGCCGAAGAAGATGGGCCGCGCGTAACCCTGGCCGACCGCCACCACGTAGGTCAAGAGGAAGGCCACCGCGAGCGCGGTCAGGACGCCATGGGCGCGAGGTACAGGAAGAGGCGAAGAGGACGCGCCACCCGGGTGAGCCGCGTCATGAGCGGCACCTTGGTGCCCATGGCACGCTCGAGAGCAGGCCTGCCCCTGCCCATGAGGTAGTGACCGACATGGGCCGTGCCGGTCTTCTCGGCCCGTCCTGGCGCTCCGCGGCCTGAGCCAGATCGAGCAGCCCCTCGCGCCACCTCCACCTCACTGCGCTCGCTGCCGCGCGTCACGGCCTCGACGGCATGCCGGTAGCGGTCGCGGGTGAGGAAATCCTGATGGGCGTAGACATCCGGCCGGGTCGAGTCGCAGCAGGTGCTCGACCAGACTCAGCTGCTCGACGAACTCTCCCCAGTCCATGGCCGAGATGAAGCGCAGGCTGCCGATGCTGTTCGCGATGGAGAGCTGGTCGGCGGCAGCGATGCGGCTGGCGGCCTCCAACAGCTGCACCGCGTTCACGACCCTGCTCGGAAAGCCGATGCTCCAGCCAGGCTCTGAACGAACGCCAGGGCGGGGCCCTGGGCCTGGACCGGGCGTAGAAGTCCTCGACGAACGGCGCGGTCAGAGGCACGTCGGCATCGGCGAACTCGGCCAGCACATGGATAAGTCGCTTGGGCTCTTCCTCGGCCACCTCGAGCATGCGGTCGGCCCAGGCGATCGCCACGTCGCGCTCCTCGCGGCGGCGCGCGATCCGCGAGGCCACGCGCCGGAGGTTCTCGAGCAGGCCCAGCCGCAGCATGATCGGGAAAGCCCACAGCTCCCCAAGGTTCAGCGGAGCGGCGGTCTGGTAGGCGGCGACGAACGCCGCCGCGTTGTCCCGGTCGATGCGACCGTCCTGGTGGGAGATCAAGTCGAGGGCGACGTCGTAGATCCGCGGGAAGCCCGTCGAAGGGCCGTCGGTCAGTCGTGGCAACTGCCGGCTGTAGCCGGGCGGCAGGTGCCGGCGGGCCAGAGCGATCTGCTGCTCGATCAGGTAGAAGTTGTCGAGCAACCAGGCTTCTGCCGGCGTGATCCGTTGCTTCGCGGCGACCGCTGCCGTGACCACCCCATATGCCTCGAAAAGGACCCGTTCGTTGTCGGCCAACCTGGGGAGCAGCTTGTCTCTGCCGGGACGTCGGTCGATGCCGTGGCTTCCCGCCAGCGCCACTGCATGCCGCGTGAGCTGGTCGATACTGAGGAGCTCCGCGTGCAGCAGCCCGGAATCCGGGTCGCTGCGCACCGGGTGCGGCTCGTTGGTGGAAGATTCCAGCCGTCGGAAAGGAATGGCCTGCCCCTTTGGTCTGCGAGGATACGCTTCTAGGTACCCAGAGAGAGGCACAAGAGAAGCATCTACGGTTTCGGAGAACCACGCGCCGGCGACTAGTCGGTCTGTCCGGAGACCGGCAGCGGGTAGATGTGGATGAGCGGGGAGCTTAGCACGTGCGGGCTTTCTCCGGCGGCGCCTGTCCGTCAGAGTGCGGCATTGGCCCGGCCCTCGGTCGCCGGACCGCGGCGGTTGTCCTGGGGTCGATCACATGCAATAGTCCAGACGCGCGGAGACACCGAATGGGGGGCAGCCTGGTGCGTCGCTCTTCTATCTATGTTGTGCTTTTCTTGCTTCTTGGCGCGTTGGGGGTGCTTGTGCCGGCTTCGTTCTCCCCGGCGCAAGCGGCGGTGTCCACTGCGTACGCGGTACCAACACGGGCAGAGAAGGTCACCGTCATCGTCGCCGACGTGGCGACCGTCACGCTCGCTCAGCGGGCAGAACATGTGGCCGCCTACTGGCAGGGCGGAGAGAACGCACGCGTAACCCTGGCGTTCTCTGCCGACGGAACGCATTTTGGCGAACCTGTCGACGCGGGTCGCGACGATGCGGGGGAAGGACTCCAGAACGGCACGACCTACGGCGCGGTCCTGGTGGCAGGCGGCGCGGTAGCGGTACGTGTCACAACGGACGTTCCGCTCGCCCAACTCACTGTGATCGGGATGTCTTCAGGGAACGGCGCCGCCGCCGCGTCCCTTTCCGTGCCCGTAGGGGCTTCGGCCGCCCTGGCGATCGACCGGCCCGCGGTCATCTTCCGTGCCGGCTGGAACGCGGATTCCAAGTACCTGAACTGGGCCCCGGAGTTCTATCCGGCCAAGAAGATCATCGTGCACCACACTGCGGACAACATCACTGCCACCGGAACCCAGGCGTACTACGCGAAGCTGGTTCGGTCGATCTACTACTACCATGCGGTCACGCGGGGTTGGGGCGACATCGCCTACAATTTCCTCATCGACCCGCTGGGCAACATATACGAAGGCCGCTACTCCGACAACGATCCCAGCTCGCCGAGCGGCGAGGACGTCTACGGCAACGGGGTCATCGGAGGACACACTTCCGGCTACAACACCGGGACGGTAGGGATAGCGGTGCTGGGAACCTACTCGAATGGCGACATCAGCGCCGCGGCCCGTGCCTCGCTGGAGAAGCTCCTTGCTTGGGAGGCGAAGAAGAACGGCATCGACCCGACCGGGTCGGATCCCTACTACAACCCGTTCAATGCCGGTTCGACCATCCGAACCTGGAATATCACCGGGCACCGCGACTACGGTTCGACCGACTGCCCTGGCACGACGTTCTACAAGACCTTGCCGGCTATTCGGCAGGATGTCCTGCAGCTTGCCGGTGACATCACGCCGCCGACGCCGTCTCCCACCTACATCGAATTGACAGTGTCCCCATCGTCCCCGACCGCCGAGCAACAGGTGACGATCACCGCGAAGCTGCTCGAGGAGTCGTCACGCACGTGGCTTTCGGGCCAGACGGTGTTGTTTGCCACCAGCGGGATCGCCGGCGATCCGACCCCGCTGGGCACGGCCACAACGGATTCCAACGGGGTTGCGTCGCTGCAGACGACCTTGACGACGGCGGGGATGCATTGGGTCACCGCCGAATTCGACCCCGCCGTGGAGACTCCGCATCGCGGTTCGACGACGTCGGCCGAAGTCAACGTCAGTCCCGCCGGTCTCGCGGCTATCCCGGGTGACGCCCGGGTGCAGCTCTCCTGGCACGCCGCTACGGGCGCGAGCGGCTACAACGTCTACCGAGGGGGCGTCAAGGTGAACTCTACTCCGGTCACCTCGGTCGGTTACCTGGACACCGGTCTTACCAACGGCGCCACCTACTCCTACCAGGTGACGGCCATCGTGAACGGCCGGGAGAGCGCCAAGTCACCGGCCGTCAGCGCTACTCCGGCAGGCAGTGGTCCGGACACTCCCATGTTCTCCGACATCTCCTCCTCCCCCTACCAGAGCGCCATCTCCGCCTTGGCCGGCCTGAGCATCGTGAGCGGCTACGGCAACGGCACCTTCGGCCCCGACAACCTGGTCATGCGCAAGCACTTCGCGAAGATGATCGTGGGAGTCATGGGCCTGCCCGTATCCGAGGATGACTGGCGGGACGCCAGCCGCCCCTTCATCGATTGCGGCCGGGACGATCTCACCAGCATCTACCCGCACGACTTCATCGCCGTGGCCAAGACGAACGGCCTGACCGAAGGCAAGACCGCGACCATCTTCGCTCCAAGTGCCAACATCACGAGAGCGCAGGTCGTGACCATGGTGGTGAGAGCGGCTCGGAACTCCGGCGTCAACCTGGAGCCGGTGGGAACCGACTACGCGGGTCTCTTCCGGAGCTACAACAACTCGGCTCACGGGGACAACGTCAAACTGGCGGAGTACAACGGACTTCTCCAGGGGCTGGTGGTAAGCGGCGGGGTCTCCTCATGGATGGACGCCCGCGCCACCCGGGGCGAAGTGGCCCAGATCCTCTACACCCTCATGCAGATCACACAGTGAGCAGGCGAGCCGCCAGGTCCTGGTCGCGGGCGGCGGCTGAAACGGAGGAGTCGAATGAGACAGAGGTGTGTCAGGAGTGTCGCCGCCTTGACCGTCCTGGTGGGCGCGGGAGCTGCCTACATGCTTCTTGCGCGGCCCTGGCATCTGCAGTGGGGTGCGACCGATCAGGAGTCCCGCGGGCCTCTGCCCGGCGATGATCTCGTCGCGACCCCCGACCTTACCGCGACCCGAGCCATGACTGTTCGCGCCTCAGCCGATGAGGTCTGGCCGTGGATAGCCCAACTGGGGCAGGGGCGGGGTGGGTTCTACAGCTACGACTTTCTCGAGAACCTCGTCGGCTGCCAGATCCGCAGCGCGGACAGCATCGTGCCCGAGTGGCAGACGCTCGAGGTCGGAGACCAGGTCAAGCTCCATCCAGACGTGCCCCTCGAAGTAGCCGTCTTCGAGCCGGGGGGAGCGCTTGTTCTCCGCGGCGGGGTTCCGATGGGGGACGCCCCGCCTCCCTATGACTTCACCTGGGCCTTCGTGCTCCGGGAGCGGCCGGACGGTACGACCAGGCTTCTGGTTAGGGAGCGGTACGCGTACACGAAGAGGTGGGCGCCGGTTCTGGTCGAGCCCGTTGAGGCGGTCAGCTTCGTGATGAGTCAGAAGATGCTCCGGGGCATCAGGGACCGGGCTGAACGAACCACTTGCCCACCTGTGGGGTGACCGACGGCGAACGGATCGTAGGCCGACCTTGGAAATGCAGCTGAAGGGTATCGGAACTCTGCAGGGAAGACTCCCTGCACGCGGCGCTCAAAGCCTGGTACGCGCAACTTGGCGATCAGCTTGAACGTGAAGTAGATGGGTATGTGATCGACCTTGTGCGTGGCGACTTGCTCGTCGAAGTGCAGACAGGCAATTTCTCGGCCATCAAGCGCAAACTGGCTACATTGCTCGAGAGCCACCCGATCCGGCTGGTGTACCCGATTCCGTCCGAGAGGTGGATCGTGAGGATATCGGGGGACGGTGCGAGTGTGCTAGGGAAGACGCAAATCGCCCAAGCACGGCCAAGTGACGGATGTCTTTCGGGAATTGGTCCGTATACCCGTCTTGGTGCAGCACCCCAACTTCTCACTCGAGGTGCTTCTGACACGCGAGGAGGTCGTGTGGCGGGAGGACGGAAAGGGCAGTTGGCGCCGAGGGGGGCGTAGCATCGCGGACAGGCGACTACTCGAGGTCATCTCACGGTTCGTGTTTGAGGCCCCGAACGATTTTCACGCGTTCATCCCAGCGGACCTCCCTCTGATCTTCACCGTACCCGATCTGTCGAAGCACATTCACCAGCCGAGCTATCTGGCGGGGAAGATGGCTTATTGCCTGCGTGAGATGGGCGTCATCGAGGTTGTGGGCAAGCAGGGGCGGGCGCTCGCGTATCGGGTGAAGCCGGTAGACATGGACGCCCCGCAGTGCCTAACCCCGTTCGACTTAGGCACTGCGGGGCACTTGGGGGTCACAACTCAAGGAGGGGGGTTGAGCGATGACGTGTGACTCCGTGGGGATATCCTCGCACGACCAACCTGAACCGCTCCTGAACGTCGGGGCCGCTCGTTGCTCGGCATGACAAGAGACCGTATGATGCCGCAGTAGGCGAGCCGGGGCTCGCACGTGACTGCGTAATGAGAGGGGACCAGGATGAAGACGACCACCATCGCAGCTGTTGTCCACGAGAAGGGCGGGCCCTTTCTTCTCGAAGAGGTGGAGCTCGACGATCTTCGATCGGACGAGGTCCTGGTCCGCATGGTCGCGACGGGCCTATGTCACACCGACCTTTCGGTGCGCTCGGGGGTCATCCCCTTCCCGTTGCCGGCCGTGCTCGGACACGAGGGTGCCGGGATCGTCGAGGAAGTCGGGTCGGCGGTCCGCGCGTTTCGTCCGGGCGATCACGTGCTGGCGTCGTTCACCTCCTGCGGTGCCTGCGTCAACTGTCACACCGGGAAGCCCTCCAACTGTGACCAGTTCTTTCCCATGAACCTGTTGGGCGGCCCGCACGGCGGCACACGGTTAGACGGCAGCCATACCATCCACCAGGATGGTCTGGCCCTGAACGCTCACTTCTTCGGACAGTCGAGCCTCGCCCGGCACGCTGTGGTCGACGAGCGGAGCCTGGTGAAGGTCGACGAGTCTGCTCCTCTGGAGCTGCTGGCTCCCCTGGGCTGTGGCATCCAGACAGGCGCCGGCACGGTGCTGAACGTGCTTCAACCCCAACCGGGCAGCATGCTGGTGGTGTTCGGCACGGGAGGCGTGGGTCTGTCGGCCGTGATGGCGGCGGCGCTCACGGGCGCCGCCCGCATCGTGGCGGTCGATGTGGTCCCTTCGCGGTTGGAGCTCGCCAAGGAGCTGGGGGCTACAGACGTCATCGACGCGCGCGGCATCGACGTCGGCGAGGCCCTCATGGAAATGAGCGGAGGCCGGGGCGTCGACTACATCATCGAGTCGAGCGGCAACCTCGGGGCTGCGACTGTGGCCGTGCAGATACTCGCGGCCCGCGGCACGTGCGCCCTGCTCGGGGCTCCCCCGGCGAAGTCCACGGTGCCGGTGGACGTCAACTACATGCATCTGGGGCGTAGGGTGATCGGCGTGGCTGAGGGCGACTCCGTTCCCCAGGTATTCCTGCCCGCTCTCGTGAGACTGCACGAACTGGGCAAGCTACCCCTGGAGAAGCTGGTGCGGCACTACCCGTTTGCCGAGATCGAGCAGGCGGCCGCCGACGCTGAATCGGGCGCGGTCATCAAGCCTGTGCTCGTCTTCGACTAGACGCCCTGAGATACCGATGGACTGACCGAGGCTCGGCAGGGGACCACCTTGTGGAAGGCCAAGAAGGCCTCGAACATCTCCGGATGGAGAGCCATGTGGGCGGGAAGCGCAAGGGGCCGCCAACCCTCGCCACTATCGGGCGACACGGGTATCAGGGTGCCACCGCCACCTTGACCAGAGACCGATCGGCCAGCAGACGCTCGAAGCCCCTCTCGACGAGGTCGGCGAGCGGGATCACGTCGGAGAGCATGCCGTCCGTTTTGAATCGCCCGGCGGCGAGGAAGTCAAGCGATAGGCGGGCTTCGTCGGCGCCATAGGCCAGGCTGGACTTCAGGTCGACCTCCCTGAGAGCGATGACGGCCGGGACGATAGGTAGCGGCTTCCCGCCGGCGCCGAGGTTGAGAACCTGACCACCGTTGCGGACCAGATCGATACATGTCTCCAGGGACTGCGCCTTGCCGGCGCACTCCACGGCCAGATCGGGGCCAAGGCCGCCAGACAGGCGGCGATCCGGTCCTTCAGCCCCTCCCCTTCGGCCACGGGGTCGAGGATCATATCGGCGCCAAGCTGGGCAGCCAGGCTCCGTTTCTGCGCGACGATCTCGAGGACGGTCACATGCCGGGCACCGGCGATCTTGAGGAGCTGCGTGGCTGCCAGGCCGATGGGGCCGGCGCCGGAGATGACGACGTTGTCGCCCACAAGCAAGGCCGACTGGGTGATCCCTCGAAGCGCCGTCGCGATAGTGTCGGTGAGGACGGCGTCCTCGAAGGGGACGTTGTCGGGGATGGGATAGAGCATCTGACGAGCGTCCTTGACCAGCATGTACTCGGCCATGCCGCCGTCCCGCCGTAGACCGTTCGTCTGCTCGAAGCCGTAGATGCAGAGGTTCGGACGGCCATGCAGGCAGAAGTAGCAGCCGCCGCAGCTGCCTGGAGGGCCGGCGACAACACGATCCCCCACAGCAAGGCCCTCGACCCCCTCTCCGAGTTCCACTACCGTTCCGACGTTCTCGTGGCCGGGAACGAACGGGGGTGGCAGCATCCCTTCGAAATAGATGTGAAGGTCGGTGCCGCAAATGCCGCACAGGGCGATCTTGACCACGGCTTCGCCCGGACCGGCTTTGGCATGGGGCGGTCGACATCCGGATCGTTTAACGCCCTCGTAGAGCGCTGCCTTCACCATGCTCCTCCCGTCAGGACTTCGCCGCGCGGGAGGACGGCAGTCTAACCGTCGCTCCCCCCGAGAGCCAGATGTCGCCTTCGATCGTCTCTATCCACCAGGCAAGGTCCACGAGGAACTCGCCGTCGCGCACGTACTTGTCGTAGACGTAGGACTTCACCAGCGCCAGGTCTCCGGTCAGTCCGTGGGCGAGAACCTGCTTGAGCGCCATGTAGGGCACCTTGCCGAGGAAGTACTCGGATACCCAGGTCGGGGGGAACGATCTTGCCCAGAGCCGCGTGCGCTTCGGCCGGCATGATGCCCCAGCGGATGTTGCGTATCCAGCCGTGGTGCCCCATCCAGTTGTTGATGTGTCGGATGGCGAGGTCGCGCCCCAGGAAGTTGATCAAGGCCGCGCGATCGGGCCCCGCCTTGTGGATGTCCGCCGTCTCGATGGCTCCGCTCGGCTCGGTGCCCTCTTGGGCGACCATGAAGAACGGGACCGCCCCGTCGGGCACGGCGGGGACGCAATCCTCCCGATCGGGCAGACGGTAGATGCCGTCCTTTTCTCCCCTCACCATCGTCGCGAAGGTGGCAGGATCCATGATCTCCTTGCGTAAGGTGCGGCTGCCTCCCGTCCCCATCCCATAAGGGGCCGTAGGGGAGAGGGACTCGTCGATAGGCCCGTCAGCGGTCCAGGCTGGCTCGTCGCCGATCTTCACGTCCTCCCAGTACAGCGGCTCGGCGCCCCGGCGCTTCTCCTTGGCCCAGACGCCCTTGATGAACTCCCAGTCGGCATCCGTGTAGACGTGGGCTGGGCGGCTCAGCCAGTCCGGGGCCTCCCACATCTCGGCAAAGCCCATCTTCTCCGGCCGCCTGTCGTCCTTGTAGGTCTTCAGGCTCTCGGTGACCCGCCAGCTGGTGTCGTTGACCTTCTCGCCCCTCTGGTTGTATACGGACCCGCGAGAGACAAGAGTGACATGGCGGTAGATGGACCCCTCGACAGGGGTGCGGTCGACCATCGAGCGCCCATCGGCGACCAGATGGAGCGTGTCCCCGGGATACACGGGCCGGTAGTTGGTGACGCTGTGGTTGAGTTGGGACACCAGGAGGGTGTCCCGCGCATCGGGCGGATAGGGCACCATGAAGGTGTCGTCGTGGGCCCCGTAGCAGGGCATGGCAAGGATGTCCTTGTACCCGAGAGAGCGGGCGTAGTCCGCGTCGTTCAGCAGCTCGTTCTCGGGGTCATACTTGGCGTTGTTGTACCGGACCATGGCCTCCGTGACCGGGAGTGTGGGGCCCAGACCCGGTGTGTCGGGGGGCAGCGTTCCGGCAGCGAGTGCCGTGGCGTCTATCTCGCCCCTTTTCTCAAGGGCCCTGTTGCTCGCCAGGTACCACTCGACTGCGCCTGATTCCCGCGCGTTGTCGTATACGCCCGGATGCAAGATCTCGAAGTCGGCCGGCTCAATGGTGCCCATGATCGCTGCTCCTTGTTCAGTGCAATGGCTTGGTGGCCCCCGGAGCAGCACACTACCATCAGCCCCGGCAAAAGGGAAAGCCCCTTGATCGATGGGCGGCAGGGCGCGGGTCGTGTCCGCGCCATGCGGTGCGGTCGGAGCGATCCTCGTGCATAGGTGTAGCGACATGGGAACCACGCAAACGAACGAACAGCCATGAGACGGCATTCCGGGGGCGCCCTGCCGCGCCGCAGACAAGACCGTCCCTCGAGGAAGATCTGGGGTCTGGAACGCAACGTCTTCTTCGCAGGGGTTGCGTCCTTCTTCATGGACATCAGCTCGGAGATGGTCTACTCGCTCGTGCCGATATTCCTGTCGTCGGTGCTGGGTGTGAACAAGTCGCTCATTGGCGTCATCGAAGGGATCGCCGAGGCGACTGCAAGCCTGGTGAAGATGTTCGCCGGCTGGCTGAGCGACAGACTGGGCCGGCGCAAGCCCCTGATGGTCTTCGGTTACAGCCTCTCCACTCTGAGCCGCCCGATACTGGCGCTGGCGGGCAGTTGGGGTGATGGTGCTGGGTGCACGCTTCATCGATCGCTTCGGCAAGGGTGTGCGGACCGCCCCCCGGGACGCCATCGTGGCCGACTCCTGCGACAAGCGCGAACTGGGCCGCTCCTTCGGGTTCCACAGGGCGATGGACCAGTTCGGCGCGGTGATCGGTCCGGGCGTGGCCTTCCTGGTGCTGGCCTGGCACCCCGATGCCTATCGGACGGTGTTCTGGATCTCCGTGATACCTGGCGTTCTCTGTGTGCTGGTGATCGTGCTCTTCATCCACGAACGACGGCCAGGGGCGATAGGCGGCGTGAGCGACGCTTCGGCTGCTATCCGCGAGACCGCCGAGGGCGCGACGGCTGAGGCCGAGCCCGCAGCCGTCACCTCGCAGCGGTACGGTCTCGGGCGGCTCTTGAGAGGTATCGGTGGTCTGGGCCGCCCCCTGCTCGCCTACCTGCTGGTCACCGGGGTCTTCGCACTGGGCAACTCGTCCGATGCCTTTCTCATACTGCGGGCCCAGGACCTGCAGGTGGCGACCGTGATGATCCCGGTGCTCTACCTCGTGTTCAACCTCATCTACTCGGTCCTATCCATTCCCGCAGGCCTACTCGCCGATCGCATCGGCAGGCGAAAGGTGGCATTGATCGGGTTCGCGGTCTTCGCCGGGGCGTACGCGTGGATGGCGATGGCGCAGTCGGCGGCCGCGGCCTGGGGGGTCTTCGCGGTCTACGGCGTGTACATGGCCATTGCCGACGGGAACGGCCGGGCGCTGCTGGCCGAGTTCTCCTCGGGCGAGCGGCGGGGGACGGCCTTCGGCGCCTACCACATGGTCATCGGGCTGGCGGCGTTGCCGGCGAGCATCATAGCCGGCCTCCTCTACGACCACGTCTCCGCGGCCGCTCCCTTCTGGGTCGGGGCGGCGGCCGCCGTGCTGGCCGCGGTCTTGATGCTGGCGCTGGTGCCGGAGCCGCGTCATACTTGACGAGCGCCGTCGAAGGGCATCGCCAGCACCGGTGATTCTCGAGCGCCCCAACGACGACTTTCTGCGGGATCTGCGCGGCTACGTGCCGTAGCCGCGAGCAACGGCGCTGCCCGCTCGCAGCGGTGTGGGCCATTCTTAGCCCGGTTAAGCCGGCGATCCGTCAGACGCCGCCCCGCTTTCTCCGATCTCGGCGTTTGACACGGCCCGCCGCGGATGGTAGGTTAGTGCTGTAGTAGTAGTGCTACTACCCGATTATCAACGGGGGTGCTACCGGGCCACCGCGAGGACACCCGCAGCACGGTTATGAGGCGGACATGACCACGGAGACCGGATCGGACCTTTCGCAGCGGATCATGCGGTCTGCCAAGGAGCTCTTCTTTGCGAGGGGTTTCGCCAACACGCAATTGCGCGCCATAGCACACGGGGCCGGCACGAGCGAAAGCGGCGTGCTCCGGCTCTATGGCAGCAAGAACGGACTGCTTCGCGCCGTCTACGCGTGTTGCTGGGGCGAGATCAACGACCAGGTGGATGAGGCGCTGGCCGAGGCGGCCGAGCGTGACGCCGATCCCCGCTACCTTCTCATGGAACTCGCCCGCACGGTCTGGCTGGGCTACCAGGCCGATCCCGCCATGAACAGCTTCTTACTCAGTCACTTCGGCTTTCGCGAGACCACGGGCCTCAGACCCGACGACAGCATCGACCCGGCCATCGGTGAGGCCGTCATGCACGAGTACCATCGGTATCTGGAACGCATCCACACTCTCTGTCATGCTGTCATGGCAAGCCGGGCCGACCTGGCTGCGAGGGGCGTCAATGCCGTGGCGCTCGGCCACGCCGTCACCGCGATCGTGCACGGTATTCAGACAAGCTGGTACATGGCCTCCCAGGAGCCGGAGATCACAGAATCCCCGGTGAGTGCGGAAGACGCCATGGCCGTCATGGGCCTGTTCCTCTATCCGGAAACGAAGTAAGGGGGTACTCATGATTCCGAAGTCCGCCGGCTCGCTCATCACCGTCCTCGACCCACGGGGCCAGCCCACCAACGTGGTGCAGCCTCGGCCGCTGGCGCCCCGCCTGGACACGCTCGAGGGTAAGACCATCCACCTCATCGACATCGGTTTCGGGGGCGGCTGGGAGTTCCTGGAAGAGGCGGTGGCCTGGTTCGACCGCAACATGCCCAGCGTGAAGACGGTCCTGCGCCACAAGACCGGCATCATGTTCGTGGACGAGCCCCAGATGTGGGAGGACGCACGCAGGGATGCCCACGCCGTCATCTTCGGGGTAGGTGGCTGAGACGGCTGCGCGGCGAGTGTCGCCGCTCACTGTCGGGAACTCGAAGCCAAGTACGGTCTGCCCACCGCTCCTATCTCCAGCGCCCGTTTCGCCGAGTATCTGGAACTGGATGCGCAGAACCACGGCATGAACCTGCGCTTCAGCTTCGCTCCCTACCCGTTGGTGGGAAGGCCGCGCGAGGTCCTGCGCAAGTACGTGGAGGGGAACGACCCCGTCACCGGCCGGCCCATCATGCCCCAGATCGTGGAGGCGCTCACGCGACCCCTCAGTCCCGAGGAGGCGCACCCCGAGGCCAGGCCCGGCGCACCACGGCCGCGACTGCTCAAGCCGGACAAGGAAGATAGTCTGCACCAGCTCTTCCTGGAGAGCGGCTGGACCGACGGCGCCCCCATCATTCTGCCCACGGAGGAGCGCGTCGCTCACATGCTCACCGGCACCGCGGCCGACCCCGAAGAGATCGTCGGCCGGATGACCGTGACCATCCACCAGGAGAAACTGGAGTACACGGTGGAGAAGGTGGCCGTGAACGCGGTCATGGCGGGCGCCGGTCCCGAGCATCTGCCCGTGATCCTGGCCCTGGCCGCCAGCGAAGAGGCTTCCATGCCCAGTTCCACGACCTCGTTCGCGCGCATGGCCGTCGTGAACGGTCCTATCCGGGACGAGATAGGGATGAACTACGGTCTGGCCGCCCTCAGCCCCTTCAACCATGCCAACACGGTGATCGGGCGGGCCTGGACGCTCATGACCATCAACCTGGCCGATGCCCGCCCGGGCGACACCCTCATGGCCTCCACGGGCAACAACATCAACTACAACAACCTGACCTTCGCCGAGAATGAAGAGCGCAGCGCCTGGGAGCCCTTCCACGTGCGCAAGGGCTTCAAGAAGGACGAGAGCACGGTCAGCGTCTTCCAGGGCTGGAGCGTGATCAACAGCATGGGTGCGGCCGGCTGCTGCCGCCCCGCTCAGGAGGAGATGCTCATCATCATGCAGGCCTTCCCCTGCTTGAGGCCGGCCATCACCATGATGATGGATCCTCTGGTGGCCAACCATCTCGTGGAGCAGGGCTTCGACCACCCGGACAAGCTGTCCGCCTATCTATCGGAGAACTTCAAGATGACCGCGGGCCAGTTCTGGGGCTCCGACGTCGTCTACTCTCTGGTGGAGCCCAATGCCCGCAGCGGGATGGAACCGTTCGCGTCCTGGCTGAAGCTGCCGGCGGACGAACTGATCGCTCCCTACACCGATCCCGAGATGATCAACATGGTCGTAGTGGGAGGCGAGACGCAGGCGCTGTGGTTCACCACCGACATGTGGTACTCGAAGACGGTGTCGATAGACCGGTGGCGGCCTGCGAGTGGCGTGTACGAAGTGGACGAACAGACGTTGCGTCGTCGCGCCGCGCGGCGGAAGCGCCACGCGGCGTCGCTCAGCCGCAGCGGGTACGCTACCTAAGACGGGACGGGACGAAACGCCTGCCGGAGCGCGGCCCCATTAGCGGGGCCGCGCTCCGGCGAGCTGTCCCTCAGACGAGGCACTGCGAAGGACGCGACGGAGACGAATACGGGAGGCACCTGTGGAGCCGAGCGACTACGACAAGTACTTCATCACCGAGACGCCGCGGCATCGGGAGCATCCCCAGAGCAGGGACATCGACAGCGACATCCCCTGGTGCGATTCGCTGATCATCGACAGGGAGCTCGACGGCGCTCTCAAGGGCGCCTATTACATGGAGACCTGCATGGTGCTGCGCCCCGGTTCGGTGGAGTCGCTCACCGTGTCGCACACCCACACCTTCGATGAGTACCTGCTCTTTCTGGGGACTAACCCCGACGACCAGTTCGATCTGGGCGGCGAGGTGGAGGTCTGGCTGGGCGACGAGAAGCGCATGATCACCAGGACGACCGCGGTATTCGTTCCGGCAGGGATGCCTCACTGCCCCCTGGTTTTCCACAAGGTCGACCGGCCCTTCATCTTCATCACCACAGGCAACGGGTTCGACTACGAGCGCGAAGAGGATGCCGGGACGGCGGCCGCGGCCGACGGTGAGCCGGAGGGGACCTCCTAACGCGTCGCGCCGGGTGAGGGCGTCGCTCCGGGTTTGGGCGCGGCCTCAGGTGCCGCGATCTGTCGCAGCTGCACCGGTCGGCCGGGGGCGGAGCCGTGGCTCGACGGTCGTCTATTCCTCAGGGCTGCCGCCGAACGTCGTCGAGAGCCCCCTTCCCCAGGCCTGGATATCGCCCCAGTCGCGGATGTCCCGCGCGGGCATCTTCTTCAGGCCGGGCGTGATGTTGTAGGGGAAGCGCAGAGTCTGCGGATCGAACTTGCCGCCGAACACCTTCCTCTCGACCGGTGCGAACCAGGGGAACTTGGCCAGCTCCTTATCCAATTGCCCGCGCACTTCTGCCCACTCCTTCTCCTCGTCGTTGAAGGGGCCGAGCGCGAAGACGGCCACCGGGAGGGTCGTCAATACGCCCCGGAAGCGGTTCAGAAACCCGATTGCATCCTTGTGCCAACGGAACATCTGCAGGGGGGCGCCTACGACGACGCCGGCGTAGCCCTCCAGCGTCCTTACATCGCGCAGCCTCGTGACATCCGCATCGAGCCCCTCAGTGCGCAGCGCCCTCGCTACCGCGTTGGCTACCTCTTGAGTGGAACCATGGCGAGTCGCGAATGCCACGAGTATCGGATCGCCCATGGTCATGCTGCGACGTTCCGCCGTCAGCTCCCCTCGCCCCACTGCGGGCCGCCCGCCACGCCCGGTGTGGTGTACACCTCGTAGCCATGGTTCGCGGCCCAATCCTTGGCAGCCTGCTCGAGCGTGTCGTTGCCGCAGTTGAGGTAGTCCACCGCCATGTCCTTGTCCCCGTGCTTGTTGAGCGCGCGGATGAGCACTTCCTCCGAGCCGGCTCGGCCCAGGCGGATGTAGTAGGCGTAGTTGGCGGCGACGGGCTTGAGGTCCTCCTCGTCGAGGGCGGCGGTCAGCTCCGACACGGATTCCGGTGAGGCGCTCTGGATCTGCACCAGGATGTCGGCAGCGGCGAAGCGGATGCCTCTGTCTTCGTTGGTGAGGGCGGCCGTGAGGGGAGGTACCGCGGGGGCTCCGATCTGGGCGAGCACGTCGGCGGCCCACTGGTCCTTGCCGACGTAGGACATGAGAGGCGCTACCGTCGGCTCGCCGATCGCGGCGAGGACGGCTTCGGCGGCGAGGTCGCGGTCGTCTCCGTAGGTTGCCTGGGTGCGGGCCTCGATGAGGAGGGGGATCATGGCTGGGCTCGACCAGAGCGGCCGTAGCGGCGGTGTCGTTCTCCGCGAAGAGGCGGAGAAGTACGCCCAAGGCCCGCCAGCGGACCTTGGCGTTCTCGCTGTCGAGTTCCTCGGAGACGCGGGGCACGGCAGCGGTGCCGATCTGGGCCAAGACCTCGTCTGTCCAGGTTTGGTCGGCGAGGGCGGCTACGAGCGGCTCCACGGCCGCTTCACCCATAGCTGCGAGGGTGGCGTCGAGCGTTGCACAGAGCTCCTGGTCTTCGCCCGCGTCGAGCCTGGCCTGGAAGAGAAGGTCCACCGCCTCCGGCCGCGACTGTAACGCCTGAAGCGGCCGCCTGCCTGATGGAGGTGGTCGTTTCGGCATCGCCGGGGAGGGCGACTGCCTCCACCAGTTCGGTGAGGGCCTCGGGGGAGTCAGCGAGCCCCGCCAGCGCGCTGATGCTGTGTAGCTGCAGGTCGAGCACATCGGGCACGCTGAAGTCGGGCGCGTCGGCCGCGATTCTCGCGCGCTGGGTATCGGAGATCAGGGCGCCGAGAGCGGCGATGGCCTCCGAGTCTCCGATCGTGGCGAGGCAATCGACAGCATCCTTGAGCGCGAGCGATGACTCCTCGCTCATCTCCTCATGCTCTGCCTCGCTCTTCTCGATGGTCCTCCCGATGAGCAGGATGTAGGCTTCTCTGAGTGACTCCAAACCTGCCTGGGCCGTGGCGTCCGACTCGGCCGCGGCGCCAAGGCTCTTGGTGGATTCCACCGAATGCAGAAGCGCTAGGTCGGCGGCCGCCTCTTCGCGCGCCACGGGATCGTCGCTGGACTTGAGGGTGGTCAGCAGGTCGGCTTCCGAAGCGCATCCGCCAACCACTGCGAGTACGAGAGACAGGAGCAGCAGCACCCCACGCGTCTTGCGAGACCAATCGTGCCTCGGCCCGCGAACGACTCCGCTCCTAGAAGATCCGACCCGTGCATCCATCACGCGCCCTCCGCCAATGGCGACCAAAGGTCCCGCGCCGGCTCAACTCCATCCTATGCCCGGTCTCGGGCAAACTCAACGGGGGAGGAGAAGGCGATGGGTCCTTCTCTCTCCGTTTCACGGTGCGCCGAACAGAGCTCCCGGCCGCGTCCATCTGGCCCGTCGGGCTGCGGAACGCGGCCTTCTCCTGACGCACAGCCTCTCGTGCTTCAGCTTCGGCGGCGAGCGCCGATAGAAACCCCAGGGAAGAACCGGTCAGGCGCGGGCGGCGAGAGTCGCTCCGCGTGTCGTCCGACAGGGAGTGCGGAGACAGGACATGACGGAAGCTGCAGAGGTGCGCGGGGTCCTGCGCCTGGGCGACATCCTCGTCGATCGCGGGGTGATAAGCGAGGAGCAGCTGGAGGAGAGTCTCTTCTACCAGAAAGAGACGGGAGCCAGGCTTGGCGAGAGCGTGGTGGCGCTGGGCTACGCCACTGCCGACCAGGTCGCGGAGGCTCTTGCCTGGCAGCGCCGATACGGCCTCTCCGTGCTCCGGGAGATCGATCCCGATCCGGGCATAGTGGGTCTGCTGTCTGAGAAGTTCTGTCGCGTACGGCAGGTGCTCCCCATCCGCTTCAACGGCCGGGGAACGCTTCTGTTGGCCATGGTGGACACCGGCGACATCGACACCATCGACGATGTCAGGCTCATCACGGGCACCGAGATCTCCCCAGTGCCGGTCAGCTGGCAAGGCTTCGAGGAGGCCGTCCAGACTCTGTTCACGCAGACGAGGCGTCTGGTGACATCACTCACGGCGGAGCCCGATCTGGCCAGGTCGAGGGCGCGGGACCTGGAGGAATACACGCGCGTGATCGTGATGGTCGACGACATCATCTCGACTGCCGTGCGACGGGGGGCCTCCGACATGCATTTCGAGCCCCGGGCAGACTGTGTCGCCCTACGGATCCGCGTCGGCGGGGTTCTGCATCAACTCACCGACCTGCCCAGCGAGGCGAAGGATGCAGTGGTGTCACGCATCAAGAACCTGGGAAAGATGGATGCCGCCGAGAAGCGGTTGCCGCAGGAGGGACGCGTCACCATCGAGTTCGAAGGTGAGCCTGTCGATCTCTGCATCACCACCGTTCCGAGCGTTTTCGGCGAGAACGTGATCATCCGCATCGTGGACGAGAGGACGCAAGAGCTGGGGCTCAAGGGCCTGGGTCTTGACGGCGCGGAGTTGGCTTCCCTCCGCGAGGCCTTACGAAATCCCCAGGGGCTGGTCCTCATCGCCGGCCCGGCGGGTTCCGGCAAGTCCACAACGCTCTATGCAGGGCTGGAGGAACTGAACCGGCCGGGGGTGAAGATCTACACGGTTGAAGATCCGGTCGAGAAGGTCATCTCCGGGGTCGTCCAGTCGCAGATCCAGCCGAACCTCGGGCTGGACTTCGCCTCCATGCTCCGCTTGTTGGTCCGCTGCGACCCGGACGTCATCATGGTCGGCGAGCTCCGCGACAAGGAGACGGCACTCGGCGCTGCGGAAGCCGCATTGGCGGGGCATCTGATCCTGTCGACACTTCCCGCGGAGGATGCTCCGTCGAGCATCAGCCGTCTGGAGGAGTTGGGGCTGTCCTCGGACCTGCTCTCTTCCAGTCTCGTCTGCGTAGTCGCCCAGCGCCTGGCGCGGCGCTTGTGCCCGCACTGCAAGCAGCTGGTCTCCCTCGCCCCGGAGTCGATGACCGAGTGGGAGCGTGAGCTTCTCGGACCCACCGAAGCGGTCATCGCCAGGGGCGTGGGCTGCAAGAAGTGCCTCAACAGCGGCTATCGGGGAAGGATCGGGCTGTTCGAGGTGCTGCCCGTAGACCCAGGACTCCGGGAACTCATCGCCTCGCGGGCCACCACCGACCAGGTGCGCGAGCATGCTCTGCGTCTGGGGATGAGGAGCCTACGCGAGGACGGGCGGCAGAAGGTGCTCGCCTGTGTCTACCACCGCCGACGAGGTGGAGCGGCTCGTCGTCTAGGGCGGGTTGTTCTCGAACCGTTTCCCGCGCACTCCGTCGCCTGTCAGGTGCCCGCTATCTTGGCTGCGTGCTCGGCCACGAAGGCGTTGGACGGGTCGCGTCCGCACGAGCGGCACTTGGCGTGGTAGGCAGAGTTAATGGTCCCGCAATCCGGGCACGCATACCGGTTTGATGCCTCCTGGACCCACTCCCACGGGCCTATCGCGGCGATGCGCTCGAGGTCCGCGAACAGGTCGGCCCGATGGGGTCGCTCGCACTGGAAGGCCTTCAGGTCGTCACAGGGGAAGTCCGAGCACTCGACACAGAAACTATGTCCGCGCTGGGCGGCGCACGTGAACAGGGTGCACGACTGACAGTACTTCGAGCGCCGCTCCGCGCGGCAACCGTCGCATCGGGTCTCGTCCTCGGTCTGTCCGAGGCGCACGGCCAGGAACGACAGCATGGCCGGGTCTTCGTGGGTGCCTATGTACAGCGCGCAGGCCTCGCAGTAGAGGCCGCAGACGGCGGCTCCGGCCGGGACGCCGTCGCGCCGGTCCCTCTCCTTCAGTTCGCTCACGACTATCCGTCCTTTCCGCGGTGCTTGGAGGTGTCCATATCTTAGCCCTCACCGGGCGTGGTGCTTGACTCGCAGGACGGATTGGTGCACGGTGGATTCGCATGAAGGAGGGATGTTGTCCAACGAAGCTTCGCAGGAGCGCTCCACAGCCGTGTCCACCCGCCGCGCCACGGTCTCGTTGAAATCATGAGGCGTGACTACCGCTGGGTCGTACTGGCGATGGCCGTCCTGGGCACGTTCGCGGCTATCGGCTTCGGGCGCTTCGCCTACAGCGCCGTCCTGCCATCCATGCAGGAGGCGCTCGGTCTCAGCGCCGCGGCCGCCGGTTCGCTGGCCTCGTGGAACCTGGTGGGCTATACGGCCATGGCACTCGGCGGAGGTCTGCTCGCGTCGCGGTTCGGCTCCCGTATAGTCATCGCACTTGGGCTGTCCATCACCGCCGTGGGCATGCTGGTCACCGGCCTTGCGGACGATCTTGTCACCGCCTCCGTCGCCCGCCTGCTGACGGGCGTGGGCAACGGGATGGTGCTCGCTCCTGCCATCGCCCTCATGGCCGCCTGGTTCGAGCCCCGCAGGCTCGGCCTGGCATCGACGATAGTCTCGTCCGGCGCCGGCCTGGGTCTCGTCTTGGTGGGGCCAGTCGTCCCGTACATAATCGCTTGGGGCGGCGAGGACGGCTGGCGGTTCGCCTGGTACTTCTTCGTGGTCGTGACTCTGCTCGTGGCCGTCCTTTCGGCGGTCCTGCTGCGGAACCGACCACACTCGTCCGCCGGTCCGCGGAAGGCCTCCGGCGCAGGCGTGCTCCACGGTTTTGCCCAGGTCTTGCGCTCCGGCTACGCCTGGCATCTCGGTCTGGTCTATCTCCTCTTCGGCTTCGCGTTCATGACCTTCCTCACGTTCTTTCAGAAACGGTTGATAGCCGACCTCGGCTACGCCAGCGCCACTGCCGGGCTCGTCTTCCTGGCTGTGGGGGTGGCCAGCGTGGTCTTTGGACTCGTGTACGGGCTCGTCTCCGATCGCTTCGGTCGCGGACGGGCCATGGCGACGACGTTGGTCCTCGAAGCCTGCGCCGCCGCCCTGTTCGGGACCAGTCCCGGCATCGTCCTACTGGTCGTGGCGGCGGTGCTGTTCGGATCGGGCGCCTTCAGCATGCCCGGCTTGATGGGAGCGGCCTGCGGAGACCGCTTTGGCGCGAGGCTGGCCGCGGGGGCCTTGGGGTTCGTCACCATCTTCATCGGAGTGGGGCAGGCGCTGGGACCGTACGTGGGTGGCACCCTGGCGGACGCCTTGTCCTCGTTCGGGCCGTCGTATCTCGTCGCCGCCGGCGTGTTCCTCTTGGCGGCCGTCGCCGCTCTGCTCTTGGATACTCGGCGGGGTGGGCGGCGGGCGCCAGGTCCGTGACGGCCCGGCGGCGGGCCGCCGGTCGGTGACGAGCGGTCGCCGCGCGCTACCAGGTCGTGGCGATGCAGGCTACATCCCCGGGATGCGCGGCACCTTCCCGAGCTTCGTCAGTTCGAAGTAGCGGCCCCAACTCTTCTTGAGCCAGTGCCCCACCACGGGCATGGGCACGAAGACCGCGCGCTTGTCGTCGCGATAGACGAAGCCGGCCCCGTTTCCCATGTCCATGACGCACAGGATGCACAGGTGGTCGATGTAGCTCTCGGGCCTGCCCCTGCCGGTCTCCTTGCGCTGGATGTCGTTCGCGGCGATGCGGGCCATCATCTCGGCGACGTGGCCCTGTTTCGCCTTCCATTCGGGTCCCTCCAGCGCGGCTGCGTCACCGACGGCGTAGAGCCAGGGATGGCCTGCCACCTCGCACGTCGGGGTGATGGTGACGAACCCGGCCTCGCTCTGGGGAAGATCGGAGGCCTTGACCAGCGGATGGCCATCGCCTGCAGCGATGAACATGGTCAGGTCGGCGTCGACGCGGCTTTCGTCCTCGAAGACGACGCCCTTCTCGTCGAACTCGACGATCTTCTTGCCCACGCGCTGCTCGATGCCCAGCGAGGTGAACATCTTGTCCATCGTGCCCACCGTCTTCTCGCCCATGCGGATACCGGGCTTGGGCATAGGGGCGAAGAAGACCAGCTTGAACTTGTCTCGCAGGCCCCGGCGTCTCAGGAGATTGTGAACGTTGAGGAGGAACTCGAAAGCCGGTCCGCCGCGCACCCCGCTCGAGTCTTTGGGGTTGCCTCCGAAGCCTACGGCGATCGTCCCGCTCCCCTTGGCCAGCAGGGCGTCGAGCCGCTCTTGGACTTTGAGGCTCTCCTCGGGCGCGCCACAGATGGAGAGCACGTGCTCCTTACCCTTGTGCTGCATCTTGCCGGCGCCGAGGGCCAGCACAGCGTAGTCGAAGCCGGAGCGCGGGCCCCGGCGCTCGAGGGTGACGGTCTTGGTGGCAGCGTCGACGCCGGTCACTCTGTCGATGGTCACACTGAACCCGTGCGCGCGGCCGATATCGACCAGGGGGATGCTGACCTTGTCGAAGGATTTCTCCCCGGTGGGGATCCAGATGGCCAGTGGATAGACGAACAGGTAGGCGCGCTCGGACACGAGTTCGACCGTGTAGCCTTTCTTGCGGAGCGCGACGGCCGCCTCCACACCCCCGATGCCTCCGCCGAGCACCATGATCCGCTTCATCGAACCTCTCCCTCCACGCCGAACACCGCCACTTGTATACCCTGTAGGGTATCACGACCGGTGAGGTCAGTCGCCGGCCGGCAGGCGTGATGGGGTCTGTTGCCGGCTCGGTCGGCGTTGCAGGATTGCTCTACCCTGTTGCGGGCGGTGCGACACCTGCCGCGGCCGGTTCCCGTCGTAGCGCGGCGCGTCGTCCTTGCCCACTCGCGCCTGCGTCGGCTAAGCTGGAGCCCCTTGATGGGCGTATGTCACGTCTTCCGTCAGAGGTATTGGGCGCCTGCGGCCGTCGCGGGTGCATGGGTCAGGCAAGGAGGCTGTCGTGGCGAGTGAGAAGTTCGAGCGGGCCAAGGAACAGGCGATGGCGGGGTACCTCGATCCCGGTCCTCACCATCTGAACTGCGCTCAGGCCGTGATGCGCTGCGGCCTGCTGGCTATGGACCAGGACCCCGACCTCACTTACTACGCCTCCTTCCTCGGCGGGGGCATGGCCAGGATGGGGCTGGTGTGCGGCGCCCTGTCGGGCGCCGCCCTGTCGCTCGGTCTGTACGAGCATCTTCAGGCCGAGAAGGGCGTGAAGAGCCCGGTCTCCTCGTTCGACTGGCTGCAGGGACTGGCGCGGGACTTCGAGGCGAAGTTCGGATCGACCGCGTGCAAAGGGCTGCTCGGCTGCGACATCAGCACGGCGGAAGGTTTCAGACAGGCCAAGAAGACCCAGGCTACGAAGGACTGCCCGGAGTTCGTCTCCTGGACCTGCGACCGCTTGGCGGAAGTACTCGGCTAGGTGCTCGACGCCTCAGGCAGGCTCGGTCTGGCCAGATCGACCAGCTTGTTCTTGAGCTCGGCTTCGAGACGCAGTAGTTCCACCTCTGCCTGCACCCGTCGCGCGTGACCCTCGCTCTGGATGCGTATGGTCTCCTCCAGAGTGGCGATGAGGTCGTCGTTGACCTTGCGCAGGGTCTCGACGTCCACGATCCCCCGCTCGATCTCGCGGGCCGCGGCCGCGGAGCCTGTCCGTAGCATCTCCGCGTTCTTCGCGAGCAGCTCGTTGGACGTGTCGGTGACCGCCTTCTGCAGGGCCAGGGCCTGCTGCTGCCGGTAGAGGCTGAGGGCGATGATGATCTGGTTCTTCCACAGGGGGATGGTGTTGGTCACCGACGTCTGGATCTTCTCGACCAGGCCCTGATCGTTGGCCTGGATGAGGCGGACCTGCGGCGCCGTCTGGATGGCGATAGTCCGGGTCAGCTTGAGGTCGTGGAGCCGACGCTCGAAGCGGAGTATCGCCTGGCGGAAGTCGACCAGTTGTTGGGCTACCAGCGGGTCCGACGAAGTCCTCGGCCTCGACCTCCATGGCCGGCAGCAGCTCGGTGCTCAGGTCCTCCAGAGTCTCGTCTCCGGCGACGATATAGAGGTCGAGCTGACGCAGATACTCCAGATTGAGCTCGTACATCTTGTCGAGAACCGTGAGGTCCTTCAGCAGGCCCATGCGGGTCCGCTCCAGCCCGGTGATGAGCTTCTCCAGACTCGAGGAGAGCTTCTCGTAGCGGGTCTCGAAGCGTTTGAAACCGTCGAGGAACTTCCCCACCAGAGGGATGCGCGAGCCGGAGCCGCCCTTGGCCAGGGCGTCCACGTTGAGCTCCCTCACTTTGCCCAGGAGCAGGGTGAGCGCTTGCCCCGCTTCGCCGGTGTCGCGGGTGCGGACGTCGGCCAGCAGGGAATCCGCGAAAGCCGAGATCTTGTTCTGTGCCGTCAGGCCGTACTGGAGCACCATCTGAGTGTCGGTCACGTCGATGGATTCACGTATGGCGTCCACCCGGGCCTGCTCTTCGGGTGTCAACTCCCGTGATTTGGGCGGGCGGTCTCTGCCTCGGATGGTAGAGCGGCTCCCACCTCTCCGGGGAGCACCGGTTCGAAGCCGGGGGAAAGGTCGGTCGGGCGAGGGGCTGCGTCGTCGGTCATCGGGCACCTCCTGTGGTCATCGGACGCTTCCAGCCGTCATTTCGCGGTACCTGGGCGGCGCATCGGGGTGACGGTCCCGGGTGCCGTCGCCGTCCCGGACCCCGCGGTGGGTCCCGAGCCGGTCGCTGGTCCGGAGCCCGTAGCGAGCCCAGAGTTGAAGCGTTCTTCCATCTGGACGGTCTTGTCGAGCAGGGCGATCTCGCTGTCGAGGTCGAGCAGGTCGAGCTGGAGCAGGGATTCGAGCTGGCTGTCGAAGGCCCGTTGTATCCCGGGAAGAGAGCTCTCGGCCTGGGCCAGGGTCTTCCGGACCTCGGGTGAAGAGCTGTCCCGAGCCACGAGCTGCTCGTACCCGGCGACGATGCGGGCCGCCGCCTCAAGATAGTAGGTCAGGAAGCCCCGGGCCACGTCGATCCGCTCGGGCCGCTTCTGGATCTCGGCCAGGATCTGCCGGGCGGTGACGCACAGCTGCGCGACGGCCCGGCGGGTCTCGGGCTTGGCGATGCGATTGGCAGCGTCGCTCATCTCGCCCACTTCCTGGTAGGCCTCGCGCAAGGCCTGGGCTACGTTCTGGTCAAGGCTTCTCGCCAGGTCAGGTCGTTGCGAGCCGGCGACCATCATCGGCGGCGCGGGCACCGACCCGAGGGGCGGATCGCCGAACATGAGCGCGCGGTAGCGGGGACGCAGCGTGACCGCGTGCACGAAGGAGACCACGGCTACGACGATCTGCACCGCGACCGCATACCAGAAGTACGGCGAGCCTATGGCGGCGATGGCAGCGGCCAGGGGCAGGAGATACACGAAGCCCCAGGCGAGCCACTGCGGCTGACGTGCGCGGAGGCTGATGTAGACGAAGGCCAGCCAGTTGAGGAACCCCAGGGTCAGCGTGAGCAGGATCCAGTTCGAGTGCCTCCACCAGAAGCGGACGTGGTAGGGAGTCACCTTCGTGATCACCGGCGTTCGCAGGGGCTTCCCTCCGGGGGAGCTCAGCGGCATGAGCTGCTGCACCTCTCGTACCCGATTGGGTGGGTGGCCGGACTCGCACGACCCGTTGGGCCCCACCCACACCCAGCGACCACAGGCCTCGCAGTATCCGCCGACAGGCATCCTGTGTTACTCCCTGCTCCCCACTCCGGTGCGCGGCTCGGCCCGCACCGGCTCTTCTGCTGCATGGCTGCATAGTACCCCAAGCAGTCACGACCGGCAGGGAGTGGGCGGCGGGGATGGCTTCGGGGGTTCTCAGCCGCTACTCTGTTTCGTGTTACGGCGAAAAGGAGGCGCGACCATGAGCGACAGGGAAACCGACGGCCGGGCGCCGGTCGCGCTGGGGGTCGATACCGAGAGGGTCTCTTCCCTGCTTGAGGAGGAGGAAGCCCTCTTCGAAGCCACGCATCCTCGTTCGGGTGCTCTCTACTCTCGTGGCTTGCAGTCCTTCCTCTACGGCGCTCCCATGCACTGGATGCAGCAGTGGCCCGGCAGCTACCCCGTGTACGTGGCCGAAGCCAGGGGCGCTCACGTCACCGACGTCGACGGTCACGCATACGTCGACTTTGCCCTTGGCGACACCGGGGCCATGTTCGGCCACGCCAACCCCGCCGTTGCAGAAGCTGTCTGCGATCAACTCGGCCGCGGGGCTACCATGATGCTCCCGACAGAGGACAGCATCTGGGTGGGCGAGGCGCTTGCCCTGCGCTTCGGCCTCCCGTACTGGCAACTCACCACCTCGGCCACCGACGCCAATCGGTTCATCATCCGGCTGTGCCGCATGGTGTCCGGCCGGAACAAGGTGATCACCTTCAACTGCAACTACCACGGTAGTGTGGACGAGACCCAGGTCGAGCTCGACTCTGGCGGTCGGATGGTGCCGAGGACGGGGGTCCACCCGAACGCCATGGACCACGAGCAGACCACCCGATTGGTGGAGTTCAACGACATCGAGGGTCTCGAAGAGGCTCTGAGCCACGGGGATGTCGCCTGCGTCCTCACCGAGCCCGTGTTGACGAACATCGGCATGGTCCCGCCCGCCGCGGGGTTCCATGACGCCCTGCGCGAGCTGAGTCGCCGCTACGGCGCGGCGCTCGTCATCGACGAGACCCACACCATCTCTACGGGCCCGGGCGGTTATACGCGGGCCTATGGCCTCGACCCCGATTTCTTCGTCCTGGGCAAGAGCATCGCGGGGGGCATACCCGTCGCCGTGTGGGGGACCACGCAGGAGATGGCCGCACGGATCTGGTCCGTCCTGCCGCACTTCCGGTCGGGCCAGGACATCAACCACTTCGGTTTCGGGGGCACTCTGGCAGGCAGCGCCCTCCAGATCAGAGCCATCCGCGCGACGTTGGACAAGGTCATGACCGACGACAACTACCGTCACATGTCCGATCTGGCGGAGAGGATGGAACGGGGCATCGCCGAGATCCTGCGCAGGCACGGACTGCCCTGGCACGTGACCCGCATAGGCGCAGGGTGGAGTACCTGTTCAGGCCGCACACGCCCCGCAACGGCGGCGAGGCCCATCGGGGCCGGCATGCCCTGCTCGAGGCGTTCATCCACCTCTATCTGCTCAACCGCGGAGTGCTTCTCACGCCTTTCCACAACATGGCCCTGATGTGTCCCTTCACCTCCGCCGCCGACGTCGACTTGCACGACCGGCTTCTCGATGAATGCATCGGGACCATCAAAGGTGCGGGATCGGCCGGAGACGCAACGTGATCGTAGCGACCTACACGATGCTGGGCTTCATCCTGGGCTCCGTCCCCTTCGCGTTCTATCTGGCCAAGTACATCCTGGACGTCGACGTACGTGACTACGGACCGGACGGCAACCCCGGCCTCACGAAGGGCTGGGGCTTCCTCGTCTACGCGGCGACCTGCGGGATATTCTGGCGCCTGCAGACGGCGGACGCGTGGGCGACGGTCATGGGCCAACTGGGGCTGTTGGCCTTTCTGCTGGTCTCGGCGGCCGAGCCCTACCTACTGGCGGTGTGGGTGGTGCAGGGAGCCGTCGTTGTCTGGAAGCACCGCAAGGAACTCAGGCAAGTGCCGCGGCTGAGATCCTTCGACTTTGGCTAGGAGGAACCGAATGGGGGAACGCGGGATCATCGCCGAGGGCATAGCCCGCTACTTCGAGGACGTCAAAGCCGTGGATGGAGTCGATCTATCCGTAGACTCGGGGCGCATCTTCGGCTTTCTGGGCCCCAACGGGTCGGGCAAGACCACACTGGTCAAGGTGCTCACCACCATTCTCGCCCCGACGGCCGGCAAGGCGCGGGTGGCCGGCTTTGACGTGAGCACCCAACAGCATGAGGTCCGGGCGCGTGTCGGCGTGGCGCTGCAAGAGGTCGGACTCGACAACCTGATGACCGCGCGTGAGATGCTCGTGCTGCAGGCTCGCCTGTTCTCCGCCGACCAGACCGCCGCTCGGGCCGTGGCCGAGCGGCTCCTCCGCACCGTGGGTCTAGACGACGTCGACCCAAAAAAGCGCGTGGGGCAGTTCTCCGGCGGCATGAAGCGCCGCCTCGATCTCGCTCTGGCCCTGGTCAACGATCCGGAAGTCCTCTTTCTCGACGAGCCCACCACAGGCCTAGACCCCGTGAGCCGTCTCGCCATCTGGGAGGAGGTGCGTCGTCTCAATCGGGAGCGTGGCATGACCATCTTCCTCACCACCCAGTACCTGGAGGAGGCCGACAAGCTGGCCGACGAAGTGGCCATCATCGACCGAGGCAAGATCGTGGCGCAGGGGGCGCCGCGAGCCCTCAAGAGAGAGATCGGCAATGAAGTAGTGACTCTGACCTTTGCCTCGGCGGAGACGGCGGAGAAGGCCGCGGAGGCCCTGGGGGACTTGGCTCCTTCTCGCCGGCTGTCGGGACACGAGCTCTTCTGTTACTTCGCGGCGGCCGCCGACAGACTGCCCGGGCTGATCCGAGCCCTCGACCAAGCGGGGATCCCCCTTGAGGGCCTGACCATGAGCGAGCCCACCCTGGACGACGTATTCCTGCGCGCCACGGGGCAGCGGATGGCCGGTCGGGAGGAGGCGCCCGGCATGACAGACATCGCGGGCGAGGCCACGGCATGACCGGGTTCAACAGAGAGGCCACGGCATGAGGGACATCCTGCTCCTCATCTCCCGTTCACTGCGCGACAGCCTGCGCATGCCTGCTGCTCTGATCCCCAATATAGCCATAAGCGTGTTCTTCCTCTTCGTGTTCAACGCCGGGCTCTCCTCGGTGGCCGATCTCCCCGGCTTCGAGGGGTCGTACTTGGCCTTCATCATCCCCGTTTCCATCGTCTCGGCGTCCGTGGGGGGAGCAGGGACGGCTGGGCAGATGCTGGTGCGCGACATAGAGTCGGGCTACTTCACCAAGCTCCTCCTGACCCCGGCCTCGCGGCTTGCCCTGGTGTGGGGCCCCATGGTGGCGGGGGCGGTGCTACTCGTCGCCCAGGTGATCCTCATCCTGGCTCTGGGGATAGCCATGGGGCTGCGGTCGGCCTCCGGCCCCCTGGGCTTGATCGTGATCCTGATCTTCGCGTTCCTCTGGGGCATGGCCTTCGCCGGGTACGCGGTCTTCATAGCCCTCAAGACCAAGAACGGCGCCGCGACCGAAGCGGCCACCTTCGCCTTCTTCCCCCTGATCTTCCTGTCCACCACCTTCGTCCCCGTGGAGTACATCACCGCAGGCTGGCTCAAGGTAGTGGCGACCATCAACCCCACCACTTACGTCTATGCTGCCATGCGCTCGCTGCTCATCGAGGGATGGGAGGTGGAGCCGCTGCTGATCGGCTTGGGGGTCATTCTGGCCTTCGCCACTCTGACCGGAGGTCTGGCCCTGCGCCAGGCGCGAAGGGCGACGCAACTGGGGTAGCCGGCCGGCACCCACGTATAGGAAAGGCCGCCCGGAGGGCGGCCTTTCCCTGGACCAAGGGGCAGCCGGCGGGGAGGTCGCGGCTGCTGGGAGGGGGGCTACTGAATGGCCCTGAACAAGAGGTCGGCCATGTCGGTGTTGTCGATGTAGGCACCTCGGACGGGGTCGCTTGTGCGCACATAGGTCTTGAGCAGATTGGCGGCGGTGCCCTTGGCGAAGAGGGGGATGAGCTGGTTGGTGTGGCCACCGCTGTTCCACTTCACGCCCGGGACGTTGCCCTTGCCGTTGTTCACAACGGAGGTGTAGTTCGCGACACCGTTCACGATACCCGAGCCGGGGCCCCACAGGTTGCCTGTCTCGTGGTCGCCGGTGACGATGAGCAGGGTCTCCTCCCAGTCGCTGTGCTTCTGCACCCAGGCCACGACTGCATCCACGGCCTTGTTGAAGTCGGCCTGTTCCTCGATCATGCGGCCGGTCTGATTGGCATGTCCGGCCCAGTCGACGGCTCCGCCTTCGATCATCAGGAAGAACCCGTCCTCGTCTTCCTCGAGCACGTTCATGGCGCCTTTGGTCATGGTGGCGAGGTCGGGGACGGTGCTGTTCAGGGCCACCGCGTAGGGCGCGGCATTCCCGTCGCCGGAGCGGCGCCTGCTGCAGGGTGCTGTAGACCTGGGCGGTCCCGCACACCCGCTTGGGTGTGGACGTCGGCAGCAGCAAGGAGCTCGAACTCGGCCTTGGTCTGGATGAGCGTCCAGGGATCGGCACTGCCGTCACCGTCGGCGTCGTTGGGCGCGTAGCCACCGGCCTTCAGGGCGCTCCAGAGGACGCTGCCGCCCACGTAGTCGGAGCCCTTGGCGGCGGGCTGCCCGTTATCGTCGAACTCGGGGTTGCCGGCGCCCATGATCACGTCGGTGGCGCTTGAGTCGATCATCTCCTGGGCGATGGCCGCGTAGTTGCCGCGACTGACGTTGTGGGCGACGAAGCCGGCCGGGGTGGCGTGGCTCCATTCGACACTGGTGACCACACCCGTCGCCATACCGCGCTCCTCGGCGCGCTGGGTTATCAGGAAGAGCGGGGTGTTGTCGACCGCCACGCCGATGGCCCCGTTCTTCGTCTTGACACCGCTCGACATCGCGGTGGCGGCGGAGGCGGAATCGGTGGCCAGCGGCTCGACCGAGTAGCCGAAGTCCTTCCAGTAGAGGACCGGGTCATAGCCAAGGAGCTTCTTGGCCGAAGAAACATCCTCGTCCTCGTAGGTGCTCATGGCTAGGCGAACGGGGAACTTCTCGTATTCCTGTTTCTTGCCGGTGTAGTAGTCGGTGCGCGGCGAACTGGTTGTAGCCCCAGCCGTCGCTGATCATCACGATGACGTTCTTGGTGGGTTTCGAGAACTTCGTGGACGCGGCTTCGAGCCGTCGTCTGGGCGGGGCCGCCCCACAGCGCGAAGCCGGCGGCGATGCCCGCCGACGACTGCGGCGACGGCCAACGTGTCTCAACCGAGTTGTCTTGAGCGCGGAGATCCTCATCCTGTCAAGTACCTCCTCATGCTTGTTACAGACTGCGCTCCCGGAATGAGCGGCGATCCGTCACTGCCGCGGAGCGCAACGCGAGTCTAGGGGGAGGCGGCAGGGCCATGGTTAACACTCGGCAAGGCAAACGCAACAAGAAAGCACAGCGAGGCCCTTGACCGGATCGGGGCCCCAAGCGCGCCGCTCGACGGGCCCCGCTCCCGGCGCAGATTTAACGCACTTGTCGCCTTCAGTTAACGCATTCGTAACGCTGGATTCTGAGCGGCCGGTAGCCTTGGTGGCGGCAGGACAGAGGATCGAGCGAAAACAGAGAAAGGACACATGAATGTCTCTAGCTAAGAACAGAAGGGGTCTCATAGCTCTCGTGTCGGTGGCTCTTGTAGCCATCGCGCTCCTGGGCATGATCGCCGTCGGCTGCGGCGACGAGGAGACGACCACCACTGCCGCTCCGGCTACGGAGACGACGGCCGGACCGACCACCACCGCTGCCGCTGAAACCACTACCACCGCCGCCGCCGAGACCACCACCACGGCCGCCGCCCTCAAAGCCGACCTCAACGGCGCCGGCGCCACCTTCCCCAAGCCGCTCTACGTAGAGTGGATCGGTGAGTTCCAGATGGTCAACGAAGGCGTCAAGGTCAACTACCAGGGCATCGGCTCCGGTGGCGGCATCGAGCAGTTCACCAAGCTCACCGTCGATTTCGGCGCCTCCGACGCTCCCATGAAGGATGAAGAGATCACCGCCGCCGAGACCGCTTCGGGCGCCAAAGTGCTGCATATCCCCACCGTGTTCGGCGCCGTAGTATGCGCCTACAACCTGGAGGGTGTGGACGGTCTCAAGCTCGACTCCGACACCGTGGCCGCCATCTTCCTGGGTGAGATCACCAAGTGGAACGACGCTAAGATCGCCGCCATCAACGAAGGTGTGACCCTCCCCGACACGGCCATCCAAGTCGTACACCGCTCCGACTCCTCCGGTACCACCAACATCTTCACCAGCTACCTCACCGACGTGTCGCAGAGTTGGGCCGACGGACCTGGCAAGGGCAAGGAAGTCGAATGGCCGGTCGGCGTCGGTGGCCAGGGCAACGACGGTGTGGCCGCGGTCATCCAGCAGCAGGCCGGTAGCATAGGCTACGTCGAACTCTCCTACGCCATCGAGTCCGGCCTCACCATGGCCTCTCTCAAGAACCAGGCCGGTACCTTCATCGAGCCCAGCCTCGAGTCCACCTCGGCTGCGGCCGCCGGTGCCACCTTCCCCGAAGACCTGCGCTTCTCGGTCGCCAACAGCCCCAACGCCGAAGCGTATCCCATCGTGGGCGCCACCTGGATCCTTGCCTACGACAAGATGACCGACGCAGCCAAGGCCGAAGCTCTCAAAGCCTGGCTCACCTGGTCGCTCGAAGAAGGCACCGCCGTCGCCGAGGAGCTGGGCTACGCTCCCCTGCCCGACGACCTGAAAGCGCTCGCCCTCGACAAGGTCAACCAGATAAGCGGGATGTAGGCCCCGACCCGGCCGACGTAGTCACACCCACCTGACCCCCCATAGGTGCAGTGAAAGCAGAGGGAGCCATAACGAACGTGGCTCCCTCTGCACGTCCCCGGGCTGTTTCGCCGGCTCGTAGCACCGACAGCCCGGCGACGGCCGCATGCTCGCGCGTTATCGAGGTCTTCACGGCCGCGGACGGCCCGCTCAGCCGGGGCCAGATATCGGCCAAATCCGGCCTTTCGGGCCCGGAGTTGGGGTTCGCGCTCGCGGATCTCTGTGAGAGCGGGCGTCTCCGCCGGCTCAACACGGTCGTGGAGAGCTATGTGCTTCCGCGCGAGGGCTGTCCTCAGCCGCGCGCCGAGGATAGGTAGGAGCAGCGATGTCCGAGCAAGAGGCCCAAATTCTCCTGGTGGAAGACGATCTGACCATCTCCGACCTCCTCGCCTACTACCTGAGGCGGGCGGGGTACGGGATCACACAGGAATACAACGGCCGCAGCGCTCTGGAGAGGGTGCTCGCGGGATCGTTCGATCTCGTGCTCATGGACCTGCTCCTGCCCGGCCTCGACGGCATGAGCGCCACCCGGGAGATCCTGCGCCGCCGGCCCGGCCTCCCGATCATCATATTGAGTGCGCTATCCGAGAGGGAGCGGCTGCTCGAGAGCTTCGCGCTGGGCGTCACCGACTACATAACCAAGCCCTTCGATGTAGACGTGCTCTTGGCGAGGATCACGGCCACACTCCGTCGCGCCCACAGTTCTGCCGAACGCCCACGGCGGCCGCAGTCCGCGAACGGAGTCGACCTGTCGGGAGTTGAGCTCGACCATGACATCCGTTGCCTGCGCACGGAGAAGGGGGAGGTCACGCTTACTCCGAAGGAGCACGGGCTTCTGGAACTCCTGCTTTCGCAACCCGGTCATCTCTTCTCCAAAGAGGAGATCACCGAGAGTGTGTGGCACCAGCGATACATCTCCTCCTCCCGTACCCTCGACGTCCACGTGCGGCGCCTGCGCGACAAGCTACGGATGGCCGCGGCCGGCTTGGAGATCTACGGGGTACGCGGAGTGGGCTACCGGCTGGGGCCGGTCAAAGAAGGCCCGCTCAAGGAAGCCGCCGGCTCCTGAGGCGACACGGCGCGCCGGAGCAGGCCCGAAGGCCCGACGCGGATCCGCCGCGGTTCGACTGAGATTGGTGCCGATCAGCCGCCGCGGCGCAGGACTTCGGCCAGTTCGGCCGGCAGGCCCACTTCCAGCACGGCGGCCGCCGTTGCTTCCACGTCATACTCCACTCTGACGTCCTCCACATCGACCGCCATCCCGGGGCCGAAGCGAAGGATCGTATAGACGGCCCTGGGGTCGCCGTCTGTCGGACGACCTGCCGAACCCACGTTGACGAAGAGCACGTCCCCGTAGGTCTTGTGCCACGGCCGATGCGTATGGCCGAAGACGAGCACGTCGGAATCCTCCGCGGTCGCCAGCCTGTCGTACGTACGCCGGTCGCGGGTGGGCAGCAGATATTCGTTGATCTTGCGGGGGCTCCCGTGGACGAGGTGGATCCGCAGTCCGTCGATCTCCAGCCGCAACTCCCGCGGCAGCTCCCGGAGGTAGGTCTTGCGCTCGGGCGTGACGGTCTTGGACGTGAACTCGTAGGAGGCCGCGCCGATGCGCTTCGCCTCTGCGTCCGGGTAGAAGCAGCCACAGTGGCCCAGGTCGAAGCCCACTCCTTCGTCGTAGTTGCCCATGATGGTGGGGATACCCTCCTCGCGCACCGTATCGATGACGCCGTTGGGGTCGGGGCCGTAGCCCACGAGGTCGCCCAGGCAGTAGACCCCATCGACGGCATGGGCGCGCACATCGGCGAGTACCGCCTGGAGGGCGGTCAGGTTGCCGTGCACGTCGGAGAAGACGGCTACGGTGGTCACGGCTGGTGCTCCGACGACGTCAAGGGATGCGACGTGGAACCGCTCGGTTGCGGAGAGAAAGCCCCCGCTTCGATCCGTTTGCATTCTCTCGGCGGGCAGTCGCGACGAAGATGGAGACGTGTATAAGCAGCGCTGCCGCCCAGACGGCGACCACGACCCACGACCAGGAGATCCCCGGTTCGCGGGCCAGGTCGATCATGATCAGATTCCAGCTTCCGATGAGGAAGACGATCACATGGCCCAACAGCCTCTCGCCCCGCGAGAGGGATCCCCATGAGGTGGCCGCCGGCGGGATGGTCTGCTGAACAGGACTCGGCTCGGCGTTCGCCCAGGTCTCGAGGATATCTGCGGTGAGACAGGGAGGAGAAACGCGTGCTCGTCTGGTCCTCATGGGCTCTCGTGTCCTTGCCTGGGGGAGTGCGCATGGCTGTTTCACCATCCACTCTAGGCGGGTCGTTCGAACCCAGTGTTACATCTCGGTTAAGGGAAGGCATCAAGTGCCGCTTGGTGGGCGCACCTGGTCCCCGGCCGTAGACGGGCAGCGCGTAGCGTGGCACCCACGCATCACCCGACCGGGTAGCCCCCCACGTTTGTCGCCCGCATGTCGCCGGTGGTGGGGAAGAACCCCATCTGGATGTGGGGCCGGTCGACGCGCTTCCAGGTGACAGGGCCATGCTTGAGGCCCTTGGGGAGGAACAGGGTCGAGGTCTTGGTGATGATGAAGGTCGTCTCGCCCACCACGAACTCGATCTCGGCTCCCAGGTCGGTCGGGTCATGCGGGTCGGTGCCGATGTGGATGAGGAACTCGTCGTAGTCGTGGACGTGCTCGTGGATGTGGGGGTTGGGCTCGGGCATCTCCCATATCCAGCCGTATTCCATGTAGGCGTTGCCGCCCGGGATCAACTCGTCCGACATGTATGTGAGCGTAGGAGTGGTGTGACCCTTGATGACCTCGGCCAGTGCGGCTCCCACCACCTGCAACGGCTCTTCGATGAGTATGGCACCCTCAGGAGTGGTCTGGTTCATCTGCTTCTCCTACCTGGACGGCGTGGTCTGCTGCTGCTCGATCAAGTGCTGGCAGATGCGGACCCCTTCCATGGCGTCCGTGCTCCAAGAGTCGGCGCCCACGTAGTCGCACACCCGCCCGTCCATTATGGCCCCGCCCAAAACCACCGGCGGGCGGTAGCCGAGCTCGGACTCGTGCGAGCGGAGGAGGGTCACCGTCGCCCTCATGCTGTCGAAGGCGGCCATGATGAGGCCGGACAGGCCCACCACATCCGGCCGGCAGCGCCCGACCTCGGCGACGAAGCGTTCGGGAGGCACGTCCACACCCAGGTCGATGACCTTGAAGCCAAAGCCCAGGAGCGCGCTGCCGAAGAGGTTCTTGCCGATGTCGTGGATGTCCTTGGCCACGGTTCCCAGGACTACGGTCCCCGCGGTCGCCTGGACGAGATCTTCCGGCCCCTCAGGCCGGACCAGCTGGAGGACCTCCTTGAAGAGCTCGCCCGCCATGATGAGCCCCGAGATGTAGTACTCCTGTCGTTCGTAGCGCTCCCCCACCACTTTGAGGGCCTGTTGACAGGTGGCGAGGATCGACATCGGGGTCGGACCGTCCTGGGCCAGGAGCTCTCGGGTGATGCGGAGCGTGGTGGCTTCGTCGAGCTCCACGAGGGCGGTCCGTAGTTGATCCAAGGTAGCCATGCCGTTCCTCTCGCCGCGTGCCTACTGGTGCCCGAGCCGGGCGCGGAGACTGAACAGCTCGGCGCGCAGCAAGAACCAACCCCAGCTGACCGGGGTGCCATCGCTGTCCTGGAAGACGTGTTCGAGGCGCAGAGCCGAGGCGTCCTGTCTCTCGCCCAGCGTGTCCGCACCCTCGGCATCGAGGTTCACGCAGGTGAGGGTGAGGTCACCGCGGGGGAATCGGTGCGCCTCCCCCGAGTCGAGGAAGGCGTGCAGGGACGTCAACTGCAGTTGCGACTCGACCAAGGGTTTCCGCGGGTCGTAGATTATGTACTCCGTGTGATACATGGCCGGGACGGCGTCATAGGAGACCAATCGGCGGAGATGGATCACCATCTGGCCCTCGGCTACGGCCAGCTTGGCGGCAACTCTCTCGTCCGCCCGAGTCATGGAGGCCGAGAGGAAGCGGATGTCGGCCGACTCGTCCAACCATTCGCCACCCAGGAAATCGAGACGGAAGAGGGAGTCGCTCATATCGATGGTGCGGGCAAAGGTCCCCTGCCCCTGCTTGGCCGTGACCAGCCCTTGGCCCACGAGGATCTGGAGCGCACGTCGGACGGTCATGGGACTGACCCCGAACTCGGCGCAGAGCTGAGAGCCCGAGGGAAGGCGGCCGCCGGCTGCGTACTGGCCGGAGGTGATCCTGCTCTCCAGGGTCTGGGCGATGTGAAGGTATGCGGGCGAGTGGCTTTCGGACGCTTGTGTAGCGTCCAGCCCCCTCGCCGGATCGAGCCCTGTCGTCTTGGCGTTCAATCGATCAGCCCCAACTTGGCTAGCTATGCCCGCGCGCTCAACATAGCATACTCCTCTAGATATGTTGGTTGCGAAGGAGCGCTTGCGTATTGTATAGTGCAGCGGACTGCCCTACGATTAATGTATATTTACGGGGCGCGGTCCCGGGGGGTGATGGGACCGGCGGGGTACGTGGGACGCGACTAAGCATGGGGGGCGATGCGCGTGGGCGAGCCATCGTGGTCTGCATTATCATCTGAGGAGAAGTCGGAGCGCCGCTGGGCGGCCTTTCTTGCGCCTGGGCTCGAGTTCGCGAGCCCTGAGGCCGCGGCCGAATACTCGGCTCGTGCTACCCGGCTGAAGGAGGCCATCCTCCTCGAGGGCGTGCCCGATCGCGTGCCCGTCTGTCTTCTGACCGGGTTCTATCCCGGCCACAGCAAGGGCCTCACGCCCTACGACGCCATGTACGACTACCCGCGGGCGGCGCAGGCCTGGTACGACACCAACATCGAACTGCAGCCCGACGCTCTCATGGCACCCATCTTCGCAGCCATTCCCGGCCGCGCTTTCGAGACCCTCGACGTGAAGTTGCTCAGCTGGCCGGGCCATGGCGTGCCCAGGGAAGCCGGCTTCCAGTACAACGAGAAGGAGTGGATGCGCGAGGACGAGTACGACCTCCTCATCGACGATCCCACCGACTTCCTGCTGCACACCTGGATGCCGCGCGCGGCGGCTGGACTGGAGGGTTTCGCCTCTCTGGCGTCGCCTCTCGACATGATCGAGATAGTCGCCTCGCCGCCCTATCTGATGCGCTGGGGCGACCCGGCCGTGCAGGCCAGTCTGGAGAAGCTCACGGCCGCAGCCAAGGAATGCGCGGAGTGGGGCGGCACCTTCTTCCCGCTGCTGGGCCGGTTGGTGGCGGAAGGTTTCCCGGGGGTCATCGGGGGCATGTCTCTCGCTCCTTTTGACGTCATCGGCGACACGCTGCGCGGCACGCGCGGGGTCCTCACCGACATGTTCCGTCAGCCCGACGCCCTCTTGGAGGCCTGCGACCGGCTGGCGCCGATCATGGTGAAGTGGGTCACTCGGCGCGCGAGTCCGTATAGCCCACCCTGCATCTTCATCCCCCTGCACAAGGGGGCAGACGGTTTCATGAACGACGAACAGTTCCGCACCTTCTACTGGCCCAGCCTGCGCAAGGTGATCATGGGGCTGGTGGACGACGGCTTCGTGCCCTACCTCTTCGCGGAGGGGGCGTACAACACCCGGCTGGAGATCATCCGTGACGTCCCGCCGGGCAAGACCTTGTGGCAGTTCGACCATACCGACATGCGCCGGGCCAAAGAGGTGCTGGGCGGCGTGGCCTGCATCCAGGGCAACGTGCCCGTTTCGCTGCTGAATCTGGGCACCCCCGAGGAAGTCACGGCCTACTCCCGCGATCTCATCGACGCGGTGGGACAGGACGGCGGCTTCATCCTCGACGTGGGGGCCGTGGTCGACGAGGCCAAGGAGGCCAATATGCGGGCCCTGGTACAGGCGGCCAAGGAGTCGGTCACGACGTAGCAGAGAAGGCGCGTGGCACGCTATGGGGCGGCGCGAGGCAACCCGAACGGATTGGGGGCAAGTGGATGTCTGAGAAAGCCTGGCAGGACATGACGGCCGAAGAGAAGCTCGCGTGGCGCATCCAGCAGTGGCGTGAGCCGGGCGTGCCGTTCGCGAGTCCCGAGGCCGAGGCCGAGTACACGGCCAGGGTAGACCGCTTCGTGGCGGCTATCGAGCTCCGTGAGCCCGACCGGGTGCCCGTCAATGTGAACGCGGGCTGGTGGCCGACCTCCTGGGCCGGGCTCTCCGCCGTACGAGGTCATGCACGATTCGGCGCGGGCCGCGCAGGCGTACGTGGACTTCAACGTGGAGTTCCAGCCCGACGGCATGGTCAGCCCAGTCCTTTACACCACTCCCGCCTCGGTCTTCGAGACCATCGACTACCGGCTCTACCAGTGGGCCGGTCACGGCATCTCGGAAGACGCGGGCTTCCAGTACAACGAGAAGGAATGGATGCTCCCCGAGGAGTACGATCATCTCATCGCCGACCCCTCGGACTACATGCTCCGTACCTACCTGCCCCGCACCGTAGGGGCCTTCGGCGGTTTTGCCGGCCTCTCCTCGCTCTTCGACTACATCGAACTGCCCTTCGTCTCCGGGCAGGTCGGTGGCTGGGGCACCCCGGAGATGGCGGACGGTCTGGAGCGGCTGGCCAAGGCCGCGCGGATGATCGGCGATTGGGGGGCAGCGGTCTTTCCGAAGATCGGCGAGATGATGGCGCTGGGTTTCCCGCCCTACTACGGATCTGCCACGAAGGCTCCGTTCGACTACCTGGGCGACAGCCTGCGGGGCACCCGAGAGGTGGTCATCGACCTGTACCGGCGGCCGGAGAAAGTGCTCGCCGCCTGCGAGCGCCTGACGCAGGTGGCCATCGACTTCGTCGTGCGCCGCCCGGGCCCGCGTCCCACCCCCGTGGTGTTCATGCCTCTCCACAAGGGCGCGGACGGGTTCATGAGCGACGAGCAGTTCCATACCTTCTACTGGCCCAGCCTGAAGGCCGTCATCCTGGGTCTCATCGAGGAGGGCTTCATCCCCTTCCTCTTCGCCGAGGGACGTTTCGGCTCGCGGCTGGAAGCCATCATGGACCTGCCCAAGGGCAAGACCATCTGGCTCTTCGACCAGACCGACATGACGCGGGCCAAAGAGACCATCGGTCAGGTGGCCTGCATCGAGGGGAACGTCCCGCTGTCCCTGATGCACGCGGGGACCGTGGAAGAGACGGCCGCTTACAGCCGCGCCCTCATCGACTCCGCCGGCAAGGGGGGCGGCTTCATTCTCAACATCGGCGCGGTGGCCGACGGAGGCAAGGCGGAGAATCTGCGGGCCATGATACAGACGGCCAAGGAGTACGGCAGGTACTAATCGTGGTCCGAACGTGCTAGGGGTTGAGGAGCTTCTGCAGGAGGTGATTGTTTGGTGCTGGCAGGGAGTGACTAGGTGAGTCCTCGGGCGTGACGGGGGTGCCTAGACCGCGGGTCTGATCGTAAGCCCATTCTTGATCGAGAAGTACAGAAATCGGAGGGAGGACCACAGGATGCACAAAGAGGAAGAAGATCCCAAGACCAGGAAAATGCGAGCCTTAGAGCAACACTCAGCCGCGCGTTCCTGAAGTACGCCGGGATCACCGGCGCGGCCATCACCGTCAGCGGCGGTCTCGGCGGACTGCTCGCCGCCTGCGGCGGCGATGAAGAGACCACCACCACGGCGGCTGGTGAGACCGAGACCACTGCTGGCGGGCGAGACCACGACGACCGCGGCAGGCGAAACCACTACGACGGTCGCCGCCGGCCCGGAACCGCCGGCTCAGGACAAGTTCGTCATCGGCGGGGCGCGGCCCGATTTCGGGCATCTTCGCGATGTTCGAGCAGGCCCACTTCGGTCCCGCCTACAAGATGTGGGTGGACGACATGAACGCGGCCGGCGGCATCAACATCGCCGGCAAGAAGCTGCCCGTCGAGATGAAGGTCTACGACGACCAGAGCGACCTCGACACGTGCATGCGTCTCCTCACCAAGCTCATGGAGGAGGACAAGGTCGACTGGCTGCTCGGGGCCGCAGAGCACGGCCTTCCTGTTCGCCGGGGCCGGCCTCGCCCAGCGCACGGGTACATCCTGTGCAGTGCGGAGGGTGGCGCGACCACGCTCGAGGCAGGAGATGGCGAAGGGCTCCCTGCCTCTCTTCTTCCAGTTCCTCAACTACTCCAACCACTACCAGATGCCGATGTACGCGGACGATCCTCAACGAACTGGGCGCGAAGACCGTCTCGATCGGCTATCTCGACGACCTGCACGGCATCGAATACCAGGCCAGGCACAGATATACTTCTTCAGCGCCGCGGGCATCGAGATCCTGAGCGCGACGGCCATCCCGGTGGGCATCAAGGACGTCGTCGAGCATCGTCAAGAAGTGGGCCGAAGAGAAGCCGGATGTGGTCTGCTCGTTCCAGTATCCCGACGCAGACCATCCTGACGCTGCAGACCATGATGCAGCTCGACTACAACCCCAAGGCCTGCGCTTGGCGGCCCGGGCAGCTGCTACCCAGGCTATCTACAACATCTTCGCGGGCGCGGCCGACGGGTGCATGTTCGAGGGCGCGTGGAGTCCTGCACAAAGCCCCGAGGTCAAGGCCTACTACGACAAGCTCGTCACCTTCGTCGGCGACAAGGCGAACGTCGACTTCTGGGGTCCGCTGATCTACAGGGCTGAGCTGGAGTTCATCCAGCAGGCCATCGAGAAGGCCGCGACGCTGAACCATGAGGCGATCGCCGAGGTCACTGCGGACGGCGCACTTCAAGACCATCATGAGCGCGGACATGTTCTTGACCGACCAGATCTTGGACAAGCTCGTGCTACGCCGGCCAGATCGGTCAGTGGCAGAACGGGTTCCCGCAGGTCATCGACGCGGGCGCCAAGCGCACCGCGAAGGAGATCTGGTATCCGAAGCCGACCTGGACTGAAGCCGCCACGCGATGTCGACGACCAGCACCACCTAGCCTTCTAGGCGGCGGTGTCCGCTCGAGCTGAGACAAGCCTGAAGCGATGGAGCAGACCCCCGGGGGCGCGCCGGGGAGCGCGCCCCCGGGGGGATTCTGTGTACAAGCTCCGCCCACAGTGCAGTTGTAAGAAGGGTCTTGCATGGTAGTTGTGAGAGACATCATCATCACCGGGCTGCTACTCGGGGGCATCTTCGCCCTCGTCTCCGTGGGGCTTAGCCTGCAGTACGGAGTCGGGCGCGTACTCAACGTCGCCCACGGCGAGTTCATCATGCTGGGGGCGTTCATCACCTTCTGGCTCACGGGGAGCACGATCGGGATGAACCCGCTGGTGACCATGGTCGATCACGGCGCCGCTGATCTTCGTGATAGGCTGGCTGCTCCACGCGACTTTGTTCCGCCGTCTCATGCGCACCTCGCCCTCGCTGGACGTCTTCGAGGGCAAGTCGATGCTGGCTTCGTTCGGGCTTCTCTACGTCGTGCAGAACATGGCCCGAATAATCTGGGGCTCACAGAGTTATCAGGTCACTGTATTTGAACAGACGCGTCACCAGCGCGCAGATCCCGCTCAATCGGCTGGTGGCGCTGGGGGTCGTCATCGTCATAGGGGTGGCCTTCTACTTCTTCCTGGCCCGCACGCGCATGGGCAAGGCCATCCGGTCTTCGGCTCAGGACCCGACTACCGCCGGACTCATGGGTGTCAACATCAACAGCGTGCTGGCGATCTGCTTCGGACTGGGTCTGGCTATGGCCGGCATCGCCGGCAGGCTAATCAGCACTCTTTCCCATCCAGACGAGCATGGGCCTGCAATACACGGTGATCGCCATGATCGTCGTGGTCCTGGGGGGCCTGGGCAGCATCACGGGGGCCATGATCGGCGGCCTCATACTGGGCATCGTGTCCCAGGTGGTCACGTACTTCCAGCCGACCATGACCTTCATCGCCTACTACATCATCTTCATCTTGCTGCTACTGATAAGGCCCAAAGGGATCATGGGGAAGTAGCTATGAAAACCATCACTTCACACAAGAACAAGATCGTCAATCTGGGCATCCTCGTCGTGGCCTTCGTCGTGCTCGCACTGGTGCCGACCATCACTCAGGGCTACTGGGTCACGCTGATCACCGACATCCTCAGGTACGTCGTCCTGGCCGTGGCCTGGGTGATCTTCTCGGGGTCCCACCAACTACATGTCGCTGGCCACCGCCGCTTTCTACGGTCTTGGCTTCTACATCGCAGCCGTGGCCAATGGACCTCTGCCCTTCCCGCTGGTCATCATCATCGCCGGGGTGGCGGCCTTCGTGGTGGCCCTGTGGTCGGGGCGCTGACCTCAGGCTGAGGGGCGTCTACTTCACCATCTTCACCTTCGCGCTCGTGTTGCTGGTCAACAACGTCGTGCTCGAGGTGGAGCGTATCGTCACGGGGACGCGCGGGCGCTTCGTAGAGACCGAGACCAGCGACGATCGCCTACTACGCCATGTTCATCGTGGCGGTGTTGACGATTCGTGATCGCTGTCGGTCGATCAGGCGCTCGCGCTACGGTCTTGCGCTGCAGAGCATCGGCGAGTACGAGGAAGCCGCGGCGCACAGTGGCATCAACGTCGTGCGGACGAAGGTCTCGTCTTTGCGGTCAGCTCGGTGTTCATGGGCATGGCCGGGGCCATCATCGCGACGCGGAGGACCTACATCGACCCCGGCATCGCCTTCAGCCTGAACACCTCGTTCCTGCCGGTGCTGATGGCCCTGTTCGGCGGCATGGGCAGTCTCGTCGGGCCGGTGATCGGAGCGGCTCTGTTCACCTACATCGGGGAGCTTCTGCTCACTCGCTTCCCGGACCTGTACATGCTCATCTTCGGCGTCGTGCTGATCCTGGCCATCGTGTTCATGCCGAACGGCATACTGGGTGCTGGCGCAGGGAGCCTGGAGCAAGATGAGAGGAGGTCGACGTGCACCTGCTTGAAGGTGAAAGGGTCACTCAAGCATTTCGGCGGCCTGGCCGCGGTCTCCGAACGTCGACTTCTACGTGGACCAAGGAGAGATACTGGGACTCATCGGGCCCAACGGCGCCGGCAAGACCACGCTGTTCAACCTCATCTCGGCTGCGCTCAAGCCGACGTCGGGCAAGATCACCTTCAAAGGGCGGGAGATCACCGGTCTACCCGCCTACAAGATCTGCCGGCTTGGGCATGGCTCGGACCTTCCAGACGGTCAAGATCTTCCCCCACGTCACTGTGGTGCAGGAATGTCATGGTCGGTTCGCTGTTCGGGACCGGGGCGGCACATAAGCGAGGCAGAGGCTCTGAAGAAGGCAGAGGAAGCGTTGGACTTCGTGAATCTCACCCATCTCAAGGATCTGCCGGCCGGGGACCTCACTCTGGCGAACCAGAAGCGCCTCGAGGTGGCGCGCGCCCTGGCGACGGATCCCACAGCTGCTGCTGCTCGACGAGTTGATGGCCGGTCTCACTCACACCGAGATCGACGAGGCCATGAAGGACATCACCCAGATCCGTGCTCAGCGGGCATCACCGTGATCATGATCGAGCACGTGATGCACGCCATCATGGATATCTGCGACCGCATCGTCGTGCTGGACCACGGAGCCAAGATCGCCGAGGGTACCCCGGCTGAGGTCGCGCGTCAACCAGGAAGTGATCGAATGCTACCTGGGTCAAGACACGGGGGAAGACGAAGATCTGGAGGACGACGAAGAATCTGGGGATGATGAACGATGCTGAAAGTTGATGGGGTCAGCGCCGGCTACGGAAACGTGCAGGTCTTCTGGGACCTGTCCCTCGAGGTGAACGAAGGGGAGTTCGTCGCCCTGGTGGGTGCGAACGGGGCCGGCAAGACGACGCTGCTCAAGACCATCTCCGGGGTCATGAGGCCGTCGGCCGGTAGCATCAGCTTCCTCGACAAGCGCCATCGACACGATGCACAGCCAACGACATCGTCGGCTCTGGGGCTCTCGCACATTCCCGAAAGCCGGAAGCTCTTCACCGACATGTCCATCCGCGAGAACCTGGAGATGGGGGCCTATCCGCGGCGTTCGTGGAAGGACCGGCGCCAGACCATGGAGTGGGTGTTCGGTCTCTTCCCTCGTCTCGAGGAACGGGCCGAGCAACCTGGCCCGCACCCTGAGCGGCGGCGAGCAGCAGATGCTGGCCATGGGGCGTGGTCTCATGTCCAAGCCCAAGATGGTGATGGTCGACGAGCCGTCCAACGGTCTGGCGCCGCTGGTGGTCACCGAGGTCTTCGAGATCCTGAAGTCGCTCCACAAAGAGGGCATCACCATCCTGCTGGTGGAGCAGAACGTGCGCCAGACTCTGGCTGCCGCCGACCGGGCCTACGTCATCGAGAACGGCCGGCTCGCTCTCGCGGGAGCCTGCAAGATGCTGCGCAAGAGCGACCACGTCCGCAAGGCGTACCTGGGGCTGTACGAACGCAGCGCCGCGAATAGCGGCTCAATTTGACCGAGACCGCCAAGGGGCGGCGCGCCTGCAGGCGCGCCGCCCCTCAGCTCATGGGACCGTTCCCGGCCCAGCCAGCGGCTACATCCCGACGAACTTCACCGCGTCGTCCAGCGACCGGCGCTCGCTGCGGAAGGCGTCCTCAGGGCCGCTCTCGTCCGCGTAGCCCAGCGCTATGCCGATGACGATCTGCAGCTCGTCCGGGATACCCAACTCGGCGCGGATCACGTCCGGGTAGACGACCAGGTTGATGGCCACGGCCGAATCCACTCCCTGCGCCTGCGCCGCCAACATGATGCTCTGGGCCATGGCCCCCAGGTCGTAGACCGACCAGTGTCCGAGCCGCCGGTCCATGCACAGATAGACCACGCAGGGGGCGTCGAAGAAGCGGCGGTTGGCCTCCACAAAGGCGTGCTGGAAGGCTGGGATCATCCGGGGTCGTGCCGGCCACGCGCGCTCGGCCCGCGGTGAGCGCCTTGGTGCGGGCGCGACACTCCTCGGGCCAGCCGCCCGGCATCTCCATGTCGGGATGGCCCGGCACCTTCGGCTCGGGTGCGCTCGACGAAGGTCGCCCGGACGCGCTCCAGCACTTCTCCGCCGGCAACGTAGATCTCCCAGGGTTGGGTATTGGCCCAAGAAGGGAGTGCGGAGGGCAGCTTCGAGGATGGTCTCGAGGGTCTCTCGCGGGACGGGGAGATCGAGGAAGGCGCGGACGGTGCGGCGACGCTGCAGTGCCTCGAATACATCCATAGGTTGCTCCTTCGGCAGGGGGATGGCGGCGTGGCTATTCGTCGAGAGCCGGCGGGCTTTCCGGCCTGCGCGCGGCCACTTCTTTGATCAGCTCCGTGTACCGGGCTACCTGAGAGTCGATATCTACCTGTCCACCCAGTCCCGCCAAGATAACCAGATACAGCCAGAGGTGGGTCGTCAGCACGTCCTCGCGCGTGAAGGTGTCGTCCCATGAGGCGCGCAGCGACGTATTGTGCATCGCCCCCAAGAGGCTGTAGGCCAGCAGTTCAAGAGAGGCAGTGGTAGCCGCCCCCTGCTCGGGAGCGCTCCCCAGATCCTCCACGATATGGCTCACGATCGGTGCCCAGGCCTGCTCGACGAGTCGGGTCAATTCGGCGTTGTCACCCGCTTCCGAGCGGATCACAGACATCGCAGACGAGCCGAGGTCATTGGCCCTGGCATCGGCCTGCAACCGCCACAGCAGACGCTCGCCCGGGTCGGCCGTCTTCAGCTTCGGCTCGACGAACGCGAGGTTCCAGGAGACGAACGTCTTGAAGGACTCGACGAGCAGTTCTGCCTTGCTGGGGAAGTGTGCGTAGAAGACCTGAGAGGTGACTCCCGCCGCGCGGATGATGTCGGCGACACGGGCGTTGTCGTACCCCTGTCCATGAACTCCTCGGTCGCCACGCGCAGGATGATCTTCCGGATGCGGTCGTTTTCGCGGGCGATCAGATCGGTGTCGGCATCATCGATGCGGGCCACGTCGCCGCTCAGTCTCCGCCCGGACCTCGGCGAGAGACGAGGCCGCCCTCCTTGAGCTCCATGATCCTGCGAAGCAGTTCGACATGGTCTTCGGTGTATAGAGACCGATTCACGGCAGTCTTGTGGGGCTGCGGGAGGAGGCCTTCTCGCAGGTAGAAGTGGATGCTGGTTCGGGGGACACCCGTCCTCTGGACCAAGCCCGACATTGTGAGTAGTTCGGCGATGTCCTATCAGTCCTCTCCGTCTTCGCTCGACGCACGCCCTTGGCGCGGAATCCCAAGGCCACAAAATCCTAGCTCGTCTGTCTACTAGCTACAAGGGGTATACACAGTAAAATAACGACAAGCGGTGTTGACAAAGCAGGCGCGCTCGTCTACGATGCCGGGTATTCGGTGGCCGCCGGATGCAGTTGCTCGGCATAAGAGGGGCGCACGTGGACAAATGGCTCCAGCTTCTGGTGACCGGGATAACGGTGGGGAGTATCTACTCTCTCATCGCGCTCGGGTACGTCACCATCTACCGCACGTCGCGCATAGTCAACATGGCCCAAGGCGCCTTCGTGATGTTCGGCGCCTTCTTCACGTATTCGTTCCTGAGCGAGATAGGGCTTCCCTATTGGCTGTCGGCGATCCTTGCCATCGTGGCGGTCGTGATAGTCGCCATGGTGATGTATCTCTTGGTGCTCAGGCCTCTCATCAAGATCTCCCTGGTGTCCATCATCCTCGCCACCATGGCCCTCAGCATCCTCTTCGAGAACCTGGTTCTGCTCAAGTGGGGGGGCTACGGCAAGAGCATCCCCGCCTTCACCGGTGACCAGGCCCTGTTCATCGGCGAAGTGGCCATCTTCCCGCAAAGCCTGTGGGTGATCGGCCTCATGATCCTGGTGCTCGTCGGCCTGTACCTGCTCACCAGCCGCACGCGCATGGGCAAGCAGATGACGGCGACGGCCAACGATCCCGGTGCGGCCAGCCTCTCCGGGGTCAACACCGGGCGCATGATCCTTCTCGCCTTCGCCATCTCGGCTGCCATCGGGGCCCTGGGGGGCATCGCCATCACCCCCATCAACTCGACTTCGTATCTCTCTGGGGGCATCTTCGCCCTCTCAGGCTTTGTGGCCGCCATCCTGGGGGGCTGGGGATCGAGCAGTGGTGCCGTGGTGGGTGGCCTTGCTCTCGGCATCATCCAGTCTCTCACCACCGGTTTCCTGCCCGCCGGCTATCAGGACGCCATCGCCTATGTCGTCCTCATCCTCATCCTGTACTTCCGCCCGAGCGGCATCCTCGGTCAACCCTCGGGCGAAGGCGAGGCGTGATGGAACGCTTCGCCTTCATGAGGGGCCGCAGCTTCCTCCTCAAGACCCTGCTCCTGGTCGTCCTCTTGGTCTGGCCGCTTCTCTACCAGAGCGGATATGCCATGCGCATCATGACCACCGGCGGCCTCTTCACCATCCTTACCATCGCTGTGGTCATCATCCTGGGCCAGGCCGGGCAGCTCTCCTTCGGTCACTCGGCCTTCTACGGCATCGGGGCCTACACCGCGGCCATCCTCACCATCAAGGCCGATTTCCCCACGCTCGCGGCGCTGGTCATCGGGGCTCTGGTGGCCGGCGTGATCGCCCTCGTCGTGGGCCGGCCGGTGCTCAAGCTCCGCTACTTCTACCTGGCTCTGGCCACCATCGGGCTGGGGCAGATCTTCCTGGTGCTCGTGCAGCAACTCCGTAGCGTCACGGGCTCGACGACCGGGCTCGCTCCCGTGCCGACGCTCAACGTCTTCGGGTTCGACTTCAACACCAACCTGCGCCAGTACTACCTGGTCTGGGTGGTGGCGGCCGTCATCATCCTGTTCATCGACCGGGCACTCAAGTATCGGGCGGGCCGGGCTCTTCGGGCCATCGCTACCAGCGAGATCGCCTCCCGGAGCCTGGGGGTGCGCACGCCCAACTGGAAGCTCCTTGCCTTCGTGGCCAGCGCCATCATCTGCGGCCTGGCCGGTGGCCTCTACGCGTTCGTCAGCATGGCCGTCACCCCCAACTCCTTCACCTTCACCGCCGCCATCCTGCCCATCGTCATGATGCTCCTGGGCGGAGGCACGGTGTGGGGCTCGGTGATCGGTGCCATCCTCATGACCTGGGTGATCAACGGGTTCTCGAGCGTGCAGCAGTACAGCGGGGTCATCTACTCCGTCATCATGATCCTGCTGCTGATCTTCCTGCCCGCCGGCCTGGCCCTGCGGCCGGACCAGCGGGCCCGCCTCAAGGCCCTTTTCAAGCGGGAGGAGCTACAGGAGCCGGTCCAGTGCTTGGCGGCGGCTGAAGCGGACGAGCCGGCCGGCCAATGCACCACCTCGGTGGGGATGCCCCTGGCCGTCTCGCCGGGGGTCGACATCGTCGCCGGAGAAGCGGCGACCACCACAACGGCACCGGCGGCCGCGGCCGCGGAGCGCCGCGCCGCGGAAGCGTCCGGAGTCCCCGCTCCTTGCGGTCCACGACCTCTCCGTGCACTTCGGAGGTCTGAAAGCCGTCGATGAGGTCTCGCTCGAGGTCCACGAGGGTGAGATCGTCGCTCTCATCGGTCCCAACGGAGCCGGCAAGACCACTCTCTTCAACGCCGTCAGCCGTCTGCAGAAGCTGACCGCGGGTTCCGTCGAGTTCGCCGGCCAGGACGTCACCAAGCTGTCGACGGCCAACACCGCCCGTCTGGGCATGGCTCGGACCTTCCAGAACCTGCGCATCTACGTGAACATGACCGTGCTCGAGAACGTACTCGTCGGTTGCCACCAGCACGAGCGCTCGGGACTGTGGGCCGGCGGCCTGGGACTGCCGCACCAGCGCCGCGAAGAGAAGGCCTCCCGGGAGCGGGCCATGCGGGCCCTGGCTGCGGTGGGGCTGGGCGACCAAGCCTATCTGCCTGCCGCCAGCCTGCCCTATGGGTCGCAGCGCCTGGTGGAGATAGCCCGCGCTCTGGCCTCCGAGCCCCGCCTGCTCCTCTTGGACGAGCCGGCGGCCGGTATGAACGCCTCCGAGCGCGCTCATCTTGTCGAAAAGATCCGCAACATCCGGGCCTCCGGCATCACCGTCCTACTCGTGGAGCACGACATCGAGCTCGTCATGGGCATCTCCGAGCAGGTCTACGTGCTTGACTACGGCAGACTGATCGCCCAGGGCCGGCCGGAGGTGGTGCAGAAGGATCCCGCGGTCATCGAGGCCTATCTGGGGGTCAGGCTGGAGGACCGCGCGGACCTCTGCCAGACCCGGGAACTCGCCGACGGAAGCTGCCCCGTGCCTGAGGACCTGCTCGTCGTGGAGGACCTCACCACCTCCTACGGCTCCATCGAGGCTCTGCGCGGTGTCTCCCTGGCGGTGCCCCAAGGGCAGGTGGTGGCCATCCTGGGGGCCAACGGGGCGGGCAAGAGCACGCTTCTTCACACCATCTCCGGACTACTTCGGCCCAAGGCCGGCACCGTCAGCTATCAGGGCGTCGACATCACCCATCTGGCCCCGGAGAAGATCGCCGCCCGTGGCATGTGCCAGGTGCCCGAAGGCCGCCGGCTGTTCCGGGAGCTCTCCGTGCAGGACAACCTGGTGGTGGGCAGTTCCGGCCGCAAGGACTGGCGGGGGACGCTTACGGACGACATCGCCTACGTCTACGAGCTCTTCCCCATCCTGGGGGAGCGGCGCAAGCAGCCCGCCGGGACCCTCTCCGGCGGAGAGCAGCAGATGCTGGCCATCGGCCGGGCCCTCATCGGCCGGCCTCAGTTGCTGCTCCTGGACGAGCCCTCCATGGGTCTCGCCCCGCTGGTGGTCGAGCGCATCTTCCAGGCGCTGGCGAAGCTCAACAAAGAGGGCCTCACCATGCTGATGGTGGAGCAGAGCGCGGAGATGGCGCTCTCGCTGGCCCATCGAGGCATCGTTCTTCAGACCGGGCAGGTGGTCGTCTCCGGTCTGGCGGACGAACTGAAATCGGATGATCGCGTGCGGGCGAGCTATCTGGGCACGGCTCGGCACTGAGGCACGCTTTCAGATAAGGGAGGGAGGACACAGTGTTCACAAGGGAGGAACGAATGAAGAAGCGGTACATGTTGGTGGGCCTTCTCGTGCTCATGCTGGTGGTCGCCATGACGGCGGTCGCCTGCGGCGGCGAAGATGAGACCACCACCACGGCTGCCCCCAGCACCGAAACCACGGCTGCTCCGAGCACCGAGACTACCGCAGCTCCGAGACGGAGACCACGGCGGCGCCGAGCACCGACACCACGGCGGCCGGCCCGGCCACCGGTGCGCCCATCAAGGTCGGGTTCTCCAACAGCATCACCGGGTTCAGCGCGGCTCCGGCCGACTCGACCGGTAAAGGCGTCGACTTGATGGTGGAGTACGTCAACGCCAACGGCGGCGTCAACGGCCGTCCGCTCGAAGTCATCACCCTCGACGACAAATCGGATGTCCCGGCCGCCATCGCCAACCTCAACAAGCTGATCCAGGAAGACAAGGTCGCTGCCACCATCGGCCCGTTCGCCCAGTTCATGCAGGAACCGGCCCGCGGCATCGCCGAGCAGACTGGGACCCCCATGGTGGGCATGGGCCCGGCCACCCTGGAGCAACTCGCGGCCACGCCGCAGCTCCAGATGAGCGTGATGCTCTCGGCGGCTCCGGACACCCAGTCCGACGCCCTCACCAAGGTCATCAAGGCCAACGGCTGGAAGAACATCATCGGTATCGCCGACGTGCTCGCCATCCACCAGGAGACGCTCGACCTGCTCGTGAAGAGCCGGCCCGACCGAAGGCTTCACCTTCACCAAGCTTCCCGACACCTTCGGCTTCGACCAGACCGACTTCCAGCCGATCCTCAACAAGATCATGGAGGCGTACAAAGCGCAGAAGCCGGATGCTGTGATCCTCTATGTCAACCCGATCGCTCTTCCCCCGCTCTACAAGGGTCTGCGGTCTCTGGGCGTGACGGAACCCATCCAGGGCAGCCCAGCCGCCGCCCATCCGGCCATCTTCGCGATGGGTCCGGAAGCGGTCGAAGGCTTCCTCACGCTCGATTCCGGTGGTCTGGTCAACCCGGCCGGCCTGCCCGACGACTGGCCGCTGAAGGAGAGCCAGCTGGCCTTCTTCGACGCCTACCAGGCCAAGTACGGCCAGGCGCCGGACTTCTTCTCCGCCGCCGGCGCCGACCTGGTCGCCGTCTTGGCCGAAGCCATGAAGCAGGCCGGTGGCCCGGACGACAAAGCCAAGGTGGCCCAGGCCCTGGTCAACCTGAAGGACTACGTCGCTCTGCAGGGCATCGTCAACTTCACCCCCGAGGCGACCTCTCAGGGTGTCGACGGCGACATGGTGGAGTGGCAGGTCAAGGGTGCCCAGTTCGTGCTGGTGAACACACTCAACTAGGCTGACCCCCCGGGATCGTCTCTAACCCCCTGGGGTCGATCCCGATGGAGTATTGCCGGGGCCGGCGGCGAAGCCGCCGGCCCCGGCCACCCACTGCGAACGGTCAGGCGTGCCGCAGGAAGGGCTCGCGTCGCGTCGGGCCGCGCATGCAGCACCGACAAGGAGAAAGCATGGATACCGAGCGTTCGTGGGCCGATCTGACCGCCGACGAGAAGCTGGAGCAGCGCTTCCAGTTCTACACCAGCCCTCGTCTGCCGTTCGTCAGTCCCGAGGCCGAAGCCGAGTACAAGGCCAGGGCGGCCCGGCTGAGGGATGCCATCCTTCTCCAGAAGGCTCCGGACCGCGTCCCGGTCACGACCCTCAACCAGTTCTACCCGGCCGACCGGGCCGGGTTCACCCCTTACGACGTCATGTACGACCCGGAGAAGGCGGCCGAGGCCTGGGTGAGCTACGCCCGCAGCTCTCCAACCGGATGCCATGGTGGGATCGGCCATCGCCGCGGGCGGCGCCGGGCCGATCTTCGACGCTCTCGACTACAAGCTCTTCAGCTGGCCCGGCCACGGGGTGCCGAAGGAAGCCAGCTTCCAGTACGTCGAGAAGGAGTGGATGCTCCCCGAGGAGTACGACGATCTCATCGACGACCCCACCGGGTACATGCTGCGCACCTACATACCCAGGACCAACGGCGCCCTGGCCGGCATGGCCAAGCTGGACGCTCCTTTCGGCATGGTCCAGCTCTGCGGAGCGGACTTCTGGGTGGCGAGCTGGGGAGACCCCGAGCTCCAGGAGGCGTTTTCGAAGCTGATGGAGGCGGGCAAACAGGCCGCCGCTTGGGCACGAGCCAGCATCGGCGTGGACATGCGCCTGGCGGCCGAAGGGTTTCCCTGCGCACCCCGGCCTCGTCACCTGGGCGCCCTTCGACTTCCTGGGCGACACCCTGCGCGGCACCCGGGGTATCGTCACCGATCTGTACCGGTATCCGGAGAAGGTGCTCGCCGCCTGCGACCGTCTGCTGCCCGTGCTGCTCAAGTACGTCACTCGCAAGGCCGCGCCCTTCGTGCCGCCCACCGTCTTCATCCCCCTGCACAAGGGTGCGGACGGCTTCATGAACGACGAGCAGTTCCGCACCTTCTACTGGCCGACCCTGCGCAAGATGTGCCTGGGCCTCATCGAGGAGGGTCTGGTGCCCTATCTCTTCGCCGAGGGGGCCTACAACTCCCGGCTGGAGATCATCCGCGACCTGCCGCCCGGCCGCACCGTGTGGCACTTCGACCAGACCGACATGCGCAAGGCCAAGGAGCCCTCGACGGCGTGGCCTGCATCGCGGGCAACGTCCCGCTGTCGCTGCTGCAACTGGGGACTGCCGACGAAGTGACGGCCTACTGCCGCACGCTCATCGACGAGGTGAAGGGCAAGGGCGGCTTCATCCTCGACGTCGGAGCCGGGGCCGACACCGCCAAAGAAGAGAACTTCGCGGCCATGATCCAGGCCGCGAAACAGTACGGGACCTACTGAGAGAGCACGCGGAGCCCAGACCAGCAGCGCAAACGGAAGGCATGCTCATGACCAAGAAGATCATCGGCCTCTCCTGCGGGAGAAAGAACGGTAACAGCGAGCACTTCCTCAAGGCTGCCCTCATGGCGGCCGAGGAGGAGGGCGTCCAGTCGGAGATCATCCGGGCGATGGACCTCAAGGTACTGCCCTGCAACAGCTGCTGGGCCTGTATGAAGACCGGCCGCTGCGCCAAAGACGACGTCGACTGGATCCTCGAGCAGACGCTCCTGGGCGACACCGCCGTCATCGTCTCGGCACCCGTCTATCATCTCCGGGCCAGCAGCTATCTGATGATCATCGCCGAGAAGACGAACCACATGTTCTCGCGCAAGCCCGACATCTTCGAGCGCCGGCGGGTGGGGGCGGCCATCTCGGTGGGGGGCTCCGGCTACGACGGCTGGACCAGCCTGGGGCTCCTGTCGGTCAACCTCTTCCTGCAGCACTTCACCACCCTGGTCGACCAGATCCAGATAGACCACTGCGCGGCTCTCGGGGCTGCTCTGACTCCGGACAACGAAGGGGCCGTCGAGCGCTCGCGGCAGCTGGGCAAGAACGTGGCTCGGACTCTCGACCTTCCTTTCGAAGAGTGGAAGTACTTGGGCGACGAGACCGGTGTCTCCTGTCCGGTCTGCCACTGCAACGTGATCTACATCGAGAAGGACTTCCCGGAGATCATGTGCCCCACCTGCGAGGTGCACGGCACCGTATCGGCACAGGGATGGGAAGTTCTCGGTAGCGTGGAATCCCGACGACGTGCGCGAACCGCGCTTCTCCACGCCCAAGGAGATACACCATCTGGAGTGGATAATGCGGCACGAGCAGCAGGAAGAACCGGCTCAGATCGCACTGCCGGAGGTCCAGGAGAAGATCCAGCACTACAATGCTTACGGGAATATGATCGCGCCGAGAAGGCGCCCAGGAAGGAGTCAGGCGTCATGACCATCTCACCGCTCGCCCAAGCCATGGGCGACCTGGACGAAGCCACCGCAGTCAGCCTGGTGGAGGAGAAGCTGGCCGCCGGTGAAGCCGGCCCTCTCTATCCTGGAAGAACTCCAGGCCGGTATGAACATCGTCGGCACCCGCTTCGAAGAGTGCGAGTACTTCCTCTCCGAGCTCATCTACGCCGCCGACATCTTCAAGAAGGCCGGCGCTCCGCTCCAGGAAGAACTCAAGTCCTCGACCCAGCAGAAGCTGGGTACCCTGGTCTTGGGCACGGTCAAGAACGATATCCACGACTTCGGCAAAGACATCGTGGCCACGGTCATGAGCAGCAACGGCTTCGAAGTGATCGACCTGGGCGTGAACGTGGAGCACCAGGCCTTCATCGATGCCATCAAAGAGCACAAGCCCCAACTGGTGGGCATGAGCTGCCTTCTCACCACCGTCTTCGACGACATGAAGGAAGCCATCGCCACCATCAAGGCCGCCGGTCTCCGTGACCAGGTGACCATCCTTATCGGCGGCGGCCCCGTAGACGAAGCCACCGCCACCTACGTGGGCGCCGACGTGTACTGCAAGACGGCCCAAGACGGCGTTATTGCTGCGAAGAAAGTGCTGGGGGTGAGCTGAGATGGCCGAGATGACAGGAATGGCCCCGAACCCGCTCTTTCTGGAGCGCATGCAGCGCCTGCAGACGGCTGTGGCGTGCGGCACTCCCGACCGGGTGCCCATCTCCCTGGTGATGGACCTCTTCGCGGCCAAGACCATGGGGGTCAAGTTCAGCGATTTCGCCGCCGACGTCGATGTAGCCGGACAGACCATGCTGGCCGCCATGGAGAAGCTGGGCGACGTGGATTCGCTGCAGTTCCCCACCTACGCGCCCGACGTGCTCGGCCTGCTCTGGCTCGCGCCCATGAAGATCCCCGGCCGCGACCTGCCCGAGGACAGCCAGTGGCAGATGGACGAGCAGGTGCGCATCCAGCCCGAGGACTACGACCGCATCCTGGAGATGGGCTGGAGTCCCTGGTTCGGAGAGTACATCGGCAAGTACCTGGGCGCGGCCGTCGCGGCCGGCCAGGCTCTCCAGGAGGCCGGTCCGCGCTGGACCATGGAGTACATGAAGAAGGGCTACGTCATCTTCTCGCCCCTGACTGTCGACCATCCCTTCGAGCATCTCGCCGGGGGCCGCACCGTCAAGGAGTTCACCCTCGATCTCTTCAAGATGCCGGACAAGGTCCAGGCCGTTCTGGATGTCATCATGGCCGAGAAGCGGGAGCAGGCCCGCCAGCTCGTGCGCGCGGTCGGGCAGCCCATCGGTTACTGGGTGGGCAGCTGGCGTACGGCGCCGGAGTTCCTCTCGCCCAGACTCTGGGACCGCTTCGTGTGGCCTTACATGAAGGAACTGGTGGAGATCGTGGCCGAAGAGGGCGGCATCCCGGTATTGCACTACGACGCCAACTGGGACCGCGAGATCGAGCGCCTGAAAGAACTGCCCGCCCGCAGGTGCGTCCTCGAGCTCGATGGCAAGACCGATATCTTCCGGGCCAAGAAGATCCTGGCCGGGCACATGTGCATCCTGGGCGACGTACCTCCGGCCATGCTCACCCTGGGCACGGTCGACGACGTCAAGGCCTACTGCAAGCGCCTGCTCACCGAAGTCGGCCCCGACGGCTACATCATGGCCATGGGTTGCGCCCTCCCGCCGGACGCCAAGTTCGAGAACGTCAAGGCGATGGTGGACTCGGTGCAGGGTTAGTAGATTTCAATCGGACAGGCAGCCAGAGCAAGGAGCGGACGAGTGAAAGTACTGGGGATCGCGTGCGGACGACGCATGAGCAACACCGAGATCATGGTGAAGGAAGCTCTCATGGGCGCGGAGGAGGCGGGAGCCGAGGTCGAGTTCCTGCGCCTGCACGACCTCACCATCAAGCCCTGCACGGGCTGCAACTCCTGCGTGATCGATCTCATGGAGCGGCATGGCTCGGGACGGTGCACCATCAAGGACGACGATTTCGCCTTCATCGACGAGAAGATAATGCAGTGTGACGGTCTCATCGTCGGCTCGCCCATCTACGAGAAGTCCCCCTCGGGGCAGCTGAAGTCGCTGAACGACCGTATGGGCCCCTCCCACGACGTGGGCTTCCGCATGATCGCTCAGAAGATCCGGGAGGAGAAGGGTGTCACCGAGGGCACCGGTCCCGATCCTCGGGCCTTCAAGCTGCGGGCCGGGGCGACCATCGCCGTGGGCGGCAGCGAGTGGGACACGCTGGCCATGCCCATGATGGGTCTCTTCATGCTGCCGCTGCAGGTCGCGGTGGTGGACAACATCGTGGTCAACTGGATCGGACTGCCCCGGACCATCGCGCTGCGCGATGATCTGCTGGAACGGGCGCACAGCGCGGGCAAGAAGGTAGTGGAACAGCTGGGCAAGACCGTCGAGGAAGTCGAGTACCTGGGCGATCCCGGCCTTTGCCCCCTGTGCCATTCCAAAGTCATCGAGGTGCGGCACGACGGCGACGTCTATCCCAGCATCTGCGCCCTCTGCGGCGTGCGCGGGACTCTGGGCATCACCGACGGCAAGGTCTCCTTCACCGTCAGCGACGAGGACCGGCCTCACTCGCACCTGTTGCTCTCGGGCAAGTTCGAGCACTTGGACGAACTGGCCACCCGCTCGCTGAAGCCGCCGGCGAATATGGGCGAGGTCCCCGCCAAGTCGGCCAAGTACAAGGAATATTTGACTCCGTTGAAGCCCCCGCGCGCCCAGGCGGTCGCGGCGGCCGACGAAAGCGAAGAGTAGTGCCACAGCCGGCCCCTCACGTCGGCGGTGTCTTTCACGCCGGCGTGACGGTCGGCGACATGGAGCGCTCCCTTCATTTCTACCGTGATGTTCTGGGACTTGAGGTCGAATCCGACGCCCTGATCGACCATCCCTACGTCTTCGATCTGACCGCGGTCCCGGCGACGGAGGTGCGCGTGGTCTTCCTGTGCGTCCCGGGGAGCGAGAGCGCCACACGCATCGAGCTGCTCGAGTATCGGGGGCTCGAACGTCACTCGGCGAGTGCCCGACCCTGCGATCCCGGCCACGGTCACCTGTGCCTCTTGGTCGATGATGTCGCGGGGATGCACGGGCGCTTGGTCGCCGCAGGATACCGCGCGCGATCCGAGGCGCCGGTTGAGTACGCCGCCGGCCCCCGGAAGGGGGCCAAGGCCGTCTATGCCGTCGATGCCGACGGATACCACGTAGAGCTTTTCGAAAGGCCGAGCCCGGCCGGCCCGACTCCATTCCGAATCGGCGCGGGAATTAGTACAATCAAACCTCCTTAGTGCGCACGCATGACGGGGGGAGGTCTTGGAGATCCACACTGAGTCGATGGGGGGCGTCCCGGTGGTCTCCGTCGTGGGGGAAGTCGATCGGCTCTCGGGGAAGACCCTGAAAAGGGCCATCGTGGACGCTCTTCAGGGGGCTGAGGGCATCTCGTGCATCCTGGTCGACCTGTCTGAGTGCACCTACGTCGACGCCGTAGCCCTTTCGGTGCTCATGTCCGCGCGCGACCGGCTCACGCTCGGCCACTGCCTCGGGCTGATCGGAGCATCCGACAACATCCATAATCTCTTCAAGGTGGTAGGGTTCGAGGAGAGCGATAGGCTGCGCTTCCTGAACTCGCGCACCGAGGCGGAAGAACTCATCCAGGAACGAAGGAACGTGGGGGCTCGGACTCGATGATCCGGTCCGACCACGAAGAGGAGGCTTAATGGTCAGGGGTCCGAATATGGGTCGGCCTATGGGGGGCACGCCTCCGCGGTCGGCGGTGGAACAACTGCAGGGCTTCGGACAGTGGTGGAAAGGGGCGAACTGGAAGGCCCGGTCCATACTCTTGGTCCCGCTGGCCATCGTCGTCATCGTGATCCTGCTGGTGCTGGTGTCGCGTTTCTTTACCGAGTATCTGTGGTTCCAGGAGGTGGGTTTCACCAACGTCTTCTGGACCCGCATCTGGGCGCGCCTCGCGGTGATGGCCGGCGCCGGGGTGATCTTCTTCGGCATCTTCTACGGCAACCTGCGGCTGGCCCGGCACTTCGTGCCCAAGGTCAGGCGCGCCCAAGTGGCGGAGAGCGATGTCTACGACCTGGTCGAGACCCCGCCGAAGGGCAGCAAGCGGCTCATCCTGGCGGTCTCTATAGTTCTCGCGGTCATTTTCGCCCTCGCCTACGGTGGCTCGTGGACGAGGATCTGGCTCTACTTCCAGCAGAGCGACTTCGGTTTCACCGCGCCGGTCTTCGACCGGGACGCCTCCTTCTTCGTGTTCACCCTGCCTTTTGCCGAGATGGTGCTGACCTTCGTGATGGTGGCGTTCCTCTTCAGCTTCATCGGAGCCCTGGTCATTTACATCACGAACGGGGCCTTCGCCGTAGAGGGACGCAGCCTACGCGCCTCTCCGCACGTGAAAGCGCATCTGTCCGTCATCTTCGCGGTGGCCATGCTGGGCAAGGCCGTGGACTACTTCTTGGGCGTGTGGGGACTCGCCTACTCCGAGCGCGGGGCGACCTTCGGACCGAGTTATACGGATGTGAACGTCCAGATACCTGTGCTGCGCTTCCTGGCCATCGTGGCCGTGATAGCGGCGGTGCTCTTCCTCGTGAACATCTACTTCAAGGGTTGGCGCCTTCCGGCTATAGCTATCGGCCTGCTCTTCGTCACCTGGCTCTTCGCCGGTCAGATCTACCCGGCTATCGTGCAGCAGTACCGCGTATCGCCCACGGAGATCGAGAAAGAAAGCCCCTACATAGCCAACAACATCGAGGCGACCCGCTGGGCCTTCGGCCTCAATGAGGTGGAGGCGGTCTCGTTCCCTGCCAACACCAATCTCGACCAGGAGGCGCTACAGGAGAACGGGAACACCGTCGACAACGTGCGCGTTTGGGACCCAGCCACCACTCTACGGGCCTACCGCCAGATCCAGGAGATACGGACCTACTACAACTTCAACGACGTCGACATCGACCGCTATGTGGTCGACGCCGCTACCGGCAGTTGCTCATCGCTCCCCGGGAGTTCGACCGCACCAAGCTCACCGGCCAGGCCCAGACCTGGGTCAACGAGCATCTCACCTACACCCACGGCTACGGGATCGTTTCAGCCCGGTGAGTGAGGCCGGCGCACAGGGCCTGCCCGAGCTGTTCGTGCAGGGACATCCCCCCCGGGGCGAGACGCCGCTGGAGATCACGCGGCCCCAGATCTACTATGGCGAGGTCCCTGACACCTTCGTGCTGGTGAAGACGACGGCCAAGGAGTTCGACTACCCCATGGGCGAAGAGAACGTCTTCACCGAGTACGCGGGTACCGGGGGCGTCGCCATCGGTAGCTTCGCCAGGCAACTCATCTTCAGCGTGCGCTACGCTTCTCTGAAGCTGCTGGTCTCGGACTACCTGCGCCCGACTGCCGCATCGTCTATCGCCGGGCACATTGACGAGCGGGTGCAGAGCATCGCTCCCTTCCTCCAGTACGACCGCGATCCCTACATAGTGCTCCGTGACGACGGCAGCTTGGTCTGGATGTGGGACGCCTATACAAGCACCGATCTCTTCCCCAACTCGCAGCCCAGCGGCGCCGGGATCAACTACATCCGCAACTCGGTGAAGGTGGTGGTCGATGCCTACAACGGCGACATGACCTTCTACCAGATGGATCCCGGAGACGCGATCACCAATGCCTGGGGCAAGATCTATCCGGGGCTCTTCACGCCGGCCGCACAGATGCCCGCCGACATAGTCCGGCACATGCGCTATCCGGAGGACCTCCTCACCATCCAGGCCAACACTCTGGCCCTCTACCACATGAAGGAGCCTCAGCTCTTCTACAACAGGGAAGACGTGTGGGAGATCCCCACCGAGATGTACGGCGGAGAGGAGATCGTGGTAGCGCCCTACTACGCGGTGATGGTTCTTCCCGGCGAGACCGAGGAGGAGATGGTCCTCATGCAGCCCTTCGCCCCTCGCACGAAGCAGAACATGGTGTCGTGGATGGCGGGCCGCATGGACGGCGAAGCGTACGGGGACTTGGCGCTGATCACCTTCCCCAAAGACAAGCTCGTCTACGGGCCCCAACAGGTCGAGGCGCGCATCAGCAACGACCCGTTGATCTCGGCTCAGCTCACCCTGTGGGACCAGGCGGGGAGCGAGGCCATCCGGGGCGATCTCCTCGTCATCCCGGTCGATGAGTCGCTGATCTATGTGGAGCCGCTGTATCTACAGGCTGAGCAGAGCGCCATCCCCGAGCTGACCAGGGTGATCGTGGCCTACGGTGACGTAGTGGTGATGGAGAACGATCTGCGCACCGCTCTGGAAACCATCTTCGCGGAGACACCGGGCGGATCGACGACGACGGTCCCGGGTGGATCTACCACCACCACCGCTCCGGGTGGTACCACGACGACCACGAGTGTCCAGCCCGGCACCACGACGACGACGGTCGCGGGTCAGTTGCCTACCGATCCGGGCGAGCTGCTCGATCTGGCCGACCAACTCTATGAAGAAGCCCGGGAGGCGCAGCGTACCAACGACTGGGCCACCTACGGCGAGAAGATCGATCGACTTGGCCAGGTCATAGCGGCGCTGCAGGCGCTGGAGGATGCGGGACAGTAGACAGGAAAGAGCCCTCGCTAACATGAAGGCCCGCCCTCCGCGATCGCGGAGGGCGGGCCTTGTCGCTTCAGCTGTTTCGCTGGCTAGATCTCGCGCCCTCGCGCGCCGGCGAGGGCTTGCACGGCGCGGTCCGCGAGTTTCTGCATGGCCGTCGCCCGCTGCGAGAGGGATGCCGTCATGATCTCGAGCGCTTCGAGGCCCTGATCGGTGATCTGGTATACGCGGCGGCTCGGACCCGCTTCGGGTACTTGCCAGGAGGAAGTCACGAAGCCCTGCTCCTCCATGGCCCGAAGCAGACGGTACATGCTACCCGGGTCGACGCAGACGAGGCTTCCGGCCACCGCTTCGATCTGGTCCACGAGTTCGTACCCGTGCGTGGTGGACTCCGCGATCATGGCGAGTGCCGCGACCTCCAGGACCGCTCGGCGATACCGGCCTCCTCCAGGCTCTCCGCAGGGACCTGGACCCTGAGCGGCTCCGCCTTTGTTACGGCCTTGGCCTCTACGTTCCTCGGGACACATTCTTGGTCACGCCCCCATCTCCTCCGTGGCGCCTGGAGTCGGTCTCTCGGCTGCGACGGACCGCAGGATGAGGTCGAGCATCTGCTTGGAGCGATCCTCGGTCCAGTCGTCGGTGAGACCCATGAGATAGACGATGTCCTCCGTCCAAGCCCGGCTCACGATCATCCAGGCCGTTTGCAGCGGGTCTACGCCTGGAGCTACGGAGCCCTCCTGCTGGCCCTCGCGCACCACCTCGGCGATGCTTCTTACGAGTGCGCGGTGTTTGGTGGCCAGGGCTTCACGCAACCCCTCAGCGGGAGGGGCGGCGATGAACTCGAACAGGGCCAAGACCGACTTGTCGCTGTCCGGCGAGGCTAGGTTGGCATGCTCGGCGGACAGCTGACGAAGCCTCTCGATGGCGTCACCCTCCCGCTCCACGTGGTGGTGGGCCGTACGCCTGCTGATGAGGAGGTCGAGCGCTGCCAGCAGTATCTCCTTGCGGTTGGCGAAGTGAGCGTACAGCGCGGGAGTGGTCACGCCTACGGCGGCGGCGATGCGGGTGAGCGTGGTGCCTGTCACCCCATGTTCGGCGATCAGCTGGAGGGTCACCTCGATGACCTGCTCTCTTCTCTCCCTGCTTCTCAGACGTCTCTCCGCCATTCGCCTTCCTTCAAGTCGCCGGCATCGGCTGCGTCACCCATCCAAAATAGCAAATCCGCTCGGTGGCATTGACTACTTAATCACCTTTTACTAAAGTTGCGCTTGACCGGCGTACGACCGGGGCTTTGTGGGGACCAGAAGGAAAGGTGGGGCTGACCATGGTGTACGGCTATGCGGGGAAGTTGCTCTTCGTCGACCTGACCGCGGGCACTATCGTCGAGGAGACACCGACCGAGGATTTCTACCGCGCCTGCATCGGAGGGACCGGTCTGGGCGCGAAGGTCATCATGGAACGGACTGAGGCCGGGATCGATCCCCTCGGCCCGACGAACATGCTGGGGTTCGTGGCCGGCCCCCTCACGGCCACGGGCGTCTACGGCGGCGGCCGGTTCATGGTCACCACCAAGTCGCCCCTCACCGGTGGGTGGGCCGACTCCAATTCGGGCGGCACCTGGGGCCCGGAGCTGAAGGACGCCGGATACGACGGTGTGTTCGTGACCGGGGCGTGCTCACGCCCGGTCTGCTTGGTCATCGATGCCGGCGAGGCCCGGCTGCGTGGACGCAGAGGTTGCCTGGGGCAAGGACACCTACGAGGCCGACGACGTGCTTCAGGACGCTGCTGGGCGAGCCGGGCAGTTGGACCATCTCCATGATCGGGCCGGCCGGCGAGCAGTGCTCGCTCTTGGCGGGCATCGTCAACGAGAAGGGGAGGATAGCGGCCCGCTCGGGTGTGGGGGCCGTGATGGGCTCGAAGAGACTGAAGGCGGTGGCCGTGCGGGCGGGCAAGGGCTAGCCGCATCCCGGTGGCCGACAAGGAGGGCGCTGAGGGAGATCCAGAAGCAGTACTTGGAGGCCATCAAGGCCAGCCCCTTCCTCAAGGGGCTGACGAAGGCGGGGACCGGAGCAGGAGTGAGCTTCCTCCTGTCTATCGGTGACTGTCCCACCGAGAACTGGGCTACCACCGGCACGGAGGCCATGCCCACGGCCGGGAAGCTCGACACCCCCAACATGGACGTGTACAAGCTGAAGGCCTACGGCTGTAGCGCCTGCCCGGTCCGCTGCGGGGCGCTGGTCAAGATAGACGACGGCCCGTATGCCAGCCAGGACGAGACGCACCGGCCCGAATACGAGACGCTGGCCTCCCTGGGCGCCTTGTGCCACAACGACAGCGCAGAGGCGGTCATCCGCGCCAACGAGATCTGCAACCGCTACGGCATCGACACCATCAGCACCGGCGGCGTCATCGCCTTCGCCATCGAGTGCTACGAGAAGGGGCTGATCGGTCCGCAGGACACGGGCGGGCTCGAGCTGCGCTGGGGCGACTCGGCCGCCGTCGTGACCCTGGTGGAGCAGATCGCGCGCCGCGAAGGATTCGGGGCCGTGCTCGCCGACGGCTCCAAGCGGGCAGCGGAGAAGATCGGTAAGGGGAGCGAGCAGTACGCCATGCACGTGGGCGGCCGTGAGATCCCCCTGCACGACCCCCGCGCGACGCCGGCCATGGGCGTCTTCTACATCGCCGACGCCACTCCCGCTCAGCACTGTGGCCCGCAGGGGATGGCCATCCTCGATCAGGGCGCTCCTCTGGGCGAGGACCCCTTGCTCCAGTCGCAGTCGGCGCAGGTCTTCGGCGAGTACGACAAGAAGGGGGCGATCTACGCGCGCGGAGCCTCCTACTGGCAGCTGATGAGCTCGGCCGGTCTGTGCTCGCTCTATTCGCAGTTCGATGCGCCGCCGGTGGTGGAACTCCTGCGGCCCGTGACGGGCTGGGATATGGACTGGGAGGAAGGTCTCCGAGCGGGCAGGCGCATCCTGACCCTGCGCCAGGCCTTCAACGTCCGCGAGGGACTGGGGCCCGACGACTTCCGTCTGCCCAAGCGCTTCGAGGAACCGCTCAGCGCCGGTCCCGCCGCCGGTAACGACGTCCCCTTCGAGCGCATGCGCGAGGACTACTTCTCAGCCATGGGCTGGGATCCCAAGACCGGCATCCCCCTGCCGGAGACACTCGCCGAGCTTGGCCTGGGGGTCTGACGGGGCTCGATCGGGGATGCAGGAATGACGACGAAGGAGCGGTGATGAAGGTAGGTTTCATAGGCATCGGCCAGATGGGCGTCCACATGGCCGGGAACATACAGGCGGCCGGCAACGAACTGGTGGTCAACGACGCGAACAAAGAGGCGGCCGCCCCGCTGCTGGCGACCGGCGCCGTCTGGGCGGATACTCCCAAGGATGTGGCCGAGGCCTGTCGCCTGGTCATCTCCTGCCTGCCCACTCCCCAGATCGTGGAAGAGGTGGCCCTGGGGCCGGATGGGCTCCAGGCCGCTTGGAAAGCAGGCGACATCTACATCGACATGAGCACCAACTCGCCCTCGACGGTCAGGCGCATCGCCGCCGCCGCGGCCGAGAAGGGTGTGCGCGTGCTTGACGCACCGGTGAGTGGAGGCACCAGAGGCGCCGAACTGGGGACGCTCACTGTCATGGTGGGAGGCGAGGCGGCCACGCTCGAGGAGGCCCGCCCAATCCTGGAGCCCATGGCGAACAAGATCTTCCATTTGGGTGACGTGGGCTGCGGGAACGTGGCCAAGCTGGTCAACAACATGATCGGCCTCACCTGCAACTCCATCTGCGCGGAAGGCTTCGTCCTGGGAGTGAAAGGCGGCATCGACCCGCAGGCCCTCTACGATCTGCTGACCATCAGCACGGCCAACAACTGGAGCCTGCAGCAATACACAACAGCGTGTTCAAAGGCAATTTCGAGCCCGGTTTCAAGATCTCGCTGGCGTACAAGGACATCAATCTGGCGCTGGCACTGGGCGAGGAGTTCGGGGTGCCCCTGCCCGTAGCTGAAGTGGTCAAGGACGACCTGGCCGCTGCCGTCGGAGACGGCCGCGGCGACAAAGGTGTCGACGGGGTCATACTCAGTCTGGAAGAAGCGGCTCGAGGTACAGGTGCGGACCGCCCAGTAGGCGCTCCGCCGGCTCTGGATCAACGGGAGGCAAGGATATGATCGTAATCGACAGCAGCACGGTACAGCCGGCGTTCATGGCGCCCGAGAACGACATCATCGTGGGCAAGGCGCCCGTGAGCGGCCGCCGTCTCCTGACGATGGCCGACTCGGACGGCTGGGCGGCCGCGCTCACCACCTTCGGCATCGGCGGGAGGCTCAACTGGCACACCCACGACTCCGAGCAGATCCTCTACATAACCGAGGGTCGAGGCATCGTCGCTACCAAAGACACGGAGTACGTGGTGACGCCGGGCATGATCATCTATATCCCAGCGGGCGAGAACCACTGGCACGGGGCCACGGAGGACTCTTCCATGACCCATCTGAACGTCCAAAAAGCGGGCATCCATCTCGCGGAATAGGCTGAGGAGAACTCACATGAAAGCTGCAGTCTGCTACGAGTTCGGCAACCGCTCGTCGTGGAGGAACTCACCCTGCGGGCTCCGCGCCCCGACGAAGTGCGGGTGAAGGTGGCGGCAACGGCCATCTGCCACAGCGACATCCACGACATCCATGGCGACTTCGGGGGCATGGTGCCCTTCGTCGGCGGCCACGAGACGGCAGGGCATGTCGAGGAGGTGGGGGCGAACGTCACCACCGTGCGGGCGGGTGACGCCGTCATAGTCAGCCTGCTCGAGTCCTGCGGGAAGTGCTCCTACTGCGTCACCGGCAAGCCGTACTTCTGCGAAACCAAGGTCACCTACGACGTTGAAGGGACGCTCACCAACGCCAAGGGTGAGGGCATCGCGCAGAAGGCCCGGGTCGCCGGTTTCGCCGAGTACGTGCTGGTGCACGAGTCGCAGTTGGTGAAGATCGACGACGACTTCCCCCTCGACCTGGCCTCCCTCCTCGCCTGCGGCGTCATAACCGGCTTCGGGGCCGTGGTCAACAGGGCCCGGGTGCGCCCGTTCGAGAGCGTGGTCGTCATCGGGACGGGCGGGGTGGGACTGAACGCCGTCCAGGGTGCGGTCGTCTGCGGAGCCAACCCCATCATCGCTGTGGATATCGTGGACTCCAAGCTGGAGCGGGCCAGGGAGTTCGGCGCCACCCACGCCGTGAACGGCAAGGCGGTCGACGCAGTCGTCGCGGTCCAGGAACTGACCAACGGCAAGGGGGTCGACTACGCCTTCGTGACGGTGGGCAGCGCTGCCGCCATGCAGCAGGCCTGGAACATGCTCTGCCGGGGCGGCACCGCCGTCATGGTGGGCATCCCGCCGGGCACCGACCCATTGGTTTCCGTGCCGGGCGGCGAACTCGCTTTCACGGAGAAGACCCTCACCGGAGGCTTCATGGGCTCCACCCGCCTGAGTGTGGATGTGCCCGGGCTGATCGGCCTCTACAAGGCAGGTCGCTACAAGCTCGACGAACTCGTCGCGGGGCGCTATCCGCTCGAGCGCATCAACGATGCCCTGGAGTCCTCCATGGCCGGCGAGGCGCTGCGCAACGTGATCGTGTTCGACTGACGAAGCGGCGCGGCCGGCGACGCCGGCGCGGGCCTTTCTGACCATGCCCTCCCTGACTGCGGGGGGCGCCGAAAGGCGCCCCCCGGCATGTCTTGGCGGGGCGCTTCTCAGGAGGTCGCCATTTCGGCCGTCCTTTCCGACGGCATCGCACGCTCGTCGAGACCCGTCCCGCCATCGGGGACTGGGTTTAGTCGGCAGATACACGTATTCTTGATGGTCTGCGGGGCCGCGAACTGCCGGTCGCCGTTCGGGGAGCGAGAAGAGGCGTAAGGGGGAGCCTGTGAACCAAGCCATGGAACGCTTGTTGGAGCTTCGCGAGGAGGCCGAGGAACGGCTGCTTGAACAGAAGCTGCGGATGAGGATGGGCATCACGGTCGGGTCGGCGACCTGCGAGGACGCGGCGGGAGCGCCCGAGGTGTTCGAGCGGTTCCGCGGACTGCTCGAACAACATCAGGTCGAGGACGTGGTCCTCAGTCACGTGGGGTGCACAGGTCGCTGCGACATGGAGCCGGTGGTCACCGTGCGCTCGAAGGGAGCCAGCCCCGTCAAGTACATCGGGGTCGACCCCGACAAAGCAGCCGAGATCTTCGCGTCGCACGTCCTGAAGGGCGTGCCCGTGCACAAGTACGCCATGCCCCTCAGTGACACTCTCGCGGCCGAGTATCTCGAGAAGAGCGTCTGGAAGAACGCCAGGCTGGCCAACCGCTTCCACCCGGTATACGGCGACGCCGATTTCTTTGGACGGCAGCTGCGGGTGACACTGCGGAACTGCGCCGGCATCGACCCCGAGAGCCTCGACGAGTACGTTGTGGTGAGGGGATACGAAGCGGCCGTGAAGGTGCTTACGGAGATGACCCCTCAGCAGGTCATCGACCAGGTCACCAAGTCAGGCCTCCGTGGCCGGGGCGGCGGCGGCTTTCCCACCGGGGTCAAGTGGAACTACGCGGCCATCCAGAAGAGCGACCAGAAGTACATAATCTGCAACGCCGACGAGGGCGACCCCGGGGCCTTCATGGATCGCAGCACCATCGAAGGCGATCCCCACACCATCCTCGAGGGCATGATCATCGCCGGCTACGCCATCGGCGCGCACCAGGGCTTCGTCTACATCAGAGCGGAGTACCCGCTGGCCATCAAGCGGCTGGAGATCGCCATCGAAGCTGCGCAGACGGCCGGCTTCCTGGGGAGGAACGTCTTCGGGACCGACTGGGATTTCGATATCGAGATCCGTCTGGGCGCAGGCGCATTCGTCTGTGGCGAGGAGACCGCCCTGATCGCTTCCATCCAGGGCTCGCGGGGTATGCCTCGGCCGCGTCCGCCCTACCCGGCGGTCAAGGGGCTGTGGGGCAAGCCCACGGTCATCAACAACGTCGAGACCCTCGCCAACGTCCCCGTGGTCATCCTGGACGGGCCCGACTGGTTCGCCTCCGTGGGTACCGAGAAGAGCAAGGGCACCAAGGTCTTCGCGCTGGCCGGGAAGGTGCGCAACACGGGACTGGTGGAAGTGCCCATGGGCACGACGCTCCGTGAGGTGGTCTTCGGCGTCGGGGGCGGGATCCCCGCAGGCAAGCGGTTCAAGGCCGTGCAGACCGGCGGCCCGGCCGGTGGATGTCTGCCCGAATCGTTCCTCGACACCCCGGTGGACTACGAGTCGCTGGCGGCGGCGGGCTCCATGATGGGCAGCGGTGGCATGATCGTCATCGACGAAGACTCCTGCATGGTCGACGTGGCCCGCTTCTTCCTCGACTTCACGCAGGACGAATCGTGCGGCAAGTGCGTACCGTGTCGCGAGGGCACCAAGCGCATGCTGGAGATCCTGGACCGGATCGTCTCGGGCCGCGGGGTAGACGGGGACATCGACAAGCTCCTGCGCCTGGGCGACACGGTCAAGCGCGCCTCCCTCTGCGGCCTGGGCCAATCGGCGCCCAACCCCGTGCTCAGCACCATCAAGCACTTCCGCGAGGAGTACGAAGCCCACATCCTCCACAAGCGCTGCCCGGCCGGTGTGTGCAAGGAACTGCTGGCCTACACCATCGTTCCCGACAAGTGCACCGGCTGCGGCGTCTGCAAGAGACAGTGTCCGGTGAAGTGCATCAGCGGCGACAAGAAGGAAGTCCACGTGATCGACGCTTCCCAGTGTACGCGCTGCGGACAGTGCTTCGAGGCCTGCAAGTTCGACGCTGTGAACAGGGAGTAGGCGGCCATGACGACAGAAAAGACAGTCACACTCTGGATCGACAACATCCAGGTCACGGTGCCCGAGAATACCACCATCCTCAAGGCCGCCGAGTCCATCAACATCCGCATCCCCAGCCTGTGCTATCACCCCGATCTGAGCGTGATGGGGGCCTGTCGTGTCTGCCTGGTGGAGGTGGAAGGGCAGCGCAACCCGGCGCCCGCCTGCTCCTTCCCAGTGGCGGAAGGCCTGCGCGTGACGACCTCGTCCGTTCTTCTCCGGCGCCTGCGCCGTGACGTCGTAGAACTCATCCTCGACAACCACCCCCAGGATTGTCAGACCTGCATGCGCAACGGCACGTGCGAGCTGCAGCGGTTGGCCTACGACCTCGGGGTCTGGGTGCGTCTGTTCGAGGGGGAACGCAAGCGGTCCGAGGTCGATGTGTCCGCCCCGGTGCGCCGCAACGCCGAGAAGTGCATCCTGTGCGGCCGCTGCATCCGGGTGTGCGCCGAGGTGCAGGGAGTCAACAACCTCTCGGCGCAGAAGCGCGGCTTCCGCACGGTGGTGGCTCCGGCTCACGAACAGGACATGATCGACTCGGTCTGCATACACTGCGGCCAGTGCTCCAACGTCTGCCCCACGGCCGCTTTCGTCGAGACCGGTTCCACCGGCCCCGTGCTGAGGGCTCTCTCCAACCCCGAACTGCACGTGGTGGTGCAGACGGCCCCCGCCATCAGGGCCACCATCGGGGAAGGCTTCGGCTTCCGGCCGGGCACTCCCGTGGCGGGCAAACTGGTGACCGCCTTGCGTCGCGTGGGCTTCGCCAAAGTGTTCGACACCAACTTCGGGGCCGATCTCACCATCGTGGAGGAATCCACCGAGTTCATCGAGCGCCTGCGCAAGAACGAGAAGCTTCCGCTGATCACCTCCTGTTCCCCGGGGTGGATCAACTTCATGGAGCGCTTCTATCCGGAACTCATACCCCACACGTCCACCTGCAAGTCGCCCATGAGCATGCTCTCCACCCTCCTCAAGACCTATTACGCTGGGCAATCCGGGCTCGATCCCAAGAGCATCTTCGTCGTGGCGGTGATGCCGTGCACGGCCAAGAAGTTCGAGGCCGCCCGCGCCGAGCATCTCACCCCTTGGGGCGCCCCCTACACCGACGCGGTGCTGACCACTCGGGAGCTCATCTGGCTGCTCAAGTGCTTCGGGGTCGACTTCCACAACGTCGAGGACGGCATGTTCGATTCACCCCTGGGCGTGTCATCCGGCGCAGCCGACATCTTCGGTGCGACAGGCGGAGTGATGGAAGCCGCTCTGCGGACGGCCTACGAGAAGGTCTCGGGCCAGGAATTGGAGAATCTGGTCTTCGACGAGGTACGTGGCGTCGAGGGGATCAAAGAGGCGACGATCGATCTGGCCGGGACGGCGCTCAATATCGGGGTGGCCAACGGCCTGCAGAGCGCCAAGCGACTGCTCGATCGGGTGGTAAGCGGCGAGAAGTCCTACCACCTCATCGAGATCATGGCCTGTCCGGGCGGATGCGTGGCCGGCGGCGGCCAGCCCTATCCACCGGGCGACATGCACGTGCTCGATCCCAAACTGGCCCGCCTGCGCGCCCAGGCGCTGTACTCCATCGACGGGAGCAAGTCCCTGCGCAAGTCGCACGAGAACCCCGCCATCGAACGGCTCTACGAGCAGTTCTTGGGGGCGCCCAACAGCCACCTCTGCCACGAGCTGCTGCACACTCACTACGAGCCCAAGTACCCGAGAGGTGTGAGATGACTCCCGAGTCGTGCGGAATGGCCACCGAACTGCTCATCGCCGAACAGGAGAAAGCCCGGGCCGTCCTTCCGGAGCATGTGGTCGTGTACGTAGAGCACTGTTGCGGGACGGAGCATCCCCACAGCTACCTCATCCCCGTGCTGCACAAGGTGCAGGATCACTTCGGCTACCTGGCCCAGGAGCACATGGACGCAGTCTCCACGCTCATGCAGATCCCGGCGGCCAAGGTCACGGGGGTGGCGAGCTTCTACCACTACTTCACTTTCACTCCTCGCGGCGAGCACCAGATCTCGCTCTGCATGGGGACCGCTTGCTTCGTGAAGGGGGCGGGGGAGGTCTCTGGACAAACTGAAGGATCTGCTCGGCATAGAGGTCGGAGAGACGACGCCCGACGGTCTCTTCTCCATCGACGTGGCCCGCTGTGTGGGCGCCTGCGCGCTCGCGCCGGTGATGATCGTCGACGAGAAGGTGTTCGCCGGGGTCAAGCCCGCCCAGGTGGCCAAGATCTTGGGCCAATACGGTTATGTCCGCAGGCCGGCGAAGGCGGGGGCGGCGGCGGGGAAGGCCGCGGCGGCAAGCTGCAGCTAGGCCGACGGCCGGGGGGCGGGCGCTCTCGCGAGAGCGCCCGCCCCCCGGCTCATGTCCAGACCCGCCTTCTCGTCAACTCGCGTAGGCGACGAACTTCTCCTTGAGAGCGTTGCACACCGGGCAGCGGTCGGGGGCCTCGCCCTCGAGCGTATATCCGCAGACTTCACAGACCTGCACGGGACCCAGCTCGACATCCTGGCCGCCATCGACCGCTTGCTTCGCCTTTTCGAAGAGCGCCTTGTGCATCTTCTCCGTCTCGTACGACCACTGGAAACTGCGATAGGCGCCCTTCTCCGCCTGCATCTCGGCGATGGCCATGAAGGCCGGGTACATCTCCTCGATCTCGTACGACTCTCCGGCGACGGCCAGACCCAGGTTCTTCAGCGTGTCACCAGGCCCGAAGGCGCCCATGCTGCCGGCCACCCGGCCATCGTCCAGATGGCGGAGTTCCTTGTAGTGATCGCCCGCATGGATGTACTCGGCGTCGGCGATGGCCAGGAAGAGCCTGGCGACGTTCGGGTAGCCGTCCTTGTCGGCCTGCCGCGCGAAGATGCGATAGCGCATGTGAGCCATGCACTCCCCACCGAAGGCGTTGATCATGTTCTGCTCCGTCGTAGCTCTCACGCCGTTCTCCTCCTATTGTCTGCTCTCCTCTCGACCCACCTCCACGATGTATTCCCAAATGAAGAAGCTTTGAACGTCATCGAGAGTGCAAGGCGTGGGCCGTCTGGGCGTCTGCTCTTTCGCGGGAGGCGGCGCTTTCTGCGTCCCGCTTTCGCTCGCGCCGATCGCGTTGGTGCTGCGAAGCGTCCTTCTTCAGCAGCCTGTTAAACTGCGGCCCATGGATGAGGTGCAGGCGGTGGTCTTCGATATGGACGGCGTGCTCCTGGACTCGGGAGAGATCTGGGAGCGCATCATCACGGAGCTTTTCGCCGACTGTCGCGTGGCCTGGGACGATTTCGACCAGGATGCCTTCGCCGGCGGCGACAACTCGCAACAGTGGGCTTCGTACCTCAGGCGCGTGGTGGGGCTTCCCCTCGAAGAGGAGGAGATCATCTCCAGGGTGGTGGCGGCCCTCCTGTGCGCCTATGAGAAGGACCTGCCGCTGCTCCCCGGGGCAATGGAGGCGGTGGCCCGTTTGGCTCGTGAATATCCTCTGGGCCTGGCCAGTTCTTCGCCGCACCCCGTTATCGCCTTCGTACTGGAGCGGTCGGGACTCGACAGGTACCTTACGGCCTGGGTCTCTTCGGACGAGGTGCCGCGCGGCAAGCCGGCGCCCGATGTCTACTTGGAAGCCTGCAGGAGGCTGGCTGCGCAGCCGGACCGCTGCGTGGCTGTGGAAGACTCGCGTTTTGGCATTCGTGCGGCCAACGCGGCGCGTCTCAAGGTGATCGCCATCCCGAACCAACTGCTGCCGCTGGATACCGAGGTCCTTGGCCTGGTCGACGAGACCCTCGAGTCGATCGAGTGGCTTTCCCCGGAAGCGGTTAGGCAGACCATGGCGGGTCGACCTACGTTGCCTTGACTCTCGAACGGCAATACGACCAGAAAGGGCGTGTCATGACGGAACCGGCTGCTCACGATCGTCGAAGCTTCAAGGACCAGGGCGCCCAGTTTCTGCGCTCGCAGAACGCAGAGAGCGAGTTCGACTACGCGGCCAACCGGCCTCCTCACTCCCGACGTCTGGCGGGCCGCACCGTCACCGTCGCCCTTCGCGACTCGTCCCTGCGCTTCCGTCACATGTTCGACGAGCAGGGGATGAGAGGCGAAGTGCTCGAGGGCCCGGACAAGGGGAAGATCGTCCTGGCGCCGTACGAAGCCTTCGAGATGGCGCCGGAGGTCTTCTTCGTCTCCTTCCTGTCGGGAGAGGACCACTCTGTGGCCATGGCCCTCGATCTGCAAGGCGGCGGTGCGACCATGGTCACGGGTGAGATGACCGAAGGGGGCATAGTCTCCCGAGTGGCGGCGGGTCGCATCGAGGAGGTCGCGGACGAGACGACGGTCGTCTACCACCGGCCCTACTCGCTGGGTGGCACCCGCTTCCGCCAGGTCTACGCCGACAACGTGGTCTACGAGCATATCTATCTCACCGGGGTCTACGAGACCTGGCTCGGCGTCAAAGGACCACAGGCCGGGCAGGCCGATACCGAGGAGTACCACGCCTACAAGGTCGCCGACGGGGTCTATCTGCTGTACTGGAACGAGGGTATCCTCACAGCGCAGATGACCTTCATGTTCAACTTCTTCGAGGGCAGATCGGTCGCGGAACTCTTCGCGCGCACGGCCGGGGAACGGGTGCACAGCACCATCGGCGCCTACACGCACCTCATCCACACCAAATTGCCCGAGCTACCCAACGTCACTCGGCTCGACATGTACGCCGGAGAGTGATGCGCCCGCTCGGCATGACGCCGGGGAATCTGGCCCGCTTTCTTGACGGGAGACCCATAATCGTGGTCTAGTCTTCTTAGACCTCCAGGGAGGCATGCCCTTCCTGCCGAGGTGACAGTCGGAGCCGTCGGGCGCGAGGGGGGAGCAATGAGTCCTCGCAATCGGGTCCGTGCCGCCATCGTGGCTCTGGGGTTTGCCGCGGCTGTCGTTGGCTGCCTCATCCCTGGCACCGGTGCCTTCGCCACCGACAAGAGCGAACTGCAGCGGCGCCTCGCTCTTCCGCCGTTCGCCTACGTAGCCGAGCACGACACCGACACGGCCAAGATCCAGCAGGGTCAGATCGTCGATACCGGCGCCGCCGCCTTCATCGACTCGGCTACGGACAGCCTGGTCGCCCGGCCCACGTTCGGGGCCAACCCGCAGGGGGTGGCAGTGGCCCCCGACGGCAGCAAGATCTACCTCACCGACGCGTACCAACCGGTCCTCCACGTCTTGGACGCCGAGAGCAAGGCGGAGATAGCCAGCATCCCGCTGCCCGGCGTAGAGCCACACGATGTGAACGCCTTCAGTAGGGCCCTACAGAACCTGGACACCAAGTTCTCCCACGATCTGTGGCGGTCCTGCGCCACCGGTGTGGCCTGCACTCCCGACGGGACCATGGTGCTGGTGTGCTCGAGTGCCGGGCTGCAGGTGGTGGATGCGGCGACCAACAAGGTGGTGCGCACGTTGCCGGATCTCTTCGGAGGAGCGCTCGCGGTGAGCTTCGACGGCACGCGGGCCTACGTCGCGGCCGATGACTTCGACCAGCTTCCCGATCGCACCTACTTCGAGTGGTTGCGGACCTGGTTCGAGGCGGAAGACAACCGCCTGGTATGCCTCGACCTGCGCACCTGGGAGGTGGTCGCAGAGATCCGCACGGCGGTGGTAGCGAGCGTGGCCGTCAAACCGGACGACTCGCAGGTGTTCTTCAGCGAGACCTACAAGGAGCGGGTGAGGGTCGTCGACGCGCTGACCCTGGCCGACCTCTGGGACGTGAGCACCGAGCCGTCATACTCCGTCGGCATAGGCTTCCTGCCCAGCGGGGAGAAGGCCTACGTCGTGTGCAGTGCCGAAAGCATTCTTGAGGATTTCGAGGACATGATGAGCGGAAAGGCCGTCCCCACGATCCCCAAGGCGCAGGACTTCTTCTGCGCAGTCATCGACACCGCCGCTGAGGAAATCGTCAAGAGGATCCCTCTCGAGGCCTACTGACCACGCGAGATCGCCGTCCGGTCGGACGGCAAGAAAGCATATCTGACAGGCGGACCCATCCGGCACGCTGTGGTCATCGACACCGTGGCCGACGTCGTTCTGGGTGACGTGGGCAAGGAGATCATGAACACGGCCGGGGTGGCCGTACGCCCCTTCTGGTGGTCGACCGAGTGTCTGGAAGTGCTCGGGTTGGCCACCGGGGGTGACAGCGACGCGGAAGATGCAGGCGAGGGTTCGAGTAGCACGACGTTGAGCGATGGCGCGGGCAGTCAAGGAGAGGCCGGCGGAACGGGTAGCGGTGGCTCCCAAGTCGGCGGCTCTGAGGCGGGTGGTTCCGAGGAGAGCGGTGGCGGCGAGACGGTTGCCGAGGATAAAGATGGCGGCCAATCCGTCGAGAGCGAGGATGTCTCCGCCCAGGCCACCAGCCTAACCGCCGGTTGGATCGCGCTGATCGTGATACTGGGGGTCGTGGCGGTGGCGGCGCTCGCCGCGCTGGCCGTCCTGCTCAGCCGGGGCCGGCGCGGACCCGAGCCTCCGGCAAATGGAGATATGGGCGGAGCGGCCCCTGTCGGGGCCGCTCCGGACGTGCCTGTCGCCTCTCCTGCCGCGCTGGCCGTGCCTGCTGCGGCGGCCGCACCGGCCACGGCAACCGTCGCGGCTGCGCCCCAGGCGGTCGCGGCGACCGAACGGGCCGTCTTCTGCTCGCAATGCGGACGGTCTCTGGAGGCCGACGCGAAGTTCTGCCCCGGCTGCGGCCGGCAGCTCTAGTCCGCCGCGCGCAGGCTACGCCCCACCCTCCCAGTACGCCTCCGCCTCCTTCTCCATCTCGTAGAGGCGGTCGTAGTAGTCGGGAAACTCGTTCAGATGGGCCAAGGCGATCTTGCCGGTCGCCAAAGGATCGTCGTTAGTAACGTTCGTGGCCGCAGCGACGACTCCGTGCTCCAGTTCCACATCCAGGCCCCGCCGGAACTGGTCGACGTCGAAAGCCTTCCAGTCGATCCCCAACCGGCAGCCGATCTCGGCCGCTTCCTCCGCCGTGAAGTGACTCTCCCCACTCATACGCCTCTCCTTTTCCGACCCTCACACAGCGACGTTGCAGGCCATCCGCCCGCAGCATGTTCTCCCCCCGGTCGGTTTCTATCCTCGGGCATCGAAATCGCCTAGATCTTGCCTTCCTCCACCAGGCGGACGAAGTGCGAGAACGAGCGGTCGTACGTTCGTTCAGCGTCTGCGGGGAAGGCACACGCGGGCAACTCCCGGCTCCTGAGATGAAAGGCCAGGCAGTCGCAGCACACTCCTTTGCGCGAGCAGCTTGGGTAGCTGCAATTGCATCTGTTGAGATTGGCGTCCTTCTTACATTCCATGGGCGTTCACTTCCCCTTGTCGGATCTTCGAGGCGGCCGTCCCAGGCTTTTGAGGCTGGAAATCTACGCGCAGCCGGGGGGCCGCATCCCCGGGGGAGCATCGGTCTTGCCGGCTACGCCCGTGCGTACGCTCTCACGCACGTGGGAGAGGAGGGCGCGCGCAGCCGCCGAAAGCGGGTGTTCGCGGGAGTAGATGAGGTTCAGATCTCGAGTGAGCCTCTCCTCCAGGGGGACGACCACCAATTCCTCGAGCGTGATGGGCGTCAGGAAGGTCCTGGGCATGAGGGCCACCCCGAGTCCCTCACGCATCAGCGCCTTCGCCAGTTCGGGGTAATTGGCGCGATATCGCACCCGCGGCTCAAAACCGGCCTGTCTGCAGGCGTCGGTGAGCAGGTTGGACATGTTGAGCGAGTATCCGGGCAGAAGGATGGACTCGTCCGCCAAGTCGCGCAAGGCCACAGTGGGACGCGAAATCAGCCGGTGGTTCGCGGGGACCACCACGAAGATCTCCTCGGTCAGGAGATGCACCACGGCTGCACGTGTAGAGCCCCAAGCCGTGATGACCGCGCAGTCGAGTTCGCCGTTCAGCACCGCATCCTCCAGGAGGGCGTCTTCCATCTCCACCAGGTCGAGTTGCACCCGCGGGAAGGCCTTGATGAAGGGCGCCAGGATAGGCGAAAGCAGGTGGGCGAACACCGTCCCTGTGGAGCCGAGACTCACCCGGCTCGCCGTCATGCCGGCGTGTTCCTTGATAAGGCGGGCGGCATCGTCGGCCCGGGCCACGATGGTCTTGGCAAGGGGGAGCAGCAACTTCCCGTCTGCCGTCGTCTCCACCCGACGGCCATAGCGTTCGAAGAGCGGTACCCCCAGCTCTTTCTCCAGACGGGCTATCTGGCGACTGATGGCCGGTTGCGAGAGGTGGACGAGGTTGGCCGCCCGGGTGAAGCTGCGCACCTGGGCCACGGCAAGGAAGGATCTGAGCTGGTCGAGTTCCATCAATGCATAATTGTAATGGGAGAAGCCGCTCATGCAAAGGCCGAGGTCGAGTCTGGGCGGTCATGGCCAAGGCTATAGTGAAGCGACCGGTCGGCAGGGTACACTTGAGTCGCCTGCCAGTAAGGCCTCGGGGGAGGGCGGCGGCACGCGATCATCCCGGCCGCAGCGCGGTGCGCGGCGGCTCAGGAACCACGAAGGCTCGCCCGCGATACCGGGCAGGGCCGCAAAGCAGGAAGTGAGGTGGGGACCTTGTCCGGCTACACGGGTACGATGCTGAGGGTCGATCTGACCGCGCGCACGATCAAGGAAGAGCCGACCGACCCGGATACGGCCCGGGCCTTCATCGGAGGCGCAGGCTATGCGACGCGCGTCATCCACGACGAAGTGCCGGCCGACGCCGATCCGCTCGGCCCGGAGAACAAGCTGCTCTTCATGACGGGTCCCTGGACGGCGACTACGTTTCCCACCACGGCTCGGTACGAGGTGTGCACCAAGTCGCCCCTCACCAACATGTGGCTGGCCACCAGTTCGGCCGGTTGGTGGGCGCGCGACTTCAAGATGACCGGCTACGACGGCCTCATCGTGGAGGGCGTGGCCGACTCACCCGTCTACCTGTGGATAGAGGACGGTAAGGCAGAGATCCGGGACGCATCGGCGCTGTGGGGCCTTGATTCCGACCAGACACAGGAAGCCATCCGCAAGGAACTCGGCGACGAGAAGATAAAGGTCTCCTGTATCGGCCAAGCCGGCGAGATGCAGATCCCGCTGGCCTGCATCATGAACGACGAGCAGCGGGCGGCAGGTCGCGGCGGCTCGGGGGCCGTGATGGGCTCCAAGAAGCTCAAGGCAGTGGCGGTGCGGGGCACCAGACGCGTGGAGGTTGCCGACGAGGCCACCGTCAAGGATGCCGCTAAGGCGGTACGCGCTATCCTCAAAGACCACCCGGTGGTGTCGCAGTTCACCCCCTACGGCACCGCCTCCCTCATGGAGACCGGCTGGGTCACAGGCGACGTACCGAACAAGAACTGGAGCGAGGGTCTGTGGCGGGAAGGCGCCGAGTCCCTGAACGGCCGGCGCATGGCCGAGACCATCCTCGTTCCTCATGCGGCCTGCCAGGGCTGCTTCATCCGTTGCGCGCGCTGGATCAAGATAGAAGATGGTCCCTTCGCCATGGAGGGCCCGGGACCGGAGTACGAGACGTTGGCCGCCTTCGGCACCATGGTCATGAACGACAGCCTCGAAGCCGTCTGCTGGGCCAACGATCTCTGCAATCGCTACGGGGTGGACACCATCTCCACCGGTTCGGCCATCGCCTTCGCCATGGAAGCCTATCAGAGGGGCATCATCACGAAAGAGGATGCCGGCTGCGAGCTCACCTGGGGCAATGTCGACGCCATCATAGAGATGACCGAGCAGATCTGTACCGGTCGGGGCCTTGGAGCTCTGCTGGGCAAAGGGGTCAAGCGGGCCTCCGAGGAACTCGGCCAAGGGACTGAGGAGTATGCGGTCCACGTGAAGGGGATGGAGGTTCCCTACCACGACCCGCGCGCCTTTACCTCACTCGGTGTCAGCTATGCGACCGGTACCCGGGGTGCCTGTCACATGCACGGCAATACGCTGGGCCTGGAAGCAGGTGCTCCCCGACCCGACACCATCGCGCCCATGGGCCTGGACCGCTTCGACCAGAAGGGCAAAGGTCTCATGGCTGCCCTGTGCCAGGACAAGGCCTCGGTGGTCGACTCCCTGGTCCTCTGCATGATCACTGCCGACGGGATGATCTATCCGGACATAGCTCGCGTCCTGCAGGCCACCACCGGTGAGGCGTGGACGCCCGAGCAGGTGGCTCAAGCCGGCGAGCGCATCACCAACCTGCAGCGTGTCTACAGCCTGAAGTGCGGCATCACCGGAGCCGACGACAAGCTCCCGAAGCGTCTTCTCCAGCCCACCGCCGAAGGCGGACAGGAGGGGCACGTGCCCGACATCGCCCTGCAGTTGCGCGAGTACTACGAGGTTCGTGGTTGGGACGAGAAGGGTCGTCCCACGAAGCAGAAGCTGGAAGAGCTGGGCCTGCTGGACATCGTCGGCGAGTTCTAGCGCCGGGGACCCATTCATGGTGCCTGAGCAGGGAATCCACGTGACGGTGACCTTCCTGGGCCTCTTGCGGGACCAGATGGGGGCCCCGCGGCTGGAACTCCGTCTGCCTCACGGTTCTCGCATGGAGGACCTGTTGCGGGCGCTGGTGCCGGAGGTGGAGGGCAGGCTTGGAGCCTGGGCCTGGGACAGCGAGACCCACTGTTTCACCTCTCGGGTTACGGTGGCGCGAGGGCCCTCGGCAGTCGACAAGGATGGTGAACTGGTCGAAGGGGAGGAGATCATCGTCTTTCCCCCCATGTCGGGGGGTTGATAGGCAGACGTATGCCGCGCAGCAAGACAGCCACTGCAACGACTCAAGGAGGATGACGTGAGCAAGAAAGCCATCGCAGCGGTGGTGCGTGTGCCGGAAGGCCCGTTCACGCTCGAGGAAGTCGAGTTGGGAGACCTCCATCCGGGCGAGGTCTACGTGAAGATCCAGGCCTCAGGCTTGTGTCACACCGACCTGAACATGCAGCACATGCTGCCCATGCCGGCCGTGGTCGGTCACGAGGGGGCCGGAGTAGTCGATGAGGTCGGCGCCGGTGTCGACTACGTCAAGCCCGGCGACAGGGTGATCGTCTCCTGGCCGGCCTGCGGCGTGTGCGACAACTGCGTCGAAGGCAAGAGGTACATCTGCGAGAACATGTTTCCCATGCTGTTCGGTGGCTGCCGGTTGGACGGCTCGCGTACGATCAAGCTTGGGGGCGAGGAGATCTCGGGCTGTTACTTCCAGCAGTCCTCCTTCGCCACCTACGCCGTCGCCCGCGCCGAGCAGTTGGTCAAGGTGGAGGACGACACCCCCTGGGAGATCCTGGCTGCGCTTCCCTGTGGGGCCATGACGGGAGCCGGCTCGGTGATCAACGAACTGGCTGTGGGTCCCAAGGACAGCTTCCTCTCCCTGGGCGTGGGCGGTGTGGGTCAGGCTGCGGTCATGGCCGCTCATCTGGCCGGGGCGTATCCCATCATCGCCGTGGCCCGCAACCCCAAGCGCCTCGAGCTGGCCATGGAGCTGGGTGCCACGCACACGGTGAATGCCAAGACCGAGGACGTGGCCGCCCGCATCCTGCAGATCGCGCCCAAAGGGATCACACGCGTCCTCGACAGCTCTGGCGCCGTCAGTTCCTGGGTCACGGCGGCCGCCGTGCTCAAGGCAGGAGGGACGTTCGGCGTGGTGGCTGCGGCGGAGGCCGAGACTCTCGGCGGCAACCCGCACGCGTTTCTCTCCAAGGGCATCCGAGTGCAGTTCATCATGGCCGGCTCGGCAGTCCCCCGGCTCTTCCTGCCCAAGATGATCGAGTGGTATCGGCAGGGCCGCTTCCCGGTCGACAGGCTGGTCAAGACCTTCGCGTTCGCCGACATCAACGAGGCCGTGAAGGCGACCCAAGAGGGGACTGCCATCAAGCCCGTGGTGCTCATGGACTGATCGCGGTCGAGCCGCTCATACCGAGCCGCTGTTACGGAGGCGGCCGCAGCCGGCAGAGCCGGCGGCGGCCGCCTCTCTTTGTGTGCGCCTTTTGTATCGTGGTATTGTGATACCATTCAGACTCTGGCACAGGGTGCTGACCCCCGTCTCACGCAGCCGACTCAGCCGGGTGCCTTGAGGTGGGCGCACCTCGCGCCGGTGCGGGCTTGCCTAGCAAGGGGCTTGCGTAGCAAGGGGCTTGCGTAATGCGAAGGTCGATCTGGCCTCCACGCCGACCTACAAGGAGAGTTGATATGGCAAATGTCGTCACCGACCCGTACTCAGGGCTGCAGTTCGTGGAACTGAGTCACATATGGGACCATGGTGTGCCCTCCTACCCGGGCGATCCCGACGTCCGCATGGTGCGTGGCGTCAAGCACTCTCAGCACGGAGTGTTGGCCTGGCGGATCACCACGGTTCTGAACACCGGGACGCACATGAACGCTCCCCTGGCCCATATCCAGAAGGGCGCGGACCTCGCCTCCATCGATCCCAGCACGTTCTTCGGCAACGGCGTGATCCTCGACATCCCCAAGAAGAACTGGGAGAAGATCACCGCTGACGACATCAAAGCCGCTACCCCGGCCGTCGAAGCGGGCGATATCGTCGTCATCTGCACTGGCTGGAGCGCCAAGTACTCCGACGGTCTCGAGTATTTTGGCGAAGCTCCCGGCCTCACCAAAGACGCCGCCGAGTATCTCGTTCAGGCCGGCGCCAAGATGGTCGCTGTCGACACCCCGTTCGTGGACTGTCCTTTGGCCACCTCCATGGGTCCCCAGCGTGGCGGCCCGCAGATGAAACGTCTGGCCGCCGAATATGCGAAGGCTACCGGCGGCGATGCCAAGAAGGACTATCCGGAGTGGAACATCGCGGCTCAGACCCTGCTCGGTGCGGGTATCCCCATCGTCAAGCAGGTCGGCGGCGACATCGACTCCGTCAAGGGCCGCCGCGCCACCCTCGGCGCCATCCCCTGGAAGTTCGAGCACGGCGAAGCATGTCCGGTCCGCATGATCGCGATCTTCGATCCCACCGGCAACGCCCGCCTCGAGGCCGGCAGCAAAGAAGGGCGCAAGGGCCTGACGGTGCACAGCCTGGGCCACACGTTCACGCAGTTCATGCCCGAGTGGCCGTCGTCCCCCAGCGTCAACATCGACATCGTGAAGTTCCACGCCCGTGACGGTGTCTACCAGACCCAGTGGGAAGGCATCATGCACCGCTGCACCCACATGGACGCCCCGCTCCACGTGACCGAATGCACTCCGACCATCAACGACTATCCGGTCTGGCGCATGTTCGGCACAGGTGTCGTGGTCGATGCCCCCAAGGAGAAGTGGGGCATTATCTCGGCTGAGGATCTGGAGAACTCCACTCCCAAGATCCAAGAGGGCGACATGGTCATGATCAACACCGGCTTCCACCGCAAATGGGCCGATACCGACGAGTACTTCGCCTACGGTCCAGGTGCCGACGCGACGGCCGCCCAGTGGGCCATCGATCACAAACTCAAGTGTGTGGGCTACGGCTGCCAGGCGAACGACCACCCCATCGCCACCAAACTAGTGAATCACGGGCTTGGACCCACACATCCGCATCTCATCGAAGAGTGGAAGCAGGAGCACGCGGGCCAGGATCCGCTGGACGCCTTCCCCAACTGGGAACCGGCGCACAAGACCCTCATGGTCAGGGGCGGCATCCCGGGCATCGAGAACGTCGGCGGTGACCTGGACGCAGTCACCGGTGAGCGCTGCACCCTCCTGGTCCTGCCCTGGCGTTGGCCGAGCGGGGACGGCTGCATCGTGCAGATCCTGGCCATCGTCGACCCGGAGCAGAAGTTCCGCTTCGCCCCCGGTCTGTAGCAACCAGCACGGCGTGACCGACCGGCGCTCGCGCCGGTGACGGGGCCGCCCGGCGACTCGAGGTAGACCCCACGACAACGGTGGGAGTCTGGGTCGCCGGGCGGCCCCGATTCGTTGGATTCCGGTCGGCCGCTTTCGGCACGCAATCCGGGGTAGACTGGAAGCACTTCTCTCCGAAAGGATGGCGATGGCTGCTGACGCTGACGAACTCGCCCAATGGACCGGGCGAGACCTATTTGACGCAAATGGCCAAAGGATCGGCACGATCGTCGGTCTGGGCTTTCCCCGCCGCAAGTACGGCACATGGTGGCTACTGGTGGGTGACACCGGCGACAAAGACCTGCTCATACCGGCCGAACCGATCCGCTCTTCGCCCGAGCGGCTTGTGCTGCCCTACACCAAAGGGTACGTGGAGTTCGCCCCTGCGTTCGAGCAGGACCGCCCACTCTCAAAGGCAGACGAACGCCGACTGGGCCTCCACTACGGCTTCTGTGGTCGGATGCCGGGCAACGAGTGTCGCAACGGCTGTGGTCTGTGCATTGCGCACAAGCGGGTAGAGCGGCTCACGTAGCCGAGGTCTCAGGGCGTCCCGATCTCGGCGGCGGACTCTCTGTCTAACACATGAAACGAAACGGGGGCGGAGCGGCCTTTCGGCCGCTCCGCCCCCGTTCAGAGACGTCCTCGTATGTAGGACTACTTGAGCTCTACGGCGCTGCGGTCGTGATGGTGGAGCCGGCCTGGGTGGTCGTGGTGGCTTCGCCCGCCGTGGTCGCAGGAGTGTTGGTGGTGGTGGCGCCGCCCGACGACGTCGTTTCTGTGGTCGCGGCCGTCGTGGTGGTGGTGGGCTCCATCCCCGCCTTGAAGATCACGCCCAGCTTGGCCCGTATCGAGTCGAGCCATTCCTGCCAGACCTCGCCCTTCTTCTCGTTGACGAGGTTGCTGGTGATATCTTCCTTCACCTCATCGAGGGTGTACTGCTTGGCCTCGGTTATCTCGGTGACCTGGATTATGTGATAGCCGTAGGAGGTCTTGATCGGCTGCGAGATCTCATCTTTGGCCAGAGAGAAGACGGACTCATCGAACTCGGGCACCATCTGGCCCTTGGAGACCACGCCCAAGTCGCCGCCCACCTCTTTGCTGCCCGGGTCGTCGGAGTATTCAGCCGCGAGGGCCGTCCAGTCGCCGCCGTCTACCAGTTCTTGGCGGACCTCCTCGGCCTCGCTCAGGGCGTCTTCCCAATCGGCCTCGGTAGGCGCGGCAGTCGTCGTGGTGGTATCACCGGCCGCGGTGGTAGAAGTCGTGGAGCTATCCTCTTCCGCGCTCGGCGAGAGAAGGATGTGGCGCGCCGTCCGCGTCTCCTCGACGAAGTAGTCGGCCTTGTTCTCCTCGTAGTAGGCGGCGATGTCGGCATCCGGCACGGTGGTGACGTCTTTGGTCACTTCCTCGTAGGCCTTCTGCAGAAGCATGGACTCCTTGTAGTTGACCTTGAGCTGTTCCACGGTCATGTTCTGCGCCTTGAGGGCCTCGTCGAACTGCGCCTGATCGCCCCCGAAGGACTGCTCCAGGATGCTGTCGATCTCGGTCTGCACCTCTTCGTCGGTCACGGTGATGGCCAACTCCTCCGCGTTCTGCGTGACCACTTCGTAGGTGATCAGATAGTCGAGGACATCCTTGGTGAACTCCTTGTACCCCTCGGGGTCGGTGGCTTCATCGGGGATGGAGCCGGCATACTGGGCCTCGAAATCCGCCACGCGGGCGTCCAGCTGCTCTTGTGTTACGTACACGTCTCCGACCTGGGCCACAGCGTTGTCGGGGAGCTCGCTGCCGCCGCACCCGGCGACCAGAGCGAAAAGCCCAAAGAGCATGAGCACAGAGACGACAACCACGATTCTCTTTGTCACAAGAACCTCACTTGCTGTGTTTCCGAACGGCGTTGAGGGAGTATAGCCGCATCTACATAAGAATGGCGTAAGAAACCCGGGATCATGCGCGCCCGCTGCGGCTGCCTATGCGACCTCGAACGGGGTGCCGTCCTCCGGGGGTGGGGTGGGTCGTGAGGCAGGCTGTCCTTTAAGGTAGAGCGTCAGGGCCTGCTTGAGTTCGACCACGACCGTCTGATTGGAGATGGTGGAGTAGAGCTCGTGGCTGACGCCGAATACGAGGGCTCCCCTGATGACCGCGGCGAACATCCCATACGCCATGTAGATGGCCAGCACCGGATCCGGGTGACCGATCTCGTCGCTGTGGGGCAGCAGCAGCGACACCAGCACTTCCCGGCGCGCCCTGTTTACCTGCTCACCCCGGCTGCGGAGGACGGGATCGAACACGGACGACATCATGAAGGCCCGGGATAGCTCGCGCTCCCCCATCACGTGTTCCACCAGCAGGTCGACCGCCCGTTCGACGGCGTCCGAGAGGCTCTTCTGGGGCCTGACCTCCACAACCAGTTGTTCGAGGAGGAGCGGCTCGACCCTGTCGTGGAAGCGGCTCTGCACGGCGTGAAGCAGGGCGTTTCGATCAGGGAAGCGGGCGTAGAAGGCACCTACGGAAAGTCCGGCCCTGCCTACGACGTTGGCGATCGTCAGCGATCCGATGCCCTCCGCCCTGATCTGCTCCTCTGCGGCATCCAACAGCCGCTCGAGAGACTCCTTGCTGCGCTTCTGCTGCGGCACTCGGTACGGGGTAGTGTGTTCGTTCATGGGCTTAAGTATAGATGCCTGCGGCGAAGAATCGGGGCCGTTTCCCGAATCTCTCCTCATATCTTGACCTCAGAGTAAAGAATCTATACTCTGATTAGAGATAGCGAGTAAAGAATCTGAACTCGCATTGTAAGGGGCTCGGGATCGACCGCGAGCACAAACGACTCTGATTACCAGGGAGAGGGAATGAGGGACAAGGAGCGAGAAAACACAGAAGGGGCCGGTGGTTCGCTACGGGGTCCGGTCAGCCGCCGGCAGTTCCTGAAGATGGCCGGTGTGGCCGGAGCCACCCTCGGCCTCGGAGCCGGGCTGGGCGGCTTCCTGGCGGCCTGCGGGAGCGAGGAGGAGAACACTACCACTTCCGCTGCCGGTGAAGCCACGACAACGATCGGCGGGACCGAGACCACGGGTGGTGCCACCACCAGTGTCTCCGCCAGCGGCGAAGCCGGCCGCGATCTGAAGGTCGGACTAGTGGAACCGAAGACCGGAGCGTTGGCCTCTTACGCCGTCCCCAACGACTGGTGGACCGGGCATGCAGCCGCGGCCGTGGCGGACGGTATCGTAGGCGGAGACGGCAAGGTCCACAAGATAGAGATCTTGCGAGTCGATACTCAGTCCGACTCCAACAGGGCGGCGCAGGTCACCGGCGATCTGATCCTCAATGACAATGTCGACGTCATCATGGCTGCCGGTAGCCCTGATACCGTAGTGCCTGTGGCCGATCAATGCGAGGCGAACGCGACTCCTGCCGTGTTCACTCACTGCCCCTGGCAGGCGGTGTTCAAGCGCGAGAGCACTCCTGAGCAAGGCTATTCCTGGATCTACGGCCTTCTCAACGGTGCTGAGCAGACCATGGCCGACTTCACCGACATGTTCGACCAGGTTCCGAACAACAAGATCGTGGGCATGCTCTTCGCCAACGACGCCGACGCTCAGGCCTGGATGAGACCAGACGCCGCGCCCGCGGTCTTCGACGCGAAGGGGTACACGCTGATCGTCCCCACCCCCTACCAGAGTGGCGCTGAAGACTTCACGGCCCAGATCTCCATGTTCAAGAAGGAAGGTGTCGACATCATCAGCGGCACCAACACTCCTCCCGATTTCACCAACTTCTGGAAGCAGTCGATCCAGCAGGGGCTGCAGCCGAAGCTGGTCAGCACGGGCAAGGCCCTGCTCTTCCCGCAGACCCTCGAGGCCATCGGCGACATCGGCTACAATCTCATCGGCGAGATGCAGTGGAGCCCGGCCTGGCCGTTTAAAGACTCCCTTACCGGCATGACCTGCGCCGAGTTGGGCGCCGACTTCGAGGCCAAGTCGGGCCAGCAGTGGACTCAGGTCATCGGCGAGTACGCCATGTTCGAGTGGGTCGTGGATGCCTTCAAGCGCGCCACGAACCCGGAGGACAAGGCAGCGGTGGCCGCGGCGCTGGGCACGACCAACCTCATGACCTGCAAAGGGCCCATCGACTTCAGCGTCGAGGTGGGGTCGCCGTTCCACCCCGTGATCAACAACGTCAAACCTCTTTACGCGGGCGGCCAGTGGGTGAAGGGCACCGGCCAGTACCAGTTCGACTTTTTGGAGTGCAGCAACGCCGCTGCGCCCGGTACGGAGGTCCAGGCGGCAGTCCTGCCGATGGCTTACTGATCTCGGTCCGACAGCATGTGACCCGCGGGAGTCCGCGGGTGCGGGGGCGACCCGGCCGCCTGTCAGGCGGCCGGGTCGTCACGTTTCGCCGGGGCCGACCATGTGCGCGGCGCGGGCGGTTACCGAAACAGAATGACTGGTATCCTTTGGAAGCGCGCAGGGACTGCGGTCACTCCGCGTGTTTCCGGCCTTGATCAGGCCGGGAGTTCGTCCCCGGGGGAAGACTTCTCGAACAAAGGAGTGACATGTACCGCGGAGGTTACACAGGCAAGGTCCTGAGGGTGAACCTCACCGACAAGACCTACCAGGAAGAGGCTCTGCCGGCGGATGTGGCCCAAGACTTCATCGGAGGAGCGGGCTTCACGGTCAAGTACTTGAACGACGAAGTCCCTGCCGATTGCGATCCGCTCGGCCCCGAGAACAAGCTCATCTACGCTCCCGGTCCCTTCACGGGTACGACCATCCCCTGCGCGAGCCGCATGGCCATCAACGCCAAGTCGCCTGCCACGGGCGCCATGGGCGTGGCGACGACCGGCGGGCACTTCCCCGTGGAGATGAAGCGCGCCGGATACGACGTGCTCATCATCGAAGGCAAGGCAGCGGAGCCCACCTATCTCTACATCAAGAACGGCGAGGTGCGGTTCCGCTCCGCCAAGGAGATCTGGGGCCTGCCCACCACCGACACGCAGTTGGTCATCAAGGACGAACTGCACGATCAGAACGTACGTATCAGCTGCATCGGTCCGGCCGGTGAGAAGCTCTCGAAGATGGCCTGCATCGTCAACGAGCGCCGGGTCGCGGGACGCAAGGGCCTGGGGGCCGTCATGGGCTCCAAGAACCTCAAGGCCATCGCTCTGCGTGGCGACGAGCAGATGCAGATCGCCGACAAGGAGAAGTACGACGCGGCCCGCAAGCGCATGCGCGATGGCATGAAGGAGAGCCCCATCCTCTACCCGGAGTTCTCCCGATACGGGACGTCGACCACTCTCGACCTCACCCAGGCTCTGGGCATCTATCCGGCCAACAACTGGACCGCCACGGGGATCTTCCTGCCGGCGGACAAGATCGGCGGGTACGCTATCGAATCCCGCGGCCAGGGCAAGACGGCCTGCGCGGGCTGCCCTGTGGGTTGCAGTCAGTATCGCCTCGCCCAGGACGCGCCCTACACCGGCCTGTTCACCGAGGGGCCCGAATACGAGACCCTGTATAGCTTCGGCGGGGTCGTGGGCGTGGACAATCCCGACGCCATCATCGCGGCCGATCGCATCTCCGACGAGCTGGGCCTCGACACCATGTCGGCGGGCGTCACCATCGCCTTCGCCATGGAACTGTTCGAGAAGGGCATCCTCACCCTGGAGGACACGGGAGGCCTCGATCTGCACTTCGGCAACGATCAGGCCATGATCACGTTGCTCAACATGATCGGGGAGCGCCAGGGTCTCGGCGACATCCTCGCCGACGGCACCAAGGCTGCTGCGGAGCGCATCGGCAAGGGGACCGAGAAGTATGCTATGCACATCAAGGGCCTGGAGTTGCCGGCGTACGACGTGCGGGGGGCCAAGGCCCACGGTCTCAGCCTGGCTACGGCCTTCACGGGAGCCGACCACAACAAGGGCTACGCTTTTCAGGAGATCTTCGGCATCCCTATCCCCTATCCCGTAGATAGGTTCGCCATCGAGGGCAAGGGCAAGCTGACTATGTGGAACCAGGACGCGCGCACCGCGCTGGCCGACTCGCCCACTATGTGCGTGTTCCTCATGGACATGGCCGTGGCCGGGTTCATGTTCCAGAACACGGCCGACCTCATGGAAGGCACCACCGGTCTCATCTACACGCCCGAAGAGGTGCACCAGGTAGGAGAGCGTGTCAACAACGTGGCTCGGGTGTTCAATACCCTGGCCGGCTTCACGCGGGCGGACGACGACCTCCCCGAGCGTCTCAAGACCGAGCCCATCCCCGAAGGGCCGTCCAAGGGACAGCTCATTAGCCAGGCGGATCTGGACTTCATGCTCGACGAGTACTACGACGCACGTGGGTGGACCCGCGAAGGTATTCCCACGCGAGCCAAGCTGGAGGAGCTGCGTCTGGGCTATCTGGCCGATCGCCTGGGTCTCTAGCCGGGCGCTGCGTGTACCCGGGTGGGGGCTGGACTCGAAGGGAGCCGGTGACATGAATGTGAAGGTGCGGAGCGTAGGCCTCATCAAGATGCTGTTGGGGGACGCCGAACTGGACGTCACGCTGCCCGAAGGTACCACCGTCACGGGTCTCCTGGCCCGGTTGAGAGACGAGAAGGGGGAGAAGTTCTCTCCCTACGCCGTCCAGCCCCAAGAGCAGAGCGCCCACGCGCCTCTCCGCGTCATGGTGAACGGACGAGACATCACCGCACTGGAGGGCAGGCACACGGTCCTGCAGGAAGGTGACGATGTGCTCATGTTCGTCCCCATAGCAGGGGGATAAGCGCACCTTGTCAAGAATCCCTAAGCAATCAGTCCCCGTGAAGCCACAACCGACTCGAAAGGTACTCGCGTGAAGAGGATCGATCTCGAGACCCATTTCGTCACCCAGGACTGGGTCGACGCTATGTACGAAACCGCCCAGTACCCTCGTTTCACCGACGATCCTGGCACAGGGAAGAGGCGTCTCCACTACTGGCCGGATGCGTTCGAGCCCTACGGGGACTTCCTGCTCGACCGGCTTCTCGACCTGGGTGAGGGCCGGATCAAGGAGATGGACGCCGGCGGTATCGATGTAGCCGTCCTGTCGCTGACCTCCCCTGGCACCGACCACTTCGGGCCCGCGGTGGGCACAAAGCTGTCCCAGATCGTCAACGACCAGCTGGCGGCGGCCATCGACAAGTACCCGGACCGCCTACAGGGCTTCGCCTGTCTGGCCCCCAAGGACGCCGAGGCGGCGGCCAAGGAGTTGGAGCGCGCCGTCAAGGAGCTGGGCTTCAAAGGCTGGAAGACCCACTCCAACTTCGGCGACTCGTATCTGGACGAGAAGCGCTACTGGCCGGTGCTCGCTAAGGCGGAGGAGTTGGACGTTCCCATATACCTTCACCCGGTGGCGCCCATGATCCCGCAACTGCGCACGTACGGGTTGGCTCTGGCCGGGGCGGCGTTCGGTTTCGGGCTGGAGACCGCCACGGCCATGATGCGGCTGGTCTTGAGTGGCGCGTTCGATGCATTTCCAAAGCTGAAGATCATCCTGGGGCACTATGGTGAAGGTCTCTCGTTCCTCATGCAGCGCATCGATCATCCCTTCGTACGCCCGCACATCAAGGCCTCCGATCCCGATGCCGTGCCCGATCTGAAGCGACTGCCCAGCGAATACCTGCGGGACAACATGCTGGTGACCACCAGCGGCAACTATCTGCCGGCCGCCTTCGTGTGCACCCGTGATGCGCTGGGCATGGACAAGATCCTGCTGGGCACGGACTATCCTTACGAGGAGATGGACGAGTGCGTGGCATTCGTAGAAGGTCTCGGTCTGAGCGAAGAGGACAGGGAGCACCTATACTACCGGGGTCCCAGGTCGCTGGGGTTCGGTTAACACCCTGGCGCCCCTGGGGAGATCCTAGGCCTGCAAGGTTGGAAGTGAAGACACCGCTCATCTCCCACACGTCGACCGCGAGACGCGGCGCCTCGTCGCGCCGGGTCCGCTGCGGCCTTCTTGTCGCGTGTCTGGCGGTCGTCGGTCTCGCGCTCATGCTCGTCTTGCTGGGTGTCGCCGGCTCGGGTCGCGACGGCCGGGCGGTGGCCGGACCGACGGACGCCGAGAGACGCGTGGTGGTCAAGATGACCCGATCGGCCGGTTCGCCGCCCGACCTGCGCCTGCTCGGCCTGGAGGATGCACAACCCCTCGGTCACGACGGCACCTACGTTCTCGAGATCGCCGCGGGTCCGGAGCCGGACGTGGAAGACACACTGGACACGGTCCGGCGGCTTCCCGGCGTCGTGTGGGCGCGGGAGACAGCGCCGCGCAGCGCCTGTTTCATCCCCGACGATCCGTTCTATCCGCCGGGCTCGGGGATGGGCCAGTGGTCCCTTCCCCGGATCCGTTTGCCCGAGGCGTGGGACTTGGAGACGGGTTCCGCGGAAGTGATCGTGGCTATACTCGACACGGGCATCGACCAATATCGAGCCGACTTCGCCGGGCGCATCGTGTCGCCCTACAATGCCGATTGAGCGGGACACGGCCTGGCCCTCCTGGCGCGACAACATGGGCCACGGCACTGCGGTCGCGGGCGTCGCGGTCGCTCAGGGCAATGACGGCCAGGGTATGGCGGGCACAGCGTGGAATGTCAAGATCATGCCGGTGAAGATCGCGGACGATCAGGTCGGGCAGCGACGACTCCATTCTCGCCGAGGGCCTCTACTGGGCGGTGGACCACGGGGCGGATGTCATCAACATCAGTTTCGCGGGCGCCGATGTGACACAGACCGAGGCCACCGCGGTCCGCTACGCGGTGGAGCGCGGGGTCATTGTCGTGGCGGCGGCAGGTAACAACTCCTCGGAGTTCGTGAACTATCCCGCTGCCCTGCCCGGCGTCATCGCCGTGGGGGCGACGGCTCGGACGCCGGTGGATTCGCGTGCCAACTTCTCGGCCGTCGGGGCCGAACTCGATCTGGCAGCTCCGGGGACGGAGATCTTCAGCCATAACGTGGGCAGCAGCTCTTGGGGCGCTTGGGCGGGTACATCATTCTCCGCTCCACTGGTGGCGGGCGTCGCGGCGCTTATCCTGTCGGCCGAACCGGGGCTCACAGGCTCACAGGTCGCCGATGTTCTCACGGGGTCGGCCGAAGACCTCGGGCCTGCCGGTTGGGACCGGGAGTTCGGGCTGGGGGTTGGTGGATGCCTACGCGGCTCTCGAGAAGGCCGGTGATATCGCCCAGGGCACCACGACCACGACGACTTCCACGACCACAACGACCGCACCCCCGACGACATCCACCACCTCGACGACCGTCCCACCCTCCACGACCACGACCACGGCCCCTCCCGGCACCGCTTACTTCGAGGATGTCTCTCCCGAGAGCAGTCCCTACTTTGAGCAGATAGAGCGACTCGCGGCGCTGGGCGTTATCTCCGGCAAGGGCGACGGCCTGTTCCACCCGGAGGGTTCGCTGCTCAGACAGCAGTTCGCCAAGATGATCGTGAAGACGCTCGGCTACCCGGTCGACCCGACCGACGTGTGCCCGTTCACGGACGTCATGCGGGTGAATGGAGAGCTCTATCCGTACCACTATGTGGCCGTCGCCTGGGGGAAGGGCATCACTCAGGGTACGTTGCCTGGTCACTTCTCGCCCTACGGATCGTTGACGCGCGCACAACTGATCACCATGATCGTGCGCGCCGCTGCGCCGGCGGAACCGCCGTCAGACTACGTGCCCTCGTTCCCGCCTTTCTCCGGCGTCCACTACCCTTATGCCCGCCGGGCCGCATACGCGGGGCTCCTCGAGGGGCTGGAGGGCATGGGAGAGGACTACGACTTCCTCTTCCTCGCCAGCCGGGAAGAGGTATGCGCTCTGCTATACGAGTTGCTTGACGAGTAGGTCGCGCGCTCGAGTCGAGTCTTGCGGGGCCGCGGCCCCGTCTACTCCCCGGTTCCAGGGTCGAAGCTGTCCAGAATGGCGTCGAAGGTGGGTTGGTCGGCCTGCCAGTTCTCATCGGCCGCCTGTACGGTCAGCTGATACTCCACGTCTCCAGAAAACATGAAGTAGAGAGTCGAGGTGACCGGGGCCCCGTTCTTGGCGAAGCTGTAGGTGACCGAATAACCGCTCATGCCCCCTACTTCGGCTTCAGCCAGCGGGACCAAGGTATCGAGGCCTCCTGCCTGGCTCTCCAGGGTTTCCAGCACGGCCTCCACTTCGCCCTTGATCTCAGGCATGAGCGACTCGTCCACCGTGACGTTCAGTTCGTAGACCGACACCTGCATCATGTCGATGAACGTGTCCTCAGCCACCGCCCCCTCGGGATCGTAGACTCCCACGGTCGCCGCGGAGGAGCCTCCGGCGGAGATGTCCGCGGTCCCGCCCTCTTCCAGCTTCCAACTGCCTGGATACTCGAAGCTGTAGCCGTACTTCTGGTCAGTGTAGGTCTTCTCGCCGCTGCTGGAAGACGAGTCGTCGCCGCATGCCGTCAACGAGACCAACGTGGCGATCAGGGCAAGCGCAAGCACAGTCAGAACGACCGACCGTCGTGTCGCGATCTTCACCTGCTCTCCTTTCTGGGGGGACGGATTGCCGACCAGGCTCGCACGCATGATACGCGACCGGCAGCCTGCCGTCTCGCCTCGATCACACTGGGCCTTCCGTCGAGGGCCTCGGGGCTGCGGGCAAACCAGGGGCGGCTGGGTTACACTGGGGCCGACCGTCGGCAAGGCGAGGAGAGACGTTGGAGGCACGCATCATAGGGCTCAAAGGGTGCGGCAAGAGCACCCTCATATCGGCGCTGGCCGAGGGCCGGGGCGAGGGCCACATAGCCACCGTGCACGTGGGAGACGCGCGCGTACGGCGTCTGTCGGAGATCTTCGAACCCAAGAAGACCACCTTCGCCGAGTTCAAGGTGCGGGAGGTTGCCTGGCCCGAGGCGAGCGCGCGCAAGGGGGAGATGGAGCGCTATCTGGACGCGCTGGCGGGCGGGCAGGTCTACCTGCACGTACTGCGTGCCTTCGACAGTCCCGTGCTGGGGGAGCCGGTCCACCCCGAAGCCGACCTGGAGGAACTCGATCGGGAGTTTCTGTTGTTCGATCTCATCCGCGTGGAGCGCGCCTTCGAGCGCGCCAAGAAGGCTCCTCTGTCCGACGTGGGCAAGAAGGCCCTCACTCGCTGCCAGGAGGTCCTCGAAGCGGAGACGCCGCTGCGGGAGGTGAGCTTCGACGAGGGACAACTGGCCTTCATCCGCGGTTATCAGTTCCTCACTCTCATCCCCCAACTCTTGCTCGTCAACGCCCCGTCGGAGAGCACGGAGGTGCCCTCGTCGGTTGCCGAGATGGCTCGCGGGCGTCACCTGTTGGCCTTCCCGTTCAACGATGCCCTCGAAGTATCACTGCTCTCCGTAGAGGAGCAAGAGGAGTACTCAGCCGCGCTGGGGCTGCCCGGCCCGGCCGCCGATGTCGTCGCCCAGGCGGCTTTCGCGCAGCTGGGGCTCATCAGCTTCCTTACCGCGGGCGCCGACGAGGTGCGTGCCTGGCCCATCCGGCTGGGTGAGACGGCGCGTGAGGCCGCCGGGGCCATCCATTCCGACATTCAACGGGGCTTCATCCGGGCCGAATTGGTCTCGTACGACGATTTCATGCGCTACGGGAACATGAAGGCCTGCCGGGATGCCGGCGTGCTCAGGGCCGAGGGCAAGGACTACGTGGTCGCCGACGGCGACATCATCAACTTCCGCTTCAACGTCTAGCCGCCCGCCGGGGCCGCCGGCCCGCGGCGGGCGGCCGACACCGTCACACCCGACAGCCCGGCTCCGCCGCGGCCGGCGGCTGTCCTGCAGCCCTCAGTCCTCTTCGTACCCTCGGGCCGACTGGTACATGGCCTTGTCGAAGAAGGAGGCAAAACGGCTCTGCAACTCCATCACCCGGTACATCTCCACCGGCCGCTGCCACACGCCCAGCGACAGCGCGAAGTCCCAGATGTGTTTCTTGGCCAGCATGAGGGCTGAGAGCACCTCTCCCAGTCTCACGCCCTGCGACCGGCGCCGGGCTCCCAGGCCACGGTAGAAGTTCTTGGTCTCCTCTTCCGTGCTCTCGCCCTCGAGCCAGCGTCCGAGGAGCTGCAGCCCGGCGACACATTCCGCCAGCAGGGGGTCGGGCTCCAAGCGCCTGTACCCGGGCGTCGTGTGACTCGAGCGGACGTCGGCCAGCCAAAGGCGGGCCACGAAGGGCGCGTGCTCGCCCACGAAACCGATGAGGCTGTCGGAAAGCATGCCCGCGGGGGCCTCGTCGCTGAGCTGGTGAAAGGAGTCGTGCATGGCCCACTCGTCGCGGTGGAGGTCGGCGCACAGGCGGATGGCCTTCTCGTTGGAAGGAAAGGCGAGTGCCGGCAGTCCGTCGATGGGGAAGTAGCCGACATCGTCGGCGTCGTCCCCGGAAGTCTCGGTCCCTCCTGTCTTCTCCACCTCGAACGTGACGATCAACAGGTCGCCGTAGAAGGCGCTACCCCAGGAATCGGCGTCGATGAGGCGGACGACCCGGCCGCCGATGCCCGCTTCTTCCTTCAATTCGCGCAGCGCCGCCTCGGCGATGGTCTCGCCCATCTCGGCGAAGCCTATGGGGAGGCACCATCTGCCCACGGCCGGCTCGTACTTGCGCCTGACCAGGAGCACGCGGCGCTGGTCGTCCAGGACCAAGGCCGCGGCCGCGGGCAGCGGGTTCTGGTAGAACACCGTCTCGCAGGCAGAGCAGACCTCGCGGGGACGGTCGCCGACCGTCCGTATCTCGACGGCCGCTCCGCATTTGGCGCAGTAGCGTGTATTCATCGTCTTCTCTCTCCCGCGACGCGCCGGAGGAGCGCCGGGCAGCAGGCAAGGTACGGGCCGGGGAGGGCCGGGGCTGCTAGTCGACAGGCTCCTCGGTCACCTTGAGGTGCACGTGAGCTCCGGAGTCGTGGGTGTAGCGGGCGATCGGCGCCGCGAGTTCGGGCGGGCATTCCCGGACCTTGCCCAGTTGGGTCTTGCCGGCCGAAACTACCTCTCCGATGGAAACGATGGGGTCGCTGATGAACATGAGCGAGACCGTCGTCCCACTCAGCTCCTCAGGACGGATCTCGATCTGCACGTCGTCATACTTGCCGTACAGCTTGTACTCCTTGACCGCCGTGACGATACCCGAGACCGGCGACGTGACGGGAGACCCCACAGGGGCACCGATAAGGACCGAATTGGTCGGGGAGCCCCCCTCGCCCTCCAGCTGGTGGTAGCGCACCAGAGGCTCTCCGGCGAAGATGCCACGCAGGAAGCGCACAATAGCGCTGGTGTTGACCTTGTCACCGATGGGGGTGAGGGACAGCGCACGCTCGTCACTGATGGGCTGATAGGCGATGATGGTAGCGTCTCCGGCGGCAACGGGCAGGATCATGTTCCGGTCTCCCAGCCTGGCGAAGGCCGGTCGTTCCTCGGGGGCCGCCTCCACGGGCGCGGAGGCCACCGGCGCCGTGCCGGCCAGCAGGTTCTCGGCCTCCACCTGGGAGGTGGAGTCGCCCGCTAAGGCGACCGTGACGATGCCGGCGACAGCCATGCAGAAGATGGCAAAGCCTAGGCCGAGACGAATGCGCCGTCTGCGATACTGAATCGCAAGACGCCGTTCTCGCCTCAGCTTTTCGTCCTGACGCCAGGTATCCGGTGCAGTGATCCCTTCTCGCATCGCCTCTACCTTACCATTAAGTGCTGCTCTCTGCCCACACGAGAAGGGTTTTGGACCCGCAGAGCGAAGCCGTCCTCAGCTGGCCTCCCCCTCCCGCGGCGTTTGCGGGGCTGCTAAGCTGGGGGCGGTCTTTCCACCGACGAGAGATGGGCGAAGGAGGCCGGGTGCGCATAACCATCCCGCGCTGGGTCCAGCTGGTGCTGATCCCCGTGGCCATCTTCCTTGCCCTCTACTTCAGCAAGGTGGCCAGTCACGCGGTCTTCGTCTTCCTCATCTCCGCAGTGGTGGCCATGCTCCTCAACCCGGTGGTTCTGGCCATGAAGCGCTTCCGGACCCCGCGCTGGCTGGCCGTTCCTGTCGTGTACCTGGCCTTCGTAGCCGTCGTGGTGCTGCTCTTCGTGTTCTTCGGACCGCCCTTGGTCCGCCAGTTTCAGCGCCTGTTTGAGACTATCCCCACCTGGCTGAACGATCTCAACGCCCTGCTGGCCGACCTCGAGGGCTGGCTGGCGGAGAACAACGTGGAGGCCGACCTGCAGCTGAACACCACCGGTATCGTCAACTGGCTGCAGGACAACGGCCCGGCTTCCGTCGGCACGCTCTTCTCCGTGGGCAGGAGCGTGGTGGGCGTGGTCGTGAATCTCTTCCTCACGGTGGTGGTGAGCTTCTACATGCTCATCGACGGCAAGCGCATCTTCCGCTTCTTGACCCGCCTGGCCCCTGGGGAGCCGGAGGTGAAAGAGGACTACGTGCGCGGCCTGCAGACCTCCTTCAGCAGGTTCGTGCGCGGGCAGGCGTTGTTGGGAGCGTCGATAGGTCTGGCCTGCGGACTGGCCATCTGGATACTGAGCTGGGACGTGGTGGGCGTGTGGCCCGAAGGCGGTCAGTATGCTCTGCTCTTCGGCGTTTTGGCGGGCATAACCGAAGTCATCCCCTACATAGGCCCCTTTCTCGGCGCCATCCCCCCTGTCATAGCCGCCTTCTTCCACTCGCCGGTGGCGGCGCTTTGGGTCGTTGTCATCTACATCGTCATCCAGCAGCTCGAGAGCCACATCCTGGCCCCCAACATCGTGGGCAGTTCGGTGGGGGTGCACCCGCTGGTGGTGATATTCGCGCTCCTTGCCGGCGCCCAGATCGGGGGCTTCATAGGGATGATCGCCGCGCTGCCTGTGCTTGCCATGCTCAGGCACACTCTGACCTTCTACGACTTCCGCATGTCGCGCGCTCCCTGGGCCGGAGACGACGGCATCGCCCTCATTCCGGCCAGGTCGGGCGCGCCTCCGCCGCGCCGCGTGCCCACGGAACCGCCGCAGGAATAGCTTCTGATTGTGGCCTGTGTTCCGTACTGTTACAATCGCCAGTTGCCGGGACTAGTGGCCCGACAACTCGGACAGTAGCAGGGTATGGAGAATATTCGGGAGTTTTTCGGAGTCAAGCTGCGCGGGGCGTTCACGCCTTTGCTGTCGGCTCTGCAGCGGCTCAAGGTGACACCCAACCAGATCAGCGTCGTGGGGATTTTCCTCAATGCCGTGGCGGCCGCGTTGATCGTGACCGACCGGCTCATCTGGGCCGGCATCGTCGTGCTCGTGGCCGGGTGCTGCGACATGCTCGACGGGGCCCTTGCGCGACGCACGGGGAAGAGCAGTCCCTTCGGCGCCTTCCTCGATTCGACGCTCGACCGCGCCTCGGAAGCGATCGTGCTCGCCGGCGTCGCCTATCTTCTCTCTTCCAGGGGTCATTCGGTCGACGCAGGGTTGGTGGTCCTCGCCCTTATGGGCAGTTTTCTGGTCAGCTACACACGGGCGAGGGCAGAGACCCTGGGGGTGGAATGCAAGGTCGGTATCATGAGCAGGCCGGAACGCATCATCCTGGTCGCCCTGGGGCTCTTCTTCAACGTGTTGTCCTATGCGATCTACATAATGCTGGCCCTGACCGTGTTCACGGTCATCCAGCGCGCCGTGTATACCCACCGCGAACTCAAAAAGAAGGAACAGGGAGGATTCGTTGAGCGATAAAGTACGGGTAGCCATCATCGGGGTGGGGAACTGCGCCTCGTCGTTCATCCAGGGGGTGGAGTACTACCGCCACGCGAAGGCGGACGAGTTCGTTCCCGGCCTCATGCACGTGAACCTGGGCGGATACCACATCTCCGACATCGAGTTCACCTGCGCCTTCGACATCGACAAGACCAAGGTCGGCAAGGACCTCTCTCAGGCCATCGACGGGGGCAGGAACTGCACGGTCAAGTTCAGCGACGTGCCGGAGATGGGCGTCAAAGTCTACCGGGGCATGACCCACGACGGGCTGGGCAAGTATCTCTCCGAGGTCATCGAGAAGGCCCCCGGCCCTACGGACGACGTGGTCAACATCCTCAAGGAGACCAAGACCGACGTGGTGGTCAACTATCTGCCCGTGGGCAGCGAGATGGCGACCAAGTGGTATGTGGAGCAGATCCTCGAGGCCGGCTGCGGCATGGTCAACTGCATCCCAGTCTTCATCGCCCGGGAGAGCTACTGGCAGGAGCGCTTCGAAGAACGCGGCCTGCCGGTCATCGGCGACGACATCAAGTCGCAGGTGGGGGCGACCATCGTCCACCGGGTGCTCACGCGGCTCATGCGCGAACGGGGCGTGCGGCTGGAGCGGACCTCGCAGCTCAACGTGGGCGGCAACACCGACTTCCTCAACATGCTCGAGCGCGAGCGGCTGGAGAGCAAGAAGATCTCCAAGACCAACTCCGTCACCTCGCAACTCGACTACGACATGGGCAGCAAGAACATCCACATCGGCCCCTCTGACTATGTGGAGTGGCTCGACGACCGCAAGTGGGCCTACATCCGCATGGAAGGCCGCACCTTCGGCGACGTTCCGCTCAACATCGAGCTCAAGATGGAAGTGGTCGACTCGCCCAACTCGGCTGGTATCGTCATCGACGCGGTCCGTTGTGCCAAGCTCGCTCTCGACCGGGGCGTGTCGGGTGCTCTGTACGACCCGTCCTCCTACTTCATGAAGTCGCCGCCCATCCAGTACAGCGATGATGAGGCGCGCCGCAAGACCGAGGCCTTCATCGCCAACGAGCCGCTCTGCGAGTGACCAGAAGTCTGTGAGCCGGGGCGCGAGCCGCGTACGCGGCTCGCGCCCCGTTCATCTTGGCGATGGAACCCGGCCTGCACATAGCCCTGGTGACGCCCTTTTCGTGGAGCATTCCCGCCGCGGTCAACTACCATGTAGGCGATCTTGCTCGTGAACTGAAGAGGCAGGGCCACTACCCGGTCATCGTCACCTCCTCCGACGACAACAAGGACGCTGCGCGCGTCAAGGCGCTCTTTCAGCGCACGCGCGGCCAGGTGGTCCGGCTTCTGGAGGAGTACCGCTCCGGTAGCCCCGCTGACGAGCTTCTCCTCCCTTCCCCAAGCAATGCCCTGCTCGACCCTTCCGAGGGTGTTCCCGTGGTGCCCGTGGGCTTCAGCTTCCCCGTGCGACTGAACGGGAGCGTCGCTAACCTCGGACTGCCCGTGGACGTCACCTCCCGGCTGGAGAAGCTCATGATCGGAGGTCTCTTCGATCTGGTGCACGTGCATGAGCCGCTGGCTCCCTCGCTCAGCTTCACCGCGCTACGGGAGGCCCGCAGCCCGGTGATAAGCAGCTTCCATCTCACTCCGGTCGGGGCGGCTGCGTACGAGCTCGGCCAGGCCGTGCTGGAGCGCTTCTTCCTGCGCCTGGATGCTCGGGTAGTGACCTTCAAGCACGCCCGACAGATCATGGACGACCTCTTTCCTGGGGCGTACGAAGTGCTCTCCTGTGGCACCTCGCTCTCGATCCCCGCAGCCGACGCGACGAGGTCCGCGGGACGGACCGGCGGCGGCGAGCGGGTGGCCCTCCACGTCTATCGGGGGGATGCGCGGCGTTCGTACCGGGCGTTGACGCGTGCTCTCATGACTGAATGGCCCGCCGGCCTCGACCGCGTCATCGTGGCTCTGCACCGCCCCTCCGTCGATCGCTGGCTGCCTCGCGCCATCCCTCGCCGACTCCGCACCCGGATCAGCCTCTACGAGTTCCAGACTCCCGAGGAGCTTGCCGCTCTCTACCGGCAGGCGGACGTGTCCATCCTTCCGTACCTGGGCGGAGAGTGGCTTTGCACGTCGCTGGCGGAGGCGGCCGTTATGGGCTGCCCGGTCGTCGGTCCGGACCTTCCCCCGGTGCAGGAACACCTCTCCGCGGGCGCTTTGGGAACCGTCTTTTCAGCGGGCGACTCCGCCTCCCTCGCTGGGGCCATCGGCAGGACCCTCACCCGCTTGAGCACGGCCACGGAGAAGGCCCAGCCCCTCTCGTCCGAGGAAGGTCTCCCCACGATGGCGCGCGTCTCAGAACGCCTCAGCGACATCTACCGAGACACCATCGCCCCTACCAGTTGGCGCGAGGGGGCTGGGATCAGGACGCCAGCAGCCGGGCGTTCCATGGTCGTGCGCGGTATCGGTCAGGAGCCCACGCGGAGACGAGTGCGGAACGGCGTCCTGGGCCCGATGCGCTCCGACTGGATATGTGCCGATCTGCACATGCACACCAACTTCTCCAAGGATTGCACGAGCACGGTCGAGTCGGTCATCGCCACCGCCCGCGAGATCGGCCTGAGCGCCATCGCGGTCACCGACCACAACGAGATCAAGGGAGCCTTTCGAGCCCGGGAACTGGCCGAAGGCGATCCCTTCGTGATCGTGGCCGAAGAGGTCAAGACCTCCGAGGGGGAGGTCATCGGCCTCTTCCTAGAGGAATGGATACCGAAGGGGCTCACCTTCGACAAGACTCTCTCGCTCATCAAGGAGCAGGGAGGACTCGTGTACGTGCCCCATCCTTTCGATGCGCTGCGCACGACGCCCTCGTATCGGACTCTGGTCGACAATCTGCATCGTATCGACGTGATGGAGATCTACAACGCCAAGGTGGCGCTATCCTCGTTCAACCTCAGCGCCGAGCGTTTTGCCGCCAAGTACAACATCGTGGCGGGGGCGGGCAGCGACGCGCACGTGTTGCAGGCCCTGGGCACCGCTATGCTGCGCATGCCCCGTTTCACCGACGCCCCCAGCTTCCTGGCCGCCCTCTGGGAAGCCGACATCATCGCCCGGCGTAAGAACCTGCTCTACCTGCAGTCGCTCAAGTGGCTGCACACGACGCTGGACAAGGTCCTCCCCGAGGACTGACCGCAGTCCCACCCCAGGACTGACCGTCTCGTCGCCAGGCCGCCGCGCGCAGGCACGGGCACGGCCGGTCCGGAGGATTTTCTACTCCTTCGGCCAATATACTGTCTACCTCATCCACAGAAACGGGACTCGATCTGAGCGAATTTGTGAAAGACCTGCCGCCTCTTGGCGAAGCTAACGAGATCTATCGCAAGCTTGAGGAACGCGCCATCTCCGAGAGCAATGATCTCAATCATCGCGTCGCCCAGTGCCGCAAATGCGCGCGCGGTGATTTCCTGCCCACTGTGGGTTCGGGCCACCCCTTGGCCGACATCCTCCTGCTCAAGTACCAACCGCACTACCTGGAAGTCACAGAAGGCGTGGCCTTCTTCGGCCGCTCCGGGGCGGCCGTGCTGAAGAGCATGGAGCGTCTGGGGGTGAATCCACTGGTCGTGTACGGCACCAACCTGGTCAAGTGCCACGACGTGGAGCCCGCCGAGGGATGTCGGAACTGCCCCGTCTACTGGCTGGAGGAGTTTCACATCACCCAGCCGCGCATCGTCGTGATGATGGGGCGAAAGACGCTCGACGTCGTCAACAAGGAGCGCATCGCGGGCATGAGGACGCTGGATTGGGACCCGGGCACCCTGCAGGACCTCACTCCCTTCTGCAAGGCCCTGGTCACGGCCGACATCGACGCCGCCCTGGACGAGGAGCGCGCCAAGAGCGAGTTCTGGAAGGCCTTCCGAAACCTGGGTGAATGGTTCCGCGACGAGCCGCCCTACTGAGGCAGCGCATCCGGCTCACATGACATCGGCCCCGCACATCGGTCGGCCGGTATCAGGGTAGACTGAAGCCGAGGACGCTGGCCCGCGAGCCGATCTGGGAGAGCAAGCATGGCTGAGAGAAGGCACCTGGTCGTCACGGTCTTTGAGAACGAAGCCGCCGCCATGGAGGCGGCCGAGTGGTTGAAGACCTGGGAGCGTATGAACACGGATGTCGACGACGTCAAATTCGCCGCCATGGGCGTCCTGACCGCCGGAGAAGACAGGGAGATCAAGATCCATCGGGTGGGTAAGCGCGACGCGAAGGCCGGGGCCGGAATGGGCCTGGTCATCGGCGGGCTGGTCGGTGCCCTCACGGCGGGCGTCGGGCTGCTCGGCGGGATGGCGGTCGGCGCGCTGGTGGGCGGAGCAGGCGGCGGCTTGATCCACAAGGGCCTCGGGATGTATGAGGGGGACCTAGCCGAGCTTACCGACCAGCTTTGTTCGGGGCGGGCTGCGGTCGCTATCGTGGTAGACGAGGCGGACGTGCCGGTCGTGACCGAACAGCTGGTGAGCTTGGGGGGCAGACGAAGGTCTACGAGTGCTCCCTCGAGGAACTCGAGAAAGGCGCCAACGAGAACTAGTCTGCGGCGGTCGCCATCGCTGTCGTTCTCGCTACCGGGGCGGGGCCCCCTTACGGCGCCACGCGTGATAACAAGCCGACACATTCCACGTGTGGCGTGTGCGGGAACATGTCCACGGGAGTGACGCGCAGCAGGCGGTAGCCGAACTCCTCGAACTGGGCGACGTTGGGCGCCATGGTGCTGGGGTTGCAGGAGACGTACACGATCCTCGCCGGCCCCAACTCTCCGATGCGTGCCACGACCCTCTGGTGCAGACCGGCTCGGGGCGGATCCACGACCACGACGTCGGGTCGCTCCAACCCCTCGGGGAGCGAGCGGACACCTTGAGCCACCTCGCGCAGGACCCGACGGGCGTCTCCCTCCAGGAAGTACGCGTTCTGGATATCGTTCAGCCGGGCGTTCTCGCGCGCATCGGCCACGGCCGCCGGTGCCGCCTCGATGCCCAGCAGCCCGGCCGCTCGGCGCGCCAGCGACAGGCCGATGGAACCGACGCCGGAGTAGAGGTCCCAGATCACAGGGCCGCTCGCCGCGACCCGCGGCTCTCCGGGCGCTTCCGGCTCCAGAGGCGCGAACACCTCGCGGCCCACCAACCCGTAGAGAGCGTGAGCCATCAGGGTGTTGGTCTGAAAGAAGGCGTCGAGGGAGATCTTCAGGGAGAGCCCGGCCAGCTTCTCGTAGAGGAAGGGGCGGCCCCAGAGCGTGCGGGCTTCGAGGCCGGAACTTAGCTCCGCTCTGCCCTCGTTGACGGCATGCGCGATGCCCACCAGTTCCGGGTGGGCATCGCGCAGGGTCCGTATCAGGTCGGCCTCATCCGGTAGGTCGCCGGCGGCCGTCACCAGGCTGACCAGCATCTCCCTGCCCAGTTGCGCGCTGCGGACGAGCAGGTGGCGGGCGTAGCCGGTGTTCGTCCGCGGGTCCCAGCCCGGCAGCGAGTGGGCACGCAGCCACGTCTCCACGGTGCTCCTCACGGCCTCCATCTCCGCTCCCAGAAGGTGGCACTCGGTAAGGGGAAGGACCATGTCCCAGCGCCCGGGCGGTCGGAAGCCTACGATGGCGCCGTCCTCGCTCATACCCACTGCGAAATCGGCGCGGTTGCGGTAGCGCCATGGTCGCGCCATCCCGACGGCGGGCCTGAGTTCGAAGTCGCTCAACCCTCCCAGGTGCTCGAGCGATTCACCGACCTGCCGGGCTTTGTAGTCGAGTTGCACGCGGTAATCCAAGTCCTGCCACACACACCCGCCGCAATGGCCGAACATGGAGCACCTCGCGGGGGTACGGTCGGAAGATGGGGTGAGAAGCTTGACGACGCGGGCTTCGGCGTAACGCTTCTTGGCTTTGGTGACGACCGCACGGACCACGTCCCCCGGAACCGCCCCGGTGACGAACACCACGAAGTCGTCGACCTTCGCCACTCCTTTGCCCCCGAAGGCAAGGCTCAGGACGGGCAGGTCGAGCAGGTCTCCTTTGCGTGGCGTGCGAGGTTTCTCCATAGGACGGAGGATTATAGCGGCGGAGAGGGCCGAGGAGGAGCCGGCAGCGGCAGCATCTTGCGGACCCTGGGGACCCCGTCTCACATGAACAGGGTTTGGCACACATATCGGCATGCTCTATGCTTGTGACCATTGGTAACCTAAACGCGCCACGTGCCCGTGAATCGAGGGGCCGGGTGCGCCGCGACCCGGGGCACACATGGGGACCGAGAGGAGTCAGGCCATGATCGACCCCTTCACTCAAGCCACTGAACTGCAGTCCGTGTTTTCGCGGACGACGAAGACCGTGGACGACCTGACCACGGGCATGGATCCCTACGAACGCGAGCGAGCGGTTTTCGCTCTAGTCAGTGCCTATAGCCTCGCGGAAGAGATGTGGATCTTCAAGGCCGACCCGGCTGCTCCGGCCTTCACGGACTGGATGGCGCACGGGCGCAAGACGGCGGGAGACAGCCCGTACACGGTCTACCTATCTACTCCCGTCAGCGCGGGCTTCAGCTACCTCCTGCGCGGCAACTTCGGAGGTGCCACGTACTTCGGCCTGCAGCTATACCGCCAACTGCAGGGCTTCAACGCGCCCTCGGGGCTACTGAACATGGATCAGATCGTTACGGACATGAACGGCGACTTCGAGATCGTCCTCAGCAAGGAGCCGCCCGCACATAAGGTCAACTGGCTGCCTCTGGCGGACGACGACTACGTGCTCATGACCCGCGAGTACAGATACGATCCGGCACTCCAGCGACCCGCCCACATCTCGATCGAGCGGACGGACGATGTGCCGAGCGAGCCGATCGCCCTCGGCGATCGCGTGGCCAAGGCGTCCGGTTACTTCGAAGGGATGGTTTTGTCCACCATCGAGATAGCATCGATGTTGGGCGTCAACGAATACTCTCCGCCCGACGCCGACGTCCGGATGCCCAAGTACGGCGACTCGCTGTTCCCGACGAAGGAGACCTACTACGACGGCTTCTTCGTCAGACTGGAGCCGGGGGAAGCGCTCAAGATGTGCGGGCGCCTGCCCGAGAAGTGGACCTTCGTCTCCTTCGTCTTCTACGATCGCTGGTACGCGACCCTCGACTATCCCCAGGTACGCTGCTACCTGACGGGTCGGGACCTGCACCTCGAGCCTGACGGCAGCTACACGATATACCTGTCCCAGGAGGACCCGGGGCACGTTAACTGGATCCAGATGGGCCGACTGCGCGAGGGGCTCTTCTCGTACCGCTACATGATGGCCGACTCCAACCCTCATCCGACCATCGAAAGAGTCAAGCTGGGGGACGGAGCTTAGCAGCTCCATTATGCATACCACGGCCATGTGCTCGCCCACACGGGCGTGTCTGCTGACCGGTCGCAACCCGCACACCTGTGGGATGGGGATGATCTCGGAGCTCGCCAGCGGCTTTCCCGGCTACGACGGCATGCCGAAGTTCACGGGGACCATCGACAGGGTGGTGGTGTCGGTGAGTGGGAAGCCTTTCGAGTTCGCGTCGAAGGAGATCGAAAGGGCGTTCTTGATCCAGTAGCAGCGGCGGAACAGCCTCACCGGGCCGACGCAGATTCGCCGGGTGGTCGCCGTCTTTCCAGGAACGGCCTAGCCTACTATCCCCTTCTTCTGCCGGGAAGCAGGATGGCCAGGACGATGATTGCGACCACGGAGCAGAGGACCGCTATCAAGAAGGCCCAGATACTGAAGTCGCCGATGATCCCCCCGTAGCCGAGCAGGCGGCCTATGAACCCCCCGATGAGGGCGCCGATGAGCCCTGCGAGCAGCGTCCATAGCAGCCCCAGCCGCCGGCGGGTCACGAAGCGAGCGATCAGACCAAGCGCAAGACCGACGAGTATCCAAGTCAAGAGTCCCATGTCGCCCCCTTCTAGACTTACCGACGATTCCCGGCCGCGTTAGTGGCTTCCGTCGCCTGCGGCCGTTGAGGCATCCTAACATGGAGGATGCCCGGTCGCGACTCCGCGGGCGATCAGGCCTGGGAGGCCGGCTCCGGCGCCCGCTCCCCCGTCTTCTCGAAGACCAGTTCCAGGTTTCGAGCGTCCACCCGGATGGTGTCGCCGTCCCGGAACTCGCCCTTGAGCAGAGCCAAGCGCCACTTGTCCTGGATCTCTCGCTGGATGAGGCGCTTGAGCGGGCGGGCGCCGTAGGCCGGGTCGTAGCCCTGCTGGGCCAGGTAGGCCTTGGCGGCATCGGTGATCTCCAGGGTGATGTCGCGCTCGGCCAGCCGCTTGCGCAGCAGCTCCAGCTGGATGTCGACGATGCCCTTGATGTGCTCCAGGGACAGCCGGTGGAAGATGACGACTTCGTCCACGCGGTTGAGGAACTCGGGCTTGAACGTGGCTTGCATCAACTCGGTCACGCGCATGTCCATCTCCAGCTCGGTGATGTCCGGATCGAGGATGAACTGGCTGCCCACGTTGGAGGTCATGATGATCACGGTGTTCTTGAAGTCGACCGTGCGGCCGTGGCCGTCGGTGAGCCTGCCCTCGTCGAGGATCTGCAGCAGCAGGTTGAAAACGTCCGGATGGGCCTTCTCGATCTCGTCGAGCAGGAGGACCGTGTAGGGGCGCCGGCGGACGGCCTCGGTGAGGTAGCCGCCCTCCTCGTAGCCCACGTAGCCCGGGCGGCGCACCGATGAGCCGCGCCACCGAGTGCCGCTCCTGGAACTCGCTCATGTCGACGCGCACCATGGCCTTCTCGTCGTCGAACAGGAACTCGGCCAGAGCCCGGCCCAGCTCGGTCTTGCCGACGCCGGTGGGTCCCAGGAAGATGAAGCTGCCGATGGGCCGGTTGGGGTCCTGCAGGCCCGCGCGGGCCCGGCGGATGGCGCTGGCCACCGCCTGCAGGGCGTCGTCCTGGCCGACGACCCGGCGGTGAAGCCGCTCCTCCATGTTGATGAGCTTCTCCACCTCGCCCTCCAGCAGCCTGCTGACGGGGATGCCCGTCCACTTGGCCACCACTTCGGCGATGTCTTCTTCCTCCACCTCTTCCTTGAGCATCTTCACGTCGCGCTGCAGTTCGTTGAGCCGCGCGTTCTCGGCCATCAACTGCCGTTCGGCCTCGGGGATGCGTCCGTAGCGCAGCTCGGCGGCCTTCTGCAGGTCGCCCACCCGCTCGGCGCGCTCGGCCTCGATCCTCAGCGCTCTCGATCTGCTCCTTCAGGGCCTGGATCTTGCCGATGGCCTCCTTCTCCGCCTGCCAGTGCGCCTTCATGCCGGCCGACTGCTCGCGCAGTTCGGCCAGTTCGGCCTCGATGGCCTTGCGCCGCTCTTTCGAGGCGGCGTCCTTCTCCTTGCTCAGGGCGTGCAGCTCGATCTCCAGCTGTTTGATGCGCCGCTCCACCTGGTCGATCTCGATGGGCATGGAATCGATCTCGATGCGCAGGCGGCTGGCGGCTTCGTCCACCAGGTCGATGGCCTTGTCGGGCAGGAAGCGGTCGGAGATGTAGCGGTGGGAGAGGACGGCCGCCGCCACGAGGGCGGAGTCCTGGATGCGCACCCCGTGGTGCACCTCGTAGCGCTCCTTCAGCCCGCGCAGGATGGCGATGGTGTCCTCGACCGTGGGCTCGCCCACCAACACCGGCTGGAAGCGGCGCTCCAGCGCCGCGTCCTTCTCCACGTACTTGCGGTACTCGTCGATGGTGGTGGCGCCTACCACGCGCAGCTCGCCGCGCGCCAGCATCGGCTTGAGCATGTTGGAGGCGTCCACGGCGCCCTCCGCTCCGCCCGCACCGACGATGGTGTGCATCTCGTCGATGAAGGTGATGATCTCGCCTTCGGAGTCGGCGATCTCCTTGAGCACGGCCTTCAGCCGCTCCTCGAACTCGCCCCGGTACTTGGCGCCGGCCACCATGGCGCCGATGTCGAGCGCCATGACGCGTTTGTTCTTGAGTCCCTCGGGGACGTCGCCGCTCACGATGCGCTGGGCCAGGCCTTCGACGATGGCCGTCTTGCCCACGCCCGGCTCGCCGATGAGGACCGGGTTGTTCTTGGTGCGGCGGCTGAGGACCTGGATGACCCGGCGGATCTCGTCGTCCCGCCCGATCACCGGATCCAGTTTGCCCCGACGGGCAAGCTCGGTGAGGTCGCGACCGAAACGCTCCAGAGCCTGGTACTTCTCTTCAGCGTTGGGGTCCTCGGCTCTCTGCGAGCCTCTGATGTCCTTGAGCACCTGAAAGACGGCCTCGCGGGTCACACCGTAGCGCTTGAAGAGGTCTCCCAGCCAGCCCTTGGTCGCGGCCAGGCCCATGAGCACGTGCTCGGTGGAGACGTAGCCGTCCTTCATCTTGTCGGCTTCCGCCTGGGCGGCGTCGAGCACCTGCTGCGTCTCTCGGCCCAGCCCCAACTGGGTGGCTCCGTGGACGGTGGCGAAGTACTCCAGGCGCTTCTCCAGTTCCGCGCGCACGGCCGGCCCGCTCACGCCTATGCGTTCCAGGATGGGCCGGGTGATGCCGCCCTCCTGATCGAGGAGCGCGACGGCCAGGTGCTCGGGCTCTATCTGCGCATGCCCTCGCTGCCGGGCCAGCTCCTGGGACGCTGCCAGTGCCTCCTGGGCCTTGAGAGTGAGACGATCGAGCTGCATCTCTGTCGGCGCTCCTGCCCCCGGACGCATTGCCGAAGAACTAGTGGACGTACGAAGCCTTATACGCTTGCTCGGGTGGTCTATGCGGGGATGGAACGCCGTGCCGGGTCTGCCGCGGCCGCGAGACAGGGGCGAGAGCGGTGCTAGACGCCCGGGTTCGGTCCCGTGATGACGGTCGTCACCGGCGGCTCGGTCGACGGGCGGCTGAGTCGTCGGCGGCTCGGTCACGGGCGGCTCCGTCACAGGCGGCAGAGTCGTAGAGGTGGTACTGCTGGTAGACGACGTGCTGCTCGATGTGGGCGGCACAGACCATTCGCTCTGGAAGAACGGATCGTAGACCACCTTGACCTCAGGCTCCGCGAATTCCTCCTCGGGGTAGTCCCTGTCGGCGTCGTACATGAACTTCTGCCACATCTCGGCCGGGAAGAGCCCGCCCGTCACCCTGATCCCGTGCACGTCGTTCATCTCGATCTGGGCCTCGGGGTGGCCCATCCACACCGCCGTGGAGAGGTGGGGCGTATATCCGCAGAACCAGGCGTCGTAGTATTCCTGGGCCGTTCCCGTCTTGCCGGCGGCCGGACGGTCGATGTCGGCCCGGGTGCCGGTGCCGCTCCATATGTTGCGCTGCAGGATGCGGGTCACCTCATAGGCCACCCCGGCAGAGATGGCTTGGGTACGCTTGGGGTTGGCCTCCCACAGCACGTTGCCCTCGGCGTCTTTGATCTTGAGGATGATGGTGGGTGAGATGTGCTCTCCGCCGTTGGCGAGAGTCGCGTAGGCGGAGGCCATCTCCAGCGGCGAGACGCCGTACGTGAGCCCGCCCAGGGATATGGCCGGGTACGGATCCAGCTGGGAGGTGATGCCCATCCGCTTGGCGATATCCACGACGAGTTCAGGACCCAGGTCCAGGATCATCTGGGCGTATACGGTGTTGTCGCTGCGCAGTGTGGCCACGTCGATGCTGGTAGTGCCATAGTAGTTGCCCCCGTAGGTCTTCACGTTCCAGGGCTTGGGCTGCCCGGGTAGCTCGATGGTCAGAGGCTGCGACTCGTAGTACGTTTCGTAGGGGTCTACCCCTGCCTCGATCGCGGCGGCCAGCACGAACGTCTTGAAGGCCGAGCCGGGCTGACGGCGACCTTGGGCGGCCAGGTTGAACTTGGAGTCGTCGTAGTCGGTACTCCCTACCATGGCCCTGATATACCCGGTCTTGGACTCGATGCTCACCATGGCGGCGGAGGGATCGCCTTCCTCGTTCAGCGTCGAGGAGATGGCTTCGGTGGCCAGCTTCTGGTAGGCAGGATTGATGCTGGTCTCCACGCGCAGACCACCCTTGAAGACCTTGTCTTCCCCGTACATGTCGATGAGCTGCTTGCGTACGTAGGCGACCACATATGGCTCCTGCACCTTGGTGTAGGGCGAGGAGGGGGCCAGGTCGAGCGGCTCGTCCCAGGCCTCCCGGGCCTCCTCCTGGGTGATGAAGCCCTGCTCGTACATCTTCAGGATGATCCGGTCGCGCCTGGCCAGGGCTCGCTCCGGGTTGCGGCGCGGTGAGTAGGCCGTGGGCGCCTGGGGAAGACCGGCCAGGAGAGCGCGCTTCGGCGATGGTCAACTCCATGGGCTCCTTGTCGAAGTACGTCTTGGCGGCCGCCTCGACACCGTAGGCATTCGAGCCGAAGTAGATGGTATTCAGATACATCTCGAGGATCTCGTCCTTGGAGTACTTGCGTTCGAACTGCCAGGCGAGAGCCATCTCGTTGAACTTGCGGTCGAGAGAGATGTCGGTGCGATCGAGGTACATGTTGCCCACCAGCTGCATGGTGATGCTTGAGAAGCCCTCTGACACCCCTTGGGCCTTCATGTTCACCACCAGGGCCCGAACGAGGCCTTCCAGGTCCACGCCGCTGTGCTGATAGAAGCGTTCGTCCTCCACGGCCACCACTGCATACTTGAGGTTGTCCGGGATAGCCTTCCCGCTGATGACGGTGCGGTTCTCCACGCCATGGAGGTAGGCGAGCAGGGTGCCGTCGGCGGCGTAGATCTGGGTGGTCTGGGCGAGAGAGACCCCTCTCTGGTCTTCCAGGGAGGGAATGTCTTGCTCGACGGCGGCGACGGTGCGCAGGCCCAGAGTGAACATACCGGCGAGGATTCCCAGAGTGATGATGGGGATGGCGGCCGCCACGCTGATAAGGATGATCGTACGCCGTCTGCGGACCGTCCGGGCCCGTCTGCGGCGCGCGCTCCTTGTTTCCCTACCGATCCTCATTACAGCTTAGTCACCCCAGAACCAGTTCATTGCGGGCCGTGGATATCCTTTGGTCGCTGCCCAGCCGCGAATTGGTTCCAGGAGTCCCCCAGCCCGCCGTTGCCTTTCCGACGCGGATACAGCCCCCGAACGACTTCCATGCAGGACTTTCGTCCTTTGCCGCATAAGAGTATATAGGAGTATATTGGACAACCTACCTAAATCGCCGTTGCTCCAATAGAGACATCACGCGAGGAGTCGCATGTGATCGAGCGAGCAGGAACCAGAGGTGGAACCCTTCGCCCGCGCGACCCCTCACGCTGCCCCCGTCCCCGGCCACCCCATCTCCCGGCTCGCTTGAGTGTGCGGCCGTCGCACAGGTGTCGCACCGACAAGATTGCTGACCATCGCAGCGCCAGCAGCAAGACGTCTATCAGGAGGGTACGATGAGAGGCAAGAAGGATCGGGTCAGCAAAGGGTGGTCCTGAGGGTCGCTCTCGTGGCTGCTGATCGTCGCCCTGGTCACACTGCTGGGCCGGGACGGCCCTCGCGGCCGACCGCTGGACCGACATCACCGATCAGCAATGGATCAGCGTCTACAAGGTCACGGCCGCCAGGTCGACACCGTGGCCGATGGCTACCGGACGGCACCTTCAGGCCCACGCAGGCACTCAATCGCGGTCAAGCCGCCAAGATGGTGGTCGACGGCTTCGGGCATACCCACGAAGACGCCGCCGGCACGCCACCTTCACCGACGTTCTCCCTCCCACAGTTCTACAAGTGGGTCGAAGGGGGGTGGATGCCCAAGTCATCGCCGGCTACCCGGACGACACCTACCGGCCGAATTCGACCATGGCAGCGCCAGCAGGCCAACACCATCCTGGCGCGCCACCTCTCCGGCCTTGAGAAGGCCGCGCTCGGCGGCATCCAAGGCGAGGAGGAGCTCTACCCGACCGTCACCGAGTGGTATCAGGAGGAGGGTCCAGCCTACTGGCCGCCTTCGCCGACGGGGGAACGGTGGCGACCGACCATCGCCCCGGGACCGCCTATCTCATCCATCATGAAGTGGTGGGGGCAGCCCCAGCGGGGGCCAGTACTACCTGAAGCCGCTCACCAACCTGACGCGGGCGCAGGCCGCCGCCCTCATCCTGCGCGTGGCCGACATCAGCTTCGCCACTCCGCCTCCCACGGTCACGGCCCTCAACCCCTCCAGCGGTCCGACTACCGGCGGCAACACGGTCGTCATCACCGGGACCAACTTCGTGGGGGTTAGAGGCGCGACGGCGTCAAGTTCGGGAGCTCCCGGCCACCAACTATGTGGTCGATTCCGCGATCCAGATCACGGCCATCGCCCCGGCGGGTCCGCAGGGAAGCACCGTAAACGTGACGGTCACGACGGCCGTCGGGCACGAGCTCGACCAGGGCGCCGGCAACAACTACACCTACACCGACCGCCCTACGATCACCGCGCTCAACCCACCGGTCAGCCGACCACGGCCGGTGGGACACGGTCACCATCACCGGCACCAATTCGCGGCCGGCGCCACGGTGACGTTCGGCGGCGGCTTAGCCGCCACCAGCGTGGACGTGGTCAACTCGACCACCATCACCTGCGTCTCTCCGGCGCACGCAGTGGGCGTGGTCGACGTGATCGTCACCACGGCTGCCGGTATCAGTCTCCGCGACCGGCACGGCCAACGACTACACCTACGGCATGCCCACCGTCACCGCGCTCAACCCCGCCGGTCAGCCGACCACCGCCGCTGGCACGGCCGTCATCATCACCGGCACCAACTTCGTGAGTCGGAGCGACCGTCTCCTTCGGCGGGACCCGGCCACCAGCGTGCTGGTGGTGAACTCGACCACCATCACGTGCGTCTCGCCGGCGCACGCGGCTGGAATGGTTGAAGTGACGGTCACCACCGCCGCGGGCACCAGCTCGACCACCGGGACGGGCAACGACTACACCTCGGCCTGCCCACCGTGACCGCTCTCAACCCCACCGGCCAGCCGCCCACCGCCGCCGGAACCGCCGTCACCATCACCGGCACCAACTTCGTGCGTCCTGGCGACGGTGGCCTTCGGCGCGGACCGCGGCACCAGCGTAGTGATGGTGAACCCGACCACCATCACCTGCGTCTCGCCCGCGCACGCGGCCGGGCATGGTCGACGTGACCGTGACCACCGCAGCGGGGACCAGCTCGACGGCGCGGGCTCGGGGAACGACTACACCTACGGAGCGGCCACCAAGTTCGCCGTGACTATGAG
>CAWHIX010000012.1:0-97574 GCA_963829545.1 uncultured Actinomycetes bacterium
GTCCGTCTGATCGCGTCGCGAAACCTGCCCACCGACGTGCTCGCCAGCATCCGCACCCTTCCCCCTGAGTATCTAGAGCAGCGGCTGACAGCGCTCGAGGGGCAGCCGGCGCCGCTCCCGATGGGCTCCATTTCCGAAGAACTCCGCGGTCTGTTGGAGCCGGCCGGCTGGCGCTCTATGATCCAGATCCCGGTGAACGCGAAGGGGACGGTCTTTGGAGCTCTGATGCTCCTCACCCGCCGGGAAACGGATTCTTCTCCCGAACAACTGTCCTCGCTCGCCGCCCTCGGTAATCAGATCGGAATGGCTGTCGACAATGCCCGCCTGTATGAGCACGCGGAGGAGTCCGCGGCTGCTGCGGAGAGGAACCGCTTGGCCCGGGACCTGCACGACGCCGTCAGTCAGACCCTCTTCTCCGTGAGTCTGATCGCCGAGGTCCTGCCCCGGATCTACGCGAGAGATCCGGTCCAGGGGGCCCAGCGCCTGGACGAATTGCGCCAACTGACCCGGGGCGCGCTGGCCGAGATGCGCACGCTGCTCCTCGAGCTTCGGCCCGCCACTCTGGCCGAAGCGAGCTGCCAGACCTGCTCAAGCAGCTCGGCGAAGCGGTCACGGGCCGCGCCCGCATACCGGTCGAGGTGATCACCGAGGACTCCGGAGAGCTGCCCACCGACGTGCGGCTCGCCTTCTACCGCATCGCCCAGGAAGCTCTCAACAATGTTGTGAAGCACTCCCGCGCCCGAAAGGCCAAAGTCTCGCTGGTGCCCCTAGTCGGGCACCCGGACGACGCCCGGCTCGCCGTGGAAGACGATGGAGCCGGTTTCGACCCGGCGGCGGGTGGAGGTCAGCTTGGGCTGGGGATCATGCGGGAGCGGGCCGAGTCGGTCAAAGCCCATCTGCTCATCTGCTCCGCCCCGGGGGAAGGGACAAAGGTCGCAGTCACCTGGTCGCCCGCGCCGCCGGCGTAGCCGAGCAGGCCCCGGGGCAGCTTTCGGATCGGCCCGAGCCCCCCATAACTGGCCAGCCGACCAGGCTTCAAACCGGCCGACTGCCGCTGGGCGCCAAGGCCGCCCTGAGGCACAGTTGACCCATGAGGACTCTTCTTGCAGATGACAACGGCGAGATCCGAGCGGCTCTTCGCCTGCTCCTCGAAGAACTAGGCGAGGGGGACGTCCTCGAGGCGGGCGACCTGGGCCAGGCCCTCGCGGCCCTTGAGCGCGCGGGCGTCGACGTGATCTTGCTCGACTGGGAGCTTCCCCAGGGGGACTACGCTGGTGGAGCACCGCGGAGTTCGTCAGGGAGTCGAAGCAGAGAGCGCCAGGTTGCCGGATGATCGCGATGAGCGGCGGACCGGAGTCGCGCGGCGAGTCATTGGGGGCCGGCTGCGACGCTTTCGTCAGCAAGAACGACCCGCCGGATCGCCTCCTAGCCCTGCTTGGAGTGGGGCGGGAGCTATCGGGCTAGTACCGCCGGCGCCGTAGGCGCCCAGACCGCATCCGAACAAGAGGGCTCATGCAGACACCGATGCTCCCCTATCCGACCGCGACCAGGTATCCCTTGACCTTCCGCGTCGACTACCCGGACAAGCCTCTCAGCAGGCTCACCCCCTTCTTCCGCTTGGTCGTGGACGACGGTGGGCATACTGTTTCTGCCCCTTCTGCTCATGATCCTCTTCCGCAAGAAGTACCCGCGTTGGTGGTTCGACTGGAACCTCGAGCTCACGCGATTCTTGGCGCGCGTCTGAGTCTACGCCATGCTGCTCCGCGATGAATGTCCCTCTACCGACGACCAGCAGGCCGTCCATCTCGATATCCAATATCCCGACGCCCGGCAGCTCAGTCGCGGGCTTCCGCTGGTCAAGTGGTTTCTGGCCCCCATCAAGTACCAGAAGCTCATGGGAGACGAGTCTACCTCATGCCGCCAAGCGATGCCGTCGCGGCCCGGCCCCGGTTGCCCTTCGCCTCAGCGGTTGAGCACGGCGACTTTGGCTCGAGATGGTCGCGGACAGGAGCCTCCCGCCCGCCGGCCGACGCCCGCTCCTTACGCTTGCTTGATGCGCTCCTCGACCTTGACGACCGGCCAGGTCATCTCCTTGACCGGCTCGCGAAGCTTCTCGCTCTTGCTGCGGAGATCGACCGCCTTCTCATAGGCCTGCCGTGCTTCCTTTCTCTGCCCAGCTTCGCCAGGGTGACGGCCTTGTTATACCAAGCGTTGGCCCGGGAGCTGAGACGAGACTCCTCGAAGTCTTTGGGGTCTATCTCGATCGCCTTGTCGTAGGCTTCCAGCGCTTCCAGAGGCCTTCCCAGTTCTCCAAGAACGTTCCCCGTGTTGATCCATGCCCTTACGCTGAGCCCGGAACTGGGATTCAGCGCAATGGCCCTGCGGTAGGCGTCCAACGCTTCGCTGCGCTTTTCCATCTCGCCCAGAATGTATCCCTTGGCGTACCAGGCCTCGGCGTACCCGGGATTCAATTCCGCTGCTCGCTCGATCAAGTCCAGAGCTTCCTGCAACCTTCCCTGCTTGGCAAAGAGATCGCCCTTGCTGTAGTGGAGCTCGGGGCTGTCCGGAGCGACCGCCATTGCCTGGTCGTACGCTTCTTCCGACTGCCGATACCAGTCTCGTGCGACCGAGGCATCGTTGCTGCTCTGGGCTATTCCCGCCATGACATCGGCGAGGTTGTAGAGCGCGTCGACGTAGCTCGGGTCCAGCTCGATGACCTTGCGGTACGATTCCACGGCCAGTCCCTGCTTTTCCCGACTCTCCATCGCGCTGATACAGAGGCCCCTGTTGTACCAGGTGTCCGCGTCCGCAGGATCGAGTTCCAGAGCGGTGTTGTAGACGCTCAGGGCTTCCTCGAGCCTACCCATCTTCTTCAAGGCGATGCCCTTGTACACCCACGCAGGCGCATAACCAGGATTCAGGGCTATTGCCTTCTCGCTCGCCTCGAGGGCTTTGGAGTACTTGCCTTCGCCCAGTTGCTGCGAGATGTCCTTGAGCACGTCCTCTATCTTCTTCTCTTTCATGGTGCTTTCCGCCCGGGGGCGTCCTTCTGTGCGGGATTGCCGTGAACCAAGGCTGCGCTGTTCTATGTCCTACCGCCAAAGCAGGGCGCCCAAACGCCGCCGCCTCAGAACTGCGAGTCAACCTTGAATAAGGAGACTCGATGGCCAAGGTTGTTAAGCGACACTGGACCAGTGACAACGATGGCGGGCTTCGCAGGCCCGGCCGTCGGTCCTCCGGATGACCTTGGGCCTACTTCACTAAATGACCGTGCACGATCACATTAGAGAGATAGTGACCGGAGCTCCGGTCGAAGTCCCCACCGTAGAGGCGGACCTCATCACCCGGCTCCAGGTCCTTCAGATGGTAGAAGACGTCCGGACCGGTCTTCGTGTCGACGTGGGCCACAATCACAGCCGGCCCGCTTGATCGGGAGGGGTCTCGCAAGACAGCGCAACGTAGTCGAGGCCCAATCTGCCCAGGAGAAGGTCTTGACGGAAAGCCCTGCAAATGGCAGTGGCGGAGCGGCATGGGAATCGAACCCACCCTGGAGGGGCCTACCCCCCAACACCGGTTTTGAAGACCGGGCCAGCCACCAGACCGAACGCCGCTCCAGGACAAGTCTAGCTCATAGCCCTATCGAGAATGGGCGTGGGTGTCGAAGCCCGGGGAGTCGAGACCTTACCGGCGCCTCCGGCGCAGGCGCCGCGCCTCCCCCACGCGTAGCGTGAGGCCCTCGGAATCCATGTGCTCGAGCAGGGCCTGGGCGTAGCGCCGCGACGTGCCGAGCAGATCGCGGGCTTCAGCAAGAGTGAGCTGCCCGGCGGCTTCCATGGCTCCGGCAAGCTGGTCGAGCAGGGTCTGTAGGCGGTCCAAGGGGTAGTAGAGGTCTTCACCGACCCTGACGAGCTTCCCCTGTCGCACGAGAGCATCGACGATCTTCTGGGCTTCTCGAGGCGGAAGGCCGGCGGCCTCGGCGGCCACCGCTACACTGGGCGCCTCCGCAGGCGCGCACGAGTCTTCGAACTGCGCCAGCAGCGACGCCATCGACTCACCCTGCCCCGCGTCTGGCTCGGCGGCCGCCTCCGCCCACACGAAGCCGTGCTCGGTCCGCCGCAGGTCTCCGCCGGCGACCAGCCGGGCCAGGGCTTCATCGAGGGCCGGCCATTCCTTGCCCCGCGCCAAATCCCGCCTGAGATCGCCAAGGGTCATGTAGGGGTTCAGCGCATATGTGCCCGCGCGATCTTTGAGGGTATCCAGGGTCGCCTCGACGAGTGACAGCAGCGACGGGCCATGGAAGAGGCGGGGGCCGGGGCCCCCCGACGACTTGGTGGCCGCAGCCGAGCCGGCCCCCGTGTCCGTCAACGGAACCGTCGCGGTACCGCCGGCCGGCAGAGCACGGCCGTCGGCCAGGAGGGCCGCCACGGCCGCCGCGTTCTTGCCGCGAGGGAACCGCCATAGGTAAGGGCTTCCCTCCAGCCTGGCCTGAGCCAGACCCTGCGGGAAGGCTTCGTGTAGCAGCAGCGCCGCCACGGCGTCCACAGCGCCTTCCTCGAGCAGCATCAAGCGGTCGTGCCAGCGCGGCCCCGTGCTGTGCTTGTGCGGGGCGGGGTCGATCACCCGGCCACCCCCGAGCGTGGTCACCGGCGTGATGGACCGCAGGATGAAGCGGTCGCCCGGATAGACGAGCGCCCGCTCGTCGAAGCGGAGTTGCGCATAGCAGGATTCGCCCGGGAGCAACGTCTCCCGATCGGCCAGGACCACCTTGGCCAGGATCTCCGCCGTGCCGTGATCCACTCGCGCACGCAGGACCCGAGAGAGGGGAGCCGGAGCATCTGGCAGTAGGGAGAGGCGCACATCGGCCATGTAAGTGGGCTCGATACTCGGATCTTTGACCACCCACTGTCCCCGCTCGACCTCATCCCGGTCGACCCCGGTGAGGTTCAGGGCCACGCGCTGTCCCGCGCCCGCTGCCGCTACCTCGCGGTCGTGCACCTGCACGTTCCGCACGCGCACCTCGCGCCCCGCACCCGAGCCCTGGCCCGCTCTCGGGGGGAGAATGGCCACTGTATCCTCGGCACTCAGGCTACCGGACCAGAGGGTACCCGTGATGACCGTACCGATGCCCTTCAGGGAGAAGACCCGGTCCACAGGCATGCGGGTGGCCGGGTACGAGGGGCGGCGTGGCACCGAGGCACCCAGCCGGTCGAGGGTCGCCAGTAGTTCCGGCAGTCCCTCCCCGGTCACGCCGCTCACCATCACGATGGGCAACTCCGGGTAGCGGGTGGTGAGGAGGAACTCCTCCACATCGGCCTTGGCGAGCTCGGCCATCTCGGGGTCGACCATATCGATCTTGGTGAGGGCCACCAGCCCCGTGGGGATATGGAGCAGTTCGATCACGCGCAGATGTTCGCGCGTCTGGGGCATGACACCATCGTCGGCCGCCACCACCAGCAGAAAGAGGTCGATGCCGGTTGCGCCCGCCACCATGGTCTTGACGAAACGCTCGTGACCGGGCACGTCCACCACGCTCAGCCGGCGGCCGCTGGGGAGAGCGAGTTCGGCGAAGCCCAACTCGATGCTGATGCCCCGCTCCTTCTCTTCCTTCAAACGATCGGTGTCGCGGCCTGTGAGAGCCTTGATGAGGGTGGTCTTGCCGTGGTCGATGTGTCCGGCGGTGCCCAGCGTCAGGGGACGTGCCTGCTCCTCCGAGAGTGCCGGGGCGGGGGTGGCGCCCGGGGGTCCGTCGTCACCTGGCCGGGCTCCTGAAGCATCTGGACTGGCCATGACCTCCCGCTACCCCGCCGAGGGATCGCCGGGGGCCTCGGCCGTCAGCCGCTCGATGGCCCAGGCGAGACTGTCGGCTACAGCGTCGACCTCATCCAGGTCCAGAGCGAGGACGTCCAGGTGGATGCTGTCCTGGGACACGCGGGCCACGACCGGCACTGGGGCCCGGCGCAACTCTGCCTCCAGGGCCGAGACACCGCCCGCGAACCTGTGGCCACTGCCCGACCCTCGGTGGGGATGGCTCGGCTCCGGTGCCGACCAACCACCCGGTCCACCCGCCGCTCCCGCCGGCCGGGCGGAGCCGCCATGTCCCCCACTCTCCAGTGGCAGTTCGGGCAGACGCAGGCGCACGGCATGTGAGGGCAGTTCCACCAGGGGCATCGATCCGCCTCCGGCCCTGCCGGTCGACTCCTCCACCTCCGCGATGAAGCCGTCGGGGCAGCGTGCTTCGATGGCCGCCTGCAGGCCGGCGGCGAGCGCTGCCGTCTCCGCCGAGCCGCGACTCAAGAAACGCAGAGTCGGCACCTCTTCGCACGCCCGCTCGGGGTCCTGGTAGAGAAGCAGCGTGGCCTCCAGGGCCGCCAGCGTCATCTTGTCCAAACGCAGGGCCCGGGCCACCGGATGCCTGCGCAGCTTCTTTATCACCTCGGCCCGCCCCAGCAGAATCCCCGCTTGCGGACCACCCAAGAGCTTGTCGCCGCTGAAGCAGACCAGGTCGACGCCCGCCCGCAGCGAGGAAGCGACCGTCGGCTCCCCCCGGAAGGCGTCGAGCTCGAGCAGTGCGCCGCTCCCCAGATCATCGGCCACCAGCACTCCCCTTCGCCGACCCAACTCGACCAACTCCTCCAGGTCGGTCTCCTCCGTGAAGCCCAGGATGCGGTAGTTGGAGGTGTGCACGCGCAGCAGCATGGCCGTCTCGGGTGTGATAGCCGCTTCATAGTCGGCCACGCGGGTGCGGTTGGTCGTGCCCACCTCCACCAAACGGACGCCGCCCGCACGCATGATGTCGGGCATGCGGAAGGAACCGCCGATCTCCACCAATTGCCCCCGCGAGACCAGCACCTCACGACCGCCTGCGAGCGCCATGAGAAGCAGGAGCACCGACCCGGCGTTGTTGTTGACCACGAAGGCATCCTCGGCCCGAGTCAGCCGCGTAAGGAGGGCCTCCACATGAGCCTCGCGCCGGCCCCGGTCGCCGCGCTCGAGGTCATATTCCAGGTTGCTGTAGGAACGGGCCACTTCGGCCACCCGTTCGACGGCGCTGTCCGCCAGCCGGGAGCGGCCGAGGTTGGTGTGCACCACCACCCCGCTCAGGTTGAGCACCCGCCTCAGCGCGGGCCGGCTCCACGACGCCAGGATGCGGCTCGCGGCTTCGAGAACGGCCTCAACTGACGGCCCCGGCGCCTCGCCTGCAGCCTGGGCGCCTGCGGCCTCGACGCCAGCCGCCACCACGGTCGTCGCACTGCCGCTCGCCTCGGCGCCGGTGGTGGCGACCAGTTCCCTCCGCACCAACTCCAGAGCCGCGCGCACGGCCTCCACTACCTGCGGCCTCGGGTGGCGCTCCAGGAGGGGTGCAGCCTGCGGGTGTTGCAGCACCTCCTCGACGGCGGGCAGCGCCCGGAGGGCTCTTTTGGTGGCCTCGTCCATTAGCGTTCTCGTTCCAGGAAGAAGTCGGCCATGGACTCCAGAACATCGCGCGCCCGCGACTTCTGCAGCACGCCCAGGTACGACCGGGCCTCCAAGATGAGTTCGCGGGCCGTCGAGCGCGCATATTCCACCGAACCGTAGCGCTCCAGCAGATCTACCACTTCAGCTGCCTCTTCGACGCTCTTCTCCCGGCCCCGGCGGAGCACGGTCACGAGTCGCTCCCGATCGGCCGCCTCGGCCGAGGCGAGGCAGTGGATCACCATGAGCGTGCGCTTGCTCTCCAAGACGTCGGTCAGATAATCCTTGCCCATGGTGCGTTCGTCGCCCAGGATGTTGAGGAGATCGTCCTGGATCTGGAAGGCGATGGAGGAGTTCTTGCCGAACGCCGCCAGAGCCTCCCTCTCGGCCGTTGACGCCTTCCCCACGATGGCCCCCACGGTGAGCGGGGCGATGCCGCTGTAGTAGCCGGTCTTGCCCAGGGCCATCTCCAGGTAGTCGTCGGGAGTGAGGTCGTAGACGTCGTCGCGGACCCAGCCCACGTCCAGAGCCTGGCCTTCGACCGTGCGGGCGCTCATCTCCCCGATGGTGTCGAGAACCTCAAGCTTGGTGCGGTCGTCAAGGAGCGGGTCGCGGACCACGATGGAACATACCAGACCCAGAGCATAGTCACCGGCATTGATGGCCAGCGGTTCGCCGTGGATGATGTGGGCGCATTTCTGGTCGCGACGGATGAGGCTCGCGTCCATGATGTCGTCGTGGATGAGCGCGGCCGCGTGGAAGAACTCGATGGCACAACCGCTGGAAAGGGCCAGCCGAGGATCTCCACCTACCGCTTCACAGGCGAGCATGGCCATGGCCGGCCGCACCCGCTTGCCGCCCCGGGCCACAAACTCATCTAGAATCCCGTAGAGATAGCGGTGGAGCGCGCTGCCTTCCGGTACCCCGGAGAGGTATTCGTGCAGACGGTCGTCGATCGGGCGGCTGACCTCACTCAGGTAGTCGACGAAGAGATCGACACTCATGCCCGTGGCTCCGTTCGGCGTGGTTTGACCGGCGCCCGGCGGCGACCGGCTGTGCTACGACGATAGCATACCCTCGAGCCCGGCTGGGAGGCTGCCGCCGGGGCAAAGGCCCGCCGCCACCGCACGACACCGAAGCCGCCGTGACGCTCCGACCCGCTACGCCTGGAACGGATCCACGACGACCATTCCACCAAAGGTACGGCCATGCTGAAGATCCTGTGAGTAGAGCGTCCCGCAGCCGGCCATCACGGCGGCGGCAACGATGAGGCTGTCGTAGAAACCATAGCCGGAATCCTCCTGGAACTCGAGCGCACGCAGGTACAGGTCTCGACTCGGAAAGCTGTGCCACAAGGGAACGAGCACCCGTTCGAGATACAGGCGGCAATCGGCAGCCGACATAGGCACCGCGAACTTGCGAGTGGCGACGTTCAGGAACTCCTGCACCACCTGGTGACTGATCACCCCAAGGCGAGTGGTCAGAGCCCTCTGCACCAACTCCCGGGCACGCTCTCTCTCCAGAGACGATTCCTTCTCGAAGGTGTAAACGACGATGTTGGTGTCGAGGAAGAAGCGCTGCGGATCGACGGGCGTCGACCGGCGGTCAGCGGGCATTGAGTTCCTCGCGGCTGAAATGACGGCCGGGATGAGCGTGGGCGAGCTGCTCCATGAGCTCGTGGTAGCCGCGCGCCGTCCGCTCCTGCTCGGCGAAGGCGGCCAGCCAAAGGCGAAACTCGGCGTTGAGGGTAGTCCCGCGCTGCCCGGCCTCCTCACGAGCCCGGGCGATCAGTTCTTCCTCGGCGCTCAAGGTGATGTTCTTCAGCATCCGTCAGGCTCCCCAGTGGTTCGCGGCCATCTGCAGTGTACACTATTACAGTGTGCACTGGAAGCCACTCGCCGAGCCGCGGCGCACGAAGCTCGAACCCCCTTGCTCAGCCACCCGGCTCGGTGAGCTTGAAGGAGATAGCTCGCCCTGCACGACGATGCGCTTCGAGGCACTGTAGAGGGGATGGCAGGCGGCCAGCGACACCTGCTCCCTGCCCGAGTTGCGCGACCTCCTCCACCTCATTGGGCTTGACGATGACCACCCGGCTCACTCTATAGCGGGCCACGGCATAGGGCAGCACCAGGTCGACCAGATCACCCTCCTTGACCTTGTCGAACTTCCTGAAGGGAGCCCCGTAGGTGGTCCGATGACCCGAGACCACGAAGTTGCCTCCCTGACCGGGGAGCGGCGTCTCCGGCCAATGGCCGGGCCCTTCGCGCAGATCACGGGTGTCGGTCCCCTCCAGCATGATGACGTCCACCCCGATACTGGGGATGATGATCTTGCCTATGGGCTCGCCCCCCGTGCCGCTCAGCTGCTCCTCGAAGGCGTCGGCGGCGGCCTCGAAGGCATCCAGCTGGGCCTGGCGCTCCTGTTCCGCCGCCAGGATCGCAGCTTCGGCAGCGGCCTTCTCGGCGCGCTCGCGGCGGCGCTCGCGGCCGCGGCGAGCTTTGCTCGGCGTTGGCGGCCCGCTCTTCGACGGAGATGAAGTCCTCGGAACTGAGGCCGGACGAGCTGACGACCATGCCCGGGTTCTCGCTCTCCAGTTGCTCGCGCAATCCCCGCTGCTCGTACCAGGTGTAGGCCCAGGTGCCGAGGGGATAGGCGAGGAGGAGGACGCCGGCGATGATCATGAGGTTGGCGACCCAGCGCTTCCAGGAGCGGCGCCTCTTCCCGCCAGGGTCGTAGCCGGGACCGGCGTGGTCTCGTCCTGCGCCCCCTGACTGGGTGCCGGATCCTCCGAGGCGGGGGAAGCCTCGGCCTTGTCCCCTATATGGGCGTCATCCAGGTCCATCTTGGCGTCAGTATACCCTCAGAGCCGCGGATCCCGCCGCGCAGCCATCCTTTCCGAGCCTCGCGAGATGGTAGATTGAAGTCTCGGGCGGGGGCCGAGCCGATGAGCCGACGTGTGGAGGAACGATGAGGCTGCTGGTCACGGGCGGAGCAGGGTATATCGGAGCGATAACCGCCCGCCGACTCCTCGATGTCGGTCACGAGGTCATTGTCCTCGACACGCTCGAGAAAGGCAGAGCCGAGGCCGTCGACCCCCGGGCGCGTCTGGTCGTAGGTGGGGTGGGAGACGACTCGGTGCTGGAACAGGCCCTGCCCGGCGTGGACGCCGTCATGCATCTGGCCGGGTACATCGAGGTGGCCGAGTCGCAGGCCGCGCCCGGAAAGTACTTCCGCAACAACGTGGCTGCCCCGCTCGTGATGCTGGAGGCCATGGTGCGGCACGGGGTGACGGCCCTGGTGTTCTCTTCCACCGCCGCCGTCTACGGGGAACCGGAGAGCGTGCCCATCGAGGAAGGGGCCCGGCTCCTGCCCGTGAACGCATATGGAGCCTCGAAGCTCATGTTCGAGCAGTTCCTCGACTGGTTCGGCCGCATCCACGGGCTGCGCAGCGTCCGCTTCCGCTACTTCAACGTGGCCGGCGCTTGGCCCGGCGGGATCCTGGGCGAAGCACACGACCCCGAGACGCACATCATCCCGCGTCTACTCCTGGCGCTGGCGTCCGGGAAGGATGCCTTCGAAGTGTACGGCAGCGACTATCCCACGCCTGACGGCACCTGTGTCCGCGACTACATCCACGTGCTCGATCTGGCGGAGGCCCATCGTCTGGGGCTCGAATGGCTGGGCGAGGGACGCTCCGGCGACGTATTCAACCTGGGGAACGGACGGGGCTTCTCGAACCTCGAGGTGGTCCGCACCTGCGCCGCGGTCACGGGCAAGGACGTCAAGGTGGAGATGGGCCCACGCAGAGCCGGCGACCCGGCGCTGCTCATCGCTTCCAGCACGCGGGCCGGGGAGATCTTGGGCTGGCGACCGCAGCGGACCACGCTCGAGGAGATAGTGCGAGACGCCTGGGAGTGGCACTCCGCGCGAATCTGACCCTCAGGACCCGGAGGCCGCGCACCGGTTCAGGCGATCCGACGATCCGGCGATCCACGATTAGGAGATCGGCCTCTCCATCTCTTCCACCATGACTTGCCGCCCTGGCGGCTGTCGGGAAAGCCCGGCAGGGGTTGCCGGCCGGCCAGCACGCGTTCTGGATTGAGCCCCACCAGGGTCTGCAGGTAGTCCTCGGGCGCCCGCTTGCGCAACTCCTCGATCAGGGGGGCCAGACTCCAGGTGTAGTCGACCTGGGCATGACCGTCCGAAGCCAGAAGTGACAGGGAGCCGCGCGCAAGCAGATCCAGGAACGTGCGCATGCTCCCCTTGCGGAAGGGGCCGGCGAGACTCCCCGCGGTCCCCTGGGCGACCGCCCCGGCTCGGATGCAGTCGTCGAGTAGTTCGGGCGAACGCTGCAAACGCTCGTTGCGTTCGGGGTGCGCCAGAATGGGAGTGTAGCCCGAGGTCCTCAGGCGAAAGAGGGTCTCCTGCAGGAAGGGCGGCCAGCCATGGAAAGGGGTCTCGATGACGATGACCCCTTTCGACCCCGGCGGCGACCCCGGCGGCTCTGCGGCGTCGACCCGCCGCGGGCGCCGCCTCCTCCGGCGAGCCAGACCCATCGATCGCGAGTCGGGCGATCATGTCGGCGTCCGCCTCGGCGATCACGCTCAGGTCGACCTCGAAGCCCAGCAGCAGACGCACACCGATGCCCTCCTCGCGAAGAGCAGCCTCCACCTTCTCGCGCACCTCCCGGGCGCGGTCCAAAAGCAGCGGGTCCCAGTCGTAGAGATGGGGGGTACACACGATGGTGGTCGTACCGGCCTCCCAGGCACTGCGCACCATGCGCAGACTGGTCTCGAGGTCCGGGCAACCGTGGTCCAGCCCGGGGAGCAGATGTGAGTGAGTGTCGATCACTCGTTCGGGCAGCTTACTCATTTCGAGGAGGAGGCGCAATCCTTATCACGAGGATGGGCTGGAGCCGATAGTATATGAGCACGTAGCCCGTCACACTCGGGAAGGGTGATCGGAATGCCAGAGTTGTTCGGAATGCCGTACCTGTTTCCAGCCATTGTCGTGGTGGTCCTGCTGGCGGCACTGGTCATGGCGCTGGTGCGCCAGGCGACGGAAGCAGACCGCGAAGCCTCCCACGGAGATGACGCGCGTGGAGAGGGAGACGGAGGCTGCAGCCTCCGACCCGTTTGAGAGGTTCGCTTCCCCTTATCCCCCGCTCGAGTCCTCTGGCCCCGATGCGGTACGAAGCCATCGAGACAAACGAAGCAGAGGCGACGAGCGCCGCCATGGCCGTGACGACGGTCGAGGCGGCGGTCGAGCCGGAAGCAGCGCGCGGCGGTCGAGGCGGCGGATGAGCCGGAAGCAGACGTGACGGCGGTCGAGGCGATCGACGAGCCGCAAGTAGCCGCGACAACAGTCCAGGCGGCCGTCCAGCCGGAAGTGGCCGCCGCGGCGACGCTGGCTTGGACCTGGGACGATGATGACGAGCTGACTGGGACTGAGACCTCGGTCGAGAACGATGAGCCGGCCGATACTGAAGCCTGGGCAGAAGATTCCGGCGATACTGACCTCAGAGAGAATGGCGAGCCGGCGGTGACGGCCGAAGCCGAAGAAGGGGCGGAAGTGGAGGAGAGCGGCGAGCAAGCCGCCGCAGACGGCGAGGTGGCCGAGCCGCAGTGGCCGGCGGTTCCCTCAAACGGCTCCCCGGTCCGGCAGGCGGACCAGGTCAAGGCCTCATCTGGACAGGGTTTCGACGCCGACCCGATCACGCCCATCCTCATCGAATTGTTGCACGGCTGGGGAGAGTTCTCGTCCACGGAGATGAAGAGGTTGAGCCTCTTCCGGCCCGAGAAAGTCCAGGCGGCCGTAGGAGCCCTCGAGATACCCAAAGACCTCAAGAACGATCAGGACGTGCACGGTCGCCTGGAACAGTTGGCGCTTTATGCCTCCCAGCTCCAGGCGGGGACGCAGGGGACCGAATCCGAGAACGGCGACGTCACGGCCGAATCGGGGTCCGAGGCCCGGCCTGACGCCGAGGCCGACGCCGCCGAGGCCGGGACTCCCGTCGAAAGCACCCTCGCCGCCGCAGCCCGACGATGATGAGAGTGCAGGTCCTGTTGAAGCCGAAGCCGTCTTTGGGGCCGCGGCTTTGGCCGCCGCGGTCGCTGCGGCCGAGGCAGAATCGACCGATGCTGAGCCTCCTGCTCTCATCGGCTACGCCGGAAACGCCTCTCGCAACGCTGCCCTGGGCTCTGGAGGCCAACCAGTGGGAGCAGGCAAAAGTGGAGCCGGACGCGCAGGAGTTCAAACCATACGAGGAGTGGCCGCTGGCCGCCTCGACCCAAGTGGGCAGCGGAGGGCTCGGGTTCGAGGCTTGGGAAGCACGACCGGCCCTAGGGATTCCGGAGGATTCCGACGCCATGGAGGCGGGAGCTCTCGCGGCCTATGCAGGCGGTCGAGCGAAGGCGAGCGACCACGATCCTCTGGACGACACCCTGGAGACCGCCCTACGCCCGGCCTCTCCCCTGGGCGGTATCGTCAAGACGGCCGACGATCTCATGGCCTTGCCCCCCGGAGAGCGAGCCGAGATGGTGGCGTTCCTTCAGCCCTCGGAGTTGGCCGGCGTCCTCAAGCGCACCGACGACCCCGAACTGAAGCGGGCCATCATCGATACTCTCGAGAACGTCAGCACCCCGGCCTCACTCGACGTCCTTCGCGAGTGTTTGGAGGATCGAGACCTGGAGATCCAGGCGTACGCCCTACAGGCGGCGGATAGGATCCTCGGACACTGACTCAGACGCGCCGCCGCGCGAGGTCGGTGGCCTCATGAGCCCGCCAGCGAAGGTCCGAGCACTCGGGCGTGACGCAACACCTCCGCGGCATCGAGTCCGGAGCGCCAGGCCACGAAGGCGCAGCGCTTCTCGAGGTCGAGCGGCTGCAGGAGGATGTCGTCGCCATCGAAGGTGGCTGCGCCTCCGCCGGCTTCCTTCAGGATGAGAAGACCGGCGGCGATATCCACCGACCGGGAACGGACCGCGGCCACGAGGATGTCGGCGATACCCGCGGCCACGTAGCAGAGCGACAAAGCAAGAGAGCCTATCTGCCGGATGCGCATGTCCTGGCTCCGACCGGCGGCTCCCATCGCACTCAGATCCTGATAGCGGAAATGGTGCCTGTCGGGACGTCCGGCCTCGAGAAGGACCACCTCCACCACTTCCGAGGCGAAGCGAGACGCCTCGGTCTCCAGCGGGATGGCCGTGAACCCGAGACCAGGATCGGCCTGGGCGCCCGCCGGCGTGCCGGCGCCCGGCGACGGCGAGGGCAGCAGCCGCAGCAGTCCGGCATCCTTGATGGCCGCGAAAGCATGTGGACGAAGGTAGTCTTCGATATAGGCCACCTTGACATCCCGGATGAGGGGACCGTCGGCCACCGCTATCGACGCACAGAAGGGCTCGAGACCACGCTTTGCGTTGAGGCTGCCGTCAAGGGGGTCCACCACCACTCTCCAGGGCGCGTCGGCCGGCCCACTCACGCCCGATTCCTCCGAGACCAGCCGGTAGGGAGCGGGGGCCTCGGCCGCCAGGACCCGGTGCATGGCGATCTCGCAGGCGCTGTCGATCTCCATGGTCGTGTCCCCGCCGGCACCCCGACCCAGAGGGACCCGGCCGGCGGCGGTTCCGTGGAGAGGCAGGGCCGCCTCCTTGCCCGCTCGGGCCATGTGTGCGGCGCAGGCGAGCCACCGCCCCTCGACAGTGTTCGTGATCATCACGCCTCCATCGGTCGCCATCGCCGGGGCGTCGCGTGCGCAGTCGTTCGTCGGACTGCTTCATGATACCTAACGGGGAGATACCATAAGGACAACCATGCATAACGTCCACACCCGCAACGGAGCACCTCTGCCCCGGCCTTTCGGGGGCGCCACGCCCGCCGTGGCCGCCGGCCGATCGCGGCGGCCGCGGCCGCGTACATGGTGTTCGAGGCCCAGTGGGTACAGTGCCGGCAGGTCGACCTGCCCGTGCGCGGGCTACCCGACATCTGGGCGGGCACGACTATCCTTCACCTGTCCGACGTCCACGCCGGCCTCTTTCCCACCAACGAGCGGGCACTGCGCAAGGTGGTCGACTGGGCCGGTCCGCTCGCTCCCGACCTCGTGTTCCTCACAGGCGACATCCTGGGCGACAGCCGCCGTAGCCTGCGCTGTCTTGAGCTACTCGCCCACCTGCGACCGGCTCTCGGAGCGTTCGCGGTCACAGGCAACCACGAATACGGCCTGGGCAAGGGCCCTCTCGCCCGTGCCCGTCATGCCGAGAATCTTTGGGAGGCGGCGGGCATCACCCTCTTGCAGGATCGCTGTGCCTTGGTCGGAGCCCGCCGCACAACGGCCGCCGCGGGCGATACACCACTCGCCATCTGCGGCGCGGACTACCTCAGTGGTGGCTTCGGCCTCCTCGACGAACTATCGCCCGTCACCCCCCCTGGCTCAGTCCTGCCCCCTTCGCCCACGGTTCCCTCGGACGCCTTCCCCATCCTCCTCGTCCATGAGCCTCCTCCCCCGTGCTCGCCCCTCGCCGAACGCTTCTCGCTCGCCTTCGCCGGGCATACCCACGGTGGCCAATTGCGCGTGCCGAGTCCGCGGGGCCTCATACCTCTGAACGCGGAGCCCGACACGCGCCTCGGCGGGCTCTACGATTGGGGACGAGGGTCTCTCGTTGTCTCACGCGGCATCGGCACCAGCTTCGTGCCCCTGCGCCTGTTGACCAGGCCGGAAGCGACCCTCTGGCGATTGGTATAAACTTAGACGCGTGTCCGCCCACCCAGACTCGAACCGGGGGCAACGGATGATGCAGCCTGACGATGAGCGCACTTCGGGAGACCTCCCCGTGACTCCCTCATCCTACGGGGACGAGGTCAGACCGCAACTCGCCCATGAAGTCGTCGCCACCTACGTAGCCGACGCAGCCCGCTCGGTGCCCGGTGTCGCCGACCTACATGCCTCCGCCTGGAAGGGTCTGTCATCCCGGGTGCGCGAGGTCCATTCGGGCGGCGTGGTCATCCGCGACAACGAGCGCGACCCCGTGGACGTCGAGATCCACGCCCGGGTCCTCTGGGACGCGGCCATACCCGAGTTGGCCGGTGAGGTCGAGAAGGCCGTACGCGAGCGCGTGACGGCTCTGCTCAGCATCGAACTGGGCACGGTGACGCTGTATGTGGACGAGATCGCCGGACCGACGGAGGTCACCGCAACGCAGGAGGGCTGAGGGTGCCCGAGTACCTTCCTTTGAGCGCCGCTGGACAGGACCTGCTGCCCGGTCCCTGTCGTGCCTGCGCCTGGTGGCAGACGGCCGGAATCGCCCGGGTTTCACCCACGACCGCGGCCGCAGTGCGCCATCGTTGGACGTCTTCTCTCGAATGTGGATGGGGTAGCCCCGGGTTCATCCGGCTCCCCGACGGGCGAATGCCAGCATCCCAGACCGGATGCTCCTCAGAGTCCCCCGACGATGACGGCCCCGCATCCGCCCCACCGCGCCCGCCTCGACGGGGACAGCCGGCGCGGGCGTCACCTGGGTGGTCCACTACGCCCCGGTGGCCAACCTGCCTCGCCTTCGCGACCTCATGTTCGCGCATCTGCCCCCCGAAGCGGTGCTGCTCTTCTGCCTCCGTACCGACGGTCCCGCCGACCGACGGGCCGCCGGTCGGCTCCTCCACGCGGCCCTGAAGCAACTCAAGCAACAGCGCCTGCGCGAGGTCTACGCTCTTGCCTGCCTGGACGGCGGGACGCCGCATGAGGAGCACTGCGAGTTCTTCTCCCGAGCCTTCCTGCAGGCGAACGGCTTCGAGGAGCTGCGAAGCTGCGGGGATGTCTTCCTCATGCGCGCCGATCTACGGGCGCTCCTGTTCGTGCTGGCGCCGTTTGAGAACGCGATCAGGCGCCTGCTCCACCAGGACGAGCCGACGCCCAGCCCTGCTGCCTGGACCTCGCGCGGACCGTCGTGAGAGCGGCGCCGCCGCCTGGAGCGAGGGGCGCCTGGACGCGGCGCGCAGCCGTACGCAGTGCGCCGGGCTCGGCGACCGGCCCGGACGCCCGGGCGGCCGCTGCACTCACTCTGGCCGTCGCCGCCTTGGTCCTCGCGGCGGCCGCGGTCCTGCTGCTCGCCGCCGGCATCGCCGGCCGTGGCGCTCCCAGCCGGCTCCGGGCGACGTCTGGGTCACGCAGGCGGAGGGCATCATCGACCCGGCGCTGGCCGGCTTCCTGGTCGACACCATGGAGGACGCAGCGGCCGCCCAGGCCGAGGCTCTTGTCGTGGAACTCGACACGCCCGGAGGCCTCGACACCTCCATGCGCGAGATCATCCAGGCCCAACTCGACGCGCCCATCCCCATCGTCTTCTTCGTCTACCCGCAGGGGGCCCGAGCCGCTTCGGCCGGCGTCTACATCCTCATGGGCGCGGACGTCGCCGCCATGGCTCCCCAGACCAACCTGGGCGCGGCCACCCCGGTATCCCTGGGCGAAGAGATGGACGAGGTCATGCAGGCCAAGGTCACCAACGACGCGGCCGCTTACATCCGCGGTCTGGCGACCACTCACGAGCGCAACGCCGACTGGGCCGAGCAGGCCGTGCGCGAGGCGGTGTCGCTGACCGCGCAGGAGGCTCTCGAACAGGGCGTCATCGAGTTCGTGGCCGCCGACACCACCGCCCTCCTCGAAAAGATGGACGGCTACGTCACCGTCCCCAAGGGCCTCACCCTGGAGACGGCCGGAGCCCCCATCTACGAAGTGAGCATGGGCTGGATACAGCGCTTCCTCCATCTCCTCGCGAATCCCAACATCGCCTACGTCCTGATGACGCTGGGTGTGCTCGGGATCATTCTGGAGATCAGCTCCCCCGGGATCGGCGCGGGAGGGATCGTCGGCGTCATCTCCCTGCTTCTCGCCTTCTACTCCTTCCAGGTACTGCCGGTGAGCTTCGTGGGGATCGCCCTGATCGTGCTGGCCGTGGGCCTCCTGGTGGCCGAGATCTTCGTTTCCAGCAACGGGATCCTGGGCATCGGAGGCGCCATCGCCCTCATCCTGGGCGGGCTGCTGCTCTTCGACACCTCGGCCGAGTACCTGCAGGTGAGCTGGCCGGTACTCATCGCCGTCGCCGCCATCGTGGTCGCCTTCTTCCTGATCGTGATCCGCGCCATCACCAAAGCCAGACATCGACCGGTAGTCACCGGCGCCGAGGGGCTGGCCGGCGCGACGGGCACGGTGCTCACCCCTCTCCTCCCCGAGGGTCAGGTGTGGGTCCAGGGGGAGAGATGGTCGGCCCGGTCAGAAGGAGGGGACCTGCTTAAAGACGAAGAGATAGAGGTACTAAGGAAAGAGGGACTTACGCTCGTGGTCCAGAAGCACCAACAACCGGAGCAGTCGGAGCCGGGTCAATCGGGTCAATCGCAGCCCAGCGGGGGAGAATAAGGGGAAGACCATGGATACAGCCACGATTGCCATCATCGTCGTCGTCATCGTGCTGGTGATCATCGTCCTGGCCTCGGCCATCAAGGTGTTTCCCGAGTACCAGCGCGGGGTGATCTTCCGCCTCGGCAGGCTCATGCGCACCCAAGGGCCCGGGCATCTTCTTGATCATCCCCATCGTCGATAAGGTGGTGCGGGTCGACCTGCGCACCATCACCATGGACGTGCCGTCTCAGGAAGTCATCACCAAGGACAACGTCCCCGTCAAGGTGAACGCCGTCGTGTACTTCCGCGTCGTCGATCCCTCCCTGTCGGTGGTCCAGGTACAGAACTTCGTGTCCGCCACCTCGCAGATAGCCCAGACGACGCTCCGCAGCGTCGTCGGCCAGTCCGACCTCGACCATCTCCTCACCGAGCGCGACAAGCTCAACCAGCGCCTGCAGGAGATCATCGACCTGCAGACCGACCCCTGGGGCATCAAGGTGAGCATCGTCGAGATCAAGGATGTGGAGGTCCCCCCCAACATGCAGCGCGCCATGGCCCGGCAGGCCGAAGCCGAAAGGGAGCGGCGGGCCAAGGTCATCTCCGCCGAGGGCGAGTTCCAGGCCTCCGAAAAGCTCTCCCAGGCCGCGCTGGTGCTGTCGCAGAACCCCGCTGCCATCCAACTGCGCTACCTGCAGACCCTCACCGAGATCGCCGTGGAGAAGAACTCCACGACGGTGTTCCCCATCCCCATCGATCTGATCACGCCGTTCATGCAGAAGTACCTGGATCCGCCGGCGGGCGAGGCATGGCGCCTGCACCGGCCCCGACGGTCCCGCTAGCGCAGGCGATGCAGCTCAGCCAGCCGGCGCAGCCGACCCAGGCCGTCGAGCCGTTGCCGCTGGAGACTGAGTCCTCAGTCGCGAGCGGGGCGCCGTCTGATGCCGGGTCGATCTGGGAGGAGCCGCCCACGGACTCCGAGCCGACGCGGGAGTCGTGATATCAGCGAGACACCGCTGCGACCCCCCCGAGCCACCGGCGGCCGGGGGGGCGAGGCGCGCGGCCCCCCATCCGGAGCTATCACCCTTCTCGGAGGATCGTGAGTTCGCAGCTGGAGGGGTGATAGCGGTCCCCCCGTGTGATTAAATACCCCTCGGTCTCTCGGGGGTATAGCTCAGATGGGAGAGCGGCGCGTTCGCATCGCGCAGGCCAGGGGTTCGAGTCCCCTTACCTCCACCTCTCACCCGGCGCCCGGAACTGACTCTGGGCGTCGGCGCATCCGGGGCGGATTCTGGGCGCTGAACAAAGGATGACGGGCATGGCCTTGGTCGAGCTACGCGTATCCACGAGCAAGCGCGAGATCCTGGTCGACATCACCTCCCAGGTGCAGGCGGCGCTGGCGGAAGCTGCGCCCGACTACGAAGGTATGGTCGACATCTTCGTTCCCCACACCACTGCGGGGGTCACCATCAATGAAGGAGCCGACGCTTCCGTTGCCCGCGACATCGTGGCGGGGTTAGCCCGTCTGGTGCCCGCGAAGGCGGGGTACGAGCACGCCGAGGGCAACTCCGACGCGCATATCAAGACCAGCCTCATCGGCAGCCACGTAGCCGCACCCGTCGAGCGCGGCCGTCTGCGGCTCGGCACCTGGCAGAGCATCTATCTGGCCGAGTTCGACGGTCCCCGGACGCGCAGGGTGTGGGTCATCCTGCGCGAAGCGCCGCCGTCTAGGGTGGGGTAGGATGGCAGGCCGCATCCTTCGCCTGAGGGCCGCCCGGTACTCGAAGGTCCGGATCTCGGCTCCTTCGTCGACGCGTTCATCCGCGACTACCTCGCGCTCCCCGAGAACAACCACCTCGGCCCGGGGAGCGAAGGCAAGGCCTGGGTCGACGTCCTGGTCGGGTTCTCCAGCGGCGCCGACCCCCTGTACCAGGACCTCAAGGAGCACGTAGGGCCCTTCCACTGGACTCCGTCGGAAGCGTTCGCCCTCAGCGAAGCCGCCCAGGCGACCGATGGCGAAGGCGCCGGTAGTCCGGCGCCCCGGCGCGGCCGACAGCCCCATCGCTGCGGAAGACCTCACCGTGGTCAGTTGGGTCCTCTGCCAGAGTGACGAGGCCAAGAAGACCAACAGCCGGGAGACCCGCTACCCCTCCGAGGCCTGGGCCCGCGCCCGCATGTTCGGGCAGGAGTGCAACAACGCTCTACATGTCGCCCTGGTCGCCGCCCTCCGTGATGCCGGTTACGCAGCCGTTGCGCCGGCCCTCCTCCCTGAATGGTCGCAGCTACCGTCAGAGCGCTACTTCATGGCCTCCACGTGGTCGGAGCGCCACGTGGCCCATGTGTCGGGTCTGGGCACCTTCGGGCTCACGGGCGGCCTGATAACCGAGAAGGGACAGGCTGTGAGACTGGGTTCGGTCGTCGTCCAGGCGCGCATCCCCTCTACTTCTCGGGCATATTCCGGACCCTTCGACTACTGTCTCTTCCTGACCCAGGGCATCTGCGCGCGCTGCGTCGCCCGCTGCCCCGTGGGCTCGGTCAGAGAAGAGGGCCGGGACAAGGAACCCTGCAGTCGCCATTTGGGCCCGGCCATGCGCGAGTACGTGGAGGGCCATTTCGGCTTCAAGGGATACGCCTGCGGTCTGTGCCAGACGGGGGTGCCGTGCGAGTCACGGATCCCCAGCCCAGAGGACGTCGCGGACTGACACCTCAGGAGCCGGCGGCCGTCTGATCCAGACAGGCCGGCGCGCGAACTAGGTCTCCTTCCGCCTCTCCTCTTCCGCGTCGGCGGCAGCGGACGGCGGGCCTTCATCGCCGGCGCCAGGGCGATCCGCCTCGTCGACGACGCCGCCGACATCCTCCTCGTCGGCTCCCGCGATGCGATCGTCAGGCCAGAGGTACTGTTGGCCCCCGGAGACATCTCCCCGAGCGACGGGACGTGGCTCGGCCTCGTCCTCGTCCTCGGGCGCGCCCCACGGACCGGCCTCGTCTTCAGCCGTGTCCCACCGCTCGGCCGCCGACGTCGCTCCCGCGCCGACAGCTCCCGCGCCGAAACCCATGCGCGCGCCGGTACCTGCGTCCGGGCCGGCGCCCGCGCCTGACTCCGACTCGAGCACGGCGACGGCCAACCCTCGCCGCCTCCGCCACAGGATGAAGCGCCACACCGACAGCCCGATCAGCAGCGCCCAGGCAAGCACTTCCAGTGTCTGTCCCACGGTATTGGCCGCCGTGCGGCCGTAGGTGAGGGTGACGTGGCTCTGCCGTGGGTATGACCATCATGAACGACGGCGAAACCAGATACGGACCCTCCGCCCCCTCCACGTGCCAGTTGGGGAAGTACGAGATCTTGATCCAGTGCGGCTCCCCGATGGCCGTGGTATCGAAGGAGAAGGCCTCGTTCTCCATCTGCTCGCCGGTCACCACCCCCTCCGTGTCGACGGGCACGGCCGGTGGGTCGGCGGATTCCTCGGGCGCGATCTGGGTGAAGCGCTGCAGCGCCTCCTCTCCCTGGTCGCGCACGATGGGGGTGTCCAGCACGTCCTCGTTCAGGTACCAATCCACGGCCATGTCGCGCCACTCGCTCACGGGCACGTCCACCCGCACGGGCTCGTTCTTCATGACCTCCACATAACCGGTCGTGCCCACGATGCGGACGACGTTGTAGTCGCCGAAGGTGGCCAGCAACTCGCAGCGCGGGTCGGCAAGCACTTCCTCCACCACCTCGGGGGTGAAGCAGAGGAAGTAGGGGATGTTCATCAGCTGCAGGTGGGTGATTCCCGCCGGGACGTCGAGCCCCGGATAGTCCACGCCGATGATGGCGTTGCTCGCCTCCTTGGACAGCTCCGCCTGGTTGATGAAGTGGAAGGGAGCCGTGAAGGAGGCCTCCATCAGGGTCCCTTCCATGGTGGGCTGCCCGGTCCAGTAGGGGATGATCTCGAAGGCCCGGGGAGTGCCGAACTCGTCCAGCTTCTGCCCGTGCTCCACCATCACCCGGCCGGGCGCCAAGCGTGGCCAGGAAGTCGTTGATCTGTTTGTACTGGTCCAGTTGGCCTTGCCTTCGTAGCCGGAGTAGTTCCACTGGATCCAGCCTGCCGCCGTTGTGCTGGTCACGATGACGACCGCGCCCAAGACGATGGCCACCAGCGGCCGATAGATGCGCCGGGCGGTGATGCCGCGCATGCCGAAGAGGTCGCGCATCATCAGGGCGAAGGGCCGTATCAGCCAGGTGGCTCCGTACGCCGCCCAGAAGTGGATGGAGATGTAGAAGAAGGGCAAGATGCGCGCATTCCACAGTCGTCCGTCGGGCAGCACCCAGAAGAGGACCAGGGTGATGAAGGTCATCCAGGCCAGCGGAAGGAGCTTCCTCTCCTTGCGCGCCACGGCATATGCCATGCCGATGAGGCCGAGCGCCGCGGCCGGCAGCAGTTGAACGGGCAGCAGATCGCTGAGCGAGTCCAGCTGGTTCCAGGCCATGTGGGCCGTCCACTCCAGGTTGGCCGCGAAGGGCAGCGACCAGAAGGCGCTCAGCGCGAAGCCCACCGCCGCCACAGCCGCCAGATAGAAGAACGACCGCCAACGCGGGTTCACGAGCAACAGCCCAGGGATGATGCGTCACCAGCACGATGGTGGTCACGATGTGCGAGAGGACGAGAGCCATCAGGATGAGGCAGTTGAGCACGAAGAGCATGTTGAAGTGCGGCTTCTCCATGCCGCGATACATGGTGCCCAGGAACAGGAACACCAGGGCGAAGCTGAGCATGTAGCCGAACTCGCCCGCCAGGGTGCTGAGGATGTTGCCTCCGTAGATGGAGTAGCTCTCCATGAGGAGGAAGACCATCGCGAAGACCGCGGCCATGATGGGGAACGGCTTGCGCACCCGCCACAGCCTGCCCAGGGCGTAGGCGGCCGCGGGGAGAGCGAAGACCCCCAGGACCGTCCCCATCTTGAAGGCTATCTCGTAGGGGATGAACCAATCCATGATGGCGATGAGCAGGAACGGGAAGGGGAAGTAGAAGGTGAGCATGGGCATGCCCGCGTACCAGCCCGGCGCCCAGCCGGTCAGGCGGAAGTGCGGAAGCAACTCCTGGATGAGGTACTGGGCCGGATAGTGGTGAGCGCCGGTATCGCCGCCGGCCGTGGTGGTGATGCTGAAGAGGAGGTTGGGCTTGTAGAAGATGAGGAGCGTGGTGTAGATGGCTAGGAACGCCAGCACCGTGGGGAGCCAGTCCCACACGCTGCCGCTCTCGACTAGGTCTCTCCCGGTCACGCCCCAGCATTCTCCTCCTTCCACAAGATCAGCCGCAGCCGCAAGAGCCCCTTCATGGTCCGCGGTATCCGCTTGGCGATGGGCGAGCGGGCCTCCCGCTTCTCCTCGCAGGTCACCGGCAGGGCCTTGACGACGGCCCCGGCGCGCCGCGCGCGCACGATCAGTTCGGTGTCGAAGAGGTCGCGCGTCATGACCGTCCGGGGCGCGAACACCTCCACGGCCTCCCTGCGCAGCACCTTCATGCCGTGGGTGTCGTCCATGCGCCTGTCGAAGAGTACCCTAAGGATGGTGGTGAAGCCCAGAGAGACCATGTGCCGCGCCGGTGACGCGTTTGTCCTGCGATCCCTCCATGAGCTTGCTGCCCACCACGATGGCGGCCCGGCTGCCGTCCATCAGGTCGCCGGCCTTCAGCATGAAATCCACATCCCAGTAGTCGATGTCGAAGTTGACGATGAAGCGTCCGCGGCCCGCGAGCATCCCCGCCTTCATGGCGGCGCCGTAGTCGGGCACGGGCACGTGGAACGCCCGGATGCGAGGGTCGGCCTGGGCCAACCTCTCCCCGATGGCCAGGGTGTCGTCGGAGCTCCCGTTCTCGGCCAGCAGGAGTTCGTAGTCGACGGCACCGGCGTCGAGGCAGGCCACCAGCGCCGTCACTTCGTCGGCGAGGCACTCCGCCTCGTTATGGATGGGGATGACGACGGAGAAGCGGGGTGCGGGCCCGCGTCCGGGCACACCGCCAGGGGCACTACCGAGCGCGCTGCCGGGTGCACCGCCGAACCCGTTCCCGGCCGGTACCACCCCGGTCACGACCCGCTACCTTTCAGCGCGGTGTGCCGGAAGGCCAGATAACGGCTGCCCAGGAAGTTCCAGGCTACCGAGACCACGGCGGCGGCGAAAGCCTTGCCCAGACGCACCCAGGGCGACCCGGAGTCGATCCACAGCCCCAGCAGCGTGAAGACGACTATGTTGACCACCAGCGGCGGTATGTTCACAGCGAAGAACACCGCGAACTCGCGCACGCCCTGGTGGGACTGACCGGCGCTGAAGGTCCAGTACTTGTTCCAGACGAAGCTGTTGCAGATGCCGAGGATGTAGGAGAGCGTCTTGGCCACCACGAGCGGCATGCCGGGGATAAGGCTGAGCAGGTAGAAGGCACCGAGGTCGACCGCGGTGTTGAGGAAGCCCACGATAATGAAGCGCACGGCCTGACCGGCCATGCGGTCGCGCCGGAGCATCTCTGGCACGAGCATAGAGATAGAACTCACTATTCCCTTTCCGAGACCCGGGTCTACCCGGTGACGAGTACTGTATATGCTAACATCCAGGCGCCCCTGGAGTGGCTAGTGAGCACCCAAATAACCGGACGGCGGCCCGCATCATGCCCCCTCTCGACATCCAACAGCACGCCCCGCATCGAGTGGCGTTCCGCACCATCGGATGCAAGCTCAACCAGTGTGAGACCGCGCAGATGCAGGAATCGTTCCTCGCCGAGGGATACCGTCTGGTGGGCTGGGACGACCCCGCGGACGTCAGGGTCATAAACACCTGCACGGTCACCGCCAAGAGCGACCGTACCTGCCGTCGTGAGATCCGCCTGGCCAAGCGCCTCGACCCGGGGTGCGTGGTTGCCGTGACCGGCTGCTACGCCCAGGTCGATCCGGAGGCGGTGAGCGCCATCCCCGGAGTGGACCTGGTCTTGGGCAACACGGCCAAGCAGCGAGTGGCGGAGCGGGTGACCGAGGTGCTGGATCCCGACGCGGCGCGCCGCCCGACCCGGACGAGACCGCCCTCGCCGAACCCGGCGCCGGCGCCCTCACCGAACCGGAGGCTGGCGACGACGAGTTCATCACCCACTTCTACGGCTACACCCGGGCCTTCCTGAAGATCCAGACCGGCTGCGACTCACGCTGCGCCTACTGCATCATCCCTGTGGCCCGCGGACCGGCCCGGAGCATGCCCGGGGACCGGGTGCTGGAACAGGTGAGGCTGCTCGAGGCCCGCGGCTACAAGGAGATGGTCCTCACCGGCATCAACCTGGGGAGCTGGGGGCGCGACGGACGGACCGGGAGCGCGCAGGGCCGGGCCGGACCGACTCGCCGAGCTTCTGCGACTCCTGGTGGAAGAGACTCGAGGGGTCCGCTTCCGGCTCAGCTCCATCGAGCCCTTGGAGGTGGACACCGCAGTGCTCGACGCCATCGACGCCGCCGGTGAGCGGATCGCCCACCATTTCCATCTGCCTCTGCAGAGCGGCTGCGACGAGGTCTTGCAGCGCATGGGTCGGCCCTACTCCGGCGAGGAGTATCTGCGCGTCGCCGGGAGGATCGCAACGCGCTTTCCCGAGGCCGCCATGGGGGCGGACGTCATCGTAGGCTTCCCGGGCGAGACCGAGGACCATTTCGTCGAGACCTGCCGGCTGATACAGGAGAGCCCGCTGACCTATCTGCATGTGTTCGCATACAGCGACCGTCCGGGCACGGTCGCTTCTGCCATGGGCGGCAAGGTCCCCCCGGACGTGATCCATCAGCGCAGCGTGCGCCTGCGCGAGATCGGCCGCGCGGTTGACCCTTGCCTCTCAGCGAGCGCGTCGCCGGCACGGAGCAGTTGGTCCTGGTGTTGCGCGAACGTACGCCCGAAGGAGGGCTCCTGGGTATAGCGGGCAACTACGCCGAGGTGCTGCTGGATGGTGGGGACGAACTGATGAACACCTTCGTGCGCGGCACGCTGGCCGGACCGCCCCGCGACGGTCGCTGGCGTCTGGCCGACATGACGGGCGAGGGCCGGCTCTAGTGCGCGCCCTCCTGCAGCGGGTGAGCCGGGCGTCGGTGGAGATCGACGGCGAGGTGGTGGGGGCCATCGGGGAAGGGCTGCTCATCTTCGTGGCGGCCGGACAGGGGGGACGACGAGAAGACCGCCGCCGCCCTGGCGGAGAAGGCCGCCGACCTGCGCATGTTCCCCGACGCCGAGGGCAAGACGAACCTGTCACTTCTGGATAGCGGAGGGAGCGCTCTGGTCATCAGCCAGTTCACGCTCTACGCCGACTGCCGGAGAGGGCGACGTCCGTCCTTCAGCGACGCCGCCGACCCGCTCCGCGCGGAGGCCCTCGTGGATCTGTTCCGGCTGACGCTGGAGCGCCTGGGGATCTCCACGTCGGCCGGCCGGTTCGCCGCTCACATGATCGTCTCGCTCGGAGAACGTGGGTCCGTTCACCATCCTCCTCGACAGCGAAGTGCTGGCCGGACCTCGCCGCGGCGGCCGTTCCGGCGCCGCGTCCACCGACACGAGCGCGAACGATGCCCCCGGCAAAGAGGTCTGACATGCGCGGCCTCCCCGACTACCACACGCACACGGCCCGCTGCGGCCACGCCATCGGGCGACCGTCGGAATACGTAGAGGCCGCCCGGGCCGCCGGACTCCTGTCTCTGGGCATCGCCGACCACCTTCCCCTGTTGCCCACGCCCGACCCCGAGTTGGCCATGGACATGTGCGAGCTCGACGACTACGTGGCCGAGGTGCAGCGCCCTCATGGACGCCTACCCCGGCTATGTCCTTCTGGGGGTGGAGGCCGACTACCGCCGGGGGACCGTGGAGGAGGTAGCCGGACTCCTCGCCGCCCAACCGTTCGACTACGTCATCGGTTCGGTCCACTTCCTCGGGGACTGGGGATTCGATGATCCCCGGCAAGTGGCGGAGTACGGAGGCCGCGACATCGACGCCGCCTGGATCGAGTACTTCGAGCTGGTGGGCGAAGCCGCAGAATCAGGGCTCTTCACCATACTCGGGCACCTCGATCTGATGAAGAAGTTCGGCTATCGGCCCACGCGAGCCTTGGATCGCGAGCTGGAGCGTCTGGTCGAGCCGGATAGCCCGCGCAGGAGTGCTGGTGGAGATCAACACGGCCGGTCTGCACAAGCCCGTGGGAGAGGCCTATCCCTCTCCACACGTCTTGGCTCTCCTTCGAGAGGCCGGGGTGGGTATCACGTTCGGCTCCGATGCCCACCGTCCGGCGGAGGTGGGTCGTGACTTCGCTCACGCCGTCGCCCTGGCCCGCTCGGCGGGTTACGAAGCGTTCGCGGTGCTCGAGGCGTCGAGCGGAGCCACCCGCACCCGGATCGCCGAACGGCCTCTCCCCGAGGCCCCGGCAGCTCGGGAGGCCTCTCACATGAAAGCCATCGTCATCTTCAACCCCATCGCGGGCCGCGACCGCGGCGACTCCATCGCGGGCCGGGTACAGGCGAACCTCGCCAGCCGGGGCTTTGAGGTGGAGCTTGCCGGGACCAGCCGCCCCAAGGATGCGGCCCGTATCGCCGAAGAATCCGCGGGCAAGACCGACCTCGTGGTAGCTGTCGGCGGAGACGGCACCATCAACGAGGTCACCAACGGTCTGAGCTCCTGGGCAGCCGGCGAACGATCCCGGGGCCACGACGTGCGCCCGCTGCTCGGTATCGTGCCGGCCGGCACCGTGAACGTGCTGGCTCTCGATCTGGGCATCCCCTTCCAAACGGAGAAGGCCTGTGACGTGATCGCCGCGGGCAAGACCGTATCCTTGGACGTGGGCAAGGTCAACGAGCACCGGTTCCTGCTCATGATGGGCGCCGGCATCGACGCCCTCACCATCCGCAACCTCGACCCCAAGGCCAAGAAGCGCTTCCGCGGGTTGGCCTTCGTGAGCACCGGAATGAAGACCGGCCTCGTCGGGCCTCCTCCCGAGTTTCTCGTCCGAGTGGGGGGCGAGGAGTATCGAGCCACCTTCTTCGTAGCCGGGAATACCCGTTACTACGGCGGTAGGTTCGGGGTGACCCCCAAGGCCGATCCCACCGACGGTCTCCTCGATCTGATGATCTTCCAAGGAACCAAGCGTTCGAGCCTGGCCGTCTTCTGGCTGGAGGTGCCTACCAGTCTGCACCTCCAGAATCACAACGTCCTGTATCTCAATGCCCAGGAGGCCGAACTCGTGCCTCTGGACAGCGAGCAGGTGATATGGTTCCAGACCGACGGCGAACTGGCCGGGCAACTGCCCGCTAGGGTGGCGATCGAACCCCACGCCCTGGACGTGCTCGTGCCCTGATCAGGCTAGAGGCCTGAGGATACGCAAAGAACAAGGAGTAACTGAGATGTTGGGAACACCCACGAGAATGACCCTCGTCGCGATCGGCGTCATCATACTCATAGCTGTGGCCGGGATCATGGCCGCCTGCGGAGACGGAGAAACCGACACTACCGCCAGCACCAGCTCCAGCGTCAGCGCAGGCCCCACGACCGATAGCACAGCCGCCGCGGACGGCGGCGGCACCGCGACGGCGAGCGAGGAGCGCGTGGTCGTGGGAGGACAAGACGCGGAAGAATACACGGCGCAGATACCCGAGTTGCAGAAGGCACTCGAGGCGGACCCTGAGAACCTCGAGACGCTTCAGCAACTGGCTATCGCCCAGTACAACACCGGCGCGTACGAAGAGGCGGCGGCCACCTACGAGAAGATGCTCGCGCTGGAGGACACGGCTTTCGCCCGCAACAACTACGCCAACGTGCTTCGCGACTGGGGCAAGACCGACGACGCCATCGCCGCCTACGAGACCGCCATCTCCATGGACGAGACCCTGGTCACGCCCTACGTCAACCTCGCCTCCGTCCTCGCCCGGCAGCAGAAGGTGCAGGAGGCCATCACGATCCTGGAGAACGCTTTGTCCTGCGGTGAGCACCGAGGACAAGACGCAAGTGGAAACCTACCTGGAGCAGTTGAAGGCGGCGCAGTAGCGGTCGCTGCAGGACGGAATTGGCCGGTAAGCAAGGAGCCCCGCCGAGGCGGGGCTCCTTCTTTTCGCAGCATGCAAGCGGCGCAGTTTGCCGAGGTCGCCCTCCGACTAACCCGCCGCCTCCGTCTGGCCGCCGACCGGGGTCTTGATCGTCCGGGGACTTGTGCCATATCCGCGGCGCCATGGAGAACAGCCCCATGAGGCCCGCAGGCATGAAGCGCATGACCAGGATGATGAGCAGGCCCGAGACGATGGGGTGATAGCCCCCGAAGTAGATGTCGCCATACGCGAACAGGGCGCTCACGATCAACGCCCCGATCACCGGACCGATGATGGTACCCGTTCCGCCCAGCACCACCATGAGGATCGGGTAGAACAGCCAGTTCATGTTGAAGACGCTCGCCGGCTCCAGGTGGAACAGGTAGTAGCCATACACGGCGCCCGCCACACCGGCCATGAAGGCGGCGATGGCGAAGGCCATGACTTTGTACCTCAGCACGTTGATGCCGTGCGAAGCCGCGGAGATGTCGTCTTCCCTGATGGCCTTGAGGGCAAGGCCTATCCTGGAGTTGGTCATCAGGTAGACGGCGAGCGTGGCCAGCAAGGCCATGAGCAGGCCGACCCAGTAGTAGATGCGCATGGAGGAGAAAGAGCTGGCGTCCAGATAGAGCCCGTTGGCGCCCACCGGTCAGGTCTCCTCCCTTGACGAAGAGCACGTTGACGATCATGCCCATGCCCAGGGTACCGAAGGAGAAGTAGTCACCCTTGAGCCGGGAGAGGAGCGGGATACCAATGAGGATGGCGAGGATAGCCGGGGCGATACCCGCCGCGATCATCAGGGTGACGTCGAAGAAGAACCAGAGGCCGATGCCGTTCAGCCACATTCCGGCCATGGTGTACGCTCCCAGGCCGAAGAAGGCGTTCTGGCCGAGGCTGATCTGCCCGGTATAGCCTGCTACCAGGTTCCAGCCCTGCGCCACAGTCAGATACACGCAGGTGATGAAGATGTAGTAGCCGAGGTACGAAACGTCTACGTCAAAAAGAAGGGCAGGGTCGCGAAGAACGCCAGGATGACGATGATCACGATCGTCGAGACAATCCCTTTCGTGCTCATACTCTGGAAGTAGCTCTTTATGCTGTTCATTTGGGCGCCTTCGCTTCCCTGAAGTCTTTGTGAAGCCTCATACCTTCTTGACCGTGCCTTTCCTACCAAACAGACCCTGCGGCAGGAAGATCAGCACCAGGATGAACACCGCGTACGAGATGGCGTCTGCCCATCCCGCACCGATGTAGTACGCTCCCAGGCTTTCGATGAGACCCAGGATGCAAGCCGGCCGTCAAAGCCCCCCAGACGTTGCCGATGCCGCCGAGGGAAGCGCCACCAAGGCTTTGAGGGCGAACGTGAACCCGTAGTTGGGGTCGAAGGAATACACGGAGGCCATGACCACGCCTGCCGTCCCGGCCAGACCGATGCCGATGGCGAAAGCGACGGCCATCACCCAGCTGGAGCTGATGCCCAGCAGGGTTACCGCCTGCATGTCCTCGGAGGCGGCCCGCACGGCGGTCCCCACGCGCGTGTTCTTGAGGAAGTAGTAGACGAACGTGGCGGCCACAAGGGCGATGACCAGAGCCATGAGGCGAACGAAGGAGATGTTGATCTCGCCGATCCTGAGGGTGTAGCTGGAATAGGAGGTGGAGATAAAGCGCGGGTTGGCCGTCCAGGCCGTGAGCATGAGGTTGTCGAGCATGTACATGAGACCGACGGCGAGCAGAAGAGAAACGTTCTTGTCTTCGTTCGCCGCCGCGTCCTTGAACAGCGTGTAGAACAAGCCCATGCCGAATGCGAAAGCGACGGGCACGCAGACGAGTAGGCACACGTACGGGTCGAGACCGAAGTACGTGAACAGCCAGTAGGTCAGGTACGCGAAGAGCACGATCACCGACCCCTGGGCAAGGAAGATGATCCTCATGGTGCCGAAGATGAGGCTCAGGCCGATCGCGGCGATACCGTACATGGTACCGAACAGGATGCCGTTGATGATGACTTGGAGAAGTATTCCCATTACACACGACTCCCGCGCTGGCCTAGGTAAGCCTTCCGTACGTCTTCATTGGCGAGCAAGTCTTGGCCGGTCCCGCTCAGGAGGATGTGACCGGTCTTCATCACGTAGGCCTTGCGCATATCTTCAGAGCCATGTGGATGTTCTGCTCCACCAAGAGGACGGTCGTGCCCTGCTGGTGGAGGGCGACGATCAGTTCGAATATCTTCCTGGTCAGGATGGGGCTGAGACCCAGCGAGGCCTCGTCGATCATGACGAGCTTGGGCTGGGCCATCACAGCCCGGCCGATGGCCAGCATCTGCTGCTCCCCGCCACTCAGGAGCCCGGCCTTACCGTTCTGCCGCTCCTTGAGCACGGGGAACAGGTCGAAGACCCGCTCCAACGACTCGTTGAAATTGGCGCGCGCCTTGGGAAGGTACGCCCCCAGCCGAAGGTTCTCCTTGATGGTGAGGTTCTGGAAGAGCCGGCGGCCCTCCGGGACCTGCACGACGCCCCTTGTCGACTCTGTCCTTGGTGCTCAGATGGAGGAAGTCCTCTCCCTCGAAGAGTATCTCTCCGTGCCGGGGGTGAAGGAGGCCGGAGATGGTCTTGAGGAGTGTGCTCTTGCCGGCACCGTTGATGCCTACCAGCGCTACGATCGTCCCTTCCTCGACGGTGAGGGACACGTCCCAGAGGGCACGGACGTCGCCGTAGGATACGCTGAGTTCCTTGACCTCAAGTAATGGGTTCGCCAAGGTACGCCTCGATCACTTTGGGGTTACACGCTACATCGTCCGGACAGGCATCGGCGATCTTGGCGCCGTAGTCGAGCACGCCCACGCGATCGCAGAAGTCCAAGACGGCATCCACCTTGTGCTCGATCCACAGGATGGAGAATTTCCTCTCCTCTTTCGTCGCCCTGATCACCGTGAAGAGATTGTCGATCTCGGTAGCGGTCAGGCCGGCCATGGGCTCATCGAGGAGGATGAGCGACGGCATGGACGCCAAACCCATCGCAATCTCGAGGAGACGACGATCGGAGAGAGTCAGGTGCGCGGCGGTCGCGTCCTTCTTGTGGGTCAGTTCGACCAATTCGAGGGAGTTGAGGGTGCGCTCCTTCGGGCTCAGTTCGTGCTTGCCGCCGTACACGGCCGCCGTCATGACGTTGTCGTATACCGACATCTTGAGGAAGGCCCGCACCAGCTGATAGGTTCGGGCGATGCCCAGGTGGCAGATCTTGTGCGGAGCAAGACCCGCGATGTCCTTGTTCGCGGAACTTGATGGTGCCGCTATCGATGTTGTAGATGGACGTGATGAGGTTGAACACGGTCGTCTTACCGGCGCCGTTCGGACCGATGAGACCTACTATCTCTTCCTCGTGCACGATGAAGTCGAAGTCGATGATGACCTTGAGGCCACCGAAGCGCTTGTTGACCTTGTCGAGAACGAGGAGAGGATCGCCAGCTGCCATGACCCTACCCTACTTCAGCTTGAAAGGACCGATAGCACCGCCTGGAGGCCAGAGCCGGAGGGGCGGCTTGCTGGTCGCTGGAGGGAAAGGTGAGTGCACGCAATTAGTCCCCCAATCGGAGAGATTGGCCAAAACCCCCGCTTGACTTATGAACGCCGGGCTCAAAGTAACAGGCGACCCAGGCTTTGTCCAGAGTCGCGATTCTGTTTAGCTCCCGAATCCAGGGGAGGGCCCGCGCACATGGAAAGTGAGTGTGCCATCACATACTGCAGGCGAATTGGGTTATCATATTGGGTGGACAGGGGGGGACGCACGCGCAGGAGGACTGTATATGAGGTGACCCGGTCCCGTTACGTGGCTACCAGTCTCTGGTAGCGACATCCACTCTGACTTCCGAAAAGAAATCAAGGAGGGATCATGAGAAGCAGGACTACGTTCGCCGTCGTCCTTGTGCTCCTCGTTATCGGCCTCGCTTCCATGCTGGTACTTGCAGGTTGCGGGTCGGAGGACACTGAGACGACGGCTCCAGGCGAGACCGAGACCACCGCGGCGCCGACCGATACAACCGCCGCGGCCGGCGCGTTCGACGGCGAGATCGTCATCGGCGCGCTCGCTTCGCAGACCGGCGCCAATGCCATGACCGGCGCCGAGATGAAATGGGCCTACGAGAAGGCCGCTGCTGACATCAACGCCGCGGGTGGCGTCGATGTCGGTGGCAAGAAGATGGAACTCAAGCTCAAGTTCGTCGACGACAAGACCGAAGCCACCGAGGGTGCGGCCGCCGTCGAGAAGCTGATCAAGGTCGAAGACCTCAAGCTGATCCTGGGCACCAACATCACGCCCATCAACCTGGCCGCAGGCCTGGTGGCTGAGAAGTACGAAGCCTACTACCAGATCTCCACCAGCTGGACGGACTACATCGCCGCCCAGAACTTCAAGTGGGTGTCTGACATCTTCTTCACGCCCGCCGCTGCCGTGTCGATCCCCTTCGGTGTCGCCGGCCTGCTGCCTGAGGAAGACCAGCCCAAGGCTTGGTGCATGCTGACAGAGGACAACCAGGACGGCCAGGGTCTCGCCGAGGGCGCCGTGGCGATCGGTACCGAGATGGGCTACAACATCGCCCTGTCCGAGTCCTACACGCCGGGCACGAAGGACTTCTCCTCCATCATCCTCAAGCTCAAAGAGAACAACATCGACGCCGTCATCGTTCTCATCTCGCCCGCCGACGGCATCACCTTCGTCAAGCAGATGAAGGAGCAGAACTACTCTCCGGAGTTCATCTTCGGCTGGAAGGGCTTCTGGCCCACCGAGTTCATGACGGCTCTGGGCCCCGACTCCGACTACATGGGCCACGACGGCTTCTGGTCTGAGGACAACGGCGCTCCCGGCTCCAAGGAACTGGGCGAAGCCTTCAAGGCCGAGCACGACGGTCTCGACTCCGTGAGCATCGGCCTCTCCTACGCCTCCGTGCAGATCATGGCCCAGGCCATCACGCAGGCCGGCTCGACCGATCCCGCCGCCGTCCGTGATGCGGTCTTCGGCGGTACATTCCCTGGCACCACCATGGGTGACGTGACTTATGCCGAGAACGGCATCTGCGACGTAGAGCCTTACGGACTCTGGTGGAAGAGCGGGGAACGCGTGGTGTACTGGCCTGACCGGGCAACGCGTGGGAACCGTTCGTTCCCTGGGACCAGCGGTAGGAACTGACTGAGCGTCGGCCACGGCGGCCGCTACCGAAAGCCGCGGCTGACCCCGTTCGAACGCCATCAGCCCCGCCCCCCGCTCAGCGAGGGGCGGGGTTTCTTTTTTGCAGGCTTTTCTTCCCATCGAAGTCGGGTCTGCTTGAGAATGCGAAGCCTTTTTCTGAACTGCCTTTCGTGGTAGGATGCGTCGTCACGCTTCTGTGGCACTTTTGGGGGGAACTATCGCGTAAGATTTCACTCGGGTCTGTCTTTCCCCGGGCTCTTGTCAGCCCACCTCGCTTCACCAAACGTACGCAGAAGCAGAGTCAGTTCCACGATCGCCTATTGGGGGTACTCATTGTGAGAAGAAAGAAAGCGCTGATCCTTACCATCACTGTCCTCGTCATCGGCCTGCTGTCCATGGGACTTCTGGCTGCCTGCGGTGAGAGAGGAGACGACCACCACCGCGGCACCGACCGAGACCACCGCGGCACCGACCGAGACCACCGCGGCACCGACCGAGACCACCGCACGCGCCAGCACCGAGACCACTGCCGCGGCCGGCGGCTTCGACGGCGAAGTCGTCGTCGGCGCCCTCGCGTCCATGACCGGCGCGAACGCCATGACCGGCGCCGAGATGAAGTGGGCCTACGAGCAGGCCGCCAAAGACATCAACGCCGCAGGCGGCATCGATGTTGGCGGCAAGAAGATGGAACTCATCCTCAAGTTCGTCGACGACAAGAGCGACGCCACCGAGGGCGCCGCGGCCGTCGAGAAACTGATCAAGGTCGAGGGCGTGGAGCTGATTCTGAGCTCCAGACATCACTCCGATCAACCTGGCCGCGGGCATCGTGGCCGAGAAGTACGAGGCCTTCTACTCGATCGCCACCAGTTGGACCGACTTCATCGAGGCTCAGAACTTCAAGTGGGTCTCCGACGTGTTCTTCACGCCCGGTGACGCCGCTGAAGTGCCGTTCAGCATCGTCGACCTGCAGCCCGAGGCCGAGCGTCCGACCAAGTGGTGCATCCTGACCGAGGACAACCAGGACGGCCAGGGCCTGGGCGAGGGCGTCAAGGCCATCGCCGCCCGCCCCTGGCTGGACACCATCGTCCAGTACGAGCCCTACACCCCGGGCACCAAGGACTTCTCCTCCGTCATCCTCAAGATGAAGGAGAACGAGGTCGACGCCGTCGTGACCCTCATCTCCCCGGCGGACGGCATCACGTTCGTCAAGCAGATGAAGGAACAGGACTTCTCGCCCAAGTTCCTCTTCGGTTGGAAGGGCTTCTGGCCCACCGAGTTCATGACGGCTCTTGGTCCTGACTCCAACTACATCGGCCACGACGGTTTCTGGTCCGAAGACAACGGCCTACCCGGGCTCCAAAGAACTGGGTGAGGCTTTCAAGGCTGATCACGACGGCCTCGACTCCGTGAGCATCGGCCTCTCCTACGCCAACGTCCAGATCATGGCGCAGGCCATCTCGCTGGCCGGCTCCGACCGACAGCCGATGGAAGTGAGAGACCAAGTCTTCGGCGGCACCTTCCCCGGCACCACCATGGGCGACGTCACCTATAGCGAGAAGGGCATCGCCAACGTGCCCCCCGTGGGTCTGTGGTGGATGGACGGCAAGCGCATCATGTTCTGGCCCGATGCCGGCAACGACTTCGGTGTGGTTCGTACCCTGGGATCAGAGGTAGCACTATCTGAGACTGCACCCGGAGGCCGGTCGACGGCCACCAGGGTAGTGACAGCCAGTAGACTGACCCGAACCCCGCCCTTCTCGCTCGCGAGGAGGGCGGGGTCTTCTTAATGGTGTTGCACTTGGGGGCCTCAAGGTACTACTCTGACGGAGTAGGAACGAGAAACGCCGTTCTCGTTCGTCATTGGCGGTCGCCAAGAGTGGGGGGGGATTCTATGCGGTGAAGTCCACTCGTTCTGACTCACGTCCTTGGGCTGTAACCGACCCATCGTAGTTTTAGCCTACCTTAGGGGGGTAAAGTGAGAAGCAAGAGAGTAGTTGTGTTGACCCTCGTAGTTCTCGTCGTCGCTCTCATGTCCGTCATGCTCCTCTCCGCGTGCGGTGGTGACGAAGTGACCGTCACCACCGTCGGTCCGACCGATCACCACCGCTGCTCCGACCGAAACGACTGCCGCTCCGACCGAAACCACCGCTGCTCCGACCGAAACCACTGCCGCGGCCGGCGGCTTCGACGGTGAACTCAACATCGGCGCGGTGATCACCCTGACCGGCGGAGGCGCCATGGGTGGTGCCGAGCAGAAGTGGGCCTACGACAAGGCCGCGGCCGACATCAACGCGGCTGGCGGCGTCGACGTGGGCGGCAAGAAGATGGAGCTCAAGCTCACGTACGTCGACGACAAGAGCGACGCGGTCGAGGCCGCGGCGGCCGTCGAGAAGCTGGTCAAGGTCGAAGGCTTGAAGAGTCATCCTGAGCACCCAGGTGTCGCCCATCAACCTGGCGGCCGGCATCGGCAGCCGAGAAGTACAAGGCGTACTACCACGCGGTCGTGACGTGGACCAACGCGGCCCGCGACCAGAAATACAAGTGGGTGACGGACTTCTTCTTCGCCCCCTGGGAAGTCGGGGAAGTGCCCTTCAAGATGGTGGAACTCCAGCCTGAGGCCGACCGGCCCACCAAGTGGGGTATCCTGACCGAGGACAACGCCGACGGCCAGGGCCTGGGCGGGGCCCTGAAGGAAGTAGCCCAGAACTACCCCTGGATGGAGATCGCGCTCCTACCAGACCTACACGCCCGGGCGCCAAGGACTTCTCCTCGATCATCCTCAAGTTCAAAGATGCACGGCGTGGACGCCATCGTGACCCTCGTCTCGCCTGCAGACGGCATCACCTTCACCAAGCAGTTGAAGGAACAGAAGTTCGCGCCCAAGTACATGATGGGCTGGAAGGGCTTCTGGCCGACCGAGTACTCGTCGGCGCTGGGTCCCGACTCCGACTACGTCTGCTTCGACGCTTTCTGGTCTGAAGACCTGCCCAACCCGGGCGCGAAGGAACTGGGCGAGGCCTACAAAGCCGACCACGACGGCCTTGACTCCGTCAGCATCGGCCTCTTCTACGCCAACGTGCAGACTCTGGTGCAGGCCATCGAAAAGGCCGGGTCGACCGAGCCGGCAGCAGTGAGAGACGAAGTCTTCGGAGGCACCTTCCCCGGCACCGTCATGGGTGACGTCGTCTATGACATGGAAGGCATCGCCAACGTCATCCCGCTGGGCCTGCAGTGGATGGGTGGCAAGCGTATCGTCATCTACCCCGACCAGGGCAACAAGATGGAATGGTTCAAGCCCTGGGACGAGAGGTAGGAACAGTCGCCGACTTGTGAGAGCCGCCCCGACCGGGAGGGCTCTGACGAGACCGCACGAAGTGACAGAGGCCGGCCCTCCCCCACGCGGGGAGGGCCGGCCTCTGCTCATGGCGGGAGCGCAAGGCGTGCCGCACCGTCGGAACCTCAGGCCCTGAGCGACCTCCACGGTCACCGGCAGACCGTTGACCTTCAGCTTCTCGCGGTAGGGGCCGGCGGGCGGCGCACCGTCGACCTCCGCGTCGGCGGGCGGCTCGCAGGCCGTGTGGGCACCGCCCGGCGCCGCCGCCTCCCCGTCGTCCGTCGCGACCTCGAGGGTCACCGCCAGGGTCTCCTTCTTCACCCATTCGCCGTGCGCGGCCAGCATCTCGGCGATCTCCGCCGGGCCGCTCACGCGCAGGTGGATGCGGTCGTCGATCTGGAAGTCGGCCGCCTTGCGCGTGTTCTGGATGTGGTGCACCAGTTCGCGGGCCAGCCCTTCGCTCAGCAGCTCCGGGGAGAGACGGGTGGAGATGGCCACCGCCATGCCTGCCCTCGCGCTCCACCTGGTAGCCCTCGCGCTCGTGGGTCTCGACGACGAAGTCGTCGGGGGCGAACTCGTACTCCCTGCCCGTCCACCGTGACCGTCACCGAGCGGCCGCTGCCCACGCGGTCGCCGGTCTCGTCGGCCGGCAGCGCGGCCACGGCCGCCGCGACCGCCGGCATGTTCTTGCCGAACTTGGGCCCCAGCGTGCGGTAGTTGGGCTTGACCACGTAGCTCACCAGCTCGCTCGCCGAGTCCACGTATTCGAGGGCCTTGACGTTGAGCTCCTCGGCCACCACCGCAGCCAGGCTCTCGACGGCGGCGCGCTGCCTGCCGCCGCAGGCCACCACCGCCACTTCGATGGGCTGGCGGGTCTTGATCTGAGCCGCGTTGCGGGCCGCGCGCCCCAGGTTGACCACCTGCCGGGCCACAGCCATGCGGAAGGACAGATCCTCGTCGATGAGGGCTTCGTCGGCCACCGGCCAATCCACTAGATGCACCGACTCCGGCGCCTCCGGCGAGCGTTCGGCCACCAGATTCTGATAGAGCTCCTCCGCCAGGAACGGCGTGAACGGCGCCAGCAGCTTGCAGAGGGTCACCAGGCACTCGTTCAGCGTGAGGTAGGCGGCGATCTTGTCGGCGTCGGCCTCGCTCTTCCAGAAGCGGCGGCGGCTGCGGCGCACGTACCAGTTGGAGAGCTCGTCGACGAAGTCGGCGATGGCCCGGCCGGCGGCGAAGGCGTCGTATGCGTCCAGCTCGGCCGTCACCTTCTTGACGAGCAGGTGCAGGTCGCCCAGGATCCAGCGGTCCATGAGGCTGCGCTCGGCCACCGGCACGTCGTGCTCGGCCGGCGTCGAAGCCGTCGATGTTGGCGTAGAGCGTGTAGAACGAGTAGGTGTTCCAGAGGGTGAGCATGAACTTGCGCACCACCTCGTCCACGTTCTCCGGCCCGAAGCGGCGCGGCGAACCAGGGCGAGCTGACGGTGAACAGATACCAGCGCAGCGCGTCGGCGCCCTGCTTGTCGAGGATGCGTCCAGGGATCGACCACGTTGCCCAGGTGCTTGGACATCTTGCGGCCTTCGCTGTCCAGGATGTGGCCCAGGCACGAGCACGTTCTTGTAGCAGCTGTGCCCGGTGAGCAGCGCGCTGATGGCCAGCAGGCTGTAGAACCAGCCCCGGGTCTGGTCGATGGCCTCGCAGATGAAGTCGGCCGGGAAGCGCTTCTCGAACATCTCCTGGTTCTCGAAGGGATAGTGCCACTGCGCCACCGGCATGGAGCCGGAGTCGAACCAGGCGTCGATGACCGACGCCGACCCGGCGCGCTTCGGCGCCGCACTCGCGGGCAGGGGAAGGTGACCTCGTCCACGTAGGGCCGGTGCAGCTCCAGGCCGGAGAGATCGCAGCCCGGCCAGCTCGCTCAGCTCGGCGCGGGAGCCGACCACGGTGTCGTGCCCGTTGGCAGCAGCGCCATACAGGCAGCGGGGTGCCCCAGTAGCGGTCGCGGGAGAGCGACCAGTCGATGTTGTTCTCCAGCCACTTGCCGAAGCGGCCGTGCTTGAGGTGCTCGGGATACCAGGTGACCTCTTCGTTGGCGGCCAGCACCGTCGTCCTTGCGGGCGGTGGTGCGCACGTACCAGGACGTCTTGGCGTAGTAGATGAGCGGCGTGTCGCAGCGCCAGCAGAAGGGATAGTTGTGCTCGTAGGGCTGGCGCGCGAAGAGAAGCCCGCGGGACTCGAGCTCGTCCATGATGCCGGCGTCGGCGTCCTTGACGAACACGCCCGCCCAAGGAGTGACCTCGGCCGTGAAGCGGGCCTCCTCGTCCACGGGCATGATCACCGGCAGGTCGTTGGCCTGGCCCACGATCATGTCGTCGGCGCCGAAGGCCGGGGCGATGTGCACGATGCCGGTGCCCTCGTCGGTGGCCACGAAGTCGGCGGCGATGACCCGCCAGGCCGGCTTGTCGGGCGTCGACGAAGCTGTAGGGCGGCCTGGTAGCGGCGCCCCACCAGCTCCGAGCCCGGGAAGGTCTCCTCGACGACCGCGTCGGGGCCCAGCACTGCGGCGACCAGGTCGGCGGCCAGGATCAGATGCTCGTCGCCCAGCCGGGCGCGGGCGTACTGGATGTCGGGACCCACGGCCGCGGCCACGTTGGAGATGAGGGTCCAAGGCGTGGTGGTCCAGACCAGGAGGCTCACCGGCAGACCATCCGCGCCAGCTTCGGCCGCCAGGTCCGGCGACGGCGCGGTCGCCGGGTCCGAGGCCGGCGCGGCGGCCGCCGGAGCCCGCAAGAGCGGGAAGCGCACGAAGACCGAGGGGTCGGTCACCAGCTGGTAGCCCTGAGGCCACCTCGTGCGACGACAGCGCCGTGCCGCAGCGCGGGCAGTACGGCACCACCTTGTAGCCCTCGTAGAGCAGACCCTGCTTGGCGAACTCGGACAGGATCCACCACACCGACTCGATGTAGCCGTCGGTCATGGTCATGTACGGGTCGTCGAGGTCGAGCCACATGCCGATGCGCTCGGTCATGCGGTTCCAGTCGTCCACGTAGGCGGTCACCGACTCGCGGCACAGCCGGTTGAACTCGGCCACGCCGTAGGCCTCGATCTGCTCCTTGTGGTCGAAGCCCAGCCGCTTCTCGATCTCCAGCTCCACCGGCAGGCCGTGGCAGTCCCAGCCCGCTTTGCGGCCCACGTAGTAGCCGCGCATGGTCTTGTAGCGCGGATAGATGTCCTTGAACACCCGGGCCAGCACGTGATGGACGCCGGGCTTGCCGTTGGCCGTCGGGGGGCCTTCGTAGAACACCCACTCGGGATTCGCCGGCGCGCAGCTCCAGGCTCTTCTCGAAGATGGAGCGTTCTTTCCACCGACCAAGACCCGCTCCTCGAGGGCGGGAAAGCTCTGTCCCGTGTCCACCGGTCGATACCTGCCTGCCATGCGTTCCTCCTGTCGGCGCCGCGCCCAACCACAAAGAAGCCCCGCCCCGCGCTTGCGCTGCCGGCGAACGTTCGCCGGGCGCCTGCCTGTTCCGCCTGCCTGGGATTACCGACGCCGCCGGACGACTGCCGGCGATCGCCGCGCTCTCCCGGCGACCTTGGTCGCGGAACCGGAGCGCGTAGGGACGGGACGAAACCCGCGGTACCACCCTACTTGGCCGCGCGCCGCGCGGCCCACTCTGCGGACGCTCCTGCCTCTTGCGATCGGCACCACGACTCACGCGGCGCTTCTCGGCGGCTCTCACGTCCCCCTTCTATAACGGGAAGGACCCGGCCAGGTCTACTGGGTACGAGCCTGCTCAGCGGCCCCTTCGGGGACTTTCGCCGCGGCCCCTGGGGGGCAACGTGGGTGGCCGGCTCGACCGTTCGGCTGGCGGCTCGGGGATGATATTCGAACGCCGGTTCCCACCGGGCTCGCACCATCCCCGGCTCGCTGCGGGAAGAGCAGCGCCTACTCGTTCCCGTCATCGCCTTTCGTGCTCGCGTAGTCTAGTGGTATGCAGGGGAAACTTCAAGGCGGGCGGATATGGGCTCTCCTCCAGCTGCGAAGTCACGATTCTTCCGGAGAGCCCATATCCGCCCGGTGAGCACGAGGGGGATTGTGGGTCGCGATTCTTCCGAGGAGACGGGCTCTCCTCCGGCGTCAAGGGAAACGCCCGGCCCGTAACGGTGCGGTAGGATGGGCGTATGAGGGCCCCAGGGACAGGTGCAAAGGCTTCGGGCACGCGGCATGCCTCACGCCTTCGCGGCTACCTGCCCTATCTGGTGTTCATCATCTTCGCCGCTCTCGTCGTCGCCGGCCTCGCCTTTGACGAGTTCGGTACCGTGTGGGCGAACGCCGCCACCATCTGCCTGAGCTGTATTGGGATCCAGTAGATGGTCAGTGAGTCCCCTTCGAGGCAGAACCCGGGTCGCCTGAGCCGGATGAGCCGCCTGGCCTCCCTGGGCCGGCGTCGATGGACGCAGATCGCGAGCGCGCTGCTGCTCAATATCTGGATCCCGGCCTTCTTCTCGGGGACTATCGTACAGGCTCGTTCCAAGGGCATCTGCGTCCCCGTGCTCAACTGCTACTCCTGTCCGGCGGCCATAGCCGCCTGCCCCATCGGCTCCATGCAGCACATGATGGCCGGCGCCCGGGCGCGCTGGAGCCTGGGCGAGCTTCAACTCGGCCTGTATGTACTGGGCTCCATGGGCGTGGTGGGAGCGCTGGTGGGGCGCTTCCCGTGCGGCTGGCTCTGTCCGTTCGGCCTCTTCCAGGAGCTTGTCCACAAGATCCCAGGACCCAAGCTGGGCATCCCCCGCTTTCTCGGGTATCTGAAGTACGTCGTGCTGGCCTTGACGGTCTTCATCCTGCCCTTCTTGGTGGTGGATGCGTTCGGATACGGAGACACCTGGTTCTGCAAGTGGATCTGCCCCACGGGGACATTGGAGGCCGGCCTGCCGCTCGTGGCAGCGAACGCCGACATCCGCGCCCAGGTCGGCCTGTTGTTCGTGTGGAAGGTGGCGCTACTCGTGGCCTTCTTCGGCTGGATGATAGTGAGCATGAGACCCTTCTGCCGGACGGTGTGCCCTCTGGGAGCGATCCTGGGGCTCTTCAACAAGGTGAGCCTCTTGCGACTGTCGGTCGACACCGCGGAGTGCACCTCCTGCGGCAACTGCGTCGCCGTCTGCCCCGTGGATATCGACCCGCGGAGACGCCCCAACAGCCCGGACTGCATCCGCTGCCTCAAGTGCGCGAAGACGTGCGAGGCGGATTGCATCCGGTACGAGTTCGGAGTGGGCGACCGACTTCGGCAGGTGGGCGACAAGCACTGCCCAGGAGACTGCTGAAGTAACGGAGCTTCCCTTCCTCGGCGTCTTCCCTCGGCCGAAGTGACACCTGGGTGCCAGGGTGTCGGTCGGAGCTCAAAAGGGTACAATATGCAGGGACATCCCCGAGTGGAGCGATTCATGATCTATCTGGACAACGCCGCCACTTCGTGTCCCAAACCTCCAGAGGTGGTGGCAGCCGTAGCACAGGCCCTCCAGGACGTGTGCGCCAACCCCAGCCGCGGAGCCTACGAGCTCTCCCTGGAGGCTTCGCGCAACCTGTTGCGCACGAGGCGGGCCGCGGCGCGTCTCTTCGGTATCCGCGACGAAGCCCGGGTGATCTTCACCCTCAACGCCACACACGCCCTCAACATGGCCTTGAAGGGGCTCCTGGGTTCGGTCGCGGCCGGCCGTGACCGGGCCGTGCCCACGCGCCACGTCGTGACATCGTCGCTGGAGCACAACTCGGTTGTCCGCCCGCTGGCAGTGCTGGCCGCCCAGGGAGTGGAGATCACCCGGGTGCCCTGCAGCAGCGACGGCAGCACCGACCCCGGAGACGTCTTGGCGGCCGTCCGCGCCGACACGGCCCTCGTGGTTCTCACGCACGCCTCCAATGTCCTGGGAACGGTATTGCCGGTCGCGGAGATAGGGCCGCGTCTGCGCGAGCGTGGGGTCCCTCTCCTGGTGGACGCAGCTCAGACGGCGGGGTGTTTCCCCATCGACGTCGAGGCGATGGGCATCAGTCTCCTTGCCGTTTCGGGTCACAAAGGGCTTCTCGGGCCTCAGGGCGTGGGGATCCTCTATGTCGCGCCGCACATGGAGCTCGAGACTCTCTTCGAGGGAGGCACTGGGAGTCGCTCGGAGTCGTCTGAGCAGCCCTCTATATGCCCCGACCGCTTCGAGGCCGGCACACCCAACAGCCCCGGCATAGCGGGATTGGGGGCCGGCATCGGGGTGGTGAAGCGCGAGGGTGTGGCCGAGTCAGGGCGCCGCCAGTACGAGCTGGCGCTGCGCCTCTTTCGAGGACTGGACGGAGCAGAGAGCATCACGGTGTTCGGACCCTGGGGGAATCTGTCATCCGAGCCGTCCGCGGCAGCCGACGCCGTCGCGGGTGACGCAAGTGACGCGGGTGGCGCGACCGACCCCCCGGGCGCGGCCGTGACGGGTGCCTCGTGGGTCCCCCCCGTGGCACCCATCGTCAGTCTTGCCGTCGACGGCCTCACCTCGGCCGAGGTGGCCCGCGTCCTCGACAGGGAGTTTCAGATCGCCGTCCGGGCCGGGCTGCACTGCGCGCCCGAAGCGCATCGCGTCGCCGGGACCCTGGAGGGTGGCCTCGTGCGTCTGAGTATCGGCCACAGCACTACCGAGGCTGAGGTGGCGGAAGCCGTCGCGGCGCTCCTGGAGATAGCGGGTAGACCCGCTCGCCACTGGCTAACTGAATGGGAGGGCCACTATGCCCAATAGGACCACCGATCTGCCCGACGCCTCTTTCTCCGGCACGGCGACGCCTGCGGGAGCCGAACTGTTGCAGGACGACGAGATGCGGGAGGTGGCCCGGCGCGCGGGTCATATCGCCTCCAGCATCGGGTCGGTGATTCTGGGCAAGGAGGAAGTCATCAGGGCGTGCGTGGTCGCGCTCCTGGCCGGTGGTCACGTCATCGTGGAGGACTTCCCCGGCGTGGGCAAGACTCTGCTCGCCAAATCGCTGGCCCGTTCCATCGACTGCCGCTTCTCGCGCATCCAGTTCACCCCCGACCTGCTCCCCAGCGACGTGACCGGGGTGAGCGTCTTCAACCAGAAGAGCGGGGAGTTCGAGTTCCGTCCGGGTCCCATCTTCGCCAACGTGGTCCTCGGCGACGAGATCAACAGGTCGTCCCCCAAGACCCAGTCGAGTCTGCTGGAATGCATGGAAGAGCGACAGGTTACGGTCGACAATGTGACGCATCCCCTGCAACCCCCGTTCATGGTCATAGCGACCCAGAACCCCATCGAGTACGAGGGGACCTACCCGCTGCCCGAGGCGCAGTTGGACCGCTTCATGATGCGGCTGAGTCTCGGCTATCCCTCCGTGGAGGCGGAGGTGGCGATCATCCACGAGCAGACCTCGCACGATCCTCTGGCCGAACTGCGGCCCGTGCTCCATGCCTCCGAGGTGCTGTCCATGACCCGCGCGGTCACCAGGGTGCGCGTGGCCCCCGCGCTGCGCCGCTACGTCGTCGCTGTCGTGACCGCCACCCGCGCGGAGCGCGAGGTCTATCTGGGCGCGAGCCCGCGGGCCGGGATCGCGCTCGTGCGAGCCGCGAAAGCGCTCGCCCTGTTGAGGGGTCGCGACTTTGTGGTGCCCAAGGACATCAAGGACCTCGCGGTGCGTGTCCTCGCCCATCGCCTGGTGCTCTCTCCGGACGCGAAGGTACACGGGCGGACCGCCGAAGACGTGGTGACAAGAATCTTGGAAGTGGTGCCCGTCCCCCAAAGCGGGACCTAGTATGCCGCGACCCACGACACGGGGCCTTGCGCTGCTCGGGTTGGCCGGCGGTACCTACCTGGCCGGACGGGTGGTGGGAACCTGGGAGTTGTACCTGTTCGCGTTCGCCTTCGCCGCCGCCGTCTTCGTGTCCTGGCTGCTGGTCATCGCCTCGGGGAGGAGAATCCGCGTGACGCGCGTCCTTGCGCCCGACCGTCCCGTCGCCGGGGACGAACCTGAACTACGGACGCTGGTGAGAAACAGCTCCTGGCTGCTGCCGGGACCCCAGCTGACGCTGATGACCCCGCTCGGTGGCCTGGGATCCGAGGACTCCGAATTGGACATCGAGAGCCTCGCCCCCCTTGAGCAGAAGATGATGAGTATCCCGGTGGGCAAGGTCAACCGGGGGGTCCATCACGTCCCGGCAGCGAGAGTGGCGGCCGAAGACCCGCTGGGGTTGGCGACGGCCGTCCGCCGTGTCAGCGAACCCTTGCGGGTCACCGTTCACCCCCGCATCGTCGCTCCTGGATTCTTGCGCTCTCTATCCGCAGATAGGCCTCAGACACGACTGGAGCGGGCAGCAATCGTCGCCTTCGCCCGGCGCCTTTGAATTCAGAGGCGTCAGGCCTCATCAACCCGGTGAGCCGCTGAGTCATATCGACTGGAAGAGCACGGCGAAGACGGGGGTTCTGATGCTCCGCGAAACCGAGGAGCCGGCCGGCGCCGAGGTCACCGTGCTGCTGGACGGCACCGCCGGGCATGTGGTCGGCGAGCCTCCGGCCAGCAACTACGAGATGGCAGTGCGCGTGGCGGGCAGCGTCGCGGACTTCGCCTTGCGCGCCGGACGCAGTGTCGAACTCCTCTCCCACGAAAGGGAACTGCGGAAGGTGCGGCTACATGCGGATGGCAGCGGACGGGGCACGCTTCTGGAGACGCTCGCGGAAGTGCAACCCACCGCCGCGGCTCCGTTGGTGCACACGCTGCGCCGGCTGCAGGTGGAGCACGCCCGCCTCCTGAAGGCGCAGGGCGTCACCGTCATCAGCCTCTCGTTGGACCACCAACTGGTGCGGATGCTGGTCGGACTCCGTGAGGGCGGAGTGCGACTGTCACTCGTATATGTACTCGGTAGCTCGTTTGCCGAGGCGGCGGCTCCCGCCGCCGCCCCCCTCCTGCCCTTCCTGCCGCCCCGCCATCCGAGCGGCACCGCCAAGACGGGCGGGCACGGTCCGGAGAAGCGGCAGGACAGCGGACCTCACGATCCCGAGCGCGTCTGGCGCGAGAGCGTTGGTCTGTCGATCCCCCCGGAGACGCGGGGGACCCTCCTGGCCCTGGCGTCTGCAGGAATACCCTGCCTTACCGTCTCCAGAGGCGACAATCTGGTGCGGGCGCTCTCGCTCGGACGGGTCGACCGCAGGCGCGAAGCCAGGCGAGGCTGAAAGGCAGGTGACCGGCATGAAGGTCTTACCAAAGATTCTCTATCTGCTGTGCTTCATCGGCCTGGCGGTGGCGGCCGCGCTGGCGCTGAACCGGTCGGTGCAGCCCTCCATGTCCGACATCCTCTTGCGGACCGTCATCGCCGCTTCGTTGGCCGGTGCTCCCGGGCTCATCCACAGAAAGGCCTGGCCGCCGCCCTGGTCCTACTGCCCATGGGGGCCTATCTCCTCATGCGCACTACTCTGCCCCTTCCCGACGTGGTGGAGGGACTCGGCGAGCAGTACGGTTTCTACGCCGAGTTGTTGCGCGAGGGCGGAGCCGCCTATCTCGACGACATCTTCCCTCTCAAGATCGGCGACGTGCCCGGGCTTCGTCTTCTGACGGCCGTCTCCGTGTACGTTGTGGTCGGGGCTGCTTCCTTCCTGGCTCTCAGTCTGCGCAGGGCGGTGCCTGCCCTGGTGTGCCTCATGGTGCTGTTGGGCTTCAGCCTCACCGTCGACGCCGCCTCCCGGGAGCTGTGGCTGGCCGTCCTCTTCATGATCCTGGCCGCCTGTCTCCTGGTGCTGTCGCGAGGGCTGGCCCGGTCGGGCTGGCGACTGCGCGACGCCGTAGCCGGGGGACTGGTCGGGGGCGTGGCTGCCCTGCTGGCCGTGCTCCTGCTCGGGGCGGCACCGTCGGCGGTGGCGGTCCCCTGGCAGGACTGGCGCACCTGGGACCCGTTCCGGCAGGGTGGCTCCGTCTACACCTTCAATTGGATGCAGAACTACCCCCGGCTCCTCGATCCCGCCAATGACCAGCTGATCATGCGCGTGCAGTCGTCGTCCCCGTCGTACTGGCGGGCGAACGCGCTCGACGTCTTCACCGGGACGGCTTGGGTGACCTCGCAGGCCTTCCCAGCGCGGCCGCAGCCGGCGCAGGATGCCGATACCGGAGCCTGGGTCTACCGCTTGCCCACCGACGGTCCTGTGCCACCCGGCAAGACCGTGACCGAGACTTCCAGATCCAGTCCGTCTACACCAACTACATCTTTGCGGGTGGGGAGCCGATCGAGCTCCGCATCGATCAGCACATCGCGCTTCGGCTGAACGACATGCGCTCCCTCCACGTGAGCAGGTCGCTCGGGCCCACGCTGCGGCTACTCCCTCGACGCGGTCATCCCCGATCTCAAGCCAGAGGACATCATGGACAAGGGCAACGACTACCCCGAGAGCGTCTCCGCGCTACCTGTCGTTGCCCTTCCCGCGTGTCGGCGAGCTGGAGGGCCCCGACAAGGAGGCGGCCTGGCGTGAGCTCGCGCCGCTCGAGGCAGGACCGACAGGATGGGAGTGGGCCGACCTCTACTCCGCCAACCCGCAGATCGTCGGTGACGCCACCGATCCCTACGAGATAACCCTGCGCATCGAAAAGCACCTGAGGGGCCAGTACGACTACTCGCTCGCTCCGCCCGCAAGCGACTATTCCTCTCCCTACGCCGCCTTCCTGTTCGACACCCAGTCGGGGTACTGCCAGCACTTCGCCGGGACCATGGCGCTGCTGCTGCGCTACAACGGCGTACCGGCGCGGGTTGCCGTGGGCTTCACCACCGGCGAGAAGGAGTCGGAGGGCGTACTATCTGGTGAGCACGAGCAATGCCCATGCATGGGTGGAGGTCTATTTCCCGACCGTGGGCTGGGTGGCATTCGACCCCACACCGGGAGAAGCATCCCGGCTCCCGGGCCTTCGTCCAGCAGCCCGGGCTTCATCAACCCCTTCAACGAGAGTACCGGCGGCGCGAGCTCGCCGGTCACCACCGCGCCGCGCCCGGAGCGCAACATCGACCAGCCCGGAGGCCCCCGGGAGAGTGGGGCAGGGTCTGCCGCCTGGTACGGCCCCCATGGCTGCCCTGGTTAGCTGGGCCTGCTGGTGGTGGCCGCGCCTGGCCGGCGGCCCGTTGCCTGTGGAAGCACAGGGACCTGCGCCGGGGTCCGCTCGACAGCGGCTGGCGGCCTCCCTGCGGCTCCTGCAACAAGAACTCTCGGGGTATGGTCTGGCCGCCTCTCCGGCCGCCACCATCGAGGACATCCTGCGCTTCGTCGAGGTCGACCTGAAGATCCCCGTCGGAACGGAACTGATCGACAGGTTCCAGGCCGTCCTGTTCGGGGACAGCGAAGCCACAGCGGCCGACTTGGAGAGGGCCGAGGCGCTCGGCGCGACGTGAGGCTCAGACTCAGGCGACGCTATGGATGGATGAGGACGGGACTCAACTGGTACGGGCTCTCGCACCGTGCATCTGTCCAGGGGACCGGCGCCTGACCCGCCGGAGGCCCGTTTTTCGCCTCCAGGCGCCGACTGATATACAATGACGCCATGGATACGACCAAGAAGACCATCATGAAGGAAGTGCCCCAGTTCTCGTCGTCGCGCTGCAAGCGTTGTGGCATCTGTAGCCACTTTTGCCCCGTGGGGCCATCGACACCTGCGATGGCGGCATGCCCTACCTGGCCGACGCGGAGGCCTGCACCTCGTGCGGTCTGTGCTAGGGACATGTGCCCCGATTGGGCCGTGGCGCTCGAAACTGCGGCTGGCGAAGTGCCGGAGGAGAAAGAGGCCGAGACAGCCGAGACAGCGGCCGAGCCCTCAGGCAACGGAGCAGGTTCGCCGGAGCCGTGCCAGCATCCGGCGATTGACCAACAACCGGCAAGCATGAGCGACCGAGCGCCTAAGGAAGGTCTGATGGAAAAAGTGATCTACCTCGACCACGCTTCCACCACTCCGGCCGACCCCGAGGTGGTGGCGGCCATGCTCCCATGGCTCAGTGAGGAGTTCGGGAACCCCTCCACCGTCTACAGCCTGGGACTCACCGCGGCACAGGCGGTCCAGCAAGCACGAGAGTCCATCGCCGACGCTCATCGGCGCCGAGCCCGAAGAGATCTATTTCACCAGCGGCGGCACCGAGTCGGACAACTGGGCCGTACTGGGTACGGCGGAGGCTCAGCAGAAGAAGGGCCGCCACCTCATCACCTCCGCGGTATCGAGCACCACGCGGTGCTCGAGAGCATGGAGTATCCTGGAGAAACGCGGCTACGAGGTCACCCGGGTACCCGTGGACGGAGGGGGTCTCGTCGATCCTGAAGAGGTGCGCCGGGCCATCCGCCCCGATACCATCCTTGGTCTCGATCATGCACGCCAACAACGAGGTGGGGACCATCCAGCCTATCGCCGAGATCGGCCGGGTGACCCGCGAGGCCGGAGTCCTTTTCCACATCGACGCCGTCCAGACGGCCGGCAAGCTTCCCCTCGACGTCAACGAGTTGGGGGTGGACATGCTCTCCATGAGCGCCCACAAGTTCTACGGCCCCAAGGGCGTGGGGCTGATGTACCTGCGCAAGCGCACCCGCATCACCCCCCTGCTTCACGGCGGAGGCCAGGAAAGGGGCCGACGGGCGGGCACCCACAACGTGCCCGGCATCGTGGGCATGGCGAAGGCACTCGAGACTCGCCGGCGCGCGCATGGCCGACGACGCGGTCCGCGAGGCCGGTCTGCGCGACCGACTGTGGGAGGGCCTGGAGGCCAACATCGAGGCGCATCTATCTCAACGGCGACCCCTGACGCCGTCTGGCCGGGCAACCTCAACGTGCGTCTCGACGGCATCGAGGGCGAGTCGATGATCCTCATGCTCGACATGGAAGGCATCTGCGTGTCGTCGGGTTCCGCCTGCACCACAGGGTCGTTGGAGCCGAGCCACGTGTTGTTGGCACTCGGCATCCCCGCCGAGCACGCGCACGGCTCGTCTGCGCGTCACGCTTGGGGCGCAGCACCACGGCCGACGACATCGACCAGTTCATCAAGGGTGTTCCCGCCCATCGTCGCCAGACTGCGGGAGATGTCGCCCATCTGGTGCGCCAATTGCGTCTGCAAGCAAAGGAACTGAACATGTACTCCGAACTCGTGATGGAGCATTTCCGCAACCCGCGCAACATGGGCGTCATCGAGGATGCCGACGGCGTCGGCGAGGTCGGCAACCCCCAGTGCGGCGACATGATGCGCATCACCATCAAGGTGAAGGACGAGACGCTCGAGGACATCAAGTTCCAGACCCTGGGATGCGGAGCCGCCGTGGCCACTTCCAGCATGGTGACCGAGATGGCCAAGGGCAAGAAGCTCGACGAGGCCATGGAGATCACCAACAAGGCCGTGGCCGAGGCTCTGGGCGGCCTCCCCCCTGCCAAGATGCATTGCTCCAACCTGGCCGCCGATGGGCTGCAGGCGGCCATCGAGGACTACCGCAACCGGCGCGCAGCCGGCTGATCCCGGGGCGCGCGCTGGGCCGGGCGGACCGCGCCGGCCGCGCGCGGCGCGCCTGCCACACCGCGGTGGCACGGCGCCGATCCCCATGCACGGTCGGCCTGCGTCACTCGCTCTGCGTCCCTGCCGAGACCTTCCGCATCCTGATGGTCCTGGGCGTGACGGCCTTGGCCGTCACGCTGCTGGCGGTGACCCTGCTGTCGACGACCGGCTGCTCGTCGTCCTCACCCCCGCTCGCCCGCATGGGTGACCGACTTGTCGCCGACGCGGACCGTATCCGTCGATCTCGACGGCGACGGCGTCGGAGAGCAGGTGCGCCTGGCCGCCGAGAACGGCAGCCTCGTCCTCACCGACGGCCTCACCGTGTACCGAAGCCGTGACAAGTGGCGGGTGGTCGAGGCCTTCATCGCAGACGCCGACGGCAACGGCCTCCCGGAGGTCACCGCCCTCCTCGAATCCTCGGACGGCCGCCACCTGGGCCTGTTCGCCTGCATGGGGGACGAGTACCGTGAGCGACTGGTGACCAGTCCGCTCACGCCCCGGCCTCTCTCGCTCCATATCGTCCCCGTCGACGACGACCTCCCGGCAGACTCAGCGGGACAGCAGGCCACCCCGACGCCCGACCTGGTCGTTCTCACCGAGGAGGTCTCGGCAGCAGGGGACGCAGTGGTAGAGACCACCTATCGCTGGAACGGTTTCGGCTTCACAGCGCGTGACACGATGAGCCGACCCTCTGTGACACTATCGTTACGTGGTCGTGGCGACCATGTGACATTGCCGGGCGACCATGGAATTTGGACGCATCTTGCGGCGCGACAGATCGGCCGGGACCGACAGGCGAGGGAGGGGCGACTATGAAGACGTGGCTTCACAGACGGCCGACGACACGCGGGGCTGCACCTGCGGGAGCGACCGACTCCTTACGCGATGCTTCTCCTCCTGGCGGGCGTTCTCTCGATGCTGATATTGCTGTCGGCGACAGGATGCGGCCGAGATGAGCCCCTCTCCACCACGACCTCCCTGGCCGACGCCCCGTCCCCGACGAGCACCTCGGCGATGCCGGTCACCAGCACCACCGAGACCCCGGTGGACGACCCGACGAGCACCCCGACCGGTGGATACGCCCACGAGCCGGCCTACCTGGAGTCCCAGGCCGTCGACCTTTCCACGGTGGTCGGTCTCGACAAAGCCGGCCTGACCGATGCCCAGAAGAGCGTCTCTGGCCCGCCAGAGCTTCGTAGCCGTGGACGCCCCGCGCCGCCGAACGGCCCTGGCGGTTCTGGCAGGTGTACGAGAGCGCCCGCTACCAGGGCCTCCCGCTCTTGGTCACGACCGACTCCGTGCTCAACGCCTACCACGGGCTCTTCGATACCCTCTTGCAGCGCCTGGAAGAGGAGTCCCTCTTCGCCCAGGCTGTCGTGATGACTGAGGCTCTGTACGACGCGGCCTCCGACCAGTGGAACAGCGCCGCGGATCCCGGCATCAAGGAGGAGGCGCGGCTCAACATGGCCTACTTCTCCGTGGCGGGCTCGCTGCTGGCAGGCGCCGCCTCGGGGCCTGAGGTGGTCCAGGAGGAGGTTGACGCAGAACTGGCCCTGATCGAAGCGGCCGGGGGACTACGGAATCCCCCTTGCTCGGTTACACCGAGGACTACAGCCAGTACAAGCCTCGTGGCCACTACACCCGCAGCGAGAAGCTCGAGCGCTACTTCAAGGCCATGATGTGGTACGGTCACACGGGCTTCTTCATCAAACGCGCGCGAGCCCGGACCTCACCGAGGAAGAAGCGGCCAGCCTCACCCGGCGGGCCATCCTCATCGCCTCATCACTGACCGGTCCGGCCAAGGAAGCCTGGATGGCTATCTACGAACCGACCAGCTTCCTGGTCGGCCGGGCCGACGACCTGACCGTCGACGACATGCAGCTGGTGCTCACCGAGGTCTTCGGCACGGCCCAGCCCGGAGCCCGGACGACCTTGCCGACGCCGGCAAGATCGCGACAGTGCGAGAAGCGCTCAACGCCTCCCGGCCCCCAAGATCCTCTCCGCCACAGTCCGGCCCGCCGGCGACACCGAGAACCGCGAGGAGAACGAGCGCAGTTTCCGGGTCATGGGACAGCGCTACATCCCCGACTCGTACGCCTTCCAGCAACTGGTGTGGGCATACGTGGGCGAAGAACCCGACAAGCAAGCGCGACATCCCCATGGGCCTCGACGTCATGACCGTGCTGGGATCCGACCAAGCCTACGGCTCGAGAAGGAGGACTATCGCCCAGGACCGCTACAAGAACTGGGAGAGCCAGATCGAGAAGGTGAACGAGGAGTTCGCGGAGCGCGACTCCGATCTCTGGCCGGCCAATCTCTACACAGGGTGGCTCGAATCACTCCAGCACGTGATGGCTCTTCCCGACGAGCGCGCTCCCGACTTCATGAGATCTCGCGTCTGGGCCCGCAAGAGCCTGAACACAGCCTTGGGCAGCTGGACAGAACTGCGCCACGACACCATCCTCTATGCCAAGCAGTCCGTGGCCGCGGAAGGGGGTGGGGGTGAAGAGAAGCCCGGGTGCCCGGATACGTGGAGCCGTATCCGGCCTTCTACGCGAAGATCGGCGAGTCTGGCGACGACTCTGCGTCAGGGCCTCACCCAGTACGGCCTCGGTCGACCCGGAGATCGGCCGACAAGCTGGAGACGATGATCGGCCTGGCCGAGACCCTGCGGTCGATCGCCGAGAAGGAGCTGGCCGGCGAAGAACTGACCGAGGAGGAGCGCTACACGATCCAGGAGTACGGTCACTATCTGGAGACCCTGGGCCAGTTCACGGACAGTGAAGAGGGGCGGACGCTTTCCCCGGCCGCGGAGAAGAGCGCTGTTGGTGGCCGACGTACACACCAGCTACCATCTCGCAACAGGCGCTGGAGGAGGCGACCGGCTATCCCCTGACCCTTTACGCGGCCTTCGAAGTGGGCGGGACGCTGCAGCTGTGCGCCGGAGCCTCTTACTCCTACTACGAGTTCACCGTGCCCCTTGCAGAGCGGCTCACCGACGAGGAGTGGATCGGCATGCTCGACTCAGGTCAGGCGCCCTCGCGGCCGGCCTGGACCGACGAGTGGATCGTGGAGCGATAGCTGGCCGCCGGGGGCGCAGCCGCGCCACCGGCTAGCTCAGCCCCGGGTGTCCCCCGGGCCAGTACGGTCGATCCGCCAGGTCCGAGATGCAGGTGGAACGACACCGGGACCGCCTCCACAACGAGCAGATCCAGTAACGCGTCGCGGGCGGCCCCGACGATCGCCCTCTCGTCATACCCGAGTTCGGCGGCCGACGACGCTTCCCACCCCCACCACCGACCGGCACCACGTCTCGCCGGCATAGATGACGTCGAAGGTCACCGTGAACGCATCGGGGAAGCCTGCCTGCTCGACCGAGACCAGCTCGATGTCGGTGAAGAGCGTCACCGCGGCCCTCCCGCCTGCCGAGCAGGCCTTCACCCTAGGAGCACTTGGAGTAGCCGCAGGCCCTGCACACCATGCAACCGCCCTCGTGCTCGATGGCGCCGCCGCAATCCGGACAGGCTCCTTGCGCGTAGGCGATGGGCATCTCCAGCTGGCCCACAGCCTTGCCGCCGTTGCCGTTCATGAGATGGTACTTGTCGGCGAGGGCCTTGCCGATGGCATCCGGGCAAGAGAGGATCTGATTGGGCCCGAAGCCCAGCGGCACATGACAGCGGATGCCCCGCAGCTGCTTGACGATCTTGTCCGGAGGGACTCCGTAGCGGAAGGCCAGGGAGATCAGGCGGCCGATGGCTTCGGTGGAAGCCGAGGCGCATCCTCCGGCCTTGCCCATGTTGGCGAAGATCTCGCGCGGACCGAAGTCGTCCTCGTTGACGGTCACGTAGAGGCTGCCGCACCCGGTCACCTTCTCGCGGGTCTCGCCGCGCAGCACGGGCGAGCGGCTCGGCCGGACCGGGAGGGTCTCCTTCGCCTGGGCGTCCAGTTCCAGCTGCTGGCCGGCGCCCGCCTCTCCTCCCTTGCGCTTCACCTCACCGATGTTGAGCACCTGCTCCTGCCGGGAGCCGTCCCGGTAGATGGTGACTCCCTTGACCCCCAGCTCGTAGGCCAGGAGATACACCCGCTCCACATCCTCGGGCTTGGCCTGGTTGGGGAAGTTGACCGTCTTGGAGACGGCGTTGTCCACGTGGTCCTGGAAGGCCGCCTGCATGCGGATGTGCCACTCGGGGCTGACGTCGTGGGCCGTGACGAACACCTGCTTCAGGTCGTCGGGCACTTCCAGCTCGTGCAGACCGCCCACAGCCGCGATGCTCTTCATGAGGTCCTCGGAGTAGAGCCCCCGCTCCCTGAGCACCTCCTCCAAGGCGGGATGAGCCTCCGGGAGCTCGGTGTTATCCATGACGTTGCGGATGAAGGCCAGGGCGAAGATGGGCTCCACTCCGCTGGAGCAGTTGGCGATTATGGAGATGGTCCCGGTGGGGGCGATGGTGGTGAGGGTGGCGTTGCGCACCCGGCGACCCGTGGCCGCCCAGGTGCTGTCCTCCCAGTTGGGGAACGTCCCCCGGTCGCGCGCCAGCTCCTCGGACACCTCGATGGCCTTGCCGTGGATGAACCCCATCACCTCGTGGGCCAGCCTGATGGCCTCGTCGGAGTCGTAGGCGATGCCCAGTTCGACCAGCATGTCGGCCCAGCCCATGACCCCCAGACCGATCTTGCGGTTGCTCTTGGTCATCTCGCCGATCTCGGCCAGCGGGTACCGGTTCATGTCGATGACGTTGTCGAGGAAGTGGACGGCGGTCCGGGTGACCCGGCGCAGCCGATCCCAATCGACCCCGCCGTCTTTGACCATGAGGGCAAGATTTATCGACCCGAGGTTACAGCTCTCGTAGGGCAGAAGAGGCTGCTCACCACAAGGATTTGTCGACTCGATCTCGCCGATCTTGGGCGTGGGATTGTCACGATTGAGCCGGTCGAGGAAGACGATGCCCGGCTCGCCGTTCTTCCAGGCCAGGTCGACGATGAGGTCGAAGACCTCGCGGGCGTTCAGCCGCCCCACCTCGGTGCGGTGGCGGGGGTTGCGAAGCGCGTAATCCTGCCCAGTGAGCACCGCCCCCATGAACTCCTCGGTGACTCCCACCGAGATGTTGAAGTTGTTGAGGATGTGCTCGTCTTCTTTTGCCCGGATGAATTCGATGATGTCGGGATGGTCCACGCGCAGGATGCCCATATTGGCACCCCGCCGAGTGCCGCCCTGCTTGATGGTCTCGGTGGCCATATCGAAGACGCGCATGAACGACACCGGACCGCTGGCCACCCCCATGGTGGAGCGCACGAGATCGTTCTTGGGACGCAGACGGCTGAAACTGAAGCCCGTCCCGCCTCCCGATTGATGGACCAGAGCGGCGTCGCGGATGGCGCCGAAGATGGACTCCATGCTGTCGTCGACCGGCAGAACGAAACAGGCCGACAGTTGCTGCAGCTCGCGCCCCGCGTTCATGAGGGTGGGCGTGTTGGGCAGGAACTCGAGCCGGGACATGACGGCGAAGAACTCGGCGATGGTCTCGTCGAGAGGAACGTCGGGCCGGTATTGAAGGTCGGCCTGAGCGATGTTCTCAGCCACTCGAGCGAACATGTCGGCGGGGGTCTCGATGGGGGTGCCGTCCTCGGTGCGCTTGAGGTAGCGCCGTTCCAGCACCTTCTTGGCGCTGGGGGAGAGCCTCTGCTCCAGTTCTGCCGACAAAGCTCGTACCTCGGCGACGGTCATCGGATCCCCTCTTTCGCAAGCTGTTCCAGCTCGTTCTTGAATTCCTCGACGCTCTCGTACTGCCGGTACACGGAGGCGAAGCGGACGTAGGCCACCAGATCCACCTCCTGCAGTCGTTCCAGCGCCATGTTACCCACCCGCTCGGACGTCACCTCGTAGAGCAGTTCCTCCCGCAGTTGCCGCTCGATATCGGCCACTATCTGTTCCAGCCGCTCCAGCGGAACGTCCCGTTTCGTGCAGGCCCGCAGCAGGCCGCGCAGGAGCTTGTCGGGGTGAAAGAGCTCGGTGCTGCCGTCGCGTTTCTCCACCATGATGGGGATCTCTTCGATCTTCTCGTAGGTGGTGAAGCGTTGGCCGCAGGCGGAGCATTCCCGCCGACGCCGGATCGCCTCTCTGCTGTCGGTCTCGCGCGAATCGACCACGCGACTCTCGGCCAGCCCGCAGTAGGGACAGTTCACGATCCCTCACCTTCTGACGCTTGTTGCGGTGATTTGTCCCTGTAGGCGTACAACGAAGACACCCGGTGTCTGGCGGATACTCTGACGGGCCTCGGTCTCTGCCCCCGCCAAGAATACAACATCTTGTGTGCGGAGCAATGCTAACACCCTACATATGGCACGTCAAAGCGAAAAATGACCGACTTTGCGTCAAAAGCCGCGGAGCGGAGCGCTTGACATACGTCCGCTGTAGGCGTCCGTGGTCCGGCCTCCTGCCGCCGCTGAGGGCCGCGCGGCGCTTTGGGCTCCGCCGAGAGGCGTGCTGGACTACGTGGTGGCCAGCGGGCATAATCCCCTCGTGGACCCGCTTCTGCTCATCGTAGAGGACGACCCCTCGTTGCGGGAGGTCATCCGCCTAGGTCTGGAGGGCGAGGGCTTCCGGACGGTGACCGCCGAGGACGGCCCGGGAGCATTGCTCGCGTTCGCGTCGCACAATCCCGATCTGGTGCTGCTCGACGTCATGCTGCCCGGACTCGACGGGTTCGCCGTCTGTCGCGAGCTACGCAAGATCTCGCTGGTGCCCATCGTGATGCTGACCGCGCGGACCTCGACCGAGGACGTGGTCGACGGCCTGGAGTCGGGTGCCGACGACTACGTGACCAAGCCCTTCGAGTTCCCCGAGTTGGTCGCTCGAGTGCGCTCTGTATTGAGACGAGCCTCGGTGCGGGGGGCCGCGGATGCCGGCGCTGCCGCCACTATGCCCTCCGGCGGAGCCACGACGACCGGCGAGGCGGGCGCCCCGATGCCACTGCCACTTCTCCTTCTGGGCACCTCACCATCGATCCCGGGGCCTTCGTCGTCCGCCGTGGCTCTGAGGAAGTCCCCCTGACGGTGACCGAGTTCCGCCTTCTCTACGAGCTGGTGCGTCATGCCGGCCAGGTGCTGTCTCGGGACCAGTTGCTGGAACTCGTTTGGGGGTATTCGTACCTGGGCGACAGCCGTCTGGTCGACGTGCACGTCCAACGTCTGCGCGCGAAGATCGAGGAGGACCCGGCCCATCCGGGCCTCATACTCACGGTGCGAGGTGTCGGCTACAAGGCTCAGCGGTGATGCCCGGCCGATCTGCCGCCACGCTCCGCCCCCGGCGCTCCCTGACCCGCCGGATGGCCCTCATCTTTGCAGCCGGCATCATCGTGACCGCTCTGGCCTTGGCGCTCTCCGCCTACTTCATCACCAAGGCGGCTTCGGACGACGACGCACTCGACAAAGCCCTCGCCCAGGCGCAGTTCAACTTCTTCTTGGCAGATTCCATCCTGCCGACCGAGCCTCAGCCCGAGGATTACGACCGGCTGTTGGCGGCACTGCAGCGCAGAGGTGACTTCGCCACGCTCATCCGGGCGGGCGACGAGACCTACGTGTCCGGTCCGCAGGTCACGGAAGATCTGGTGACTGCGGAACTGGCGGCGAAGGTGGAGGAGGGGCGCATAGGCTTTCAGACCATCGAGATGGCCGACGAGCCCACGGTCGCCGTGGGAGGCCAAGTCCGCGACGACCTCAGTCTGTATTTCTTCTTTCCGCAGGGCGCGCGCCTCGCCGACCTCGCCCGCCTGCGCAACATCCTCCTCGTGGCCGGGGTGATCCTGGCCGTTCTGGGCGCCCTGGCAGGGTATCTGGTGGCTCGACGCCTGCTGGGGCCGCTGCGCCGGGCCAGCAAGGCTGCCGTGCTCATGTCTAAAGGCGACCTCGACATCCGGCTCCCTGCCGGCCAGGACGAGTTCGGAGTGCTGTCCGCGTCCTTCAACCGCATGGCCGAGAACCTGCAGGCGAAGATGCAGGACCTGGAAGCCGGACAGGCCCGCGAACGCCGCTTCGTGGCCGACGTGGCTCACGAGTTGCGCACGCCCGTCTCCGCGCTGGTGGGCGAGGCCTCGCTGCTGAGAGTGCGCACCCAGAGCGAATCGAGTGGCTGCCCGCCGGACGTCAACCATCTGGCCGGGATGGTCAGCACCGACATCGGGCGGCTGCGGCAATTGGTGGACGACCTGCTCGAGATCAGTAGGCTGGACGCCCGATCGGCCGATACCTTCATCGAAACCGTCTATCTGGAGGATCTCCTGACCCGCCTGGTGGGCGCCTACGGGTGGTCGTCCCAGGTGGGGATAGAGAGCGAGGACGGCGGGGGTCACATCATCCAGACCGATAAGCGACGTCTGGAGCGCATCGTCGTCAACCTCGTCGACAACGCCCTGCATCACGGAGCGCCGCCGGTGCTCATCCGGGTCCGCTCCGAAACGGGCGGGCCGGGTGAGGAGGGCGTGGTGGAGATATCCGTGGAGGACCAGGGTGCGGGCATATCGCCGGAGCACCTGCCTCACGTCTTCGACCGCTTCTACAAGGCCGACCCCAGCCGCGCCTCCAGCCGTGGCAGCGGGCTGGGCCTGGCGATCGCGCGCCAGAACGCCCGTTTGCTTAGGGGCGACCTGACCGCTGCCAACCTCCCGGAAGGCGGAGCCCGCTTCGTCCTGACCCTCCCGGATCCCACTCTGTGACACGATCGTTACAGGATCGCAGCAGGTCCGTTAATTCCGAGGTCAAACATGGAATCACCACATGCAGAAACGCGCACTGGAACGGACAGGTCCTCGAAGGAGGGAAACCGATGGAACACAGACACGCAACCGCGCAACCCGGTCGCCGGCGGGCCCCGCGCTACATGCTGCTCGCCGGCGTGCTCGTCCTGGCTCTGCTCGCCTTGACCTTTGGCGTGATCGCCTGCGGCTCGGGCGACGAGGTGGGTGACGGCGGCACGGTCAGCACCACCGAAGGAAGCGAGACCACTGTGACCGTACCGCCGGAAGAAAGCACCACTACCTCGACCTCGGAGGCAAGCGAGACCACTACCACCACGACCTCAGCCCCGGAAGAGGAGACCATGAAGGTAAGGGTCTACTACTCCCGGGATGAGAAGATCTCGGCCCACGCCCGAGTGCTGCCCAAGACCGACGCCGTGGGCGCGGCGGCCATGAAGGCGCTCCTGGAAGGCCCCACCGCAGTGGAGAAGGAAGCCGGTGTGGTGAGCAACATCCCTGAGGGCACCACCTTCCTGGGCCTGACCATCGATGACGGCATCGCCACCGTGGATCTCTCCAAGGAGTACGCGTCCGGCGGCGGCAGCCTCTCCATGGCCATGCGCCTGGCCGAAGTGGTCTTTACGCTCACCCAGTTCCCGACCGTGCAGGGCGTCAACTTCATGCTCGACGGCGAACCGGTGGAGGTGTTCGGCGGCGAGGGTCTCATCCTCGATCACCCGGTCGATCGCACCGACTACGAGGAGCTCTCTCCGGCCATCCTGGTCGAATCGCCCACTCTGGGCGAGACGATCACGAGCCCCGTGCGGGTGACCGGAACGGCCAACGTCTTCGAAGCGACCTTCCAGCTCAACGTCACCGACTGGGACGGCCGCATAGTCTACGACAACCACGTAACAGCCACCTCCGGGACCGGGACCCGGGGGACCTTCGACGTCACCGCCGACTTCGAAGTCGACCGGTCCGGCCCGGGCTCGATAATTACCTTCGTGTACTCCGCGAAGGACGGTTCGCAAGAGAACGTGATCGAGATCCCGGTAGAGATCGAGAAGTAGCCCCCTCGCGAGCGCCCACTCGCGCCCAAGCCGCTTAGCGGGTCACCGGCCGCCCCGGCCGGGCCCGCGGGCGGCTTACTTCGTGCCTGCCGGCCCTCGGCCCCCGGACGGTCGCCCCCTTCGGGCTCGCTGATAGCTCTGGAAGACGAGGGTGGCCTGGAGCCGGCTGGACACGCCCAGCTTCCTGAAGACGTGGTTGGCATGTGTCTTGACCGTCTTCTCGGTTATGAAGAGCTTCGCGCCGATCACCTTGTTGGGCATGCCGAGCGAGATCATCTTGAGGACCTCTCTCTCCCGGTCGGTGAGTGTCTCCATTCCTCGAGTTATCTCGGGGCTGAGGTGCTCACGCTCATCCCCGCCCGTGAACTGCACGGCCACCCGCGAGGAACGAGGTGGCCCTAAGGGGAGATCGGTGGGATAGGTCGGACCATCAGCCAACAGATGGAAGTAGCTCTGAAGTCGAGGGGGCAGCTTGGGCAGGATCCGTGCTCTGACGAACGATCCCGCCTCATAGCGGTCGCACAGGGCGAGGATGGGAATCGCCAGCTGCGCCTCCTGAACGAGGAAATGCACATGCTCGTGCTCCGCCGCCAGCCTCATCCCCTCCGTCAGCGATCGCGCCGCCTCGGGCTCACGCCCGGAGCGGGCGTGGAGCCAACCGAGGTAGAGAAGGGATGGGACGAGAGAGCCGTCCAGCCCCCAGCGCCGGCTCATCCCCACAGTCTCCTCGAGAGCCGCCCGTCCACGGTCCTCGTCTCCCATGGCGACCAGGTCGAGGCCGATAGCTGTGGAGGCCTGGACGCGCTCGAACAAGGAGAGGCGGTTCTGGTCGACTATGTCGAGCGCCTTGCGATGGTGATCCAAGGCCTTCCGCGGGTTCTTCTGCCGCCTGCACAGATCGCCCAGCATGTCTTCGGCCCAGAAGAGCTCCTCAGAGTCCCCGGCTTTGGCCGCCAAGCGTTGGACCTCGCGCACTTCGGCCAGTCCGGCGCGGTAGTCCCCGCTAGCTATGACCAGGCCGGCGTGAGTGAGTTGCGCGGCGATTTGCACGAACGTGTAACCTCGGGCGCGGGCCACGCGAAGGGACTCGCGGACGTGCCTCCCAGCGACATCGTACTCGCCCGTGACGTACTCGAGTATCGCGCTACCGTTGAGACCCACAGCCTGCATGGGCGACACCCGCTCGGAACAGGAGTCGATTCCCTTGCGGGCCCACTGCTTGCCGACCGGGTAGTGTCCCATGGAGAAGAACAACCGGGCCCGATGCAGGTAGACGCGCGGCAGTAGAGTAGCCCGCATCTCGGGGGGCGCGATGGCCAGAGCCTTCTCCCAGTTCTCGACGGCCTCGTCCCAGCGGCAGAGACTCACGAAGACGTTCCCCTCGGCCACGAGCACCTCCGCCTTCTCGCCGGCGGATCCGGCAAGGGAGCGACACCGCGCAAGGACGGCAAGACTCTCCTCCCACAGTCCCTGGTGGAACAGGCAGAAGACCGAAGCCAGAAGGACCGACAGCAGCCCTGCTTTGTCGCCGGCGCCGGAGAGGAGACGGGCGGCCCGCTCGTAGAGCGCGGCCGCCTCCGAATACTCGCTCTGTTGCTGAAGCGCTTTGGCCTTGGCCACGAGGAGCCAGGGCTGGTCCTGGACGACGTGTTCGGGTATGAGATCCAGCCACTCGTTGCGGGCGAAGTCGACCACGACGTTGAGGGAGGAAACGGCCAGCGTCCGCAGAGGCTGCACCGCGTCCTCGAAATAGCCTGCGCGCAGGTAGAGATAGGCCGCTTCCCGGTTTTCTCCATTTTGCTCGAGGTGGTCGGCTGCCCGTCGGATCAGTCCCGTCTCGGCCTCGCGAGGCCAAAGCTCCCGTTCCGCGAAACCACGGAGGAGCGGGTGCAGTGTGAAGCTCCGCCGCCCCGTGGCCGTGACGAGAAAGCCTCGGGAGACGAAATCCTCCAGTAGGGACTCGGCCTGGCCCGTCTCTCCGGGCAGGAAGGCTTCGTCTCGGGGGAAGACCACCCGAGGCAACAGGGAAGCAGTCAGGATCGTCTGCGCCGCAAGCGGCTCCAGACCGGAGATGACGTATTCCTCCAGATATGCACGCAACTCCCGCCCATGCGCCATGACATTGATCACGTCCCGACGGTCTATCTGAGGCCTTCGGGTCTGCAGATGCTGACCGAGAAGCGCCAGCGCCGCAGGCCATCCCTCTGTGAGCCGCCAGAGAGCACGAGCCTCGGAGGGTTCGAGCATCACGGCCCAGTTCTGGCGGGCCCAGGCCGCGACCTCCCGAGGGGTCAGGCGGAGATCGCGCCCATGAAGACGGAGCAGTCGGCCTCCGAGGCTGACCGTGTCGAGGTCCAGCAGCAGCCTCCGCCGCGAGGACAGGAGCACCACCCACCCCGGTGGAAGCGAGCGGACGAGCAGTTGCAGGGCCTGCATGACCTCAGGGGCGGAGTCGATGAGATGGAGATCGTCGATCGCTAGGATGGTGGGGCGCCGCGCCTGGGCGGAGATGGCGTCGACGAGCGTGGCGGCCATGTCGAGGGCTGTCTCGTCGCCCGGCGCAGGAGCGACCCAGCCGCCGCCGTCACCGGTCGGCGAACTCTCCACCGATAGATCCAGCCCGGCCATCAGATACCCAAGGAAGCGCACAGGATCTCGATCGCCGTCATCCACCGCGTAATACACCGTGCGCATATGGAGGGACGAGAGAAGGTCCACGATGAAAGCGGTCTTGCCGTAGCCGGGTCCGGCGACCACGGAGACGACCCCGCCTTCGCGCAGCCTCTCGACCCTGGCCAATAGCCGAGGCCGGCTGAGCACGAACCCCTGATGAGGCAGGCTCAACTTGGCCGCCAGGGATCGCTTCTGTGCTTCTGTGGCGCCGGACGATGACATTGATGAGACCTGCCTCGGTGACCCCGCTCGTTTCCGCCGATGAGTGCGTTCAGTGTCCGATTCCGCGACGATCGTGTCAATCCTCATGATCAGCCTTCCGAGCAGTCGGCGCGGCGCCGGCGGCCGAGGCCGGCGCCGCGCCTCCGTGCTCCGCTGGGGACTACAGGTACTCGAGCCTCTTGGCCACCACCGACACGGCCTTGCGCTCCTCGCCCTCCTTCTCGTAGACATCCTGCCGGAGCGACCCTTCGACGGCGATCCGACGCCCCTTGCCCAGGTGGTCGCCCGCGGCCTCTGCCTGCGAGTTCCAGGCCTTGATCCGGAAGAAGTCCGCCTCTTCCGCGTTCCGGTCCACCGCCAGGATGAAACTGCTGACCTTGGACCCGCCGTTCACCTCCTTCACGTCCACGTCGGTGGCCAGGCGGCCGATGAGATGCACGCTGTTCATGGGACCCTCCTTCGCGTTTTGAATTCCCGTCTACCCAGCGGCCCGGGCTCGTTGCGAGCGATGGCGACCGGGAAATGCAGCGTAACGGGAGGACGCAGGGAGGCGAATACAACCAAAGATGGAAATGCGCGACTGCTCCTTCAGCGGGGACCCGCGCGACGGAAGAGTCGGCTGCGACCTTGACCTTAGCGGTCGACGGGCACGCCTGCGACGGAACCATCCGACAAGAAATGGCGATCGTGTCACCGCACTACAGCTGGTCCATTGCAGCCCCGCGACACACATCTACGATCCCATGCGTTCGCTGCTCATCGAGGAGCAACAGGGATGGGGCCCACCGCTACGACCTCAGCGCCCGCCACGCGACAGCGTGTACGCGTCCGCACGGCCACGGCTGATCTCTTAGTGGTTCCGACAGACGGGACGTCTGTACGTCTGACGGTACTCACGATAGAACCGTCTGTTGTTCACCGTCGCGTGGGGCTCGGCCTCAAACAGAACCTGTATTCTCAAATCGTGTGGAAAAAGAGCACGGCACAGGAGGTCGGGTCAGATGACCAAGCGCTCACGATTCGTGGTTCTGGTCTTGTGCATCTCAATCGCGGTCATTGGACTGGCTTCCTTCGCCGGCTGCGGCGCTTCTACCACTGCCGTCAGCGAGGCGGTGACCACGACCACAGTCGCAGCGGACACCACGACTACGGTCGCACAAACGCAGACGACGACCGCGCAGACCACGACCACAGTCGGCGTTGCACCCTCCGGCCAGGGTCCACAGGGAGGCATGAGCGGCGCCGACACCAGTTCGATCACGACCAAGTACCTGGATATTCCTTATGCGGATGCCTCGTCGGCCCAGAAGCTCGACATCTATCTGCCCAATACCGGCACCGGCCCGTTCCCCGTCATCGTCTCCATTCATGGTGGCGCGTTCCTCATGGGCGACAAGGCCGACGGCCAGGTGACCCCCATGCTGGCGGGTCTTGACCGGGGCTATGCCGTGGTATCCATCAACTACCGACTCAGCCAAGAGGCGAAGTTCCCGGCGCAGGTCAACGACGCCAAGGCCGCGATCCGCTTCATCCGCGCCAACGCCGCCGAGTACAACCTGGATCCCGACAAGATCGCAGCGTGGGGCGGCTCGGCGGGTGGCTACCTTGCCACGATGCTGGGTACTTCCGGGGGGGTCGCAGCCCTCGAAGACATGAAGCAGGGCAACTCCGACCAGTCGAGTTCGGTCCAAGCGGTGGTCGACTGGTTCGGCCCCATCAGCTTCTTGGATATGGATCCGCAGTTCACGGCGAGTGGGCTCGGCCCCGCCAACCATAACGCGGCCGACTCGCCCGAGTCACAACTGCTGGGCAGCGCTCTGCCCGACGTGCCGGAATTGGTGGAAGCGGCCGACCCCGAGACATACATCACGGCCGATGACCCGCCCTTCTTCCTTGAGCACGGCACCCAGGACGCCAACGTGCCGACCGAGCAGTCCGTCAATCTTGCAGACGCACTCACCAATGTGCTCGGGGCCGACAAGGTGATACTGAGACTACTCGAGGGCGCGGGCCATGCCGACGCTCAGTTCACAACGACTGAGAACGTCACCCTGGTGCTCGACTGGCTTGATGCGCACCTGAAGTAGCACCCGAGGTCCGGGCCTGCGACGCAGAGCTATGCTGACCTATCTCTCTATTGATCCGGACCCAGCCCGATCATCTGCCGGCGCTCGTTACCGTCTCGGCACTGCCCGCTTCTTGTCTGGTTTGGCGTTGGCTCCCGTGGTCTGTGGGGAGTGGGGCGCGGACGACCTGCGTTCTGGCGATGTGGTCAAGCCAGCCAAGTCTGCGATTGTCGACCAGCACCCAAAGGAAACCTACAAACATGAAAGCGGTCGAGACCAGATAGCCGATGTATCGCAGCACAGCTCGTGGAAATGAGACCCGCCCCTCCTGGAGCGTGACCACTTTGAGACCCATCAGGCCCATGCCGATCGTGCGGCCGAGCACCGCCCAACAGAAGACGAAGTAGACCAAGAACATCAGGCCGCCAAGCCCCGCTGGAAGGGCCGGAAGGTACTGACCCAGAATCCCCGGGCGAAGCGCCTGGAGCGTGGCGGAGATCAGGTACCCGCCGGCAGCCGCGGCGCAGGTCACTATCACAGCGTCCAGAAGAAGAGCCGCCGCCCTGGAGACGAACCCGGCCGGCGCGGTGCACGCCGGAAGCACGACGGCCGAGACGTCGACGGCGGCAACATCACCCGGCGCTGACACGCCAGTACTCACTTCGGGTCGCGGTGTTCCCCGTCTGAAGACCCGGCGGGCTCCCCGCTCGACGAGACCGTCGGCATTCGCGCACCAAAGGCGCACCCCGTCAAGGAAATCCTCGAGCAGAGTGCTGCTCTCCTGACGGATCATCCGATGGATCTCTGGGCTTTCCGCCAAACGCTCTATCGCGAGCGCCACCACGTCGTCCACGATATCGACCGCGGCATCCCGAAAAGCGGCTTCCGCGGTCGCGGCGAGCCGCCGCTCTTCCGCCAGACCGACCGCCGCGAGGCGGTCGAGTTCCGCTTGCCCTCTCGCCTCCATCCTTGCGGCTTCGCGGGAAACGGTCCGCGTTATGCGACGGGTTCCCGGGAGGCCGGATCCGGCGACCAGGTCAGCCAGCTCCCGGATGGTCTGCTCAGCGGTATTCGCACCACGCGCGGCCTGTTTTTCGGATTCCAGAAGAAGCCCCGCGAGGCTAGGAGCTATCGGGATGATAGGACGTTCGGATCGGGGCATCGAGGACCGGCTCGTCGCCGTGGTTTCGCCCGCTCCTTCGGCTTGGGCTCGCGGGCTCCCGGTCGTGATCTCCGCTTGGGATACGGCTCTCGCGACGGACGAAAGGCCCAGGAGTAGTCCCCCGAGAAGGAGCCTGAGAGGCGGCATTCTGCTCGAGGTCTGCCCCGGTAGCCCTGGCTCTTCCTCCACCTTCTGCTACCTCCGGTCGTATGGGTCGCGAACGAGAGCAACCACTAACAGTCTCTCAGGGTGGTGGCCAGAGAACAAGCAGGGACTTCTTGCCCTTGAGCACCACGCGCAAAGCTCTGCAGTCGATAGAAATGAGTGCCGCGGGGGCATGAAGCGAGTGGTATGTTTTGCCGGACACGTCGCCGCGGCAGCAAGCTGAAGAGGTTCGACGGGAAAGCCTGCAACGCCGGCAACCCTGCAAACAATAGGCCGCGCGACAGACAAGGGGCAGTCTCGCCCGGAGCGGAAATAGCGCATACGTTCAGAGGTGTCACATGAGGACCCGCATTGAGAGAAGAGCCGCGGCCCGTTACCGTTGGGATCATATGAAGGTGAGCTTCTGGTTCGCCCCCGTGATCATGGCCATCGCGGCGGTTCTTCTAGCGTGGTTGATGTACTGGGTGGACAGTCTCGTCCCCAATGCGGCCTTAGAGGACAGCCGTTTCGTCTTGGCCGGGACTCCAGGTGAAATGCGCAGTGCTCTTCTGAGCATGGCCGGCACCGTCCTCGCAACCGCCGGGGTGGTCTTTACCCTGCTCACCTTGCCGCTATCGACGGTGGCATCCCAATACGGCTCCCGTTTGCTCCGGGTCTTCCTGGCCGATCGCACCACGCAGTTCGTCCTGGGTGCGTTTGTGGGTACGTTCGTGTATTGCCTCGCTGCTGCGCTGTCCATCCCTCCACTCAGCTCAGGAGAGGAAGCGCCTCAATTGAATGCCACTGTTGCCGTGTACTTGATGGTGGCGACCTTTGGGACGCTGATCTTGCTGGTCCAGCACATCAGCACCATGCTGCAGGCCCCGAATATCGCGGCCGCTGCGGGTGCGGAGCTGCTTGATGTCGTTAGGGCGAGCGCGGAAGAAGTCACGGGCGGTGATGGCAATGATGGCGGGTTTCAGACCGAGCCGACCCCCGGCTCACAGGGCATCCCGGCAATGCAGACTGAGGCAAGGGGCTACCCTGTCCGTGCAAGAAGCGCTGGATACATCCAGTACGTCGATCCCCAGATCGTGCTGACCTTGGCCCGCAAGGAGAACCTGGTCATCCACCTGCTGCGCAGACCGGGCCACTATGTCCAGTCCGGTGCGGTCGTCGCTCTGCTCTGGCCCGCCGCGCGGGTCGATGAGCACCTTGAAACGCTGTTTCGCCGCGCCGTCCAAGTCGGCAACGGACGCACCCCCAGCCAAGATGTCGAGTACGCGGTCAACCAACTCACTGAAATGGCTGTGCGGGCCATGTCCCCGGCGATCAACGACCCCTTCACGGCCATGACCTGCCTGGATCATATCGGTGATGGCCTGGTGGCGTTCGTTCGGCAGGGAGGCAACAGTTCCCATTACTACGACCGGGATGGCCGGCTGCTCCTTATCCTTGAGCCGGTCACCTTTGCCGATTTGCTCAGTGCCGCCTTCGATATGCTTCGCCATGCCAGCTGCAACAACGCCAGCGTTCTGCTGCACATGCTGGAAGTGATCGAGGTGATCGGCCACGAGGTGAAAGCGCGGGAGACGCGCGATCAACTGCTGCTTCACGTCAGCCGGATCCAGGCGGAATGCCAGGTTGGCGACTTGATCGAGGCGGACCGGCAGTCCATTCACCGGAGCGCAGAGTGCTTGCGGACAAGAATTGAGTGGACGAACCGTGAGGATCACCACGACTCGCCCAAGAAGCGTGAAGACCCGGCCACCTGGGCCGGTTGTCAACACATCATGGCTGGAGTGACCTAGGCTCTGGTCCCGGTCCCCGGCTCGCTCCCTGGGGGCGCCGGGAGCCCAACGTGATAAAGTGACTACAAAGAAGACATTCACGCGTGGCCTACCTTCCCCGCGGGCACTCCCGCCACTCCAATCCTGGATCGCCACGAATCCGCGAGTATCTCCGCCACGTGCGCTGTGCCCCATCTACGTTGCCATGAGAAGGGAGGCCGCGAATGAGCAGCAAGAAGGAGGTGCGCTACGTCGTCTCCCGTCTCAAGGACCCGGATGATCTCCAAGGGGAACGAGATCCGATCGACTGGCACCCCTATCTCGATCTGGCCAAGAAGCACGCCGATCGCTTGGGTCCAGGCACCTGCGTCGACGCCGAAGGGGGAACCTACCACACCGACGGTCCCTACCGGCGACGGGAGCGATGGCAGGTGGAATGGACCAATCGCAACCTCTACTTGGGCCGGCGGAAGACGGTCCCGGTGACCGAAGTCTAGGACTGCCGGAAGAGCCAGGCCACCGGCATCTTGAGTGCGGCTGCGAATCCGCGGAGCAACTGCATCCCGCTCTCCCACATTCCCAGCGCATCCAGAGGGGGGTGCTCTTCCAGCGGCCCCAGCTTGTCTGAGCCGGCTCCTTCATGCCACAGCACCTGGTGGACGCGTGTGAATCGCCGTGAGTTCTTGCGCGAGGTGAGATTGCTCAACAGTCCCAGCAATGGGTTGCGCCCGGCCAGGAGGTTGTGGCCGAGTCGATCAAGGATGTTCGAGGCCGAGTAGAAGGTGCCGTTGCACTCGGTCATCTCTTGGATGATCAGCTCCCGGCTCAGGTGTTTGTATCGCGCTACCGGGAAGTTGAGCGTGTAGTACTTCCAGTCTCCTGGGAAGGCGTTCAAGGCGATCCTTCCCTCCGCCTCGAACTGCTTCCACAGACGGGTCCCGGGAAGCGGGGTGAGGAAGAGCACGTTGATGTTGTCCACCCCGTAGTGTCCGGCCGTCTCGGCGATCAGCCTGCCCACTCCGGGGCGGTCGGAGTCCAGTCCCATGATGAACGACCCTACCACGAGTATCCCGTGGCGGCGGATGCGCTCCACCGAGGCGGGGATGTCGCGTTCTGACAGCATGGCCGACTTCTTGCCCAGCTCGGGAAGGCCCTCGGGCGCGACCGATTCAAAGCCGATGAACAGGCCCACGCAGCCCGCCTTCGCGGCCAGGGTGAGCAGCTCCTCGTCATCGGCGAAGTTGACGGTGGTCTGGCCGATCCAGGACTTGCCCGTATTCGCCTCGGCCAACGCGCGGAAGAGTTCCTTGGCGCGCTCGATATGCTGAGGCTTGCGACCGATGAGATTGTCGTCCACGATGAGCACCCGCCGTTCGGGAACGGACTTGAATTCCTCGACCACCTCGGAGATCGGCCGCTGGCGATAGCGGGCCCCGTTGAACTCGGTGACGCTGCAGAAGCTGCAGTTGAGCGAGCAGCCACGAGTGGTCTGGATGGAGCCGAAGCCGTATCCCTTGGGGAGGAGTTCATGACGCGCAGGGACGATCTGGTCCATGGTCGCCCGGCCACCCTCATATCGGGCCTTCAGGCACCCCGTGCGCACGTCCTCGAGCACGTCGGCCCAGACTGCCTCCGCTTCACCAGTCACGACCGAGTCCACGTGGCGGCTCGCCTCGTCGAGGCACATGGTCGCATGTATGCCGCCCATGACCACGGGTACTCCGCGGGCTCGAAACCCCGCGGCGATCTCGTAGGCCCGGGGCGCCTGGGACGTGAAGGCTGTGATGCCCACAACATCGGGACGCGGCAAGGCCTCGTAGTCGATGGGAGCCAGGTTCTCGTCGAGTACGGAGATGTCCCAGCCGGGCGGGGTCAGTCCGGCGAGCGCCAGCAGACTGAGCGGCTTCCACAGTCGGAAGCGGTTCAAATAGCTGCGCCGGTTCAGCGACATGCTGACGAGCTGATTGGCGGGGTTTACCAGGTAGAGAAGCATGGTGGCTCCGGGGCGAACGTCGTGGGCAGTTATGAGGATAGCATCTCCCGAGAGACAGAAACGCCGGCCCGAAGGCCGGCGTTTCCTCAGTGCGCTTGTGACGCGACTCTTACCAGCGGTTTCCGCCGCCGCCGTAGCCGCCGCCGCCGTAGCCGCCGCCGCCCGAACGAGGAGCGCGAGGCGCCTGTTCCTTGGCTACGTCTACTTTGAGGGCACGGCCGTCGAGCTGGGTGCCGTCGAGAGCACCTTTGGCCGTCTGAGCTTCCTCAGGCGTGCCCATCTCCACGAAGCCGAAGCCCTTGGGGCGTCCGGAATCACGGTCGGTGATCAGGTTGACCGAGGTCACTTCGCCGTGAGCCTCAAAAGCGGTCCTGATGCTGGCTTCGGACGTCTCATAACTGAGATTGCCCACGTACAGTTTTGCTGAATTCACTACAGCCTCCATGAACGGAGTTACATTGCGACAAACGAGAGGGAAAGACTGGAGACTGAGCGAAGAGATTGAGAGGCTCGGCGCTGTGCCTGAAGCAGATTCCTAACGAGTGCTTGTCGGCATTATAGCACAGGGTCGGCTTGTCAAGCCCAATCGGGGGGTACCGGTGGACGCGCGCCGCGCCCGGCCGGCCAGGCGGAAGTGAGACGCCACGCGGGGGGGTTCCTCCGGATGCGAGTATAGTGAGACAGGTGCCCTGAGAGTTCAGCCCCTATGTGAGAAACCCACAAGCCGACCTATCGCGGAAACGCTGAGACAGAAGGATCACCATGAGAATCGAAGTCAGAGAGGCAAACACCTCCACTCCTGAGCGCCCGCTATGGGTATGGAACGTCTTCTGGGGAAACCGAGAAGTGGGGAAAGGCTTCAGCCCGAGCGAGAAGGAAGCCAATAACCAAGCTAAGCTGGCGGTCTCGCGGCCGCCTCGCCATTATTAGCGGCCCGCGGAGTAGCGGCCCGCAACGTAGTAGCCGGCAAGGCGGAGAGGGTGCAGAAGCCCTCGCCTGAGGACACGCGGAAGCGGGAGAAATGACCGGGATGGAGTACCCCGCCACGACTGGACAGGCGGGCCCGGGGAGCCCGGTCGGTATCGCCCTCGTTACCGATTCGACCTGCGACCTGCCCGAAGCGGACAAGCTCAGATACGGCACGACCGCGGTGCCCCTCCACGTCTCGCTGGGCGAGGTCGACTATCTCGACCGCGTCGACCTGGATTCAGCGGGCTTCTATAGACGCTTCCGAGAGGCCGGCCAGATAGCGCGCTCGTCCCAGCCCAGCGTGGGCGAGTTCGACATGGTGTACAGGGCTCTCCTCGAAGAGCATGAAGCGGTGATCTCCGTCCATATCTCCGGCAAGCTCTCCGGAACGGTGCAGAGTGCCACCGTCGCAGCCGGGAGAGTCGACCCGGAACGCGTGCGCGTGGTCGACTCGCGGCAGGTCTCGGTCGGTCTGGGTCTGGTAGTGCAGGCGGCCGGGGAGGCCATCCTGGCCGGGGGCACCCTGGACCAGGTGGTCGCGGCCACCGAAGCCGCCGCCCTCAACACCAGGGTCTACGGTGCGCTGCCCTCACTCGACGTCGCGGTGAGAGGGGGGCGCTTGAGCGCCAGAACAGCCCGTTTGGCGGGGCTGATCGAGCTGAAGCCCCTCATCGTCTTCGACGAGGAGGGAGGAGTCCACGCCGACGGGGCTCGGCTCGGGTACTCGCGGGCCCTCCGTGCCGCAGCCGCCCGGGTGGCGCGATTTGCGGGGAACGAGCCCGTGCGCGTGGCCATCGTACACGCCGATGGTCTGGCCTCGGCTGAATACGCCAGGCGACGCCTTCAAACTCTCCTAGGCGAGGTCGATATCCCCATCCTGGAGGCGGGAGCGGTCATCACCGCCCATGTAGGCCTGGGAACCGTTGCCATAGCCGTGCAGCGCGTCAAACAGCCGCCAGCCGGTCAAGCCCCCTCGGCGACCAGCGTGTCGTGACCCTGGAGGACAGAGTCCTCTCCGCAGGACTCCCGCCCGACCCTGTCCTACGCCGCATGATCCGCTCCCGTGTGGAGGGCGTGCAGGAGCGCTTCGACCGCCTCAGCGAACGTGAGCAGACCGAACGAGAGGCGACCGTGCTGACTCGGTTCGAATCGGGACCCGTCACCGTTCACGCCGACACAGCCAACCAGCAGCACTACGAACTGCCTGCCCCTTTCTTCGAGTGGGTGCTGGGACCCCGCCTCAAGTACAGTTGCTGCTTCTGGGGCGACGGGAAGACCAGCCTGGCTCGGGCCGAGGAGGCTATGCTCGAACTCACCGCTGAGCGAGCCGGTCTGGCCGACGGGCAGGAGATCCTCGATCTTGGATGCGGCTGGGGATCGTTGGCACTGTGGGCCGCCGAGCGCTACCCCACCGGCCGGGTGATGGCCGTAAGCAACTCCCGGGTCCAGAAGCAGTTCATCGAGGCGCGGGCGGCGCGGTTGGGCCTCGCCAACATCGAGGTGGTGACTGCCGAAGTGGGGGAGTTCGAGCCCCGGGAGCGCTTCGACCGGGTGGTGTCGGTCGAGATGCTCGAGCACGTCCGCAATCACAAGGTCCTCATGGGGCGCCTGGCGACGTGGCTGAGGCCGGAGGGAAGACTGTTCGTGCACGTCTTCTGTCATCGCCGGCATCTGTACGCCTTCGATCCCGAGGACGGTGGATGGATGAGCAGGCACTTCTTCTCGGGAGGGGTGATGCCCTCCTGGGACTACCTCGTCCGATATCAGGACGGCCTCTCTCTTCTCGACCGCTGGAAGGTGGACGGCCGGCACTACGCCGCTACGCTGCGCACCTGGTTGGAGAATCTCGACCGGCACCGCGACCAGGTGATGCCCCTGCTGGAGGCCACCTACGGCCGTGATCGCGCGCGGCTCTGGCTGGCGCGCTGGCGGATCTTCTTCATGGCCTGCGAGGAGACCTTCGCGCTGGATTCGGGCCAGGCCTACTTCGTCGGACACTACCTGTTTTCCAGGTCCGCTCAGTAGGGGCAGCGACGCAGCGGCACGGGCGCGACCCCGGACAAGCGCGCCGGGGGAATCCACAGCCGCCGATCTCGCCGCCTAGCTGAGATTGGAACAGATGCCACAGACGGCGCAGGGTCCCAGCGGGCAGTCACCCGACCAGGGATCGGCGGACACCGCGTCGGTGGCGCCCGCGTCGGCGGCAACGGTGGCGACAGCGAGGCCCGGGGCTGTCGCCGAGACGTTTGGGTCGGGCTGGGAGAGGTCGCAGATATCGTCGCCGTTGGTGTCGACGTAGTCGTGGCATATCCCAGGGTAGGGATCGTTGCTCACACCCCTGCGGCAGCTGTCCCAGTTCGACGTGGACGAGACGGCCTGTGTCTTGGCGGCGGTCGTCGCCGTCACCTGGGCCGCGTCGGTAGCCGCCGATCCCCCGCTGCTGCCGCAGCCTGCGATGCCCATCGTGCTGCTGGTGAGAAACGCCGCGAGGGCCACCACCCCGATCCGCCTGCGCGCTTTGCTGTTCATGCTCATTCTCCTTCTCCTTCAGGTGCGCGCCCGGCCCCGGTGGTCGGGGGCGGCGCGTCCTGCGGTCTGCATTTTCATGGCAGAGTAAAGCAACGGACGCCTAAGACCCGCGTAAGGACCCGTTCGCGGCCCGCACCGGTGAGCGTACGGAGGGCTGCCGGTGGGCGGTGGGCGGTCGCCGGTCGGCCCTCGCCGATGGGCGGGGTGGATGGGGGACGGGATGAGGGCTAGACTATCGACAGAGGGGCGTCGAGTCTGCCGCGGGCGCCCCGGTGACTGGTGTTCGGTGGACGAAGACGATGGGAGTCGGGATGAGCCTGCTGAACCTGCTGCAAAGCGACCGCAAGACCATCTTTCTTGACGGAGCCATGGGGACCCAGCTTGGTGCAGCCGGACTGGAGATGGGCGGCCAGAACTGCGTCACCAATCCGGAGGCTGTCTTGGCCGTGCACGAGCAATATGCGGCCTGCGGTATAGACCTCCTCATCACCAACACCCTCACCATGAACCGCGTCAACCTCGAGTCGCACAACATCGGGGTGGACGTGCGCGAAGTCAACTTGGCCGGAGTGAGACTGGCCAAAGCAGCCGCACGCCCCGGCCAATACGTCCTCGGCGACATCGGTTCCACCGGAAAGATGCTCAAGCCCTACGGACCGCTTTCCGAGGACGACGCTTACGAAGCCTTCAGGGAACAGGCCGCCATCCTGGCGGAGGGCGGAGCGGACGGCCTCATCATCGAGACCATGTTCGATCTGAGGGAGGCAGTCTGTGCCATGCGCGCCGCCAAAGAGGCGTGCGATCTTCCCATCATCGCCTCCATAGCCTTCAACACCGCCGGCAACGGCGGCCGGACGGTGATGGGCAACACGGCCCATGACTGTGCGCAGGCGCTCGCCGAAGCGGGGGCTACGGTCGTGGGGGCCAACTGCGGCAGTCTCGACCCGCTGGAGATGGCCGAGGTGGTCGCCACCATGAGCGCGGCCACGTCGCTCCCCATCATCGCCCAGCCCAACGCCGGCAAAGGACGCCTGGCCGACAAGCTTCTCGTATTCGACATGTTGCCCGCTCACTTCGCCGCCGGCGTGGAGGAGTGCGCACGGATGGGGGCGCGGCTGTTGGGCGGATGCTGCGGCACGTCGCCGGCCCACATCCGGGAGATGGTGGAGTTGCTAGGCGGGAAGCCCGGCTAGAAGCCCTGCGCAGTTCCGGTCGGGCCCAGCGGCACGAGGCGGCCCAGGCCTGGCCTAGCCGACTTTCCCCCGTGGCGTAGCCGGTCTCAGCGTCGGCCACGCGGTACCTCCGGTCGCCTGTGCGAATCTTTGCAGATTCTTTACGACGGACGCCCCGCGCACAACGCCTTTTCCACGGCCCGAGTGCTTACCTAAGGGTGGAGTGAATCGACAGGGGATGGTCCTTGTGGAGAGCATGCTGATCGTGAGCGCCATAGTGGCGGTGATCCTGCTCGGGTACCTGCTCTATGCCCTGATCCGCCCGGAGAAGCTGGGATGAGCAGCCAGGGCTGGCTGCAGATCGTCCTCTTCCTGGGCGTCGTGCTGGTGTTGGTGCGGCCCCTCGGCGCGTACATGGCGAGGGTCTTCGAGGGAGCGCCCATCTTCGGGATGGATCGCGCCCTAAGGCCGGTAGAGCGGTTCATCTACAAGCTGGGCGGCATCGACCCCAAGAGCGAGATGACCTGGAAGAGATACGCCGCCAGCATCCTTGTGTTCAGCCTCGTGGGCTTCCTTCTCCTCTACCTGCTGCAGCGGGTCCAGGGCTGGTTGCCGGGCGGGCCCGAGGGAATGGAAAACGTACAGCCCGACCTCGCCTTCAACACCGCGGTCAGTTTCGTGACCAACACCAACTGGCAGGCCTACGGCGGAGAGACGACCATGAAGTACGTCACCCAGATGCTGGGTATGACGGTGCAGAACTTCGTGTCCGCCGGGACCGGGATAGCGGTGGTTATCGCCTTCGTCCGCGGCTTCTCCCGTCGTTCCACCGACCGACTGGGCAACTTCTGGGTCGATCTGACCCGCGCCGTGCTCTACGTGTTGCTGCCTCTGTCCTTCGTGTTCGCCATCGTGCTGGTGTCTCAGGGAGTCGTACAGACGCTGGAACCGGCGCAGGAGGCGCAACTGGTGCAATCGTACGCGGCCGCGGACGGCGGGACGGTCACGTCTCAGACGATCGCGGTCGGTCCGGTGGCATCCCAGCTCGCCATCAAGCAGTTGGGCACCAACGGCGGGGGATTCTTCAACGCGAACTCGGCGCACCCGTTCGAGAACCCCACGCCCCTCACCAACTTCCTGCAGCTGGTAGCGATACTCCTGATTCCGGCTTCCCTCTGCTACACCTTCGGACGCATGGTGGGCAACACCAAGCAGGGTTGGGTGGTCCTGGCCGTCATGATGATCATCCTGGTGGCCATGATCGGTGTGGCCTACCACTTCGAGCAGCAGGGGGTGCCACAGGTTGCGGCAGATGGCAGCCGGTCTCGAGCAGCCCGGCGACGGCGCAGTCGGCGGCAACATGGAGGGCAAGGAGGTGCGGTTCGGAATCCCGACTTCGGCCGCTTGGGCCGTGGCGACCACCGGCGCCTCCAACGGGTCGGTCAACAGCATGCACGACTCGATCACCCCCCTGGGAGGGCTGGCGCCCCTGGTCATGATCCAGCTGGGAGAAGTGGTGTTCGGAGGAGTGGGCTCCGGTCTCTACGTCATGCTCGTGTTCGCCATCGTGGCAGTGTTCATAGCCGGTCTCATGGTGGGACGCACCCCCGAGTACCTGGGCAAGAAGATCGAGGCGTACGAGATGAAGATGGCCTCGCTGATCATCCTCATCCCCGTCATCGCCATCCTTGCCGGGACGATGATCGGAGTGGCCACGGAGGCCGGGCGGTCGAGTATCGCCAACCCCGGCGCCCACGGCTTGAGCGAGGTCCTCTACGCGTTCACCTCGGCGGTGGGCAACAACGGCAGCGCTTTCGCCGGTCTGTCCGCCAACACCACCTTCTACAACATCGCTCTCGCCATCTGCATGCTCATCGGCCGCTTCTGGATCCTCATCCCCACGCTGGCTCTGGCCGGATCCCTCGCGCAGAAGAAGCACATCCCGACCAGCGCTGGGACCCTGCACACGGACGGGCCGGTGTTCGCGGGCCTGCTCATCGTCGTCGTGATCGTGGTCGGGGCGCTGAGCTTCCTGCCGGCTTTGGCCTTGGGTCCCATCGTCGAACACCTCATGATGATCGGCTAAGGGGATACGATGAGCTCGACCGATCACGACCAAGAGCCGCGTCCGACCGGCGGCGCGATGCGGTGGGAGGTTCCGGCCGTCCCGGAGGCAGGGGGCGGGGCGTCGACTGGCGCCTGACGGGACAGGCGGTCCTCGACTCGCTCAGGAAGCTTCACCCCCGGGTCCAGGTACGTAACCCGGTGATGTTCGTGGTGTGGGTGGGAGCTCTCCTCACCTTCGTGCTGTTCGTGCAGGCGGTGGCCGGCGCACGGGGAAGCGGCGCCGGGCTTCATCCTCGCCATCTCGCTGCTCCTGTGGTTCACGGTGATCTTCGCCAACTTCGCCGAGGCCCTGGCGGAGGGCCGGGGCAAGGCTCAGGCCGACAGCCTGCGCAAGGCGCGCAGGGACGTGATCGCCACCCGGCTGGCGGACGCGTCCTTCGACGCTCGCGGCGAGCAGGTGTCGTCCTCCGCGCTGGCGCGAGGCGATCTGGTGCTGGTCGAGGCCGGTGAGTTCATCCCCGCCGACGGCGAGGTGATCGTGGGGGCCGCCTCGGTGGACGAGAGCGCCATCACCGGAGAGAGCGCGCCGGTGATCCGCGAGAGCGGGGGCGACCGCAGCGCCGTCACCGGAGGGACCCGCGTGCTCTCCGACCGGCTGATCGTGCGCGTGACCGCGCAGCCCGGCGAGACGTTCCTGGACCGCATGATCGCCATGGTGGAAGGGGCGAAGAGGCAGAAGACCCCCAACGAGATCGCCCTCAATATCCTGCTGGCGGCGCTTACCATCATCTTCCTGATGGTGGTGGTCTCGCTGCGGCCCATGTCGCAGTACAGCGTGGATGCCGCCGGAACGGGGAGCGTGGTCTCGATCACCATCCTCGTGGCCCTCCTCGTGTGCCTGGCCCCCACCACCATCGGCGCCCTGCTTTCGGCCATCGGCATAGCGGGCATGAACCGGCTGGGCAGGGCCAACGTGGTGGCCATGTCCGGCCGGGCGGTGGAGGCGGCGGGCGACGTGGACGTGTTGCTGCTCGACAAGACCGGCACCATCACCCTGGGCAACCGCCAGGCGACGGAGTTCGTGCCGGCCTCGGGGGTGTCGGTGGCCGAACTGGCCGACGCCGCGCAGTTGGCGTCGCTGGCCGACGAGACGCCCGAGGGCCGCAGCATCGTCGTTCTGGCCAAGAACGAGTACGGCCTGCGGGGCCGGGACCTCGCCGCCCTGGGCGCCACGTTCGTGCCCTTCACGGCCCAGACCCGCATGAGCGGGGTGGACCTCGACGGTCGCCACATCCGCAAGGGAGCGGCCGACGCCCTCCAGGCCTACGTGAGGGAGCGAAGGCGGATACCTGCCCCAGGAGGTGGCCGACCGCGTGGATGCCATCGCGAGAGCGGGAGGCACCCCACTGGTCGTGGCCGACGGGGCCCGGGTGCTGGGCGTCATCCATCTGAAGGACATCGTCAAGGGCGGGATCAAGGAGCGCTTCCGCGACCTGCGCAGCATGGGCATCAAGACCGTCATGATCACCGGAGACAACCCTGTCACCGCGGCCTCCATCGCGGCCGAGGCGGGCGTGGACGACTTCCTGGCCGAAGCCACGCCCGAGGCCAAGCTCAAGCTCATCCGGCAATACCAGGCAGACGGGCACCTGGTGGCCATGACGGGCGACGGGACCAACGACGCGCCGGCCCTGGCCCAGGCCGACGTGGCCGTGGCCATGAACACCGGCACCCAGGCGGCCAAGGAGGCCGGCAACATGGTGGACCTCGATTCGAACCCCACCAAGCTGCTCGAGATCGTGCACATCGGCAAGCAGACCCTCATGACCCGAGGCGCGCTCACCACCTTCAGCATCGCCAACGACATCGCCAAGTACTTCGCCATCATCCCGGCGGCTTTCGCCGCCACCTATCCCCAGCTGAACGCCCTCAACGTCATGCACCTCACCACCCCGCAGAGCGCCGTGCTCTCGGCGGTCATCTTCAACGCCATCGTCATCGTCTTCCTCATCCCTTTGGCCCTGCGCGGGGTCACGTACAAACCGCGGCCGGCCGCCCAGCTCTTGCGCAACAACCTGCTCGATCTACGGGCTCGGGGGGCTGGTGGTGCCGTTTGCAGGCATCAAGATGATCGACCTGCTGCTCAATGCCCTGGGCCTCGTGTGAGGGGATGTACTATGCTCAAGATGGTCAGACAAAGCTTGGTGGCGCTCGTGGCCCTGGGGATCGTGGTGGGGGTGGTCTATCCCCTGGCGGTCACGGGGATATCCCAGGCTTTCTTCCCGCACGAGGCCGAGGGGAGCATGATCGTACAAGACGGCACCATCGTCGGTTCGGAGCTGATCGGCCAGCCCTTCAGCGGCCCCGCCTACTTCTGGTCCCGCCCTTCGGCCACGACGCCCACCCCCTACAACGCGGCGGCCTCCTCGGGCTCCAATCTGGGTCCCACCAACCCCGCGCTCCTGGCCGCTGTGGAGGAACGCATCCGGGTTCTGCGCAGCGCCGACCCGGGCAACGACGGACCCGTGCCTTTGGACCTGGTCACGTCTTCGGCCAGTGGCCTCGATCCGCACATAAGCCCGGCGGCCGCGGAGTACCAGGTGGAGCGTGTGGCTGCGGCCCGAGGGCTTGACGGCGGAGGAGGTCCGGGCCCTGGTGGCCGAGCACACCGAAGGGCGGCAGTGGGGCGTCCTGGGCGAGCCGCGCGTGAACGTCCTTGAGCTGAACCTGGCGCTCGACGCGCTGACCGGGCGATGACGCCCATGGAGAGACGGCCGCCCGGATCCCGACAAGCTTCTGGAACAGCTCAAGGTCGACGAATCCCGGCAGAGTCGGGGCAGCCTCAAGATCTTCTTCGGCTACGTGGCCGGCGTGGGTAAGACCTACGCGATGCTCGACGCCGCCCAGCGCATGGCGGCGGCCGGCATAGACGTGGTCGCCGGCTACGTGGAGCCGCATGGGCGACCGGAGACCGAGGTCCTCCTCGAAGGCCTGGAGGTGCTCCCGCCGCTGCCGCTGGAGTATCACGGCCTGACCCTTCGCGAGCTGGACCTCGACGCCGCCCTCGCCCGGCATCCGCAGTTGCTCCTGGTCGATGAGCTCGCCCACACCAACGCCCCCGGTTCGAGACACGCCAAGCGCTGGCAGGACGTTCAGGAGCTGCTGGACGCAGGCATCAACGTCTACACCACCCTCAACGTCCAGCACCTCGAGAGCCTCAACGACATCATCGCCGGAATAACCGGCGTGCAGGTGCGGGAAACGGTGCCCGACACGGTCTTCGACAATGCCGACTCGGTCGAGGTAGTGGATCTGCCTCCGGGAGAGCTGGTCGAACGGCTGCACCAGGGGAAAGTCTACATCCCCGACCAGGCTGAACGCGCCGTACAGAGCTTCTTCACCCGCCCCAACCTGGGCGCGCTGCGAGAGATCGCCCTGCGGCGCACCGCCGACCGGGTCCACGCCCATCTGGAGACGGCCAGACTCGCCTCCGCCGGGCCGCAGCAGACCTGGGCCACCTCCGAGACCCTACTCGTTTGCGTGGGCCCCAGCCCTACCTCGGCGAAGGTCATCCGCACCTCCAAGCGCCTGGCGGCTTCGCTGGGCGCGCGCTGGATCGCCGTGAGCGTCGAGAGCCCCCGCGGGGGTCACGTCGCAGACTCGCCTCAGCAGCAGCAGCTTCTGAAGAACGTCCAACTGGCCGAACGCCTGGGGGCGGAGACGGCCACCATCAGCGGCGACGACATCGTGCAGGAGATCATCAGCTTCGCCCACTCGCAGAACGTCACCAAGATCGCCATCGGCAAGACGGCCGAATCGCGGTTGGAAGCGCCTGCGACGTAAGGACGTCGTGAACGGTCTGCTGAGGCAGAGCGGCGACATGGACGTCTACGTCGTAACGGGCGGGCTGGAGCCGGAGCACGTCCCTCCCGCCAGGCCGCTGCGGGCACCGGCTTGGAAGGACTACGCTCTGGGCGCTGGCCGCCGTCGTGATCGCCTCTTTGGTGGCCTGGGGCTTCCAGGACATCGGCTTGGCCGAGGCCAACAAGGCTATTGTCTTCCTGCTGGCCATCGCGCTCGTAGCCGCCCGCTTCGGGCTCGGCCCCGGCATCCTGGCAACCGTCCTGGGGGTGCTGGCCTTCGACTTCTTCTTCGTTCCCCCGTATCTGACCTTCGCGGTTGCCGATGCCCAGTTCGCCATCACCTTCGCCGTCATGCTGGTGGTCGCGCTCATCATCAGTACGCTGGCCGCCCGGCTACGCCGGCAGATAAGGGCCGCGCGGGCGCGGGAGCGTCGGCTGGAAGCCCTCTATCGCTTGAGTCGCGAACTGTCCGCCACCTCCGGAGCCCACCAGTTGGCCTCCACGGCCCAGCGCGAGGTGTCGGGTATCTTCGGCACGGAGGCGATCATCTACCTGCCGGACGAGGAAGGCCGCCTCGAGCCGGTGGTATCCGGCGCCGGGACCCTGGCTCCCGACTCGCGCGAGCAGGCGGTGGCGACGTGGGCGTTCGACCACGGTCAACTGGCGGGCAACGGCACGGATACCTTGCCCGAGGCCGCCGCCGTCCACGTCCCCATGGTTACGCCAATGGGGACCGCCGGCATCCTGAGCGTGTATCAGTCGGCAGGCGAGCCCCTGCTCTCGCCCGAGAACCGGCAACTCCTCGAGACTCTCGCCGCTCAGATCGGGACGGCCGTCGAGCGGGATGGACTGGCCGACGAGACCCAGGCGGCATTGCTGAGGATCGAGAAGGAGCGCCTACGAAGCTCGCTCCTCAGCTCCGTGTCTCACGATCTACGAACCCCTCTCGCCGTGATAGCGGGATCGAGCAGCGCTCTCCTGGAATTGGGCGAATCGGCCGATCGAGCGCAGCGGGAGGCGCTCCTCCAGGAGGTGGTCAAGGAATCCAACCGTCTGGCAAGGCTGGTCGACAACCTGCTGAGCATGACCCGGCTCGACGCGGGGGCCATCGAAGTCGAGAAACAGTGGTTCCCGCTCGAGGACGTCATCGGGTCGGCCCTCGGGCGGCTTCGGAAGGAACTGCCCGGGAGGGTGGTGAGCAAGGACATCGCCCCGGATCTACCCCTGATACCGTTGGACGGTGTGCTCGTCGAACAGGCGCTGGTCAACTTCCTGGAGAACGCGGTCAAGTACAGCGATGCCGGGACCCCGATCGAGATCGGCGCCCACCTCGAGGACGAGGGGGTGGTCGTAAGCGTCGCGGACAGGGGGCCCGGGCTCGCGGCGGACGAGGAGGAACAAGTCTTTGAGAAGCTCTTCCGGGGCTCGGCTTCAGCCGCCTCCGGCGAGAGAGGGGCGGGCTTGGGCCTGGCCATCGCCCGGGCCATCATCAGCGCCCATGGCGGGCGCACCTGGGCGGAGAACCGTCCGGGGGGCGGCGCGTCCTTCAGCTTCCTTCTGCCCGTGGGAGAATCGCCTCCCGACTGGAGCGCGATCGAACAAGAGGGAGCCCAGGCGTGAGCGGACAGAGAGGTGGCTGCGGCGGCACGCATCCTCATCATCGAGGACGACCGGCCCATCCGGCGCTTCTTGGAAGCCGCCCTCACCAACGATGGCTACGAAGTCGTCGAAGCCGACAGCGGGCACATGGGCCTGACCCACCTGCTGACCCGTCTGCCCGACCTCCTCATCCTCGATCTCGGCCTCCCCGACATGGACGGCATGGAGATCATCGCCCGGGTCCGGGAATGGTCGCAGCTACCCATCATCATCCTCTCGGCCCGCGGTCGCGAGGACGACAAGGTCGACGCGCTCAACGCCGGGGCGGACGACTACCTGACCAAGCCCTTCAGCGTGCCGGAGTTGCTGGCCCGTATCAGGGTGGCGCTACGGCACGCGGCGGTTGTCCGGGCCGGGGGACAGGACGAGACCTCTCGTTACCAGGTGGGCGAGCTCGTGGTCGACCTCGACGCTCGGCGTGTGTTTGTCAACGATGCCGAGGTCCACCTGACTCCCCTGGAATACCGCCTGCTCACCACCCTGATCAAGAACGCGGGCAAGGTCCTCACCCACCGCTTCCTCCTGCAGGAGGTCTGGGGCCCGGGCTATCTGGGACAGACCCACTACCCCCGCATGCTGGTCGCCAGCCTCCGGCGCAAGATCGAGGATGATCCGGCTGAGCCTCGCTACGTCCTGACCGAGCAGGGAGTGGGTTACCGCCTGGTCGAGGATTGACCAGCACGGGCCGTCCGCGATCAGGTCGGTGATCCACTGCCGAGAGTGCATGCGGAACGGGGCGCGAGAATATGGGCCATCCGGCGCCCGTACATCGCAACGCCAGTACACCCCGACCCAGACCGGCAACGAGATCTGCCCGTTCACCGACGTCGACGGCCAGATAGGCCTCGATCCCTGCTCTCCCTCCAAGTACGTAGCCGTGTGCGCCGGCAGCGGGGATGTCACGAAACGCTCGCCATCCTTGGCCGGAAAGCCGTCGCGCGTCAGGCCTAGCGCAGCACTTGAAGGATGGCTGACGAGACGTTATCCTTCTTCCAGTATCACGCTTAGTCAGACGCTGAGCGACACAATCTCAAGGACGAAGCAGAGGGAGCGGAGCCGATGAGACAGGGACTGGTGGCAAGGAAGATCACGTGGATCTCGGGTAGGCCTTTCGTCGTGGCTCTGCTGGTCCTCCTCGTGTTCGGCGTAGCCATCTTCGCGTCTGCCTGCGGAGATGAGTCGACGGCCTCCAGCACCGCTGGGGAAGGCGGCACGGCAGGCGAGAAGGCCGGAGAGGGTGGCTCGCTCCTCGTGGCCACGGCCGCCAGTCTCAAGGCCGCTTTCACAGAGATGGGCGCAGCCTTCGACCAGGTGAACGGATCCAGCACCACCTTCACCTTCGATGCGTCAGGCGTCCTGCAGAAGCAGATCGAAGCCGGCGCGCCCGTCGACGTCTTCGTGTCCGCGGCGCCCACCCAGGTGAACGCCCTGCTGGAGAAGGGCTTGGTCGATGAAGCCTCCATCGTCACCTTCGCGAGCAACGAGATGGTCCTGGCCGTACCGGCGGACTCGTCGCTCGACATCGCCGGCTTCGAGGACCTGGTCGACGATGAGGTGGAGAGGGTCACCACGGCCGATCCCCAGACGGCTCCCCAGGGCAAGGCTGCCATCGAAGTCCTGACCTCGCTCGGACTGCTGGACGCGGTACAGTCGAAGCTCATCTACGCCAAGAACGCCTCGCAGACCCTCACCTACGTCACCCAGGGGGAGGTCGACGCGGGCATCATGTTCGTCACCGATGCGGTCGGCGCCGGAGACGCCGTCAGGATCGTGCAGACCTCTGACCCTGCCTGGCACGGCGAGATCGCCTATGTCATGGCCCTCGTAAGCGCCAGCGAGGCCAAGACCCTCGGTGAGAAGTTCGTCGCCTTCGTCAACGGTCCCGAGGGCCGGGGCATCCTCGAGAAGCACGGCTTTGAGCTTCCCTAGGAAGGATCGGTCGCCGGCAGCATGAGCACACTGTTCCCGCTCCGCCTCTCCCTGCAGGTAGCGATCTGCGCGACCGTGGTCGCCGTGCTGGTGGGTGTGCCCATCTCCTACGCGCTGGCCCGCAAGCGGTTCCGGGGCCGAGCCTTGCTGGACGTCCTGGTCACGCTTCCCATGGTGCTCCCCCCCACCGTCGTGGGTTACCTCCTCATCCTCGTGATCGGACGGAACGGCGTGCTGGGCAGGGCCTACGAGGCCGTCACCGGAGAGCAGCTGGGCATCATGTTCACCTGGTACGCGGCGGTGATCGCCTCTTTCATCGTGTCGCTGCCCCTCCTGGTCAAGACGGCGACCTCGGCCATGGAATCGGTCGACCAGAGTCTCATCAACGCCTCCTACACGCTCGGCCGCTCCGAGCTCTACACGCTCTTCCACGTGGTGATCCCGCTGTCGTTGCGCGGGATAGTCGCCGGTGCCACACTGGCTTTCGCACGGGCCATGGGCGAGTTCGGGGCGACCATGATGGTGGCGGGCAACCTTCCCGGCAAGACCACGACCATGCCCCTCACCATTTACAACGAGACCATCTATGGATCATGGACGAACGCGCTGTGGATGGTCATCGCCTTCGTGGGCCTGGCGGCGGTCATCATCTACGTCTCCAACCGCCTTACCCGGAAGAGTTGGCCGGGCTGAGTCCCGCCGGCAGTCCGGGGCGCCCTCGTCATCGAGTCCGCGGCGCTCTCCGTGGAGTCGGCGACCTCCGCCGGCCCTAAACCCATCCCCAGCCTCGGCCGATAGATAACACGTACCGTTCAACGGCCACGGCTCCGACGCCAGCCGGGCCGCACTTCCAGGGAGAGAAGAGCGATCGTGAACAAGAGCACGAGTTTCGAGGCCCTGTGAGCACCGAATCCCAGATCTTCTGCCGATCATGCACCTCGCCCCTCGTGCAGGCCTCCGAATGGGAGCAGGACGAGCGGTCCTGCTGGCACGTGCGGCTGTGGTGCCCGGAGTGTGGCTTCGATAGCCACGTCGTGCTCGACAAGGCCCAGGCGGCCATCTCTCCCTGGCCATAGAAGCAGGTTTCGCGCAGATGCTGGAGGCTCTCGAGGAGTCCCAGCGTTTCCAGGTACGCGCGGCCAAAGACACGGCCTCCTAGGCGGCTCCGTCGAGCTGCGACCCTCGCAGCGCGTCGCCCTCTGCGACTTGCGTCCTCGTGAGACGTCGCCCCTCCGACGTCGCCCCGCCCGCGTCCGCGTCCCCCCCAGGTTGCGCTATCGTGTGAAGCGAGTACAGCTCACCGAAGGAGGCTCGCGCATGGACATGGAAGTCTACTTCCCCGGTAACAAGAAGGTGTACGCGAACTACAAGGGATTCACCGTGGAGACCGACCAGCCGGTGGGTGCCGGTGGGGACGGCACGGCTCTCGCCCCGTTCGATTTCTTCCTGGTATCGCTGGGCACCTGCGCAGGTATCTTCGTCCTGCAGTTCATGCAGCAGCGGAACCTGTCGACCGAGGGAGCAGGCCTGGCCATGCGCATCGCCGAGCGCGATCCCGAGAGCCATCTGATCACGAAGATACAGCTCGAGATCAAGCTGCCGGCCGACTTCCCCGAGAAGTACCGGGATGCCGTCATCCGCTCGGCGGAGCTGTGCACGGTCAAGCGCCACCTGGATCGACCGCCCGCCTTCGAGGTCTACACCACCACCGCCTGACCGAGGCTGCGGCGCAGGTCTGCCCGAGGCGCGTGCGCGGCGACGCGTACGCGCCGCCGCGCCGCAGCCGGTCATACCCTACGTAAGAGCCACCCCGGACGAACGGTCCCTCCGCCGGAGCACCCACTTCTGCACCTCGATCACCCAGAAGATTATCGAGGCGAGGGCGAACGCCATCAGGATGTGCCAGAGGTCGAGCGCCTGCAACTCGAACAGGTCCTGTAGGAAGGGCACGTATATCAGCGCTCCCTGGAGGACGATGGTCGCGATCACGGCCCAGAACAGGTAGGGGTTGGTGTACGGCCCTCTGGTGAAGAGAGACTCCCGCTCCAAACGTATGGCCATGACATGGAACATCTGACCGAGCGTGAGCACGGTGAAGAGCATGGTCTGCCACACTTCGTCCCCCGCGTTCCAAAACACGAAGCCGGTCATCAGCGCGACGACGCCCATCAGGGGCCCTGCCCAAAGGATGTGCGTTCCCAGGCCCCGAGCGAAGATGCTCTCGTTGGGCGGATGTGGTGGCCGACCCATCGCGTCCTGCTCGGGTGGCTCGAACCCCAGGGCCAGGGCCGGCAGTCCGTCGGTGACCAGGTTCATCCAAAGGATCTGGAGAGGGAGAAGCGGCAGGGGCATGCCCAGGAACGGGGCGGCGAGCATCACGAACAGCTCGCCAATATTGGTGGCCATGAGGTACTTGATGAACTTGCGGATATTGTCGTAGATGACGCGGCCTTCCTTGACGGCGGCCACGATGGTGGCGAAGTTGTCGTCGAGCAAGACCATGTCGGCGGCTTCCTTGGCCACATCGGTCCCGGTGATCCCCATGGCCACACCGATATCAGCCTTGCGCAGAGCGGGAGCGTCGTTGACTCCGTCGCCGGTCATCGCCGTGATCTCTCCTGTGTCCTGGAGAGCCTGAACTATCTTCATCTTGTGCTCGGGGGCGACCCGGGCGAAGACCGACACGTCTCCCACCACCTTCTCCAGTTCAGGCAGTTCGAGGCGGTCGAGGTCGGCGCCGGTAAGCACGCGCACGCTGTCGTCCTGGACACTCGACAGAGGGACTATGCCGACCTGAGAGGCGATGCTCCTCGCCGTCAGGGGGTGATCGCCGGTGATCATCACCGGGCGGATGCCGGCCGAGATGCAGGTGAGCACGGCCTCGCGAGCTTCGCTCCGCGCCGGGTCGATCATGCCCACGAGCCCGGAGAAGACCAATCCCTCTTCCCAGCCGCTCGAGTCCCCGTCCTCATGCGGGTCGCCCATGAGCTTGAACGCCAGTCCCAGGACCCTCATGCCCCGTTGCGCCATGCGGGCGTTCGCCGCCTCGATGCGTTCTCTGACAGGCTGGTCGAGGGGGACCGCCCTGTCGCCGTCCCAGGAGGCTGTGCAAACGGGTAGGATCGAGTCGACGGCGCCCTTGGTGAAGGCGACAAAATCGCATTCCGGATCGACATGGAGGCAGTAGTTCAGCCCCCCGAGCTGCGACATCGGCTGCTCAGGTAAGGCGTGGACGGTAGTCATGAGCTTGCGCTCGGAATCGAAGGGGATCTCGGCGACCCTGGGATAGTGACTCTCCAGATCGGCTTTGCGGACACCCAATTGCGCCGCGGCAATTATGAGCGCCCCCTCGGTGGGATCTCCGAGAGCCCGCAGCTCGCTGTGACTCGCAGCCCCTTCATCGCCCACGCTCGCCGTCACCAGGAGGGAGTCGTTGCAGAGGGCCCCACCTGCGACGAGCAATGCCAGCGCGGGCCTGTCGGTGATGAGAGGCGCGTCCTGGCCGGTCTCTGAGACTGCCAGTGGGGCGGGACGGCCCCGTTCGAGGACTTCCACCAGGTCGACTTCGTGACCCGCGGCGTCAAGCATCACAACGGTCATGCAGTTCTCGGTGAGGGTCCCGGTCTTGTCGGAGCAGATGACGGTCACCGACCCGAGGGTCTCGACCGCGGGCAGTTTGCGGATAAGGGCGCGGCGGCGCAGCATCCGCTGGGCGCCCAGCGACAGAGCGATGGTGACGATAGCCGGCAGCCCCTCGGGCACGGCGGCGACGGCCATGCTCACGGCCGTGAGGAACATGGTACGGATATCCTCGCCCTGGATGAGCCCTTCGGCGAAGATGATCCCCACCAGGACCAGCGCCGCGAGCGCCAGCCACCGGCCCAGCTGAGCCAGGCGCTTCTGCAGGGGAGTGGGATCGCGGTGCACGCTCTGGAGCATCCCGGCGATGCGGCCCAGTTCGGTGTCCATTCCGGTCGCCACCACCAGAGCCTGCGCCCGTCCATAGGATGCGGCGGTGCCCATGAACACCATGTTGAGCTGGTCGCCAAGGGCAACCTCGTCCTGCTCGATGGGGTCGACCATCTTCTCGACGGGCTCCGATTCACCTGTGAGGGCCGATTCCTGCACGCGCAGGTTGGCCGATTCGATCAGGCGGCAATCGGCGGGAATGAGGTTGCCGGCTTCGAGCAGGACCACGTCTCCCACCACCAGATCGCTGGCCGGGATCTCTTCCACCTCGCCCGCTCGGCGCACCCGGACGATCGGGGTCGCCAACTGCCGCAAGGCCTGCATGGTCTTCTCGGCCTTGTATTCCTGGCGAAAGCCCAGAACGGCATTGAGGACGAGGATGGCGAAGATGGCTATGGCGTCCTCGTAGTCACCCAGGAACGCAGAAGCGATCGCCGCGAGGATGAGGATGATGATGAGAAGTGAGGTGAACTGCTCCAGAAGGATGCGCCACGGACTCTTGACGTCCGCCTCGGCCAGCTCGTTGGGGCCGTCCTCGGCGAGCCGGCGAGCGGCCTCTTCAGGGCTCAGACCGTCACGGGAGGCGGTGCCGGTCTGGGAGAGCGCCTCGTCGGTGGTGGTGCGATGCCAATCGGTCATCAGAACGTCCTACAGGATGCGGAGCGACCGACGGACGGGCCGAGGGTGACCCAGGTGCAGGCCAGCTTTGGCAGGGAACTACGGGCCAACGAAGTCACCTTTCTTCCAGCCCGACTGTCCGTGCCGCCGGGAGGGCAGGCGACGACCGGCCGAGCGGTTTGCACCGGATGCCGGTCTCGTTCGCCTCATCTCGAGGTGGGGGACCGGGCCCTCGCGGGCCGTGGTGACGATCTCCCCGACTCCTCTCGCCGACTGGCGAGAGGGTGAACTACTCCCCTGCGCGCGAGATATTAGCAGGTGGCCCGCTCAGGCGTCGCCCCGCGACCAAGTGCCATCGTCCTTGAAGGTCTCCTCGGTCGACTCCCGTGCCGCCTCAGAAACGTCGGCAGGGATGTTGCAGTCAGGCTCGATAGGGGGCACCGGCGGATAGCTGGGAGCCGGGCGGGCCGCAGCCTCTGCGGCCGCTCGCCGCACCTGCCTCGGTGGCCGCTCCCGCGGCCGCCCCAGCCGCCGATCCCTGCTGCCACACGTCATCCGGAGCCACGGGCACAGGCTCGCCCGGAGCCGCAGCGCCCTGCTTGCGCGCCTTCTCCTCCTCCGCCGCCTGTTTCTTCGCGGCCGCCGCGGCGCGGGCTTGGGTCAGCTGATCCTCGAGACGGGACAACTCATCCAGATATTTCTGGCGCTGGGCCTGGTCGACCTCGCGACCTCGGTAGAAGTCGAAGACGAGATAGCCGAGCTTCTTGGCCTGACTGTCCATCTGCATCTCGACCTGCAGCTCGCCGACTTTGGCCTTGCCCATGTCGATGACCTTCTCGGCCTCCTTGACGGCTCGGTCGGCTCCCGCAGTGACTTTTTCCGTGAACGACATCAGTGCAACCTCCCTTTGCTCGCCCTGCTTGATGCAGGGCGACTATCCCAGTCAGTGGGTCGTTGTTTCCAATGTACCCACATACTACCCTTGTCGCAACGATGCGGCAGGCGCCGCCCTTCACCCGGCTCGGGAGGCCCACTCCCCGGTGCTATCATTCAGCGGTGAAAGGCCCATCCCGGATCAGGAGTGACCAGTGCAGACCGTCGTTCCCTTTCGCGCCTGGCGGTACCATCGAGAACGGGCGGGTGACCTGGAGAGACTGGTGGCACCTCCCTACGACGTCATCGGGCCGGAACTCCAGTCGCGTCTCTACGCGCGCAGTCGTTACAACGTCGTGCGCATCGACCTGGGTATGGCCACACCCTCCGACAGCGAGTGCGACAACCCTTACACGCGGGCTGCCTTCCAGCTGGGGGAGTGGAAGGAGAACCGGGTCATCGTGCGCGATCCCGAGCCCTGCCTCACCTTCGTGGAAGAGTTGTTCACGGGGCCCGACGGACGCTCGCGCACGCGCCGCGGCTTCCTGGCCCTGCTGCGCCTCTCCGAGTTCGGCGAGGGCGTGGTCTTCCCTCACGAGCAGACGCTCTCGGGGCCGAAGGAGGACCGCTTCCGTCTGATGCTGGCCACGGAGATGAACCTCAGCCCCGTCTTCCTGCTCTACGACTTCCCCGGAGACCAGATCACAGCCGCCTGGCAGGCCGGTCCGGGGGCGGCGGAGCCCAAACGGTGCTCGTGGACCCCGAGGGAGGTCCGGGAGCGACGACCACCAGATTGTGGCGTACCTCCGACCCTCTCCTGCTGGAACTTGTGAGCCAAATGATGGCCGGCGGCGCGTTCATAATCGCCGACGGACATCATCGCTACGAGACCGCGCTGCGCTATCAGGGATACCGACGCGAAGCCGCCGCCGACACGCTGCCGCCCGCGGCGGAGGCAGAGGAGTGCGCCGAGGCGCCCGAGCCACAGGCCTACGACTACGTACTGGCCTACTTCAGCAACATGGCCGACCCGGGACTGGCCATCTACGGCACCCATCGGCTGGTAGCGGGCCTCGATCCCGGACTGCTGGCCGCCCTCCCCCAGAAGCTGGCCCCCACCTTCGCGGTGGAGCGTCTCACGCCCTGGGAACGCCGCTGACCGGGGAGTTAGCCGCCCGGGCCATCAACTCGTATCTGGAAGCGCACCCGCGAGGTGCGTTCGGGCTGTGGGGACCCGGCATCGATGGAGCCTACGGGATACAACTGGTCGACCCGGACGCCGCGGCTCAGGCCTCCCCCGGACGCAGCGCCGGCTATCAGGCGCTCGACGTCACGGTGCTCCAGAGCCTGGTACTGGAGAGGCATCTCCATATCACCCCCGCCGACATGGCGGCCGAAAAGCACGTGACCTTCTTCAAGGAGCCGAAAGAAGCGTTCGAACGCCTGGAGAGCGGCGAGTTCCAGGCCGGCTTCTTCATGAACCCCACCGGGTTGGACCAGGTGCGCGAGGTGGCGCTGGCGGGCGAGCGCATGCCTCAGAAGGCCACCTTCTTCTACCCCAAACTGCCCACCGGACTCGTCTTCCACGACCTGAGCGGGACCGTGTAGCCAAGGGACGTGCAACCGACGGACGCGCAACCGAGGGACGACTAACCGAGCCAGAAGGAGCGACCGATGAAAGTAGCCCTGATCGGAGCCACCGGATACGTCGGGTCGCATATTCGGGATGAGGCCCTGCAGCGCAGGCATGAGGTGACGGCTATCGTCCGCAATCCGGAGCGGCTTGCCCGTGCGGATGGGGCTGATCGCGAAGCAGGCCGACGTGTTCGACACCGAAAGGCTGGCCGGCATCCTCGCGGGCCACGATGCCGTCATCGCCGCCTACAACGCCGACCCCGACGCCGAGGACCGTTACGAGAACATGGTCGGCGGGGCCGAGGCCATCATCGCCGCCGTCAAGAAGGCGGGCGTGCGGCGACTCCTGGTCGTCGGGGGCGCCGGTAGCCTGGAGGTCGCACCGGGGCAGCAGGTGATCGACCAGCCGGGCTTTCCCGAGGAGTGGAAGCCCGGGGCGACGGGGACGCGTGAGTTCCTCTACAAGCTCCGGAAGCAGGACGATCTGGACTGGACCTTCCTCAGCCCTGCGGCCATGATGCAGCCGGGAGAGAGAACGGGGACCTTCCGCCTGGGTGGGGACCAGATGCTGGTGGATGCCCAGGGAGAGTGCCGCATCTCCGTGGAGGACTACGCCGTCGCCATGGTGGACGAGCTGGAGGAACCCCAGCACACGCGCAGGCGTTTCTGCGTGGCCTACTGAGACGAACCCGCGGAGTCGTTAGCCGCCCGTGCCGGTGAGGCCGACGGCGGCGAGACCGGCCGCAGGTCCGAGCTAGGAGAAACCGACGGCGCGGCTCAGGTGTCGGCACCCACCTCGAAGGGCTCGATGCGAAGGGCGCGTCCGTCTTCGCCCAGCTCCAGAACGACGCCCTCCAGCCATACGTTCCCCGTGGCGATCTCGAAGCGTACGGGCATCTGGGTCAGGAAGCGTTCGAGGACGAGTTCCTTCTTGACTCCGATCACCGAGTCACGTGGACCGCACATGCCGGCGTCGCTCATACAGGCCGTCCCGCCCGGCAGGATGCGGGCGTCGCCCGTGCGCACGTGGGTGTGCGTTCCGATCACGGCGCTCACCTGCCCGTCCAGGTGCCAACCCATGGCGACCTTCTCGCTGGTTGCCTCGCCGTGCAGGTCGACGACCACGTTCCGCACGCCGTGAAGCTGCTGCAGGGCCTCTTCCACTGCGACGAAGGGTGAGCAGGCGGGGTTCAGGAAGAGCTCGCCCAGTAAGTTGATCACGCCCAGCCGACCCGCGGGAGTGTCGACCACGGTGACCCCCCTCCCGGGACTGGAAGCCAGCAAGTTGTAGGGCCGGACGATACGCGGATGCTCGTCGAGATAGCGGTAGATCTCCCGGTGCTTGAAGGTGTGGTTCCCGAGCGTGATCACGTCGACGCCGGCACGGAAGAGTTCTTCGGCGTGCGCGGGTTTGATCCCCACGCCGGAGGTGGCGTTCTCGCCGTTGGCGATCACCGCATCCGCGCTGTGGAGATCGCGAAGTGCGGGCAGCTTCGCAGCCAGCAGCTCCCGCCCCGGCTTGCCCACCACATCAGCGAAGAATAAGACGATCACCTGGTTCCTCCTGCCTCGTGCATTGGATGGAGAGTGTACCGCAGGGGCGGCGGGCGGGGAGCGTCGCAAGGGGCGCGGACGCCGGCCAGCAGCGGTAGCGGCGGCTGCGCCCGGCGGAGGCCTGCCGCGCCGGCGTCGAGACCCTCCCCCGGGTGCCGCCAACACCAACCCTTGGTCTCATGGTCGCCCCTTGGCGACCCTCCTTAGTCTCGGGTCATCTTTCCCGACCACAAGGAGGACGTCATGAGACATCGACTCACGCGATCGGACAACACGCGCAGCCGCGCGCCGGGCTGGGGGTGGCGCAGGCTTCGCCTCGGAGGCGGCCCGTCCCGGGTCGCTCGTCGAGGCCCGGCGCGGACCATGTTCGCTTCCGGCCTGGCCTATGGTTGTGCGCAGTGACCGCGTGCGTGCTCGCCATGCCCGGTTTCGTGCTGGGCGCGGAGGGTTCGCCGCCGCAGACCATCTCCGAGGCGAGCATTCCGGGTGAGCCGGCGAGGATCCGCAGGCCGGCTCGACAGCTCGAAGCCGAAGGCGCCCAGCAGGCGGGGGACCTACCGGCGGTCTCCGCCGGCGCCGTGCTGGCCACCCTGACCTGGGGGAACGGCCAGGGACAGGTTGGCCTAGCGGAGCCTGGGGAAGGCCTGGCCCGGGGACCTGAGGCGGTCGGCGTTGCTCCCGACGGGCGCATCGCCATCCTCGATTCCGTCAACGCACGTCTCGTGCTTCTCGATGCCGGGGGCAACTTCACCGGAAGCGTCCCCGTCCCTCTCAACGAACCTCGTTTCCTGGCCGTCTCCGACGACCGTGTCTTCGTCCTGGACTGTGACCGCGATCGGCAACTGGTCACCCTGGCCTGGAACGGGGAGGAACTCACCCGCTCCGACCTGCCGGTCCTCGAGGATGTGGTCACAGGGTTGTTCGCGACCGACAGAGGACCCTGCGTGGAAGTCGCCCATGAGAGCACCTACCTCCTGGAGAGCGACGCGGCTGTCGGCGGTGGACAGAAGCTCCGCACCCTCCCCGGCCGCCCGCTCGACCCGGGCCTCAGCCGAGCCGCGAAGGCGGTCTTCAAGCCCAACTCCGGCCTCAATGTCGCGATGGCAACCATGGACAAGAGGACTCTCAAGGCCACCGCGAGCCAGTCGAGCAGACCCGACATCGCCCGGAGCCGCGCGCTGGAGCATCTTGTCTCCATCGACGGGGACGGCACGGGAGGTCTGATCGTAGGAGCCCGCCTGGTCGCTGACGACAGGCGTGGCGGCGGACAGGCGGCCCTCGTTCTCGCTCGTTTGGCCGCCGACGCCGGTCCGGGCGCCTCCGACCCAAGCACCCGCCTGCCGTCGGCCGGCGCGGGACTCAATGCAGGGGATGAACTCCTGCTCGCGGACTCCGACTTCACCTATCTGGGTCAACCCTACGTGGTAGCTCCCGACGGAAGGGTCATCCAGCCGGTCGCCGACGAGACAGGCTACAGGCTCTTGGTCCATACGTTCGCGTCCGTGGAGGAGGTGCAGCCGTGAAAACCGCCATCAACAGCGTGACCCTCAAGCGTGTGACCCTCAAGCGTGTCCGCCTGACCGCGGGCCTGGCGGTGGGGCTCGCGGCAGCGCTCCTCGGGAGCGGCCTCGGGATCTCGCCCGCCCAGGCCGGCATCCCCGCCATCACCCGGGCGGAGATAATCGCCCGCGCAGAGTCGGGTATCGGAGCCATGTACACGTGGGGTAGGGAGAGTTGGACGCCCAACCAGGGCGGAGGCACGGGGCCGGACTGCTCCGGCTTCACTCTCAAGTGTTGGGAAGTGCCGCGTACCCTCCTCTATCAGGAAGAGGACGGCGAGAACGCCACCATCTGCCGCGGTACACCAGTTACGAGTTCTTCAACTGTCTGGGGCCGTGGACCCGCCTCAGCCGACCGTTCCCAACTGCGCGAGGGCGACGTGCTGGTCAAGAACAACGGCATCTCGGGGCACGTGGTCATCTACGCCGGTGGCGACGCCTGGAACTCACCCATCATCTACGAGGCCCCCGGCACCGGGCTCGAGCGTCCGCCGGACGAGCCGCTATCTGGGCAGCGAGTACCAGCCCCGGCGGCGTCTGGACGTCGTCGATCAGCGGCATCATCCTCGACAACCCCACGGCGAAGAGCATCGGCGGAGACGGACCTGGGCGGCAACTGGACGCGCTCGACGAGCCGGGTACTACGGAGACGATTACCAGGTGCAGAGCCGGCGACCACCGCGACAGCTGGGCCAGCTGGACACCGCGGTTGCCGCTCGTCCGGCTACTACAACGTCTACCTGCGCTGGACCAGCGATCCCAACCGAGCGTCCGCGGTCCAGGTCAACGTCAACACCCCTTCCGGGCAGTACAAGCGCTATGTCAGCCAGCGGATCAACGGTGGGATCTGGTACTCACTGGGCCGGTACTACTTCAATGCCGGCTACACACCGGCAGGGGAGCATCAGCATCTTGGGCGACCGGGCGCCAACGGATACGTGGTGGCCGATGCGGTCAAGTTCGTGAAGGTGCCGTAGCGGATACTTGCCTCGCAGCGCCCACCAAGGAGCGTCTGAGAGGAGCCGGGCTCACCCGGCTCCTCTCATGGGCGTGGCCTCTGTTGGTCTCTTTGATGCGGGGCGCGCCGCCGATTACGCGCGGCGCGCCGCCTACTCGCCGATGGTCTTAGCGAAGCAGTCTGGCAAGAACCTCGCAGACCTCGGCCCTGGTGGCTCGCGCTCCAGAAGTCATAGTCACGGCCCATCCCCGCAGTCCGTCCAGCAACCCTGCCTCGGCCGCCCTCACAGCCCAGGGATAGTGATCCGGAGAGAAGTCCGGGAAGGGCGGCGCGTAGACGGGGACGCGCGGGCAGCTGCGCGGCCCGCGCCACCATGGTGATGATCTGAGCCCGGGTGACCGGGTCGTACGGAGCAAAGAAGCTGGGCGTCTTG
>CAWHIX010000013.1:0-143478 GCA_963829545.1 uncultured Actinomycetes bacterium
CGACCGTGACACGCCCGGTGGAACTCGTCGTGGCGCTTTTACTCATCTCGTTCTCCTCCATCACTCTTGGTTCCTGTATTCTGGTTTGCCGAAGCGGCTCGTTCTAAGCCGCTGGTTGCGTGGTGTTGACGGACAGGACTTTGGCGTTGACGCCGAACAGGGCATCCAGCACGCCGGCCAGCGCGGCCTGGTCTTGCACAGCCACGCGGACCACCGTCACCGGCTGGGCGTCGCCGTGGACAACCTCCAGGGTCATCCCCTCGAAGAGGCTGCACCACTCTGGGTCCAAGACGCCGCAGACCCTGATCTCGTAGATAGGCGAGCTTTCGCTCGAGATGTCGTGTGGGTCGGTGGATGAAGTCATGCTTGCGCCCCTGTGCCGATCTGCTGGTTCCAACCCAGCGTAGACCGCGTGGGCGGAGCCGCCCAGCGCCATTAGGGCCTAAATATGGGCAGGATTCGGGCAGCCGCGCCCAGCTAGGGGCGCACTACGGTGAGACCGGAAGGACTCCCAGGCGTCGTGCCTTGAACACGGCTTCGCGACGGTCTCCGACGCCTAGCTTGGCATAGATGCTGAGGGTATGGCGCTTCACGGTGCTCGGAGAGATCACCAATCGTCGTGCGATCTCCTTGTTGCTCAGACGCTCTTCCAGCAGGATGAGCACGTCAAGTTCGCGGTTCGTCAGCAGAGTGTCGATCAGGTAGTCCCGGGCGCTGGCATCTTCCAGACTCTGGGGGGTGGCCTCAGGCGGGTGTCGCTCCCCCGCGAAGGAGGCTGTCAGTTCGTCAAGCAAGGCATCACCGCCCCCGCGAAGACGGAGCGCCTGCAGGAGCGGGTGCACTCGGTGCCCCATCTCGGGGAACAAGCGGACCAAGCGGCCGGGCTTTGCCAGGGCCACCGCCCGGGTCAGCGAGGCCAGGGCATCGGGAGTCCGATCCTGGCGATCAAGAACGAGCGCCTGAAGAACGAGACACTGCACAGACCGGAAGATGTTGCCGTTTGTTTCCGCAGTGGCGAGTAGACGGTCTAGTGCGCCTGGCAAGGTGCCAGGTCGTCGTCGTCACCCTCCAGCGTGAGTACCGATATGGCGCTGATGGGGCTGAACTCGTAGCAGACCTCGAGCGGTACGGGTCGGTCTTCGGCCGCGTGGAGAGAGCCCCGGGCGAGGACCGCACTGTCTGTGGGCCGACCAGACAACACTGACAGGCGGGCTCGCAGCAACCGGATCTCAGGTCCCAGCGAGACGCCGAGATCGGAGGTGAGGCGCGCGAACTCATCCAGGATCTCGAGGGACTCATCCAGTCTGCCTTGGGCGTGCCGCACCCAGGCACGTCCGTAGAAACTCTGCTTCACCGCGACCATGTGGGATTCGTACGGTTCGACGGCCGCATAGTGCTCCTCGGCAGTGGTGAGATCGTTCCTGAGGTAGGCGGCCAGCCCCAAGAAGTAGTGAGCCCAGCCTGCGCTGTCCCTCAACTCCCGCGCGATCGCCTCGTTCAGCATCAGCCTCGCGGACTGGTCCGCATAGTCCACGTCGCCGGTCATGAACCCCATCAGGCACAGCCCGACCATGGCCCGAGGGTGGACGGCTTTCCCGTAGTCCCCGAAGGAAGCGCGGCGAAAGACCTCAAAGGCTTCGTCGTTCCGCCCCAGCAGATGCAGGCCGCCACCCTCGTACCAGGCGGCGGTGGCTCGGGCCAAGCGGTAGTCCGGGGGGAGTAGTTCCAGGGCCCGACGAGCGTGGAGCAGCGCCTCGTCCCCCCGGCCGTGGACGTAGAAGCTGACCTCCGCCCGCATCGCGGCGATCACTCCGCGAAGAGCCCTGTCGTCTTCGAGCGGCTGCTCTGACTGGTCGAGCAGGCTTTCTGCGCGATCGCAGTGCCGGATGACGCCCGCGAAGTCATGTCGAGCGTCTGCCAGCCAGGCATGGAGCATCACCAGTCGGGGGCGGGTATCGGCGAGGTCTGGCCCCAGCATCCCGAGCCAGCGCTCCAGCTTTCGCCATTGCTCCTGTTCGAGGGCGGCCTTCTCGTGCGCTTCGACCACATCGGCGGCCGCCTCCGGGCCTGCCCGCCTGGAGAAGGTGGACTAACGCGTCTTCCACCTGGTCGTGGGCACTGAGCCACTCGGCTGCTCGGATGTGCAGCTCGACCACGTCCTCGGCGACTGGGTCGGCACCGAGCAGGCGGCGCAACACGTCGCGGAAGAGGTGGTGGTATCGAAACCACTCGCGCTGCTCGTCGAGCGAGACCACGAACAGGTTACGGTCTTCCAACCATTCGAGCATCGGCCGTCCCTCGAAAGAGTCGGCAGCACCGTCACCGATGACCGCTCTGCAGAGCGGAGCAGTCAGGCGTTCGAGGATCGACGTGGCCTTCAGGTAGTACTGGACCGTCGGATCGAGTTGCTGCCACAACTCTTCCACAAGATAGTCGGTGACGAATCGATCACTGCCGGCGAACGCCCGGATGCCTCGGTCGACGTCCTCGCGCTTCGGCAGTGATAGCGCGGCCAGATGGAGGCCGGCGATCCAACCCTCGGTCCGCTGCATCAGGGACGAGAGTTGGGTCTCGGTGAGGGGTCGGCCGAAGGCCTCCCGTAGATACTCCTCCGCCTCTTCGTAGGTGAAGCGCAGATCTGTCGCCCTCAACTCGTTCAGCAGACCCCGTCCCCTCAAGGCGCCGAGAGGTAGAAGAGGATCCGCGCGGGAGGCCAAGACGAGATGGAGCGAGCGGGGAGGCTGGTAGACAAGGTGCTGGAGGATCTCGGAAGTCCGGGGGTCCTTCAAGAGGTGGCAGTCATCCAGCACCAGGATGAACTCATCGAGCTCATCCAGGTCGTTCGTCAACTCTCTGAGCAGCAGTTCGAGCGCTGGAAGTCCAGGACGGCCGAGAAGAGACCTGATGCTGCGACAAGAGTCGGGAAACACGATGCCGATCGCCTCTACCAGTTCTTCCAGAAACAGGCTGGGCTCGTTGTCGGTTTGATCCACCGTGAGCCAGGCCGACGGCAGCCCCTGATGCCTGATCCACTGGGCGAGCAGCGTCGTCTTGCCATAGCCCGCCGGCGCGGCGATCAACGAGAATTGCCCTGCGAGTCCCTCGTCCAGCCTCTCGAGCAGCCGTGCCCGTTCTCGCAAACCCCGCCCGACTCTGGGAGCCCGCAACTTCGCGCGCAGGAGGCGACCGGTAGTCATCTGATCGGCCCCCTCCTTCGCTCGTCGTGAACCTGCCGGGCTTGCGGGCCACCCATCGTGAAGCGTGCGCAGCCCTGCCCTTATACGTATGGTGGCCCAACTGCGCTCTCTGCGGCAGGGAACCGTCAGCAGTCAACGCACTGTATTTCTCGCGTAGCTTACTTGAGAATGGCGCGAGCGAGAAGCAAGTGCCGCTCCCAGGACCCCCACGTGGGTTGGCAGGAGCGTTGGTGTCGTCCGTGGTCGGCTGTGCCTGAAGTCGACAGCGGCTTGCAGAAGCCCCTCCACCCAACTCGGAGTGGTGCCATGCAATAGCAAAGCCCCGGAGATTTCCGGGGCTTTCTCTTACGCGCCTGACGCGACTCGAACGCGTGACCTTTGGTTTCGTAGACCAACGCTCTATCCAACTGAGCTACAGGCGCACACTGGCGGAGAAGGAGGGATTCGAACCCTCGGAAGGAGTATTCGCTCCTTCACTCGCTTAGCAGGCGAGCGCCTTCAGCCTCTCGGCCACTTCTCCATAATGGGCGGCGAGGCGCCGCCTCAGCGAGCGATTATTCTAGCAGAGGTATTGGGTATACGTCAGGCTGGGAGCGCGACCCAAGCCGACAGGCGGGACGACGGGAAGCGGCTCCGTCACATGATCGGCACAAGTCTGAAACACTGATCTGAACAGGGAGGTAGAGATGAAGCTGAGCGCGCGCAACATACTGAAGGGGACGGTCAAGAGCGTGACCCCCGGAGCGGTCAATACCGAGGTAGTGCTGCAACTGGCCGACGGCGTCGAGGTGGTGTCCATCATCACGAAACAGTCGGCGGAGAGTCTGGGCCTCGGCCGGAACGACGGCTTATGCGGTGATCAAGGCCAGCAACGTGATGATCGCCGTCGACTGACGCTCGACTGACGACGGGCGGCTGACAGCCGGCGCGGCCGCTCAGCCGACCCGTTGCGGCCGGGGATCGGGCATCTAACGGCGTCATCGTCCCGAGGGCAGGAGCACTAGACCCCGGTTTGCCCGGTCGAAATCTCACACAAACCGACAGGGCCCCTTTCGGAGCCCTGTGCGTGTCGCTATAGACTTTGGCGGTCTCCGTGGCCGTAGCCGTCGGAGTCACCGTCGGCGTGGCCGTGGCTATCGGCGCCGCCACCGGCGTCGCCGTCACCACCGTGTAGCCGCCGGTGCAGCCGTCGTCGTGGTGGCCGTCGTAACGGTGGCCGTCGTAACGGTGGCCTCAGCCCTGACTCCGGTTGTGGCTTCGGCGCCGTCGACGGTCACATCTTCTTTGATGGCCGACTGGACGTCATCTTTGGTCTCTTTCAGACCCTTCTTGAAGCCCGTTATCGACCGTCCCAGCGAGGAGCCGAGGTCGGGCAGCTTCTTGGGTCCGAAGATGAGGAGCGCCAGGACGAGAACTATCGCGATTTCCCACGGTCCGATCCAACTGGGCATACAACACTCTCCATGTGAGCACTTCAGGAGTGGGGCACATTATCTCACGCCCCCGGCCCCGCGTCAGAAGAAGTCTTTGAGCCGCCGCCGGATGTCCTCGGTGGTGACCGCCCGGCCGTCCGACCCGGCGTCGTCTCCGGCGGAAGGATGAGAGTCGTCGTAGCCGAGGGCCTCACGCGCCTGTCGTAGCTGGAAGAAGGGACGCACGGAGGCCGACAGAAAGCGGGTGAGCTGAGCATAGCCGTGGACGTCGCTGAGGCCGCGTGACACGGCGTAGTAGCGCAGAGGATGACAGACGTACAGCCAATCCTTGGCGCGTGTCAGGGCCACGTAGAACAGCCGGCGCTCCTCCTCGATCTCCTCCAGCTTGCCGGTGGCCATATCGGAGGGGATGTTGCCATCGGCGGCGTGGATCACGTAGACCGCGTCCCATTCCAACCCCTTGGCCGAGTGGATGGTGCTGAGGATGAGGAAGTCCTCGTCCAACAGTGGGGGCCCGGCTAGGTCTGAGGTGTAGCTGGGCGGGTCGAGGGCTGATCTCGGCCAGGAAGCGGGCTCTGTCGGGGAAGCGGGCGGCCAGCCATTCGAGCTGCTCGAGGTCCATGAGGCGGGCCCGGGCGTTGTCGTAGAGGCGTTCGAGCAGAGGGCCGTAGTAGAGCCTGATCTCTTTGATCTGGGAGGCGAGATCCGGGGCCTCTTGACCCCCGATGGCCGTCATCAGTCCCACCAGTTCGCGCCACTTGCCCTCTGCTGCCGTCGACGGCGATGGGGCGGTCTGCCAGGAGCCGAAGCCGGCGCCGGGCGCCGCTGGCGCAGGCACCGCGGCGGATCCGGCCCCGAGCGCCGCATCCGGAGCGGTGCGCCCGGCAGTGCCGGTCGCCAGCAGGTCCATCAGAGCTGTGGCCTTCTTCGGCCCCACGCCGGGGAGCAGCATCAGGACGCGGGTGCCGGCCATGAGGTCGCGGGGGTTCTCGGCCAAGCGCAGGAAGGCAAGGAGGTCCTTCACGTGGGCGGTCTCCACGAAGCGAAGTCCCCCGTACTTGTGGAAGGGTATGTTCCGGCGCGTCAGCTCGAGTTCCAGCGCCAGGCTGTGATGGGAGGCTCTGAAGAGGACCGCCTGCCGCTTGAGGGCCAGCCCGGCCTCCCGGTGCTCCAGGATCTGCCGGACCACGAACTCGGTCTGCTCGTCTTCGTCCTCACAGGAAACGAGCTGGGGCGGGTCGCCTCCCTGGCGCCGGGTCCACAGGTCCTTGGCATGGCGCTCGGTCGCGGCGGCGATCACCTGGTTGGTGGCATCGAGGAGCGGCTGGGTGCTGCGGTAGTTCTCCTCCAAGGTGACGACGCGCGTATCGGGGAACTGCTGGGGGAAGTCGAGGATGTTCCTGACGGTCGCGGCCCGGAAGGAGTAGATGGCCTGGGCGTCGTCCCCCACCACGGTGAGATCCTGGCCTCCTGGGCAGAGCATCTCGAGGATCTCCGCCTGCAGACGGTTGGTGTCCTGATATTCATCCACGAGCACGCAGGCGAAGCGGTCGCGGATGGCGCGCGCGGCGCGCGGGTCGGTGAGCAGACCGTGCCAGAAGAGGAGGAGGTCGTCGTAGTCGAGGACGCTCTGTTCTCCCTTGCGATCGACGTAGGCCGCGAACAGCCGGCGCAGGTCCTCCACATCGTCCCTGCACCAGGGGAAATGCGCCTCCACGGCCTCTTCCACCGGCTCGCGGGCGTTGACGCAGCGGCTGTAGATGTCCATGCAGGTGCCCTTGAGGGGAAAGCGCCGGTCGTTCTTGTGGAGGCCGAGTTCGGTGCGCAGTACACCCAGCAGGTCTTCGGCGTCGCCGCGGTCGAGGATGGTGAAGGAGGGCTGCAGGCCTATCGACCTGCCATGCAGGCGTAGGAGGCGTGTCGCCGTGGCGTGGAAGGTGCCTCCCCACACTCTGCTGCCGGTGGTGCGGGCGGTGCCCGGGCGGCTCTCGGCTTCGAGTTGGCGCAGTATCCCGTCCACGCGCCGCAGCATCTCGGCCGCGGCGCGCCTGGTGAAGGTCAGCAGCAGGATGTGTCCGGGATCGGTGCCGGTCGCGATCTTGTAGGCGACGCGGTGGGCCAGAGTGGCCGTCTTCCCGGTGCCCGCACCGGCGACGATGAGCAAGGGCTCGTGCCCATGCGTGGCCGCCGCGCGCTGCTGTTCGTTCAGTTGCTGGAGCACGGCCCCGATAGGGGTGACCGCTCCCGCTTCGGCATCACCAGCCAGTGCATCCTCCCCGACTCTTCATTCGCTTCTGCCGGCAGCAGGCCGACGGCTCGCTGGGCCGCTCGCCCGCGGGTGCGGCGAGTCTCACACAAGGATACAGGTCGGTCCGGACGGGGGACCGGCCGCAGGGGCGCAAGGGCGAAGACCTCAGAGCCGCGGCCGTCTCCGAGGAAGAAGCGCGGCTCCGATCATCCCCAGGAAGGAGACGGCGGCCACCACGAGATAGGTCACCGTGAAGGATGGCAGGGCATCGGCGAGGCGACCGCCCACGTAAGGCCCCGTGGCCTGTCCAAGCCCCTGGAACGCGGTGAGGAAGCCGAAAGCGGCCGAGGCCAGCATGGGGCCGACGAGGTCCCCGCAGGCCGCGGCCATGATCGCCGGCGTGGCCCACGCGGTCAGGCCGAAGATGACGGCCGAGAGCGTGAGCCCGCCGCGGTCCGTCCACAGCGCGAAGAGGAGGTAAGAGACGGTCTGCAGGCCCAGGATCATCACGAGGGCGTGCTTGCGGCCGATCCTGTCGGATATCCATCCCCACGTGGTCCCGCAGACGATGCTCACCAGGCCCATGACCATGAAGAGCCTGCCGGCCTGCGTCGCCGTGTAGCCGATATCGGCGATCAGGCGCTTGGTGAAGAAGGTCATGTAGGTCATGTAGGCGAAGCCGAAGGCGAAGTAGATGGCGTTGTGGTGCCACATCCCGCGGGCCCAGTAGATCTTGCGCCAGGAGGAGCCTTCCTCGCTCACCGATGCGGCTGCGTGGTGGCCCCCGGCGCGCGCCCGGCTCCGTATCACCACGAAGGCGAGCACGGCCACGCACAAAGTGATGGCAGCCAATACGAACCACGTGATCCGCCAGCCGGATTCGCCGTAGCTGTTGACCAGTCGAGGGACGAGAGGCCCGGAGATGACCAGTCCCATGGAGGCTCCCAGGGGCAGCACGCCCGTGGCCATCCCTCGACGTTCGCGCGAGAACCAGTGCGTAGGCAGGAGGTGTGCAGGCACGCTTGCCGCGGCGCTTCCCACTCCGGTGAGGATGCGTCCGGTGGCCGCCAAGCCGAAGCCTCCGGCCAGCCCCGTCAGGAGCATCCCGGCCGAGGCGAGCAGGAGCCCCGCAGTGATCACGCGGCGAGGACCGAGTCGTGAGGCCAGGGCCCCGCCCGCGATGGCCATGCAGAGGTAGCCGGCCAGGTTCGCCGTGGCCAGCGCGCCGGCCTGGGTGTTGGTGAGGCTGAGGTCTTCTTGCATGGCCGGCAGGATGGCCGGATAGCTGAACTGCGACAAGCCCAGGGCGGCGAAGACCACCAACACGGCCGTGCCCAGGATCACGTACTTGTATGACGACGCTTCCGGCCTCACGAGGTCGGACCCACATCGCCGGCGCCGGCGAGGCACTCGGCCGGCGGCTCGTCCACGCCGGGTCCTCGCTCCTCGCCCATGTGCCTCGTCGCCTTGCGGCGCAGGAGCATCACGCCGATCGCCCCCAGGAACGCCACCCCCGAAGCCACCAGGTAAGCAGCGGTGAACGAGGGGAGTGCGTCCGCCATCCTACCGGCGACGTAGGGCCCCGCAGCCTGCCCCAGACCGTGGAAGACGGTGAGAAAGCCGTAGGCAGCCGGGGCCATGACCGGACCGACGAGATCCCCGCACGTGACGGCCATGATCGACGGAACGCCCCAGGCCGTAAGGCCGTAGAGCACGGCGGAGAGCAAGAGGCCGGCGGGTTCGGTCCAAAGGGCGAAGAGGGCGAAGGCCGTCGCCTGGATGAGCAGGATGATGGTCATAGCCGCCTTGCGGCCGATGATGTCGGCTATCCATCCCCAGAGGATCCCGCAGGGGAGGCTGGCCCAGCCCAGGATCATGAAGAGGGTGCCGGCCGTCTGCTCGGTGTAGCCGATGTCGGCGATGAGTCGCTTGCTGAAGAAGGTCAGGTAGATCATGTAGGCGAACCCGAAGCAGAAGTACACGGCTCCCAGGTGCCAGATCGAGCTCGAGAAGTAGAGCTTTCGCCAACTCACCCGCCCGTGCGAGGCGGCCGACTCCATACCATCGGGAACGTAGCCGGGACGGTCACGGAGCACGACGATAGCGGCGATAGCGATGAGGAAGGTGGCGGCGGCCATGACGTACCACGAAACTCGCCAGCCGGAATCACCGTAGGTGGCGATGATCCAGGGGATGAGCGCACCGACCACGATCAGGCCCACGGAGGCGCCGGAACTGGCTGTTCCCGTGGCTATGCCCCGGCGTGCTCGCGAGAACCAGAGGGCCACCATCGTGTGTGCAGGGATATTGGCGGCGGCACTACCCATACCCGTCAAGAGCCGGCCGACCAGCGCCGGGGAGTAGGAGAACGATGCCCCCGTCATGACCATACCCAGGGCGGCCAAGACTAGGCCGGCCGTGATGACGCGGCGAGGCCCCAGGCGAGCCGCGATGGCCCCTCCCACGATGCCCATGAGGAGGTAGCCGACCAGGTTCGCAGTGGCCAACCCTCCCGCCTCGGTGTTGCTCAGCCCCAGGTCCTCCTGCATGGAGGGCAGGATGGCGGTGTAACTGAAACGGGCCAGCCCGAGGGCGCCGAACACGACCAACAGAGCCGTCCCCAGGATCGCCCATCGGTAGCGAGGCCCTGGAACGATCGAAGACATGCAGCGTGCTCTCTAGCTCAGCGGTAGGCGAAGCTCGAAGCGCGAGCCGCCCGGCCCGCTCTGCACGGCCACCCTGCCCTTGTGGACCTCCATGGTCGCCTGCACGATGGCGAGCCCCAGGCCGCTGCCGGCGTAGGCGGAGGCATTGCGGCCGCGATGGAAACGGCCGAACAGGCCGGCCATGTCGTCGGGCGGTATCCCCATGCCGGTATCCTCCACCCAGATGACCGCCTCGCCGGCCTCTCGGCGCATTCCCAGGACCACCGAGCCTCCTGAAGGGGTGAACTTGAGCGCGTTGTCCACCAGGTTCTCGATGGCGGTCCGCAACCTGTCCTGCTGGGCGTCGATGCGCACGCCGTCGGTCGGGAGGTCGAGCGTGAAAGCTATGTCGAGCTGTTCTGCGCGTGAGGCGAAGGGATCGGCCATATCGCGGAGCAGTCGGGCGAGGTCGACGGGCTGCATGTGCTCCGCAGAGACTCCCGAGTCCAGTCGCGAGAGTCGCAGGAGGTTGGTGGATAGCTGGTCGAGCCGCTCCGCCTGGCGCAGGGCCCTGGCGATGAGCCGCTCCCGGGTAGCGGGGTCGTCCTGTGCCTGCGCCATCTCCAGGTCGGCCTCCAGAGCTGTGAGCGGCGTTCCCAGCTCGTGGGCCGCGTCGGCTACGAACCTCTGCAGAGCCGAGATGGTGTGCTCCACCTTGCCCGCCATGTCGTTGAAGGAATGCGCAAGGGTCCCGATCTCGTCGGCGCGCTCGATGGGCGCCCTTACCGACAGGTCCCCGTGCGCCATGCGTCCGCTCGCCACCGTCATGGCGAGAAGCGGCCGCGTGATGCGCCTGCTGGTCAGCCAGCCCACGATGGCCGCGAGGATCACCGCCGCTACCCCGGCCAGCGACCAGGCCACCACTGTCGTGCGCAGCACGGCCGCGCCGTAGGCGGGTCCCTCCGACAGGCGCAGTACCGCGACCTTCTCCCCGCCGGCAGTGAGGTCGGTCTCGATGGAACGGCCGGAGCGCTGCCCCGCCAGGGTCTGATCGTCCCCGAACAGGCCACCCCCGATGGGGCTGGGAAGGTCGCGGTCGGTCCGCGGCCCCTCATCCCGTCCCGCGTCGTCGTCTCGTCCCCCGACGCCATCGCTACGACCCGAGAGTATCCCTTCCGGGTCGATGCCGTCCGGAGTACCGGAGTCGACCAACGGCGATCCGTCTGGGGCCAGCACCTCCACTCTCGCCTGGGTGGCCAGGGCTACCGCCTGGGCTCGACGTTCAGCTTCGGCCAGGGTAGTCGTCTGGGTGCCGGTGGCCGTTCCGCCCGCCGCCGCAGCCTCCTCGGCGACCGCCACCCAATCGACGGCAGCGAGGTCGCGGCTCGCCCGCTCGGCTCCAGCCTTTAGATAGGCGACCTCCGCTCGTCCGTAGTAGCTACTCAGCAGGGGTACGAGTATGGCGCCCAGGACCAGCATGGTGAGCAGCGCCACGCCGGCGAAGCTGGCCGGCAGCCTATATCTCAGCGGGACACCGGCCAGGCGGGAGCGGAGGCGGCTGAGCAGGCTCATCTGTCGGCTGCCAGGCGATAGCCGAGGCCGGCGACGGTCAGTACGAGACGCGGGTTGCTCGGATCGATCTCGATCTTCTCGCGCAGGCGCCTGATGTGCACGTTGACGGTCTTCTCGTCGTAGTAGTCGGCCGAATGCCCCCAGACCTGCTCCATGAGTTGACCCCGCGAGAATACCTGACCGGGATGCTGGGCGAGGAAGACCAGCAGCCGGAACTCGGTGGGCGTGAGGTTGACATGCCTGTCGCCCCGGGTCACCTGGGCCCTGGTGCGGTCGATGACGAGATCGCCAGCGTAGAGGACGTCGGCCTCGGTGGAGGAAAGCTCGCCGTAGGCACGGCGGAGAAGGGCCCTGATGCGTGCCATGAGTTCCCGCAGCTTGTAGGGCTTGGTCATGTAGTCGTCGGCACCCATCTCCAGACCCAGGACCTTGTCCACCTCGTCGCTTTGCACGGTCAGCATCATGACCGGTTGCCGGAGGCCCAGGCGGCGCATATCGCGGCAGAAGTCGAAGCCGGAGCCGTCGGGGAGGCGGACGTCGAGCACGATCAGGCGGGGGTTCTGGTCGCGGGCATAGGCGACTCCGCCGGCGCCCGTCGATTCCCAATGGGTCGCGTAGCCCTCCTGGGTCAGATACTCGACGAGACTTTCCGCTATCGCCGGGTCGTCTTCTATTAGCAGGATCTCGCCTTCGCTGGACATGGAACGAGCGTACCACCTGGAGTCTCGGGGACGGGGGACCGATGAGCCGGGCGAGCCCTGGGGGGCTCGCCCGGCGAAGCAAGGAGGGTGAGGAGGGGGGCCTCAGTTGGTGTTGATGAAAGCCTAGCTGGTGACGCTCGAGTTGGTCGTGGTGGAGCCGGTCGTGGAGTCGGTCGTGCCGTCGGGGTCGGTCTGGGTGCCGCGCGCTCCATGGCCGTGGCCGCCGCCGGCCGGCGCATCCTCGACGCTGACTACGCTGTAGTTCTCGTCCAGGTACACGGTCACGTGAGTTCCGTCGGCCTTCGTGACATGGGCTTCGTACTTGGCGTTGCCGTCCGCGTCGGTCTCGGCCCGCAAGAGAGTGGAGCCGCTACCAGCTTCGGCCAATGCGGCGGCCTCGACCTTGGCGAGCACGTCGCCGGTCAGAGGGGTCTCGTCGCTGCGCTGACCGCCGTGGCCGCCTCTGCCGCCGGCGCCTCGATCTTCCACGCTGACCACGATGAAGGATTCATCCAGGTAGACGGTGGTCCCCGTGCCGTCGGCTTTGACCATGTGCACTTCGTACTTGGCATTGCCGTCCGCGTCGGTCTCGGCTCGGACCACGGTGGCGTCGCTTCCTACCTTCGCCAGCGCCGCGGCCGTGGCCTTGCTGAGCGCGTCGCCGGTCAGCAGCGTCTCGTCGCTGCGCTGCTTGCCCCAGGGCGCGCCCTTGTCGGAGGTGCTCGAGTCCCGGGCTGTGGCGTCGCTCGAGGGGGCCGTGGCGGTGGTGGCCGTGGTGTCGGACTCAGAGGCATCGGTGGCGGCGAAGGCCGCCGAGCCGATGGAGAGGGTGAGGATCAGCGCTGCCGCCGGTACCAGCCATCTGCCTTTCAGTTTCTTCACGGGCGTTCTCCTTTACTTGACTATGGTCGCATCGGTTACCCGATGGACCCAGTATGCAGGGGTCAAGATGCGGCCGGGTTAGGGTGCGGATACGGTTTCGTAACCTGCGGCCTGGGATGCGCGGGGACGCCGGTTCGGGGCTCGTGAGGACCGTGGTGTGCGGCGTTGGCGCCCGGGTCGACGGCGTCTTAGCTGGGCCCACTCTTGAGAGCGGCGATCCTCTGCCCCAGCAGAGAGCGGACGGTCTCCAGATCGTGTTCATCGTCGTAGCGGGTGCGGGGCCAGAAGAAGCCCCGCAGTCCGTCGTGGCGGTTGCGGGGCACCACGTGGACGTGGAGGTGGGGGACGCTCTGGCTGATGCGGTTGTTCATGGCCACGAACGTGCCTTGAGCCTCCATCGCAGCCTGTACCGCTTCTGCCACGAGTTGGACCTCGGCGAAGAAGGGCCCGACCAGGTCCGGAGGCAGGTCGACGAGGGTCTCGACGTGGCGCCGCGGCAAGCACGAGGCAGTGGCCGCGGAAAAGCGGCCGGTGGTCGAGGAACGAAAAGACGGTGTCGCTCTCGTAGACGACCGGGGTCGGCACCTCCCCCCGGATCATGCGGCAGAAGAGGCAGTCTCCCGGCATGGAGATCAACTCCGGCCGGGCCCGGCGTCCCGGCTCTCCCGGGGGATGCCGCGCGGGTCGGATGGACTGCCGCCGACCGGCCGCCCGGAGAGTCCGGCCTTCAAAGCCTCGAGGAGCGCAGGGCCCCTGGGCCGCTCCAGCTGATCGAGGGTGCAATCTCGCGGGTCCTTGTCCGGACGCCAGCGCTCGAAGCGAGTGCCATGCCGGAAGCGATCGCCGGTGAGCTGGTCGTAACTGACTTCGACCACCAACAGCGGCGGAATGGCGACGAAGGCCAGGTCCTTGTCGCCGCTCCAGCGGCTGGGCTCGCCGGGCCTCCGCGCGTGCGCGCCGAACCCGGCCGGGGCGATCTCGGGCATGGTCGAGCCGCCGGAGGACGCCTCGGCCGTCGCGGCTACGCCGCCGGAGGCAGTCCCGGCCGCAGCCTCGAGGTCGCGCAGGGTGCGAAGCAGATCCTCGGCCTCCCTCTGCGTGAACGACGAACAGTGGCCGATGAAGTGCAACTCCCCGCGGGCGTCGTAGAGGCCGAGCAGGATCGAGCCTACACGACGGCCGTCCTTGTGCACCCGGTAGCCGCCCACGATGCAGTCGGCCGTTCGCCGGTGCTTGAGCTTGATCATCTCCCGGCGCCCTTCGGCGTAGGGCCGCTCGAGCGCCTTTGCGACCACCCCGTCGAACCCTGCCGCTTCGAAGTCATGGAACCATCGGAGGGCGAGGTCGACATCGGTGGTACTGGGGGAGAGCAGCCAGGGGCATGCCGGGCCGAGGTCGCGGGGGTGGAGGTCACCGGGGCCGGGGTCGCCGGCGGTGAAGATCCCCAGCGACGCCGCCAGTTCCTCGAGGGCCTCACGGCGCTCCCGGTGGGGAAGCGCGCGCAGGTCGCGCCCCGCATAAGCCAGGAGGTCGAAGAGCGCCAGGTGGGCGGGTGTCTCCTCGGCCAAGCGTCGGATGCGGCTTGCCGCGGGGTGGATGCGGTTCTGCAGGGCGTCGAAATCGAGACGGCCGTTGACGATGACGACCACCTCGCCGTCCGCCACCGTGCCTGGTGGTAGGCGAGCGAGTGCGGGCTCCAACTCGGGGAAGTAGCGGAGAAGAGCTTTGCCGTTGCGGCTGTCGAGGCGCGGGCCGCGCGGCGTCTCGCCCGCGGCTCCCCCGGCCTCTCCGGCCGCCGGCTCGGCTGCGGCGCCGCCCGTACTCCACATGACCGCGCGGAAGCCGTCCCATTTGGGCTCGTAGCTCCAGCCCGGGGGCGGTGGCAGTTCGTCGGCCACCTCGGCCTCCATGGGTGCTATGGGTGGAGAGAAGGGCCAATCGGCCACGTGCGCCTCCGTGCATGTCCCCGAGATCCTGGACCCGGCATGTTCCGAATACATACCCCCACCATCACCATTCCATCTATAATCTCCACAAGAGGCCGTGCCACCACGCGACTGGGTCGCCCCCTGATCCCTGGAGAGTGACGGGAGCATGACAGAGACGGGCCAGATGCCGGATCGAGCCACAGACTTCGAGAAGCCCATCGGGCGGCGGACGTTCATCGGCCTGGTGCTCGCAGGGCTGGTGGCTCTGTTCGTGGGCAGGGAGATCTTCCCCAGTCTGCGGGGCGGCACCGGGCAGACAGGGTCGAGTGGGACATTCCGCGTCAACACGGTCGTGCCCGGTCCGGAGTTCGACCCGGCCACGTGGCGGCTGACGGTCGACGGGCTCTTCCGCGAACCCTTCACCCTGACCTGGGAGCAGTTCCTCGACATGCCCCAGGTGGAGTTCACCCGTGACTTCTACTGCGTGGAAGGGTGGGGCGTGACCGGGGTGCTCTGGAGAGGGATCGCTATCAGCGAACTCATGGAGAAGGCCGACGTCGATCCGGCGGCCACTCACCTGGTCTTCCATTCCGGCGACGGTGTCTATACCGACTCACTCACCATCGAGGAGGCCCTTCGTCCGGACAGCATGCTCGCGCACGAGGCGAACAAGGAGCCCCTGCCACCCGACAACGGCCAACCTCTGCGCCTTGTTCTCCCGGGTTCCTACGCCTACAAGAACGTCAAGTGGGTGGAGAGAGTGGAGGCCATCGCGGCGGAAGACCCGGGACCGGAGGGCTATCAGGGCTACTGGGAGGCGCGGGGCTACCCGGCCGGTGCCGACATTCCATGAGTGACCCCATCTCCGCGGTCCCACCCCTGCTACCGCCCGCGCCAGGAAGACAAGGCGCAAGAAGGCCGCGCCGGCGGACGGGGCCGTTCCGCGCTTCTCGGTCACCGAGCGACTGTCGCATTGGTTCTACGCGCTCTTCTTCCTGGTAGCTCTCATCGGCGGGATTCTCATGTGGCTCCCGGTCACCAGGGAATGGCTGGGAGGAGCGCGGCATACCTTCTCGCAGTTCCACGGGGCCATGGGAATCCTGATGGTCGCGGTCCCGCTGCTCCTGTTCCTGCTGCTCGACCGACGGAGTCTGGCGGCCGACGTGCGGGAGGTGGACCGCTGGGACGGGGACGACCGACGCTGGTTCTGGGCGGCCGTGCGTGGGGGGACCCTCCGGGGCGCAGCCATGCCGCCGCAGAGGCGCCTCAATGCCGGGCAGAAAGTCAACGCGGTGCTGGTGGCGGCCATGGCTCTCGGCTTTCTTGTCACCGGTTCCCTGCTCTTGGCCCGGGTCCATCTTCCGGCCTGGCTCGTGTCGCGGGCGCTATGGCTTCATGGTTTCCTGGCCGTGGCGGGTATCGCGCTCTTCCTCGGCCACCTGGCTCACGTGTTCCTCACCAGTCACGGACGGGATTACCTCCACGCGATGGTCCATGGTCGGCTGAGGTTGGAGACGGCCCTCGCGCGGCACAGTAAGTGGGCGGCGCTACACGCGGTGCCGGCCGCGCCATCGGAGGCTGTCCTGCCTTCGGAGCTGGCCGCTCCCACCGATGACCAAGCGGTCGCCGACCGGCCACCCGGCTCCTGACGCGATGGCGCTGTCCCCCCGTTCCTCCACGCGATGTAGTAACCTTCCTCAGTCACATATCTAGGAAGGGATATCGGCATGCAAGCGATCCGCGGGGCTGTCGTCAGCTTCAACTACAAGCTCACCGACGACGACGGCAACACCATCGATTCCAGCGAGGGCTGCGCCCCTCTTAGCTACCTGCACGGGTACGAAAACATAATCCCCGGTTTGGAGAACGCCCTGGAGGGCGTTGACGTGGGCTACTCCGCGAACGTCGTGGTGGAGCCGACGGAGGCGTACGGCGAGATCGACGAGGAAGCCATCTTCGAAGTGGACAGGGACAAGTTCCCGCCGGAGATGGAACTGGCTCCGGGCATGCAGTTCGCGGGGGAGACGCCCAGCGGGGACGTGCCCCTCACGATCATGCAGGTGAACGACGACGGCATAATCGTGAACGCCAACCATCCCCTCGCCGGAGAGCGCCTGCACTTCGAGTTGGAAGTCGTCGACATCCGGGAAGCCACCGACGAGGAACTACAGCAGGGCTATCCCGAGTAGACGAGCAGCACCGGGCGAGCGAGGAGCGCGTAACGTGGGCGACGTGGTACACACCTCCTGCATCACCATTACCCGGGAGAACGGGCCGACGCGCAAGGCCGTGATCAAGGGGTTCAAGGACCCTATCTACTACGGCGTTCACGGGGGTATCAAGACCTTCTACAAGGTTGACCCCGAGGTGGAGCATGCCGCCACTCTCGACCATATCGTGGGGGCCGTCGGCGGCTGAATGATGGGCACACTGGCCACGGGGCTGGCCGGACGCAAGATTCCCACCCACACCGATCGCTATCTTGCCGAGGTGGAGGGCGATGTCGAAGACGTCGACGGAGTGCTGCGTATCTCGCGCATACGGGTGGCCTACACTCTCAAGGTCCCGGCCGGGAAGACCGAGGAGGCCCGTGAGGTCTTCGAGAGCTATATCACCAAGTGCCCGGCGGCCATGAGCGTGTGGGGCTGCATCGAGATCACCCACTGTCTGGAGGTGTCCGAGCTCGCGGAGCGCTGAGCGACGCCGGCCCGGGATCCGAGGAACCTGGAGACGCACGATGAGAGCTTTGCAGGGCATAAGGATGTCTCGGTCTCGCGTCTGGCCGGAGGTCTCGCCGCGTAAGTCACTGGGGGCCGCGGCCGCGCTGGTCGCCCTGGTCGTCTTGCTGGGGGCCGGCTCGATCGGTCTGACCGGTTGCGGCGACGATGGGTTCAGTCTGGAGCGGGTCCAGCTGGATAGCGGTCCTATCACGGGGGTCCAGGAGGGGGACATGTGGGTCTTCCGGGGCATCCCCTATGCGGATCCGCCGGTAGGCGATCTGCGCTGGAGGGCGCCCCAGCCCGTGACGCCGTGGACGGACGAGCGCGCCTGCATCGCTTTCGGCCCGGCCTGTCCGCAGCCGTCGCAGGCTGAGACCTTCTATCTGACCGTAGGTGAGACCGGCGAGGATTGCCTCTATCTGAACGTGTGGTCGCCTGCGGCGGCGGTGGAGACAGGAGAAGGATGAACCCCCCACCCTGCCCGTGATGCTCTGGATCCACGGCGGTAGCTTCGAGACGGGGGCGGGCTCCATGGCCGTCTACGACGCGGCCAAGCTGGCCCAGAAGGGTGTGGTGGTGGTCACCATCAACTACCGGCTGGGTCCGCTGGGCTTCCTGGCCCATCCCGCCTTGGCGGCGGAGTCTGCCGAAGGACTCATGGGCAACTACGGTCTCCTCGATCAGATCGCGGCGCTCGAGTGGGCGCAGAAGAACATCGCCGCCTTCGGCGGCGACCCCCAGAACGTCACCGTTTTCGGCGAGTCGGCCGGAGCCATCAGCATCCTCGACTTGCTCGTGAGTCCGCTGGCCGAGGGGCTGTTCCAACGGGCCATCGCCGAGAGCGGCATCCTCCTCGATCAGGGCTTCGGGGTCTCCACCAACGCCACCGCCGAAGAGGCCGCTCGGGACGGGGAGGCCCTGGCAGAACGGCTGGGCGTGGCCGACGCGCCTGACGTGGCGGCGGCGCTGCGTTCGAAGACGCCGGACGAGCTCCTGGCCGCCGCGGCCGTCGACACCAGCGTGATGGAACAGGGGCTGCTCTGGAAGCCGGTGGCCGACGGCTACGTCCTTCCCGATGTCCCCACCCGCCTCTGGGCCGAGGGTCGCAACCAGAGGATCCCGTTGCTGATCGGGTCCAACCTCGACGAAGGCAACCTGTTCCTGCAGGGCCTGACGCTCGAGCCCGCCGAGTACGAAGCGCAGATGGAGGCTGTCTTCGGTCCCTACGTCGAGGAGGCTCTGGCCCTGTATCCGGTCGATAGCGCCGACGACATCACCCCCGCCTTCAGCCGCATGCTCACCGAGGTCGGCTTTGCCTCCACCGCCCGCTTCGCCGCCCGCGCGACGACCGCAGCCGGGGCGTCGGCCTTTCTCTATCAGTTCACTCGGGTGCCCTTCGACAACCCGTTGGGTGCCTTCCACGGGGTCGAGATCCCGTACGTGTTCGGCAACACCGAGCCTTTCGAGCTCCTTGGCCAGATCGAACAGGCCGATTTGGACCTCTCCGCGGCCATCATGGACTACTGGACGCGCTTTGCCGCCACCGGCGATCCGAACGGCGCCGGAGCCGTATCCTGGCCGGGCTACGACCAGGCTACCGACCGGCATCTGGAGCTGGGAGACACCATCGCCGCCGGCTCCGGGCTCTACAAGGAAGCCTGCGACCTGGCCGACAAGGTGCGCGGCCTGGAGTAGTCACCGAGTCCCGCTCTTTTCGCTGTCCGCCGGCCTCTAGTCGGGGGTGCTTCCGCCCCGCCGAAAGCAGGACCAGATCACGTCGTCCACGTAGTGCGTGTGGGCGTTCATCACCGCGGTCGCGCGGGTGACGTCCCCGTCGCGGACCGCGGTGAACATGTCTTCGTGGAAGTCCCTGTTCTCTTGGGCGAAGGGATCGTTATCGGGATCCATCACGGGGATGAACAGCTCCTGCTCGCTGGACCTGACCGCCTCCTCCAGGGAGTGGTTGTGAGCCGCTCGGGCCAGTGCGTCGTGGAATTCGAGATGCCACACGACGATCGATGTCGAGGTCTCGAGGGGAGGACGCTTTGCCTCCTCGAGGGCCTGCAGGTCTTCAGACGTGCGCCGCTCGGCCGCGAAGGCGGCTATCTTCTCCTGCACGATCCCTCTGAACTCGAGGAGGTCCCTTACCTCGTCCTGGCGAGTAGTCATCCAGTGGAGCCAGCACTCGTTCAGTGCGGCCGCGTCGACGATGCGCGGCCCCCCATTAGCGCCACGCTTGATGCTGAGGAAACCCTCGCCTTCCAATGCGCGCAGGGCCACGCGCAGCGTGAGAGGGGCTATGCCCAGTTGCGCGGACAGCTGTCGTTCTGCCGGCAGCCTGTCGCCCGGCTGGAGGTGCCGCATGAAGATGAGGGAGCGGAGGTACCGCTGAGCCTCGTCGCTGGCTCGGCTCGGGGGGATCTCCAGCGTGTTCACCTGTCTGCGAGCGGCCTCTGACGAGTCGTCCATCTCGTGCCCTGTTCTCTTGGACTGTGATTCCGGGGCCTGACCGACGGTCTTACCCTTCACAATTATGGTACCAATCTTGACAGAATGCGTCAAAGCGTATTAATGTAATCGCATTCTCCCTCGGGGAGGGAGGATGACGAATGTGCATGAGTCAATCGCTAATGGTATGCTCATAGTACCTTCTACGTAGTGATCGGCCGAAGCAACGTGTACTGGATGAGCCCGCGCAGACCCGAAGGAGTCCTGATATGAAACAAGAGAACACCGATGTGATCGTGGTCGCTGCCGGCCTTGGTGGTCTTGCTGCGGCCGTCTCGGCGGCGGAGAACGGTGCCCGCGTCATCGCCTTCGAGAAAGGGAACACCACCGGCGGGGCGGCCAACATGGGCATGGGGCCGCTGGGCATCGAGTCCCGCTTCCAGAAGAAGCACATGATCAGCATCACCCCGGGCGAGGCCTATCGCAAGCACATGAACTTCGTGCACTGGAGAGCCGATCCGCGCCTGGTCCGCGAGTATTATTTCAAGTCGGGCGACACCATCAACTGGCTCGAAGACATGGGCGTGGAATGGTTGACCGCCACCCACGTCTATCCCACTCCCGAGGCCATGCGGGGCTACGCCACCTCGGAGCAGACCTGGCACGTGGTGCGTCCGGCGGACGGCTCGACCGAACTCGGGCCTCGGTTGGCGGGCGGTATGATCAAGGCTCTGACCCAGCGGGCCGAAGACTTGGGCGTCGACATCCGTTTGAACACGCCGGTCAAGAGCCTCATCAAGGACGGCGCCGCGGTGGTGGGCGTGGTGGCCGAAGGGCCTGACGGCGAGCAGATCGAATGCCGGGGCAAGGCGGTCATCGTGGCCAGCGGCGGGGCCGGCGACAACCCCAAGATGATCAAGGACTACACCGGTTACGAATGGGGCAAGGACTTCTTCTCCTTCCGCGTGCCCGGCATGGACGGCGACGGCCTCAACATGATGTGGGCGGTCGGCGCTACCAAGACCGAGATGGTGCAGGAGATGATCTACATCCTTCCCCACAACATGGCCACCCCCGAGAACTTCATAATCGATGGGGCGTTCCGGCAGCCCTGTCTGTGGGTCAACCGCCGCGGTGAGCGCTTCATGAACGAGGACGCCGTCTTCAACACCACCTTCGGCGGCAACGTCATCTCCCGGCAGCCGGGCCGTTTTGCCTACTCCATCTTTGACGCCGGCCTGCTCAAGAAGTACAAGAAGCAGGGCGCGGACATCACCTCGCACGTGCATCCACACGACATGTTCGACAACTTCGACCAAGCGGTCGACTCCGCCCTCGCGGCCGGTTACGAGCATGTGTTCAAAGCCGACAGCGTTGAGGAGCTGGCCGGGCAGTTGGGAATAGACCCCGACGCTCTCCAGGAGACGGTGGACGATTACAACGACCTCTGTGATGGCGGCTGGGACGGACTCTTCGAGAAAGATCATCGCTACATGCAGCCGATCGCCAAGCCTCCGTTCTACGCCTGCCGGTTCTTCCCGGCGGCCTACGGCACCCTGGGCGGCGTGCAGATCGACTACAAGGCCGAAGTTCTCGACGACGAACTGAACCCGATCCCCGGTCTCTACGCGGCCGGCCTCGACGCCTGCACCATCTACGGCGACAGCTATCCCTTCATCCTGCCCGGCAACACCATGGGCTTCACTCTGAACTCGGGCCGGATCGCGGGCGAGAACGCGGCCGCGCTGTAGGGACCACCATCGAGCAGCAACAGAAAGACCGCCAGGCGCAGATGCCCGCGATGAGCACGGGTCGTATCACCGTCGACGGGCGGATCGTCGAGGCCGGCCAGGGTCAGAGCATCCTCGAAGCCGCGCTCGACGCCGGGGTCTACATCCCGCACATCTGCGGGCATCGCGATCTGCATCCCGCGGGCGTCTGCCGGTTGTGCGTGGTGGAGGTGGAGGGCCGGGAGGGCCTCCTGACTTCCTGCAACACCCCGGCCGAGGACGGCATGGTGGTGCGTACCGACACCGACCAGGTCAAGCTGGTGCGACGGCTGGCGGCGGAGTTGCTGCTTGCCAACCATCCCGCCGAATGCACCTCGTGTCCGGTGTACCTCAACTGCGAGTTGCAGTCGCTCATGCAGTATCTGGAGTTCACCGACGCGCGCATCCGCAAGCGGGTCAACTTCACCTCGCCCATCGACTCCAACCCGCTCATCGTGCACGACATGGTGCGCTGCATCCTCTGCGGCCGCTGCGTGCGGGCCTGCGCCGAACTGCGGGGTGTGTGCGCCATCACCTTCGTCAAGAAGGGCGACAACTACATGATCGGCACGCCCCACGGCGAGTCTCTCGCCGAGGCGGGCTGCAAGTTCTGCGGCGCCTGCGTGGCGGTGTGCCCCACCGGGTCCATCCGCGATCAGCTCAAGGTGTTCGCCAAGTACAAGAACAAGAAGGCTGCGCTGGTCCCCTGCCGGGAGACCTGTCCGGCCGGTATCGACATCCCCCGCTACATTCGCCTGGTCAAACAGGGCGAGGGAGGCGCGGCGACGGCCGTCGTACGCGAGAAGGTGCCCTTTCCGGGTACCCTCGGCCACGTCTGCGATCATCCCTGCGAACTCGACTGCCGCCGCGGCGAGGTCAACGAAAGCGTGGCCATCAAGGACATCAAGCGCTATGCCAGCGAGCATGACGATGGCGCCTGGAAGGAGCGGGGCTACCGCAAAGGTCCCACCGGCAGGCGCGTGGCCGTCATCGGGGCGGGCCCGGCCGGACTGACCGCGGCCTACTATCTTGCCAAGTCCGGACACCAGGTGACGGTCTTCGAGAAGCAGGACCGGCCGGGCGGCCAACTGCGCGTGGGCATCCCCACCTTCCGGCTGCCGCGCGAGGTGGTCGACGAGGAGATAGCGCATATCGAATCGGTGGGCGTCGATATCAGATGCGGGGTGGACGTCGCTTCCGCGCAGGGGCTCAAGGACGAGGGCTACGACGCCGTGCTCGTCGCTGTGGGCACCCACCAAGGGGTCAAGCTGCCCCTGCCCGGCAAGGACCTTCCCGACGTGCTGCTCAGCACCGAGTTCCTGCGCCGGGCCAATCTGGGCGAGCCCGTCTCGGTGGGAGAGCGGGTGGCGGTGCTGGGTGGAGGCAGCGTGGCCTTCGACTGTGCCGCCTGGGCCCGTCGGGCGGGCGCCAAGGAGGTGACGCTGGTGTGTCTGGAGCCGCGCGACGCCATGCGGGCCACGGTGGAGGACATCAGCGAGGCTCTGGAGCAGGGCTGCCTCTTGCACAACGCCTGCACCTTCGACGAGATCACCGCCGAGGGCGACAAGGTGACCGGTGTACGCTGTAGCCGGGTGGCCACCTGTACCTTCGACGAGAGCGGCGTGCCCGACATCTGCGTGGAACAGGACTCCGAGTTCGTCGTCCCGGCCGATACGGTCATCTTCGCCGTCGGCCAGCGACCGGCGCTGGACGCCGGTTTCGGCGTGGACCTGGGACGGGGCAACCGGGTTGTTGTCGACGCCGAAAGCGGTGTGGAGACGGCGACCCCCGGTGTCTTCGCCGCCGGAGATGCCGTCAGCGGGACGCTCTCGGTAGTCACCGCCATCGCGGGCGGCCGCGTAGCGGCCGCCGCCATCGACCGCTACCTGGGCGGCGACGGCATCATCGACGAAGTGCTGGCGCCGGTAGTCGCGAACCCGCCGTGTATCGGCCGGGAGGAAGGCTACGCCGCTCGGGGCCGCGCTTCCGAGGAGCCGGTCGAGGCCGAACGCTGCCTGCAGTGCGACCTCAGGTTGGAGATCTCGCCCACGAAATTCTGGGGCGAGTACAAGTCGGTCAAGCAGCCGGCGGCTGGGACATAGGCATGGGGATGGAGCGCGGCGTGGAACAGAGCGGCGGGCAGGCGGGCCTCGGTCAGGGGCTGCGGGCGGCGGCCGCGCTGGGGAGAGGGGAGACCATCGCCGAGGTCCTCCGCGCCGGCGTGCGCGACCGGGACTACGAGAACCTCTCGACCGGGGAGCGGATGGCGGCGCACGCCGAGTCTGCCGGGGAAGCCAAGCGCGTCGTCTGCGAGTGCACCGATATCGAGCCCGGGGTGGAGATCGCCGCGCCATCTGCTCGGCTCGTGGGCCGGGGACGTCGTCGAGGGCGCGCTCATCGTCGCCTTCGCCACCAGCAGCCGGGACGTTGTCTTTCACGTGGGTGAAGACGACGATACGGGAGCCGCGGCGGTAGCCGCCGCGGCGGAGGCGCTTGCCGCGGAAGGCGCCGCAGGTGAGGCGCGCGTCGACGCGCGCGTGGAGATCGTCCGCGCTCCCTTCCGACGCAACATGAAGGGCTACGAAGATCAGCCGACGCTGCTTATGACCGGGGAGACGCTGCTCAACGTGAGCAGGGTCGTTCGCGATGGAGCCGATGCCTACCGGCAGGTGGGCACGCCCGAGAGTCCGGGGACGAAGTTCTTCCAGGTAACAGGTAGCGCGGAGCGGCCGGGTATCTACGAGCTTCCGCTGGGCACGCCCCTGCGGGTGCTCATCGACGAGGTCTGCGGCGGGGTCAAGGAGGGCGAGACCCTGAAGGCCGTCATCGTGGGCGGCATCAAGGGTGCCTGTCTGAAGCCGGACGAACTCGACCTGTCCCTGGACTTCGACAGCGTGCGCGGAGCGGGGGGACCATCGGATCGGGCGGCGTCGCCGTATTGGACGAGAAGGACTGCATCGTCGACCAGACCAAGCAGCGTGTCAACATCTCCTGCTACGACACCTGCGCCACCTGCTCGCTGGGCAGGGAAGGGTCGTATCAGTTGCGGGAGATCGTCGCCGACGCCACCCGCGGCAAGAGCAGGGGCAGCGACGTCGACATGATGCGCGAGGTCGGCCTGGGTATGAGGGCCGGCGGCGCGTGCGCCTTCGGCCGGACGGCTCCCAACATCGTGCTCTCCACCCTGGAGAAATTCCCCGAGGAGTACGAGGCGCACATGAAGCGGAGGTTGTGTCACACGCTGGTGTGCGAAAAGCTACGTGACCTTTCACATCCTGCCCGACTTGTGCGACGGCTGCGGCGAGTGCGTGGATGTGTGCCCTGAAGACGCCATCGAGGGCGGGAGGAAGAAGGTCCACGTCATCGACCAGGATGCGTGCGAGAAGTGCGGCAAGTGTTACGAGGTGTGTATGGACCTGCGCCAGGCAGTGGTCAAGGCAGGCGCGGTCAAACCACGGACTCCGAAGAGGCCCATCCCGGTGGGCACCTGGAAAGGTTAGTCTCTTCGGGCCGATCGGACAGAGTCAGAGAAGAAATCAGAGAGAGTCAGAGTCGTGTGACAGGAGGATGGAAATGGCCGATTTACGCCAAGAGATCGAAGACATCATGCTGGCCGCCATGGAGAAGGTCTTCGAGATGCCCCGGGAGGAGTTCACCCCCGAGACCAGTTTCCTGGATGATCTGAAAGCGACCTCCATGCAGTTCTTCCCCATCATCGCCGCGTTGGAGGACGAGTTCGACATCGAGATCCAGTACCAGGACTTCCGGCGGGAGGGCCAGACGGTCAAAGACGCTATCGATTTCGTGGAGAAGCTGGCCCGGTAGCAGGCGCGACAAGAAAGCGACAGAGAGGATCTGACATGGCCAAGTATATGGACGCCGAAGAAGAGGCGATGCGCGAGTACCACCTCAAGAAGACGGAGAACCCGTTTGAGAAGGTGCAGACGACCAGGGTGATCAACGGCGAGGAGGTGGTGGTCAACTTCCGCAAGCAGCCCATGGAAGCCGGCTTCACCATCAATTACTACGCGCCCTTCGAGCCCGGCACCCACCTGCTGGAAGGCAACATAATCTACGAGCGCGACGTGGCCGTGGAGATGCGTGACGGCCGCAAGCTCTACTGCGACATCTATCGGCCCAAAGACCAGACCGATATTCCTGCCATCGTGGCCTGGAGCCCGTTCGGTAAGCGCCACTGGCATGGCCGCGGCATAGCGCCGGGGCTGCAGACGGCCATGGGTGTGCCCAAGACCGCCATCTCCGACATGGCCACCTTCGAAGCGCCCGACCCGGGCTTCTGGGTGCACCAGGGCTACGCCGTCGTCAACGTGGACGTGGGCGGCACGGGCTACTCCGAGGGCGACTATCTGGGCATGTGCGGCCGCTACGGCGAGGACGGCTACGACACCATCGAGTGGCTGGCCACGCAGAAGTGGTGCAACGGCAACGTGGGCATGTGCGGCAACTCCGGCCTGTCTATCGGCCAGTGGTTCGTGGCCGCGGCCACGCCGCCCTCGCTCAAATGCATCGCCCCCTGGGAGGGCACCGCGGACTTCTATCGCGAGTCGATGTTTCCCGGCGGTATCCCCTACCCGGTGTTCGCCAGCATGATCCATCTGTCGCTGCGTGGTCCCGGCCTCATCCAGGACCCGGCGGAAGACATGAAGAGCCATCCGCTGTGGGACGCCTACTGGGACGACCTCAAGGCCAAGGTGGAGAACATCCGCATCCCGGTCTACGCCACGGGCAGCTACATGCACTCGCTGCACCTGCGCGGAGCCGTGCATTCCTTCATGAACGTCCGCTCCCGCCAGAAGTGGATGCGTCTCCACCGCGATTTCGAGTGGCCCGATTTCAACAACCCGAAGTACATGGGCGACCTGAAGCTCTTCTTCGACCGCTTCCTCAAGAACATCCGCAACGGCTGGGAGATGACCCCGCGCCTGCGCATGGGCGTCACCGATGCCTACGAGTTCGACTATCAGGTGGACCGTCACGAGAACGAGTTCTTCCCCCTGGAGCGGACGCAGTACACCAAGTTCTTCCTCAACACGGAGGACGGCACCCTCAACCGGGAGCAGCCGGCCAAGGAAGCCAGCGTGTCCTACGATGCTGAGACGGGCGACGCCAATTTCGACATCACCTTCGACGAAGACACCGAGATCAGCGGGCTCACCAAGCTGCGCCTGTGGGTGGAGGCCGACGGCAACGACGAGATGGACCTCTTCATCCACATGAAGAAGATCAACGAGAACGGCGAGATCCCGCTGCGCGTATTCGGCAACGACGACCCCGGGACCCCGGGCAAGCTGCGGGTCTCTCACCGCGCGCTCGACCCGGAGAAGAGCAAGGAATACCTGCCCATCCACACCCACACCAGCGAGCAGAAGCTCAAGCCCGGTGAGATCGTGGCCGTGGACATCGAGATCTACGCGTCGGCTCGGCTGTGGCACAAGGGCGAGACCCTGCGCATCAACGTGGCGCCGCGGGTGGTGCGCGACGAGAGTTGGTTCCTGCCCTTCGTCTATGCCACCGACAACAAGGGGCGGCATGTCATTCACAGCGGCGGGAAGTACGACTCCTATCTCTATGCCCCGGTCATCCCGGCCAAGTACCAGCGCGGCGACTACGTATACAGGTAGGCCGACTATGGACATTATGGAAACCATCTACGAGAAAGCCCGAGGCGACCGGCAGCGCGTCGCCTTCCCGGAGGCGGAGGAGGAGAAGATCCTCCTCGCCGCCCGGGAGGCGCAGGACAAAGGGCTGTGCCAGGCGGTGCTTGTAGGCAACAAGGCAGAAATCGAGGGCCGCGCCGGGGAATATGGGGTGGACATCGCCGACATGGAGATGTTCGACGCCTCCGACGCAGGGGCGCTGGAGCGGCTATGTGAGGAGTACGCACCGCTCAACCCCATGTTCTCGGTCAAGTCCCTGCTGCGCAAGTGTCGCGATCCGCTCTACGCCGCCTTGATCCTGGAGGCGCTGGGAAGGATCGACGTCACATTCGCGGGCCTGGCCCACACCACCGGCGATGTGATCCTGGCCGGGCAGATGATCGTGGGGCTGCGGGAAGGCGTCACCACCGTATCCAGCATCGGGATAGCCAACATACCGGGATACGAAGGGTCCGAAGGCCAGCTGCTGGCCTTCGGGGACAGCGCCGTGTGTGTGGACCCCAACGAGGAAGACCTGGCCAGCATCGCCATCTCGGCGTGCGACACGGTGAACAAGCTTCTGGGTTGGGAGCCGCGCTGCGCCCTGCTCTCCTACTCCACCACGGGAAGCGCCGAGAGCCCCTTCGTCGACAAGGTGAGGAACGCCGTCACCATCGCCAACGCCAAACGCTCCGATCTCAAGATCGACGGCGAGTTCCAGCTCGACACGGCCCTCTCGCCGCAGGTGGCGGCCAAGAAGGTCACGCGTCCCAGCGAGGTGGCGGGCAGGGCCAACATAATCATCTGGCCCGACATCGACGCGGGCAACATCGGTGTGAAGCTCATGCAGACCTTCGGGCACGCCGATGCCTACGGGCCCATCCTGCAGGGCTTCAAGAACATAGTCTGCGACTGTTCCCGGGGGGCCCCGGTATCGGAGCTCGTGGGGAACATCGCCATCTCCTGCGTGAACGCTCAGGGGAGCGGAGATGTATAAGGTCTTCGCCATCAACCCGGGCTCGACGTCCACGAAGATCGCCCTCCTCGACGACGAAACCATCATCTTCGGCCGCAACGTCTCCCACGACGCCCAGAAGCTGGCGACGTTCGCCGATCTCTCCGAGCAGCAGCCCTACAGGGAGCAGACCATCCTCGATCTGCTGGAGGAGGAAGACGTCTCCTTGGTCGGCGTCGATGCCTGGGTGTGCCAGGGCGGTGGACTGTTCTCCATGGAAGGCGGGGTCTACGAGATCGACGATCTGGTCGTGGAGCATGCCCGCACCGCGGCCAACGGGGTCATCCACCCGGCTAACGGAGGACCGCTGCTGGCCGCGAAGTTCCGCGACCAATACGGCGGCAGGGCCTTCCTGGTCAATCCGCCCGATGTGGACGAGATGCAGGACTTGGCCCGGATGACCGGCATCAAAGGCGTCTACCGGCAGGTGCACCTCCATGCTCTCAACCTGAAAGAGACGGCGCGGCGGCATGCCGCGTCCCTGGGGAGGACGTACGAGGACTGCAACTTCATCGCCTGCCACATCGGGGGCGGCATCTCCGTGTCGGCCCACCGCAAGGGCCGGCAGATCGACGGCTTCGACATCGTCGGTGGCGACGGGCCTATGACCCCCACCCGCTCCGGGAGTATCGCCGTCGCCGACCTGCTGCGCTACGCGGCCGGCAAGGACCCGGCGGAGATGCTGGCGCTCACCACCAGGAGCGGCGGCTTCGTGAGCCACCTGGGTGTCTCCGACTCCATGGAGGTCACGCGCCGCGCCGCCGCCGGTGACAGGTATGCCGAGATGCTGTGGAACACCATGGTCTACCAGATAGAGAAGTGCATCGGGGCCATGGCGGTGGCGCTGCACGGCGACGTCGACGCCATCGTGCTGGGTGGCGGCATGGTGCACAGCGACGACCTGGTCAGGCAGATCACCGAGACCTGCAGTTTCATCGCGCCGGTGGCGGCCTATCCGGGCGAGTTCGAGATGGAAGCCATGGGAGCGGCCGCGGCGCGCGCCCTGGCCGGCGAAGAAGAGGTGAAGAGATACAGCGGCAGACCGGTGTGGACCGGGTTCGACTTCTAGCAGCCTGCTGGTTCGAGTCGCCGGCTCCGACGAACCCAGCCTGAGCCGCCGCCGCGCGGCGGCGGCTCAGGCTTCTCCTTCCACGATGGCGAAAGCGACCACGTACTCGTCCTCGTCCGACACCGACACCCTTATGGCGGAGACCTTCTTGGCCGCGGCCAGCTCCCCCAGCCGGCCACGCAGGACAGCGTAAGGGAAGCCCGTCCGATCGTTCAGTATCTCCACCTCGCGCGGGTCGCATCCCGCGTCGCCCGGCGGCGCCAGTGCCTTGAAGACGGCCTCCTTGGCGGCGAAGCGGGTGCAGTAGTACTGAAGGGGCCTGGGCCTCTCGCCGGCCGCCTTGCGCTCCTCGGCCGTGAAGGTCCGGGCCAGAAACACCTCGCCGAACTTATCGAGGAGTTCCTGCATGCGCTCGGTCTTCACGATATCGGTGCCGATGCCCAGGATCATCGTGGTCGAGCGTCTATCGTCGCCAGGACCGTCTCGCCGCCAAGCATCCCCTACTCCTCCAGCCTGAAGGGCGGGTAGTCGTCGGTGACCAGGAGCACGGCGTAGGCCATCACGCGCAGCATCCAGCGGTTCACTCCCACCACGAAGGCGAAGAGCGGGATGGGGTAGGTCCCCGTGAACAGGATCGCGAACCAGGCGATGATCACGCAGATGACCACTGCCACGTACAAGAAGGCGAGGATGAACCAGTGGGGGATGGCCAGGAACCATTTCACCAGTGGCAGCCAGCGGTTGAGCTGTTTGGCTTCCGGATAGGGGAAGTCGAGGTGGACGGCCTGCTCCTCGTCGGTGGACGGGTATTCGTCGCGCAGGAGTTCGGCGTAGGCCCCGACCCGCATGAGGAAGCGGGTGAGTTGCAGGTTCCAGTCGTACCACCAGCGCGGGTACTTCTGGCGGAACAGGATCATCAGGACGACCGGTGCGAAGAGCACCCCGCTGGCCGCCCACTCCCACGAGTAGTCGCTGCCCTCCATGCTGATGGTGCCGGTGCCGAGCAGTCCCGCGATGACGGCGATGGGGATGATCCACAGAAAGCGGAAGGCCGTGGTCAGCCGGTTCAGCGGCCTGTCGGGGTAGTCGACGTTCAGAGTCGCCGGATACGGCGGGTCGGCGGGGTATGGTGGCGTGGGCTGCTGCATGTGGAGGACCTCCCGGTCGTCTGAAGGAGTGCACGCTACCTAAGCATATCGCGCGCCGGCTTCCTTGCACGTGCTTGCTGGGTCCTCGATAATGTCGGCCCGCGGGTCCTTCAGGATGAAGAGGTAGGGAAGAGTGGCGGTGACGGCAGAAGAGATCGTTCGGGAGAAGCTCGACACGGCGCTGAGAGAAGGCGGCTACGTTCACCGACTGGCTCCGGTGGCGCTAATGCCACGGCTGCAGCGGAAGCTGGCGGAGCTGCGCGACGAGGGCCTCCTTAGTGACGCGCTGTTCGAGGAATACCGCCAGAGCCTGACCTTCTCGTTCCCGCCCGAGGTGTCCGAGCCGCGCACGGTCGTCGTGGTCGCTTGGCCGTCGCATGCGGTGAAGATACGCTTCCACTTGGAGAGTGGCCCTCTGGAGGCGACCGTCCCTCCGACCTATATCTCGAGCGAGGGGCGTGAGCGCTGCCTGGAGATCCTCCGCTCGGTCCTGGAGCCGGCCGGGCATGTGGTCGCCCGGGCAACGGCGCCCGTGAAGCTGCTGGCCGCCCACACCGGCTTGGCCCAGTACGGGCGCAACAATCTCGCCTACGTGCGAGGAATGGGTTCGTTCGCTCGGCTGGACACCTTCTGCACCGACGCCGATCTGGGGGCCGGAGAGTACGAGTCCAAGGGCAGCCTACGCCTGAGTTGCTGCCCGCCCTGTCGCAACTGCCACCATGTCTGCCCGACCGGTTGCATCCCCTACGACGGCACGGTCATCGATGCCAGTCGTTGCCTCACCTACTACAACGAGCACGAAGGGGACTGGCCCGAGGACCTCGATCCGGGAGTCCACAACAGCCTGGTGGGTTGCATGCGTTGCCAGGCCTTGTGTCCCGCCAACCGCTACTACCTGCGCAAGGAGAAGGTGGTGGCCGAGTTCGACCGGGAGGAGACGGACATCATCCTCCAGGACCTCGCGCCGGAGGAGTTGCCACCGGTGCTGCGTGCCAAGCTGGCCGCCCTCGACCTGGACGAGTACTCCACGGTGCTGGGTCGCAACCTGCGCGCGCTGCGCGACGCAGCCGGCTAGTACCTCCCGTACTCCCGCGCGGCCTTGACCATCTGGAAGACGTTCACGGGTGGTGCCTGCGGGGGCACGTCGCAGCCCGCCATCAAGATGAAGCCGCCCTTGTGGTACTTGGCCACCTCGATGCACTCGCGGGACTGGGCAAGGACCTCTTCGGCCGTGCCCTCCTGGATGATGGTCGGGTCGACGTTGCCGGCGACGATCTGCTCGGGGAACATCTCCATGGCCTTGGCCAGGCTGACTTCCCGGCCGAAACTGAGGATGGTCTGCGGAGTCATGGGGACCTGCTGCCAGTGGGGAAGGTTCTTGTTCTGCTCCCCGCAGAGGTGCATGACCATGGCGACGATACCCAGATCGATAAGCCGCTGATTGATCCGCTGCTGATAGGGCAGCACGAAGGTCTCGAACTGCCTGGGGGAGATCAGCCGGTTCGACGCCGTGGGTTCTCCCCCGAAGCCCATCAGGTGCTCGGCTCCGAACTCCTCGACGTAGTGCTCGGCAACCTTGCCCAGGAAGTCGCACACCTTCCCCAACACCACGTGCACCAGGTCGGGCTTCTTGAGCAGCCAGTTCATCATGCGTTCTTCGCCCAGGATCGAACCCGCCATGGAGAAGGCGCCGCCGGTGTGCAGGGTCACGGGCATGCCGTGCTCGGCCTGCAGGCGGGCGAACTCAAGAGCGATGGGCAGGGCCCCCGCCTTGGTGATGTCGTCGGGGACCTCGAGGGCGTAGACGTCGTCCTCGGTCTGGATGGGCGTGCGGGTGACCACGGGTGCCCCGGAGTACTTCTTGAGCGGGAACTCGATGTCGCCGCCGAACTCCCAGGCTCCTGCGGAGGCGTAGACGTAGAGAGGCCCGCCATCGTACCCGTACATCTCCTGGGCCAGCATCTGGCAGCGGAAGCTCTGCGCCGCGTCGTCGTAGACCCGTGCCAGGGGTATGCCGCAGACAATGGCGGTGTGCCCAAAGATCATGGGGGTCACGGGGACTCTATCGGGCCGCTCGCCCTTCATGAGCGCGCCCATCCGCTCCCCGCTGGTCATCGTCTCGTGCCACATGGCTAACCCTCCAGCAGGCGCAGGGCTACCCGCGCCGCTTCCATCGCGTTGTCTCCGTAGCCGTCGGCTCCCCACTCGTCGGCCAACTGCTGGTTGAGCGGCGCGCCCCCGATCATGACCTTCACCCCCGGGAGCTTGGCTTTGAACTCGGGCATGTAGTCCTTGATGGCGATGATGGTGGTGGTCATGAGGGCGGAGAGGCAGAGCAGGTCGGCGTCCACCTTCTGGCATTCCGCGATGAAGGCCTCCATATCTACGTCGCGGCCCAGGTCGTGCACCTCGATCCCCGAGACCTCGAGCATCATCTTCACCAGGTTCTTGCCGATGTCGTGGATGTCGCCCTGCACGGCGCCGATGACGGCCATGCCCTTGGCGCTCGAAGCGCCGGCGGACTGCGACCACCAGAGGCTGAAGGATACCCAGGCCCGCGTACAGGGCCTCGGAGGAGACCATCAGTTCGGGCACGTAACACTCCTCCGCCTCGTACAGGCGCCCCATCTCGGCCATGCCGGCGGCAAGGCCGTCCATGATGGCCTTCTGCGGGTCCAAGCCGGCCGCTACCGCGTCGTTTGCGACCTGCACGGCCGCCTCCTCATCCCCGTCCATGACCGCCTGCTTGAGTTGCGCGAGGATGGTCGCTTCGTCTGCCATGAAGGCCTTTTTCCTTCTCCTGCTTCCTTGTCCCGTCTCAGTATCGACCGAATTCTCGACACGCGGGGACCATCTGCCCCACGTTCACCGACGGAGCCTGCGGCGGCACCTCGCACCCGGTCATGAGCGCGTAGCCGCCCGGGTGGTCCCTTCCCTCCTCGATGCAGCTCCGGCAGAACGCACGCACCTCGTCCGGGGTGCCCTCCTGCACGGTCACCGGGTCGACGTTGCCCATGATGACGTACTCGGGGAACATCTCGCTCGCGGTGGACAGAGCCACCTCCTTGCCCACGCTGATCATCCCCCGCTTGCCGTAGGGAAGCTGTGACCACAGGGGCAGGTTCTTGTTCTGCTCGCCGCAGATGTGGCTGAGGAAGATGGCCGTACCGAGGCCGGTGAGGTGCTCGTGGATCTCTTTGAGGTAGGGGAAGGCGAAGGCCTCGAACTGGCGGGGCGAGTAGAGCTTGGTGGTCTCGATGCAGAGATCGAAAGCCATGAGGTTCTCGGCCCCGAAGGTCTGTACCCAGTAGTCGGCCTTGCGCAGGATGAAATCGGTGATGACTCGCAGCACGTGATGGACGAGGTCCGGCTTCTTGATGATCCAGAGCATGAGGCGCTCTTCCCCGCACACGGAGCCGGCCCAGGTGAGCGGCGAGCCCACCTGCACGGTGACCGGCATGCCCAGCTCGTACTGCAGGCGGGAGAAGGCCAGGGCGACCGGCATGGTGCCGGCGGAGAGGATGTCGTCGGGGACGGCCAGGGCCCAGGCGTCGTCCTCGCTCTGCACGGGGCTTCTCTTCATCATGGGAGCCCCGGTGTACTTGCGGTAGGGGAACTCGATCTCGCCCCCGAACTCGGCGCCCCCGGCGTTGGCCCAGCCGTGCAGGACCAGGCCATCGTGCCCGTAGAGGTCCATGGCGTTGCGTTGGCAGGTCAGGCTGGCCTCGGCGTCGTCGTAGACCTTGGCGATGGACTTGCCGTTGACGACCGCCGTGTGGCCCAGCATGAACTGCAGGCAGGGTACCCGGTCGAGGCGGTCGCCGCGAGATGAGAGCGTCCCAGCGCTCCCTGGACGTCATCTGATCACATATCAAGGCTACCCTCCTGGAAGGCGAAGGCCTGCTCGATAATCCGGTCGGCGAACATCTCGTCGTTGATGTGGCAGGGGAGAGCGACCACGGGGACGCCGGCGGGCATCACCTTCTGCAGGTGCTCGGCGAACACGGGCGGCAGCGAGGGGTCGTGCAGGTGGCCCTGCTCGCTGTCGTGAGACGAGAAGCCCAGCAAGGGCACGAAGAAGGCGACGGGCCCTTTCGCTTCCTTGATCAGCCCGGCCATGTGCTCCGCCAGCCGCCTGAAGTCGTCGGCGTTCGCGCGCACGGCGGTCACCGAAGCGTTGTGGATGTGATAGCGCCTGCCGGGGAAGCGCACCCGGGACGCCTTCGACAGGACCGTCGACCAGGAAGTCGATGTTGCCCGGCGCGAAGATGGTGGGGACGCCCTTCTCGAGCGCAGCCTTGCACCTGTCCGGCCCCCCGTCGTAGAGACCCTGAGCGAGGTAATCACCGACTTCTATCAGTGAAAGATCGATAACGAGAGAAACGTCCTGCTCGCGCACGATCTCGTCCATGGCCTGTCCGCCGGTCCCCTGGGAGTGGAAGACCATGACCTCACGATCCCCGTCTGTTCGAGCGCCGCGCGGACCCTGTTGCAGCACTTGTCGGTGGTGCTGAGGGTGGTCATGGTCACGGCGGGCTTGCCCGAAGGCGCGAGAGGCGTGTATCCGTGGGCCATGCCGGCGAGCGCCCGGGCGCCGTTCTCGAACACCCGCCGCGTGACGGTGTTGAGACCCGCGATGTCGCAGACCGAGTTGAGCATCATGATGTCCTTGGTGCCCACGAACGGCTTGGTCATGCCCGACGCCATCGTGGAGATGAGGACCTTGGGAAGACCGAACGGGAAGGTGCGCATGACCGCCGCACCGAGGGTGCTTCCCCCGGAGCCCCCCGCCGCGATGATGCCGCTCAGGCCCACGCGCTCGTCCAGCTGGTGAGCGAGCGCGATCGACCCCTCGATCATGAGCGCCATGCACTTGCCCTCGTGGTTGAGGGCGCGGATCTCGGGCATGGTGGTACCCACAGCGGCTGCGATCTGGTCGGGGGTGATGTGGGCACCGCCCTCGACGGTGCCGCGGATACTGGCGTCCAGGAGGTAGACCTCCAACCCGAGCTCCTCGAGAAGGTCCCTGATGAAGCGGGTCTCGACTTCTTTGGAATCCAGCGTTGCGACCAACAGGACCTTCGGTTTCTCACCCATGTGTTCCCCCAGATGTTCCACTCACCATGGCCGTTACTGCCGCTATCGCGGCTATCTTCCTCTTGTCCTCGGAGAGGTGCGACAGTCTCTCCCCCAGATCGTGTCCTGACTCGGCGATCCTTCTCATGTCGTCGAGCAGACCGGTCTCCCGCTCCACGAAATGGGTCCCCAGTTCCCCTTTGACGAAGCGCTCGTTCTCCATGACCGCCTGATGGAAGGGGATGTTGGTCTTGACTCCCACGATGATGTACTCGTACAGGGCCCGCCGCATCCTGCTGATGGCCTCGTCCCGGTCCCCGCCCCACACGATGAGCTTCGCATATCAGCGAGTCGTAGAAAGGCGGGATGGTGTAGGAGCTGTAGACCCCGCTGTCGACTCTGACCCCAGTCCCCCCGGGAGGATGGTAGCCCTTGATCTTGCCGGGCGTGGGGACGAAGCCGTTCAGAGGATCTTCGGCGTTGATGCGGCACTCGATGGCGCTGCCTCGCAGCTGGACGTCGTCTTGGGTGAGGCCGAGAGGGAGCCCGGAAGCGATCCGTATCTGCTCCTTCACGATATCGACCCCCGTGACCATCTCCGTCACCGGGTGCTCCACCTGGACGCGGGCGTTCACTTCGAGGAAGTAGAACTGCCCGTCCTGCCAGAGGAACTCTACCGTTCCTGCTCCTTCATAGCCCACGGTGCGGGCGGCGTTGACTGCCACCTCTCCCATGCTTCGGCGCGTTGCGGCATCCAGCGCCGTGGACGGCGATTCCTCTATGAGCTTCTGGTGCCTCCGCTGAATGGAGCATTCCCGCTCGCCCAGGTGGATGACGTTCCCCTGCGAGTCGGCGAGGATCTGGAACTCGATGTGACGCGGATCGGGCAGGTACCTCTCGATGTAGACATCGGCGATGCCGAAAGCGTTGGCGGCGATTGCCTGCGTGGAGGCGAGCGCTTCCAGCAGTTCGCCCTCGTTCGCCGCGATGGTCATCCCGATCCCTCCTCCGCCTCCGGAGGGTTTGATGATGACGGGATAGCCTATGTCGCCGGCGATGGCTTTGGCCTGCCCGGGCCCGGTGATGCACTCGTTCGCGCCCGGCACCACGGGGACACCGCCTTCTATCATCTGGCGTCTGCGCAGCCACCTTGTCGCCCATGAGCTCCAGCACCGTGGTGGGCGGACCTATGAACTTGATCCCCCGTTCTTCGCACGCGGCGGCGAAGCGCGGGTTCTCGGCCAGGAAGCCGTAGCCCGGATGGATCGGCGTCCGCCCCGCTCTCGACGGCGGTGGATATGATCTTGTCGATGTCGAGGTAGCTCAGAGAGGCCGGCGCCGGCCCGATAAGGAAAGCCTCGTCGGCGTACTTGGTGAAGAGCGCGTCGGCGTCGGCCTCCGAGTACACCGCCACCGAACGGATGCCCATCTCGCGGCAGGCCCGCATGACGCGGACGGCTATCTCGCCGCGATTGGCGACCAGGATCTTGTCGATCATGCTAGCGCGACCACCATGAGCACGTCTTCGGCGGCCACCATCTGGCCCGCCTGCGCCAGGACCTCTCGCACCACCCCGCCGCAGGACGCCACGATGGACCTTCTCATCTTCATGGTCTCGATCGTCGCGATCTCGCCGCCTTCGGCCACCTCGTCTCCCACTCCGACCAGGATGGAGAGTATCAGCCCCGGTGCGCCGCACAGGATGGCGCCGTCAGGTAGTTCGCGGGGCTGGGGCCGCACGGAGACCTGTGCCTCCTCCGCCGTGATGGCGCCCTGGCTGCTGTCGCCCAGCGGAGAGATCCTGACAGTGAACACCTCACCGTCCACGTCCACGCTGAACTCCCGGGTGAAGCCCGACGGGTCCGGCGCGGCGGCGCCCCCTGCCGCGCCCGCCGCCGCGGCGCCGGGGGCCGCCGGCGGCCTGCTTCTCCGGTTGGGCACGCTTCACGGGCCTTCCCGGGATCAGGACCTTCAGCAGCAGGTCGTCGTCGGAGAGTTCGGGCCCCATCTCCCGGCGCAGCTCGTCGATCGACTTCAGGAAGCCCTCCGGCTTCCAATCCAGGAGTTCCTTGGTCCTGGGCAGGCCGGCCACGCGGTCCATGAGATCCTGGTCGAGGGGGAACGACGGCGCGCCGTAGTATCCCAAGAGGTACTTGATGGACTCGTCGGTGACCTTGCCGTAGCGTTCGCCGGAGACGACGTTCTCGAAGGCCTGCGCCCCCACGATCTGGGAGTAGGGGGTGGCCATGACCGGGTACCCGTATTCCCTGCGCACGCGCACCGCTTCCTCGAGGATCTCGTCCAGCCGGTCCTCCATGCCCAGCTCCCGGAGTTGGCGGGTGAAATTGGTCACCATCCCGCCGGGCACCTGATGCTCGAAGTGGAAGAGGTCGTACTCCAGCGGCCTTCCGATGGGGAACCCCTCTCGTTCGGCTATCGCTCTGAAGTGCGCCGATACGGCCGCCAGCGCGTCCTCGTCCAGGTCGGACTCGTAGCCCATGTGGCGCAGGTTCCTGAGGACGCTTTCGGTGGCCGGCAGAGAGGTGCCGTTGGCGAGGGGCGCGACCGCGGTATGGAGCGTCGTCACGCCGGCCCGCACCGCCTCGAGGTAGCACAGAGGAGCCAGGCCCGAGTTGCAGTGGCAGTGGAACTCGAGGGGGATGCCGTCGCAGTTGCGCTGGACGATGGACACGAGCTGCCGGGTCTGCTCCGGCGTGATGACGCCCGACTCGTCCGAGATCATGATGCGGTCGACGTAATCCTTGGCGTCCGCGATCAGTCGCGTCTTCTCCGCCCAGTGGTCGTCGGTATGGAGGGGGCTGCTGGTGTACATGAGCGAGGTGACTATCTCGGCGCCCTCGGCCTTCGCCACATCAGCGAAGTAGCGGAACCGCTCCATGTTCTCCTGGTAGTCGCAGATCCAGAAGCTCTGTAGCCCGTTGGCCACCGAGCGCTTTATCCAGAGGGAGATGACGTCGCGCGGCGTGCTCAGGTCGAAGGAGGAGAGGCTGGCCGTCTGGTACGACCCGCGCAGGGTGGTTCCGGGCATGAGCTTCGCAAGAAGCCTGATCCTTTCCCAGGGATCCTCGTCGTGGTTGCGCACCTGGATGGTGAACGCCTGGGAGCCCACCATCGCGATGGCCAGGTATCCGACCTTGTCCATGGTCTCGGCGATGGGGGCGATGTGATCGGTCCTCATCATCAGGCCCCAGAGACTCTGCTGGGCGTCCCGGATGGTCTGATCGACGAACTGTACCTTGTCCACTAGACTTCGGTCTCCTTGAAGGCGCGTGACAGCGCGTCCGCGACGGCTTGGGCGAATGCGGGGCTGTTGATGTCGGCGTCCACCTCGGTCAACTCTATCGCGGGATCGAGGTGCGAGCGCAGGGCCGGCGAGAACGACCTGTCGGAGGCGGGATCGTGGAGCGGACCTCCTTCTTCGCTGAGGGAGGAGAAACCTCGCAGCGGGATGACTACCTTGACCCTGGTCTTGTTCTGGTATCGATTGAGCCTATCGGCGACCGCCGCGGCCAGATACTCCATCTCCTCGGGACTCGTGCGGGCCTGGACTCGCGGCGGCTGCACGTACAGCTTCCGCTCCGCCAATCTCCTCGTTTCCCACAAGGGGTCGTTGGCATCCCGTCTCTCGGGGGGGCCGCAACTGATCATGTCGAAGCCGCCGGGGCAGAAGATGTAGGGGATGGACAGGTCCATGGCTACATCCAGCCGGTCCGGTCCCGCTGTGCGGTTTCCGCCCAGGAGATGCTCGCTGTAGGCTCCGGGGACGAGGTCGATGAACGCCTTGAACATCCCCTGGGGGGCGAGGTCCAGGGCCGCCCTGTCGCCGACGCCCGTGGCGTGGATGGAGACGATCTCGTAGTCGTCGGCCAGGGCCTGTCGTATGTAGCCCGCGCCCCGGTCGCAGTAGCCGAACTCAGTCACTGCGAGCGACGGCTTCTCCCCCTCGAGCGAGACCGGGCCGCCCTCCACCATCCCCGAGATGGCATCGGCGCCGTTCAGCGCCAGCGCCCTGACCATGGGGTTCATGCCCACGGTGTCGACGACGGTGTGCATCAAGGTGATGTCCCGGAGCAAGAAGTACTCTCCGAACTTGGCGGCGTGCACGGGCTGACCCGTGGCCCCCGATATGAGCACTTTGGGGACCCCGAAGGGGAGTTCCTTCATCGCCGGGAGCGAGATCAGAGCGCCGGTCATGCCCGTGATGGCGATCATCCCCTGGAGTTCACCGGCCGCGTACATGGCCGATATCTTCGCCTTCAGGCCCTCGGTCATGACCGAGGTGGCGGCGTGACCTCCTGCGGCTGTCATGCCCGCGCTCTTCTCGGCCCAGGCGGCCAACTCGCCGGGAGTCACGTCGGGTTCGAGTGCTGGGAACGATGGCGCCCGATCCGACGCTGATGTCGATCAAGCAGGTCTCGTGGCCTCTCTGCCGGATCCGATCCCGGATGAGTCCGAGCGCCTCTTCCCTCTCGTCGAGCATCCCGACTACGGCGATAGCCATCGTGAGGTGACCTCCTTTGCTTGCTTCTCTCGACGCATACTACAATGAGCAGTCGTCAATAACAGGGATGTCGTGGATCGGCGATGCGTATTTGGCGAGCCGTGTTGCATCCGCCCGCGGATTGGTGGAAGCTGTGGGGGCCGCAGCACCCAGCGATTGAGGAGAGGCTTCGTATGATCGAGCCGGGCGTGATGGAGGGCGATGGGGTCGAGCGCGCCGCGGGCGAGGCGAGCAAGGTCGAGACCAACAAGCGGAGAGTACTCGAGTTCTACGACCTCATCATCAACAAGAAGGACGTCGCTGCCGCTCAGCCCTACATCGGGCCCTACTACCGGCAGCACAACCCCCTCGTAGCCGATGGGCCCGAAGGGCTGGCCGCCTTCATCGACTTCCTGAGGACGGAGTATCCGCAGGCGCGCTCCGAGGTCAAGCGCGTGCTGGCCGACGGGGACTTCGTGGTACTCCACGTTCATTCCCTGCGTTCGCCCGACACCCGCGGACGGGCCATCATCGAGATCTTCCGGCTGGAGGAAGGCAGGGTCGTGGAGCACTGGGATACCATCCAGGAGATCCCGGAGACCTCGGCCAACCCCAACGGTATGTTCTGACGACCTCGCCGCCCTTGGGCTATCGGCTACGACCCGCCCGCCAGCCGCGCGGCGGCCTTCCGCTCCTCTTCCAGACTGAGCTGGTTGGGGTCGCCTTGGCGTAGGGCCTTGGTCGGGCACACGCGCACGCAGGCCGGATCGAGACCGGCCTCCAAACGCGCGCTGCACAGGTCGCACTTCTGCATGACGCCGTCCTTGCCGAAGCGGGGGACGCCGAAGGGGCAGGCGATGGAGCAACTGTGGCAGCCGATGCACAGCTCGGCGTTGACCTTCACCGCTTGGGTCGCGGAATCGCGCGCCAAGGCACCCGTGGGGCAGGCGACTATGCAGGGCGCATCCGCGCAGTGCATGCAGGCCAGGGAGACATAGCGCAGCCGGGCTTCAGGGGAGGCGCCGCTCTCGATCTGGAAGACGCGCCGCCAAGCCACTGACCCGCCGTCGGCCGCACTCACGTCCAGGTCGTTCTGATCCATACAGGCCACCGCGCAGGCCATGCAGCCGGTGCAGCGGTCGAGGTCGAGGTAGAAGGCGTGGTTCATCGCCTGCCTCCTTCCGCGCCGGTCGTCGCGGGCGCGATCTTGCGCACCGCGCACAGGAGGCCCTTGTAACCCGGGAAGCCCGAGATGGGGTCGAGGTAGTCGCCGGGGAGAAGGGCGTTGACGTCGGCCTCCGGATAGTCGTGGTACATGTGGACCGCTCCGGCATAGGCGAGTTCGGTGACGTTGGCGCTCACCTCGATGGCGCCGTTCGGCGTGGAGAGTTCCACCCGGTCACCCTGCACGATGCCCAGCCGTGCTGCGTCCGCCGGATTGATGTCTACGGCGGCGTCGGGCCGCAGGCTGCGGGTCCAGGGAAGGCGGAAGGTCCGTGAGTGGATGAACATGGGCAGGCGCGTCCCCGTGCCCAGGATCAGCGGATAGTCCTTGGCCACTTCTGGGCTCGCCTCTGCGCTCAACCGCGGTTCGCGGTACAGGGGCAGCGCATCGATCCCCGGACGATCCGAGTGCTTCTCGAGCAGCGACGACGCGAACTCCATCTTCCCGGTGGCCGTGGGGAAGCCGTTCTTCTCGTACTTCTTGAAGCCTACGGGCAAGGGATCGGGCACCTTCATCCCGCCGGGATGCGCCTTTATCTGGGCTATGGTCATGCCGCTCGGCTGGAGGATCCAGTCCATGGTCGCTTCGAACGCACTGCTGAAGTCCGGGGCGCCGTTGGCGAGGTAGGTGCCACCGCGCGGTTGGTCGCCGGGCTCGTAGGGCAGACCCAACTTGTCCGCCAGGGCGAAGATGATGTCGTGGTCCGACCGCGACTCGCCCAGCGGTTCGATGACCGGCTGGGTGTAGATGACGTACTTCTGCGGATAGCAGCGCAGTTCGCTCCGCTCCACCGAGCTGCAGGCGGGCAGGACTATGTCGGCATACCGGGAAGTGTCGGTGGCGAACAGGTCGACGTCGACGATGAAGTCGAGCTTCTGGATGGCTTCCAGGAAGCCCGTGGAGTCCGGGAACATGCGGTAGTTCAGCCCGAAGCCCACGAGGCCGCGCAGCGGGTATGGGTCGCCGGTGTTGATGTGCCGAGGAAGGTCCATGGCCTGTCCCTGGTCGACCATGTCGGCCCACACCGGGAAGCGCTCCGCGCCCACGCGCGGCGGGAGGTCGCTCCAGGGACGGGGCATCTTGAACTCGCCATCGCGGGTCACGAACCCGCCCCCCGTCTCCAGCCAACTGACCGGCTGTACCACGTTGCCTCCGGGCACGTCCCAGTTCCCGGTGAGTCCCACCAGCGCCGCGGCCGCCCGCTGGTTCTGCACGCCGTTGGTGTGGTGCACTACGGGGGTCGAACTCGGCATCATGCCGGCCGGTTTGGTGGTGGCATAGAGCAGCGCCGCCTCGCGGATGAGCGCCGCCGGCACCCCGGTGATCTGCTCGGCGCGCTCGGGCGTGAACTCGGCTGCGTACGCCTTGAACTCGTCGAAGCCATGGGTCCATTCCGACACGAACTGTCGGTCGTAGACACCCTCGCCGATGATGACGTTGGCCATCGCCAGAGCCAGGGCTCCGTCTGTACCTGGACGCAAGCGCAGGTGGATATCGGCGATAGCAGCGATGGGCGACATGCGCGGGTCGACGACGATGAACTTCACCCCTCGCTCCTTGGCGTCCATAAGGGCCTGCGCACCCGGGGTGCGGGAATAGAAGGGGTTGCCGGTCCACACCAGCAGGCACTTGGTGTTGGCCATGTCGGGCGCCCCCATCTGGCCGTAGTCGAGGCGCCAAGCCATAGCCATGGCCTGGAAGCAGGCGCTGGACTCGGTGCAGTAGTTGGGGGAGCCGAACTGCAATGCCAACCGCATCAGGAAGGGCCGCAGGTGCTTGGGGTAGCCGCAATAGAAGACCACCGACTCGGGCCCGCTCTCGGCTTTGAGCTTCTGCAGGTTCTCGGCGATGGTATCGAGGGCCTCCGTCCAGGAGATGGGGACCATCTGCCCCGACCCGCGGGGGCCCACCCGTTTCAGGGGCGTGCGCAGACGCTCCTCGTGATAGACCCACTGCCGCTGGGCGGCGCCTTTGGCGCACAAGGTCCCTGCGCTGGGGTTCTCGAGCGAGCCTTCGATCTTGACGATGCGGCCATCGCGCACGTAGCAGTCGAGCCCGCATTGGGTCATGGGGTCGCAGACGGTACACACCGACTTGCGCACCTCGATCCCGGTGGCTTCACCCGGGATCTTGCCCTTGCTCATCCGCTGAAGCTTATCCATGTCGCCTCCATCTCTGAGACTGCTCCGGTGGCCGCTCTCAGCAGGCCCTGTTTCGAGGGCGCCCGCGGACAGACAGCAATCCACAAGGTTCACTCCGGCCAGACGGCCGTCCTGCCAGACCCGCAGCTGGTACGTTCCATCCTCACTGCAGGTGGTCACGTTGTCGTACTCGCGCAGGCAGCCGATGCTCGCGAAGAGCCTGCGGCCCACATGCGTGATGTTGTGCGGCACGCTGCCGCGGTAGCCGGGGCCCACGCCCGCCATGCTCCGTCCCGCTGTCCGGCCCTGGTAGCGGGCGCTGGCCCACAGACCGATGATCTCGTGCCGCCCCGAAAGTAGATTCCTGCCTTGGGCCACGTCTCCCGCGGCATAGAGCGTGGGGATGCTGGAACGCATCTCCTCGTCCACCAGGATCCCCACCCCCGTATCGACACTTCCAGGCTTGAGGAAGCTCAGCGCAGGCCGAGACCCGGTGCATACCACGACCAGGTCCACCTCCTCCTGCGTAGCCGACTCGTCGCAGGCCGTGCCGCCGGCACCCCCCGGGTCGGCGACTCCTGGCAAGGCTCCGAAGTCCAGGCGCACTCTGCCGGAGGTCACGTCCACCCCGGCCAGAGCCGCTCCCAGGCGCAGGTCGTAGCCTTCCTCAAGAAGGTGGTTCTCGAGGAGTCGAGCGCACCAGGGATGGGCGGAGAGGGGCAACATGGACGATTCCCGCTCTATCAGCACGACCTTCATGCCCAATTCGTGCAGAGCCGCGGCGACCTTCACCCCCGCGAAGGAAGCGCCTACCACGGCAGCGCGTAGAGCTTCGCCGCGATCGGCGACGGCGCGAAGGTCGTCGACCGCCTGCTTGAGAGCCAGCGCGTCGGCGAAGGATCTGGATGGTGAACACGGGCGCTGATGGCGACGCCACCGCCTCGCGCAGGCCCGTTATGGGGGGCAGAGAAGGCCGGGCTCCCGTGGCCAGAAGGCAGCGCTCGTACTCGTAGCTCGAGCCGTCGGCTGTGCTGAAGCTCTGCGCGCCGGGATCGAGAGCCGTTACGGCCGTACCGAGATGAGCCGTGACCCCGTAGGAGTCGTAGAAGGTCCAGCCCGCTCCGAAGGGGAAGGCGCGCTCGCTGGGGATGGCTCCCGACACCACGTAGGTGCCCAGCATAGGGTTGTAGGGACCGTGGTCGTTGTCGGCGAAGAGATGGATCTCTCCCGCGTATCCGTGCTCGCGGAGGGCTCTGACCGCCTCGGCGGCCGCCGCCCCGTTCCCGATGATCGCCACCGGGATCACCAGCAGCGTCATCTCCCTAACACCGGCGCATCACTTCTTCTTCTCCAGCCGTCCCTTACCGATGAGGCTGCTGGCGACGAACGAGACGATGCTGATGATCACCGAGCCCAGCAGGGCGTTCCAGAAACCGTCCACGTGGAAGCCGAGTCCCAGGAGCTCCACCGTCACCCACTCCGCCAGCAGGAGCATGAGGGCGTTGATCACCAGCGTGAACAGGCCCAGGGTGAGCACGATGCATCCGCATGACAGGAGGGCGACGATAGGACGGATGAAGGCGTTGACCAAGCCCAACACGAGCGCCACCAGAAGGACGGCCCAGATGCGATGGGGCTCGTCCACGTAGATGCCCGGCACCAACCACGCAGCGACGGCGACCGCTCCCGCCGTTATGGCCCAGCGAATGAGGAATCTACCCATCCATCCTGCTCACGCGTCGCCTTCCACACCGATTCCGTTCCAGGCGGACAGACTAACACAGTGGACACTGGGGTAGCCAGCAACGGGTGCTGCCGGGCCTATCGCCGGCCGTCTCCTTCTGGTAAAAGTGTGCGAGGGGCGCTGAAGCCACGTACGAGGTGTGGGGCGGGGTCGAGAGGACCGGGCCGGTCGGGAGGTGGGAATTGGCGGACGAAGAGAAGCATGGGCGTGACTCCCGAGGAACAGTATCTGGTGTCGACACGCGGAGGCGCCGACCTGCTCGCCGTGCTTCTCATGCTGGTCTTCGTCACCAGCGCCGTCACCCTGTCGCTCCTGCCGGTGGTCACGAACGAACTCCGCGACCGAACTCAACTTCAGCGACGCGCAGATAGGTCTGCTCACCTCGGTGTTCATGGGCTTCTACGGCCTGTCCGGCATCCTGTCCGGCGTAGGTGCGGCTCGCTGGGGCGGATGGCTCCTGGGCGTGAGCTGCGGCTTCTTCGTCGTGGGCTCGCTCGTCTTCGCGCTCAGTGCCTCCTTCGGCGGCTTCCTCGTGGGCCGGGCCCTCCAGGGGGTAGCGGGAGGGATGGTGATCGCCACCTGCAGTCCCGTGCTTGCTCTCTCCGTACCTCCCCGGTGGCTGGGGCGGGCCTGGGGGATCCTGGGCTCGGGCTGGGGTCTGGGCACCATGGCCGGTCTGCTCATCATGCCCAGCATCCAGGACGTCGGCGGCTATCGGGCGGTCTTTCTCGCCGACGCGGCTCTGGCCTTCGTGGTCGGTGTAGCCGTGCTCACCCAGAAGGCGGTGCGCACTCGGCCACGCTACTCCGAAGGGGCCATGAGCCTCGGTGATCTGGGAAGGGCGCTGGGAGGCGCGGTCAGGAACCGACGCGTGCTCATACTCGGCTTCACCAACACCGCCGCCCTGGCTATAGGTGTGGGCGTACTGGCCTGGACGCCCAGCTTCCTCCAGGATGTTCATGGGTCGTCCGAAGCTCTGGCCGTATACCTCCTGGCCGGACTGGGCATAGCGCAGCTCATCGGCAATCCCCTGGGAGCGGTGGGCATGGCCCGCTGGGGCAAGTTCGGGGTGATAGTCGCTTCACTGGCCGTGATGGCCGCTGTGACGGCCGTCACCGGCTTCGTCCCCGGCGTGGCGCTGGTCATCGTGATGGTGCTGATATCGGGCTTCTTCGGCATGTACTTCTTCCCGGCCATGTTGGCCTACATGCCGCAGGTGGTGGCAAAGCCGGAGGAGGTGGGGCCGGCGACCGGCATCAACAGTCTCATGGGCTTCGCCGGGTCGCTGGTGGCCCCCTGGCTTTTCGGCCTGTTCCTCGACGCGGGTGAGCAATCGGCGGGGTCGTATGCCCTTGGATACCTGATGCTGGCCGCGTTCGGCGTGGCGGCGCTCGTGATCATGGCCGCCCTCTTCAGGGGGGGCAAACGGCCGGTCGGGTAGGAGAGATCGTGGGTGACAGGTCGGGTGGCAGGTCCGGCGCCAGGTCGGGAGGAAACCTCTCGTTCGTCCTGATGGTCTTCTACCTGCTCTCCACTCTCACTTTGGCGCTCATGGCCGTTGTCGCTCCGGAGTTGCAGGAGCGCTTCGGGCTCTCGGCTTCCCAGGTGGGCCTTCTGACCTCGGTCTTCATGTTCGCCTACGGCGCCGTCGGGATCCCGGCGGGAGTGGGGGCGGCCCGCTGGGGCGGTCGGGTACTGGCCGCGAGCACTGCCTTCTTCGTGATCGGATCGGTGATCTTCGCCCTCAGTTCGTCGTTCTCGGGATTTCTAGTGGGTAGGGTCTTTCAGGGTCTGGGGGCCGGGACGGTAATGCCGGTGTGCAGTCCTGTCATCGCCCGCTGCCTACCGTTGGAGGCCCGGAATCGGGGATGGGGCGTGCTGGCCAGCGGCAAGGGCCTGGGAGCGCTGGTGGGCCTGCTGCTCATGCCCACGATCGCGGCACTGGGCGGCTATCGGGCCGTGTTCTGGGCGACGGCGGCCATCTCGCTGGTAATCGGGGTCATCGCGCTCTCTCAGAAGGCGGTCCGGGAGCTTCCGGTGGTGACGCGGGAGGCCGCCTCTCTCCGCGCCGTGGGTGGGTCGCTGGGTAGGGTGGCGCTCAACCGGGAAGTCCTCCTCCTGGGGCTCTTCAACGCAGCTTCGCTGGCGGTCGGCACCGGAGTGCTCATCTGGACGCCGGACTTCCTGCAGTCCGAATACGGCTCGAGCGCCGGAGTGGCCGCCTACCTGACGGCCGGGCTGGCCATGGCTCAGCTCATGGGGGCGCCGGGAGGAGCGGTGGCCTCCGACCGTTGGGGCAGGATGCGGGTGATCACCGGCTCCATGATCGCCATGAGCGTGTTCACGGTCCTCGTACCGCTGGTGCCGGGGCGGGTGATGGTGTTCGTCACGGTAGCGCTCGTGGGACTGTCCAGCCTGGCCTACTTCTCCCCGCGTTTCGCCATGGTGCCCGAGGTGGTCGCCCGACCCGAAGACATCGGCCCGGCGACGGGGCTCATCAACACGCTCGGCTTCACCATCTCCATGCTGGCCCCCTGGCTGTTCGGCCTCGCTCTGGACGAGGGACTGGGCTACACGGCCGGTTACATCATCCTGGCGGCTTTCGGCGCGGTGGGCGTCCTGGGAGTGCTGTTCTTCCGAGCCCCTGAGGGGCCGCGGCGTTGAGGACTACTCGGGAGTAGGGTCGGCAGGCGGCGTCACTCGGTAGCGGGCGAGCTCGGGGGGCTCCAGCATCTCCCAGCCCCCGGCACCCCCCATCAAGCGGGCCCCGACCTCGAAATGGAGCATGGCTATGCCGCAGTCCAGGCGCCGGGATATGGAGCCGAAGTGCCCTCTGTCCGTGACCGATATGGTCACGGCGCCCGTGGGCCCGGCGTAGGCCGAGGTGGTCTCGGCGTAGCCGAGGTGGCCTCGGCGTAGGCCGAGGTGGCCGGCGCGTCGGTCTGGAGTCTGAACTCCCAGGGCTGCCTGTTGACGGCCGAAGGTGCCGCGCGTGCCAGTCGCACCCCCTCAGCGGCCCAGGCGGGCCACGCCTCCTCGTCGAATCCCGGCGCTATCTCCTCGATAGCGCGCCGCTTGTGCGCGCCGACGAAGCGTTTGAGGACGCGTTCCCCCGTACGAGGCCGGGCCTGGGCGTATCCAAGAGGCGAGACGGCCAGTACGCGCTCGCCGGGGGAGAGTTCTACCAGCCGCTCGGTGAGGCCACGGTCGAAGAAACCACCCACCCAGCAGGAGTCGAGCCCGTTGGCGTTGGCCTCCAGTATGGTCGCCTCCCCCAAGTAGCCGGCGGACTCCTGGCAGAAGGGGTCGTTCTCCTGGCCGATGACGATGAGCCCCGAGCGGGCGCCCACGACCTTGCCGTAGCTGCCCACCACCCCTGTGAAGATACCCTCAGGCAGTTCCCGGACGATGACCACGCGGGCGGTACCCCGACCGGGAAGGCCGGCCGTGAAACGCTCCAGCCGTTCGAGGACGGCCGCCTCGGCGGGGGCTCCAGTGAAGGTGCGGGCGGAGTGACGGGATACGACGGCCGCCGCCCATTCCGCGAGCGGCATGTCTGCCAGCGCCACCGGCAGGGCGCCGGAAGCCGTTGCGACCATGGGGGTCAGCCCTCCAGAGTCAATCGGCTTCGTTGCGCCGCAGGAGGCTCTTACCGATGCTCCAAGCGTCGCCCACGCGCTCACCGAGGGCCCAGTAGCTGTTCCCGGGCATGGTGAGCACGAAGGGGCGGAACTTGGCCAGATCGATCTGATCGTCGGTCAGGATACGTTCGCTGGCATACGCGTTGGCCACTTCGCCGATGAAGAAGAACTGTCTCCCCAGCTCGACTGTCTGCTTGAGACGGCATTCGAGGTTGAGCGGGCACTGTCGGACCATGGGCGCGTGCTCGAGCGATCCCCGAAAGACGTCCACGTGCGCCGATTTGTCCTCGACGTTGCCGTGGACCAGGCCGCAGTAGTCGGCCAACTCCATCTCCTCGACGCTGGGGAAGTTGACGCTGAACTGCCCCGTCTGCCGGATACCCTTGACCGAATGTTGGCTGGTGCCCACCGAGATCCCGAGAAGAGAGGGATCGGGACTGAGCTTGGTGATCCAGGCGACGGTCATGAAGTTCGGCTTCTCGTCCGTGACCGTTCCCACGATGGCGACGGGCATGGGATAGATGTCGAACTTCTTGCCGATGTTCTTCTTGACCATGAATCCTCCAGTGGTCGTCGGATGGACGCTCTAGCGGCGCGCGGCTATCTCTCCCTCGATGTCGATGACCACGGTCTCCACGGGGATATCGACCTCGGAAAGCTCCGCAGCCATGTGGACCATGCGGTCCAGTCCCGCGCAGCAGGGGACGGTCATGATGGCCACCGTCAGGGAGTTGAGGTCGTTCAAACGGATGACCTCGGCCAGCTTCTCCACGTAGCCCTGAGTGTCGTCCAGCTTGGGACAGGCGATGACGAGCTTGTGATCCTTAAGGAGTTCGGCATGGAAGCGACCCAGGCTGAAGGCCGTACAGTCGGCGGCCACCAGAAGGTCGGCGTTCTTGAAGTAGGGGGCATGGGGGGCTATGAGGTGCAGTTGGATGGGCCACTGCGTGAGCTCCGAGCGGGCCTGCGCGGCCGACTCCTCGTCGCCGCCGGGGTGGACGGCGGCCACCGCCTCTTCTCCTCTGGTCTTGCGTACGTGCTCGCGGGTGGCCTCGACGTCGTACTCCGGGCTGTCCCGTTCGGTGATGGTGAGGGCGCCGGTAGGGCAGACGTTGAGGCACATGCCCATGCCGTCGCAGAAGATCTCCCGCACCAGGACGGCCTTGCCTTCATCATCGAGCTCAAGGGCTCCTTCGTCGCAGGCCGTCGTGCACAGACCGCAGCCGTTGCAGAGGTCGCGATCGATCTCGATGATCTTCCTGGTGCTCATCCTCACTCCTGTTCTCGTGACGTGCCCGGCGTCTGGTGGGGTACCGGCGTTCGCTTGGCGCATTGTCCCAGAGATTATCGCCCGGAGGCGGCGGTCTGAAACCCTTCCGTCGGAGGTGTTGACGGCAGGAAGATGGTGAACTGCGTCCCTTCCCCGAGCGCGCTCCTCACGGTCACCTTCCCACCGTGGGCCTCGACGATGGCACGGACGATGGCCAGGCCCAGGCCGAGGCCATCGTCGCCGCCCTCGGGCATCGCTCCGCGGTAGAAGCGGTCGAACACGTGCGCCGTCGTCTTCTCACTCATGCCCGCCCCCTCGTCGCGTACCCAGAGGGCCAGGCCTCGTCCCGAGTCCGTCTCCACCCACTCGGCTCCCAGGGCGATCCGCCGGTCGGGTTCGGTGTGTCGGACGGCGTTCTGCATGAGGTTCAGGAATACCTGAGTCAGGCGGTCCTGGTCGGCGCGGATGGTGCCTCCGGGCAAGGCGTCGACCCGCCAGTCACGCTCGCCGAGGTGGGGTCCCTGGGCGGCAAGCGAGGACAGGAAGCCGTCGACATCCACCTCATCGAGACGAAGGAAGTCCACCCGCGTGGCTCGGGCCAGAACGAGGAGGTCGGCCACCAGACGGTTCATCCGGTCGAGTTCGTCCAGCACTAAGGCATGCTCCTGCTTGACGAACTCAGGGTCGGGCGACTCCTGGCGGTCGAGGACCTGCAGGTGACCCTTCATGATGGTGAGCGGCGTCCGCAGTTCGTGCGAGGCGTCCGAGATGAAACGCTCTTGGGCGGCGAAGGCCGACTGCAGGCGGTCGAGCATGGCGTCCATGGTCAGAGCCAGCTCTCCGATCTCGTCCCGCGGCCCCGAATAGCCGATGCGCTTGGTCAGGTCCTCCTGGGAGATAGCGGCCGCGGTCCTGGTTATCCGTCGTACCGGCTCCAGGGCCCGTCCCAAGAGGAACCAGGAGCCCACACCCACGATCACACACCCGATGGCGCCCCCCACGGCCAGGAGCACCAGCAGGCTGCGCAGCGTGTCGCTGATGGCCGTCAAGGCCCCGGCGATCTGCACCGCCCCCACCTGGTCCCCGTCCAGCATCACGGGCGTGCCTGCCACTCGCAGAGTCCCGTCGGCCGCGTCGGTGTCGACGAGGAAGGGCTCGCCGGACTCCAGCAGGGCACGGCTCTCAGCGAGTTCCTCCAGCAGGACCTCGCTCGAGTTGGAGACGATGGTCCCGTCGGCGGTCTGCAGGCTGAAGATGTAGCCGTTGCGGCGCAGGGCATTGGATTGAGGCCCGGACAGGTAGGCCTTCGTGTTCTCGATGAGCGCCTGCTCGTCGGCCGAACTCCCCACGACCTGCTGGAAATGTGTCAACTGCTGCGCGAGTCTCTCGTCGAGATCGTCGCGCAACTGGTTGGAAAGGATGGCGTAGACTCCCGCTGCCCCCAGGGCGGTGACGAGGACTATGCCGAAGACGAACCAGAGAGTGAGCCGCAGTCTCACTCAGCGGCTCGGAAGGAACGCATCCTGTACCCTCCGCCGCGCACGGTCTCTATGAGAGACTCCTCGCCCGGTTCGTCCAGTTTGGCGCGCAGATAGCCCACGTAGACGTCGACCACGTTGCTCTGGGGATCGAACTCGTAGCCCCAGACCCCGTTCAGGATCTGCGACCGCGTGAGGACCTGTCCCTGGTGGCGCAGCAGGAACTCGAGCAGGGCGAACTCCCGAGACGTCAGATCGAACGACCGCTCGCCCCGCGCTGCCCGCCGGGCCTTGAGATCGAGGGTGAGGCCGCCCGCCTGAAGCACCGAGCCGTACTGCTGGCGGTCATGGCGCAACTGGGCCCGCACACGTGCCAGCAACTCGTCGAAATCGAAGGGCTTGGGGAGGTAGTCGTCGGCCCCTAGGTCCAATCCTTTGACGCGCGAAGAGACGTCTCCCCGGGCGGTAAGCATGATGATGGGCGTGCTCTGGTCGGTCTTGCGGATCTCGGTGAGCACTTCGAAGCCGTCGATATCCGGCAGCCCCACGTCGAGCAGGATGAGGTCCCACTGCGTCCCCGCGCGGAAGAGAGCCAGCGCACTGCTGCCCCCGCCCACCACGTCGGTGGCGTAGCCCGCGTCCTCAAGTCCGCGGGCGATGAACGACGCCACCCGGCTCTCGTCTTCCACCAGAAGCAGACGCATGGCCCCCCTACCTTCCCTTGCCGCTGGTCGACGGGGTCCCCGTGGCGCCCGTCGTCGGCGGAGTACCCGTGGTGGAGGGGCTTTCGGGGGGTCCTTGCCCGTCTCCACCCTGGACCCTGATGCCGCTGGTGACTACGGTCGCCGAGCCGCTACCCGCTCCCTGGGTGGCTCCCGATCCGCCGTCGCTGGAGTCGCCGGAGCCAGCGCTGGTATCGGTCGGAGAGGTACCCACGGTGGTGCGCGTGGTGGTAGCGGTGGTGGTCGCGTTCGGGCCTGGGCCGTTCCCCCCGCTGCCACCCGAGTTTCCTGTTCCAGTGCCGGCAGTGTTGCCGCCTTCACTGCTCGAGTCCGCTCCGGCCGTCTGACTCGCGCCCGCGGCGGGGGCGGCGGCTCCGGCGTCGGTCGACGAGCTCGCGGAGGGGAAGGCGCCGTCCGCACTCTCACCGCCGACGCCCGCACCGGCGGCGCCTTCGGCGGCGGCCGCCGTGCCACCGATCTCGATGATGGGGAGGTCCGTCGCCCGACCCCGATCCGCCTCGGGAAGGAGGAGCAGGGCAACGACAAGGACGACGACGATGGGGACGGCGATCAAGCTGCCCCAACGCCAGGGTGACCGACGGAGTCTGGATGGCATACTTCACCCGCTTCTCGCATTTGCGCCCAGCCAATGGTAGCAAGGCGATCCTCGCTCGTCGGCCAACCTAAGGGATTTCTCATCCGGCTCTTATCGAGAGCTTAAATGGCCGCCTCGTTCGGCTCGGGCGAGTTCCGAAGGCCCCGACTTCGTGGGAGAATCAAACAAGGGGCGGGTACGCCCCGGTCGCGCGACGGTGAAGGAGGAGGCATGCAACGGTTCAACCTCACTCTCGAATTCCCCGACCTGAAACCGCAGCAGTGGACCAGGCTGCGCGAGATGGCCGAACAGGTGGTGCGCGATGACTCCGGGGGAGAGTCGGGCCTCGACGATGCCACCGATGGGTGGGACCTGGGCTACTGGCTCTTCAGGCTGATCCTGGGCGGGCACTGCGTCATGGACGTGCTGGGCGAGGACAACCCGGTGAGGGCCAGCTTCGGGTTCGAGGATGCGGTCGACTCCTCGGAGGAGGTGTAGGGGCTGGGGCCGGTGCCTGCGCCGGCCGTTTAGGCGAACGCGTACGGGGTAAACACCTGACGGAGCACGTTCCCAATCGGGTCAATTGTATGTGGGGCCTCTGGGGTATGCGGGGCCTCTGGGACGTGTGATAATCAGGAGCCAGCAGCCACAATTTGGCAGCGAACACGGAATCGGCAGAGGAGGGGGTTTCGATGGCAGACAAGCCAGAAGAACAGTGCGACCAACCAGATAGCAAGCTCACCACCAAACAGGTATCACGCCGGGACTTCCTTAAGATCGCCGGGATAGCGGGCGCAACCATCGGCATGGGCGCCGGTCTCGGCGGCGTACTAGCCGCGTGCGGCGAGGACGAGGAGACCACTACCACGGCGGCCGCTGAGACCACCACCACCGCCGGCGCGGAGACCACTACCACGGCGGCCGGCGAGACCACGACCACCGCCGCGGCCGGCGGCGAGATGGGTCGCGAGGTCAAGATCGGCTGGGTCACCATGACCACGGGCGTGTTCGCCGGTCTGAGCGAACCGGACGATTTCCTGCTCAACCAGGCCAAGGAGGCCATCGGCGATGGCTTGGTGGGCGCCGACGGCATGGTCCACCCAGTCACCTGGATCGTCAAGGACAGCCAGTCCGACAGCAACCGGGCGGCCGAAGTGGCGGGCGAACTTATCACCCAGGACCAGCCGGATATCGTCGTGGGCGGCATGACCCCCGTGGTCAACATCCCCGTGGGCCAGCAGTGTGAAGCCAACGGCGTGCCCTGCATCACCTACGGGTGCCCTATGGAGCCGTGGTTCTTCGGCATGGGCGGCGACCCCGCGGTGGGCTTCAAGTGGGCTTACAACGTGTTCTGGCCCATCAGCGACCTCAACATGGTCTACATCGGCCTCTTCAACCTGCTGCCCACCAACAAGAAAGTGGCGTGCGTGTGGGCGAACGATCCCGATGGTGCAGCCACGGCCGACGAAACGACGGGCTTCCCCGCCACCATGACAGCGGCCGGCTACACGTACGTCAACCCGGGACTGGTCACCAACGGCACCGAGGACTTCTCCAGCCTGATCAACCAGTTCAAGAGCGAGGGCTGCGAGTGCCTGACCGCGCTCCTCAACCCGCCAGATTTCGCCAACTTCTGGAAGCAGTCCATCCAGCAGGACTTCGTACCCAAGGTGACCGCCATCGGCCGGGCGATCCTCACCCGTCCCGACATGGACGCCGTGGGCGACATCGGCAACGGCCTGAGCCTCGAGGTGTGGTGGGAACAGACCCATCCGTTCAAGTCCTCCCTCACCGGTCTCAGCTGCTCTGAGCAGGTGGCCGCCTGGGAAGCCGTGGAGAGCGGACCCTACAGCCCGGCTCTGGGGCTCACCGGTGGCGCCTGCTTCGACGTCGTCACCGATGTCGTCAAGCGCACGGCCAACCTCGACGACCCGGCTTCCTACGTGGAGGCTATCAAGGCGACCAAACTCGAGACCCTCGTCGGTCCCGTCCAGTTCAACGCCCCGCTGCCCAACTGCGCCTCTACTCCCCTGGTCGGCGGCCAGTGGATCGGCAAGACGGGTGCCTGGGATCGGAAGATCGTGGAGAACTCGGTTTATGCCGGCATACCTTTGACCGGCGAGATAGTCGACCTGACCACGCTCCAGTAGATCGACGAAGCATCAGGTAGCAGGGTCTGACACGCACCCATCGGAACGAATCGTCCGATGACGGTCATACTCGAAGCCAAGAATCTCACCAAGTCCTACGGGGCGGTGAGGGTGGTCGACGACCTGAGCGTCTCCCTCCACGCGGGGGAGGCGCTCGGCGTCGTCGGCCCCAACGGTGCCGGCAAGACCACCATGCTCAACCTGCTCACCGGTATCGTCCATGCCGAGAGCGGCACGCTCACCTTTGACGGTGCCGACATCACCAAGTTCGGACCGGAGCGCCGCGTTCGGGCTGGGATCGGTCGCACCTACCAGATACCTCGACCTTTCGAGGGCATGACGGTCTTCGAGAACGTGCTGGTCGGGGCTACCTACGGCAGAGGTGCGTCGGAGAAGGCCTCCTACGAGGTGTGTGCGCGTGCTCTGCAGCGCGCCTCCCTGCTGCCTCGCGCCAATGTCCTCGGGGAGTCCCTGAGCCTCCTCGAGCGCAAGCGACTGGAACTGGCCCGCGCACTGGCCACCGAACCGAAGGTCCTGCTTCTCGACGAGATCGCCGGCGGCCTCACCGATGCAGAGGTGCGCTCGCTCATCGACACCATCAAGGGGCTGCGGGCGGACGGCATCAGCATCATCTGGATCGAGCATATCGTCCATGCGTTGTTGGCGGTGGTCGACCGGCTCATGGCCATCGACTTCGGCAGCCTCATCGCGGAGGGCGATCCCAACACGGTCATCAACAGCCCCGAGGTGCGCGACGTCTATATGGGAAGCATGATGGTATGAGCCTGCTGGAGCTCAAGGACATCTCCACGGGCTACGGTGCTTTCCAGGCCCTTTTCAACGTCAACCTGCGCATCGAGGAAGGCGAGACGCACGCCATCATCGGTGCGAACGGCGCCGGCAAGTCGACCCTGCTTCGTACCATCTGCGGTCTGCTGCGCACCGACAGCGACAAGGTCCTCTTCGACGGCGCGCCTGTCGGCGAACTGCCACCGCACAAGCGCGTGAACCTGGGCATCTCCTATGTGCCCGAGGGCCGCTGGGTGTTTCCGAGCCTCACCGTGCACGAGAACCTCATGGTGGGAGGGCATTCGCGCCGCACCGGGATGTGGACCATCGACAAGGTCTACGAGCTCTTCCCGCTGCTCTCGCGGCTACGGCAGCGCCAGGCCAACGGCCTCTCGGGAGGAGAGCAGCAGGCTCTGGCCATCGGCCGGGGGCTCATGTCCAATCCCCGCCTCATCCTGCTCGACGAAGTGTCGCTGGGCCTCGCTCCCGTGGTGGTGGAGAAGATCTACCAGGCCCTGCCGGCCGTCGTCTCCTCCGGCACCACCGTCCTGTTGGTGGAGCAGGACGTCGGCCAGGCTATGAAGTTCGCCGACCGGGTCGCCTGTATGCTCGAAGGGCGCATAGTCCTCGATGGGACCCCGAGCGAGATCAGCCACGAAGAAATCGCCAAGGCGTACTTCGGGGTCTGAGCATGGTCTGGGTAAACGACATCATCCAGGGAGTCCTGCTCGGCGGTCTGTACGCGCTGTTCGCCGCCGGTCTGTCCTTGGTCTTCGGGGTCATGAAGCTGGTCAACCTGGCCCACGGCGACTTCAGCATCCTGGCCGCCTACATCTCCCTGGCCATCGTGGGCTCGCTGGGGATCAATCCGTTCTACACGCTCATCCTAGTGATGATCGTGATGGCCGCGTTCGGATATGCCATCCAGCGGGGCCTTGTTCAACTTCGCCATGGATGCCGGGCCCATGCAGGCCATCCTGGCCACTTTCGGTATCGCCATCATCATCCAGAACCTGCTGCTGGAGATATTCACTGCCAACAGCAAGGGGTTGGACGCTGGCCGCATCGAGAACGCTTTCATCCGCATAAGCGACCAGGTGGTCATCGGCTGGTTCCCGCTGCTCACCATCATCGTGTCAGTCATCGTGTTGCTCGGCCTGCAGATCTTCCTGAGCCGTACCCGCATGGGGCGGGCCTTCCGGGCCACAGCCGACAACCAGCGCGCCGCTCAGCTCATGGGTATCGACAACCGTCACCTGTACGGCATGGCCATGGCTCTGGCTCTGGCCATCGTCGCCATCGCCGGGGTCTTCATCGGCATCCGTACCACCTTCACCCCTGCCGCGGGGCCGCTGCGCCTCATCTTCGCCTATGAGGCCGTGATAATCGGCGGGCTCGGGTCGCTGTGGGGGACGCTGGTGGGCGGCATAATCCTGGGCATCGCCCAAGTGCTGGGCGATCACATCTCGCAGGGTTGGGGGATGCTGGCCGGTCACCTCGTCTTCCTGGCCATCTTGGCCTTCCGTCCGCAGGGTCTCTTCGCCAAGCAGGTGCAATGATGGCCGAACCCGTGAAAGTCCAGCGCTACACCCGGGCCAGCCGCATCGCCCTGCCCATAGCGGCGGTCATCATCGTCGTGGCCGCGAGTGTTCCGGCCTGGGGCTCCTCGAACATCATGAAGCAGGGGGTGACGTTCCTCACCCTGGTTGCGCTCGCCCAGATGTGGAACCTCCTCGCCGGCTATGCGGGGCTGATATCGGTGGGGCAGCAGGCCTACGTGGGCATCGGAGCCTACTCTCTGTGGGTGTTTGCCGAGAAGGTGGGCCTCAACCCCTTCCTCTGCGTCCCCATCGCCGGGGTGATCGCGGCGCTCCTGGCCGTGCCCACCGCCGGGCTGGCCTTCCGCCTCCATGGCGGCTACTTCGCCGTGGGTACCTGGGTGATCGCGGAGGTGTACCGTCTCTTGGTCACGCAAACGACGTGGCTGGGCGGCGGATCAGGGGTGAGTATCACCAGCGCGGGCCAGATCGACAAGGCGACTCGGGAAGCGGTCACCTTCTGGCTGGCTTTGGCGGTCGCGGTGGGGTCTATCGCCATGGTCTACCTGCTCCTGCGTTCTCGGCGGGGTCTGGCCATGACGGCCATCCGCGACGATGAGACAGGAGCACGCGGCCTGGGCGTGAACGTCACCCGCACCAAACTCTGGGTCTACATCCTCGTCGCCTTCGGTACGGGCGCGACCGGCGCCGTCATCTACCTCAACCTGTTGCGCGCCCAGCCCGAGGCGGCTTTCAGCCTGCAGTGGAGCGCGCTCATGATCTTCGCCGTCGTCATCGGAGGCCTGGGCACCATCGAGGGACCCATCGTGGGGGCCATCATCTACTTCGCTCTGCAGCAGTTGCTGGCCGACTACGGGACCTGGTACCTGATCCTCCTAGGCGCGCTCGCGGCCCTCATCGTGGTCTTCGCGCGGCGGGGAGTGTGGGGTCTCCTGGCACGGCGAGGCGTGGATCTCTTCCCGGTACGGCGACGGCTCTGCCTGGAGACGGTGTGTTTCCCTGAGGAAGGCGGCGCTCCGGCGGCGCCGGAAGACCCGCTTGCCCAGGACCCACCGCCCGGAGAACGGACTCTGTAGGTCCGGGCCGGCGAGCGGGGCCATGCCTCCGCTGGGTCCCGAGGCGTCGGGCGCGACGTCTCTCCCGAGGGGCGGGGTGCTACGCCTCCGTCTCCTCGATCTCCTCGAGTACGTCGATCTTCCAGTCGCCCGTAACGCTGGCCCACTTCATGGCCTCGTGCAGCTCATAGCCGTCGGCGAAGTGGTGCGCGCTTTCGGAGTCCTCCCAGCGGAAGAGCATGATGATCAGCTGCGGGTCGTCCACGGCCCGAAAGAGACGCGCCCCCTGCGATCCCCGGCGTTTGCGGTGGGGGATGTCGGCTTCGTAGATCTCCTTGAACTCGTCGTAGCTCTCCACCCGGTGCTGCAGCAGAACGTAGGCCATCGTCCCTCCTCCTTGGTACCCGACCCGCTAACGGATCGCTTTGTCCTCCATTATGGAGTTGCCTCCGTCCACGACGATCAGTTCGCCGGTGATGAACGATGCCGCCGGCGAGGCGAGGAAGGCGATGAGCGCCGCCACCTCGTCCGGGGTACCTGGCGCGGCGCATCGGGGAGGCCGCGGCCGCCTCGGCTTCCACCTCGCTGGCCGACGCGGTGGCGATCCAGCCCGGCGCTACGGCGTTGACGGTCACGCCCAGCTCCACCACCTCGAGGGCGGCCGCTCGGGTCAGGCCCACCAGGGCCGCCTTCGCCGTGGCGTAGGTCGACTGGCGGGGCACGGCGACCACGGGTCCTGTGGTGGAGGAGACATAGACCACCCGTCCGTAGCGGCGCGCCTTCATGCCGGGCAGGAAGGCGCGCGTGGCCAGGAAGGCGGTGCGCAGGTTGCGCGCCAGTGCCTCGTCCCATTCGGCGAGCGTGAGCTCCTCCAGCGGCCGCTCGGCGTCCCATCCGCTGGTGAGCGACACCATGCCGGCGTTGTTGACGAGGATGTCGACCGCCGGCCTCCAAGCGAGCGCCCGCGCCGCGAGCGCCGCGACCTGTACCTCGTCCGTGAGGTCGGCCACCACTCCCAGGGCAGCGATCCCCTCGGCCTCCAACTCGGCCGCCCGGGCGAGGATCCGCTCCGTCGTCGATGTGATCACTACGGCCGCTCCATGGCGGCCGAGCAGGCGCGCCGTGGCAAAGCCGATACCCCGCTCGCTGCCCGCTCCGGTGACCACCGCCACCTGGTCGGCCAAAGGCCCGTGCCGGCTGGCGGTGGCGGCCCCGGCCGGAGCTGTCTCCGCCCGATCGCCCGCTGCACCGGCGGCGGCGCCCGGAACGGCGCCGCGCCCCAGAGTCGTCACGCCAGCACCTCGTCCACGGCGGCGGCGAACAACCGGGAGTGGAGGTCGACATCGGCTGCGGTGTGGCTGGAAGAGAGCAGCGCCATGTTGTGGAAGGGGGTCAGGAGCACGCCCCTGTTGAGCATGTAGAGGTGGAACCAGGCCTCCAACTCGCCGTCGACGGCCGCGGCCGCTTCCCGTCCGTTGCGCGGGGGCTCTCTGAACCAGTACTCGGCGCGGCACCCCAGTCTCTGTACCGTCCAGGGCAGGCCGCGCCCGGCGATCACGTCGGCCACGCCGGCGGTCCAGGTCTCCGCGAGGGGGTCAGCGATGGCGAAGTCCTCCGTGCGCAGGGCGTTCTCCAGCGCCGCCCGCATGGACGCGACGGCGAGGGCGTTCCCGGCCAGGGTCCCTCCGATCCCGCTGACGTCCACTCCTTCACTCGAGAAGAAGTCGACCAGTCGACTCCCCAGTTCCGCGCTCAGGCCGTATGCCGCCGTGGGGACGCCTCCGCCGATGGGCTTCCCGATAGTCAGCATGTCGGGCTCCAATCCCCAGGCTGCGGTGGCGCCACCTGGGCCGGCGCAGATAGTGTGGGTCTCGTCGATGATCAGGATGGTGCCCGTCTCGCGCGTGATTCGGCGCAGAGCGTCGTGGTATCCGGGGTCCGGCAGGACGATGCCGATATTGGTGAGGGCGGGCTCGGCCAGCACGCAGGCTACGTCGCCGAGAGCGAGGGCCGCCTCCAGCGCAGGCACGTCGTTGAACTGCACCACCCTGGTGGTGAGGGCGGGGTCCACCTGCGGCCCCAGGTTGGAATCCCGCCTGCGGGTGGCGCCGGACTCGTCGGCGGTCACGAGGGTCTCGTCGACGCTGCCGTGATAGCACCAGTCGAAGACCAGGATCTTCGGGCGGCCGGTGAGATGCCGGGCGATGCGGAGCGCGAAGCGGTTGGCGTCGGTGGCCGTGAGCGCGAACTGCCATAGCGGGAGGCCAAAGCGCCGGGAGAGCTCCGCCGCCACCCAGATGGCGTCTTCCGAGGGCAGCATGGTGGTGATGCCTCGTGCTGCCTGCCGCCCGACCGCTTCGGTTACGAAGGGTCGGGCGTGACCGGTCATGGCCCCCGTGTCGCCGAGGGCGAAGTCGACGTACTGGTGGCCGTCGACGTCGGTGAGGCGCGCGCCTTCGGCGCGCGCGCAGAAGATGGGGAACGACCCCGGCCAGCGCGTCATCCAGGCCATGGGTACTCCCGTCAGCAAATGCTCGTGGGCCTGCGCGCTGAGGGCCGCTGAACGAGGATGGGTCTGCACAAACCGCTCTCGCTCGTCGGCGAGCCTGCATTCCAGCCGCACTCGGTCGATCTCAGCCATCTTGCCTCCCACCGCCCCACACGACGCAGAGTTCTACTAAGAGCAGACGTTAACGAAGCCGCCCCTCGCTGTAAAGGGCGGCGCCCCGCGGGTGGCGCCTGGGCGGTCAGCGCCGCGGCGTCGCCGGCGCCCTGCAGGCGCCCGTAGACTCTCGGAGCGAGCATTCGCGACGCCGCCGCCCGGGGGCCGCTATAGTGGACCCCATCTGCCGGCTACGGACGACGCGAGGAGCGGCATCATGGAACTGCGAGAAGCCATTGCCAAGCGCTACGCGACCAAGCATTTCGACGCCAGACCCATACCCATCGAGCAGGTGCGGGAGTTGCTGGAGATGGTGCGCTGGGCGCCCTCAGGCATCAACATCCAGCCCTGGAGGGTGAAGATCGTGTCCGACCCGGCCGTCAAGGCCAAGCTGGCCGAGGCGAGCATACCACGAGCCGCAGATAGAGTCCTGCGCACATCTGCTGGTCTGGTGCGCCGACAGCGATGTCGCCGGCCTGTCCGAACGGCTGCTGGCCGGGATGGAGAGGGAGGGAGTACCCGAGTCGACCCGGATGATCGTCACCGGCATAGCGGCCGACATGCGGCAGATCCCAACAGAGGCATGGGCTGGGTACGCGGTCGCCAACACGTATCTGCCGGCTCTGCTCACCCAGTTGATGGCCAAGGACCTGGGCTTCGACTCCTGCATGATGACCCACTTCCGGCCCGAGGAATACAGCCGTATCCTCGACCTTCCCCCCAACCTTCTTCCTGCCATCCTCTGCCCTCTGGGCTACGCCGACGACGAACCGCTGCCCAAGTGGCGCTACAGTGTCGAGGAGTTGCTGATCCCGTAGATGGCCCGATCACACGCATGAAGAACAGACTTGTCGGCGGCGAGCGAGTGGACCCTCCGGCTTCTCCCGCGGGTCCTCAGACCATACGCGTGCGACTGTCCGCCGGTACGGCCGACGTCGACGTCTACGGGCCTCAAGCGGCCGAGTCGGCCCCGCTCGTGATCGTCGCCCACGGGTTCTGGCGCAATCGTCACCACATGTCCGGCTGGGGGCGTCGGTTGGCCGCGGAGGGCTTCGTGGCGGTGGTGCCGGACATGCCGGCTTGGTCGGACCACGCCCGTAACGGACTGCTTCATCTCCGCTCTGCGAGCATCCCTCTGCGGCGACGAGACATGGAGTCGACGCTTCGACCCGGAGCGGATGGGGCTGATGGGGTTCTCTGCAGGGGGACTGGCCACCCTGCTTTCCGCTGCCGAAAGCCCGGCGCCCGTGATCTGGGTCGGCCTGGACCCCGTGGACCACAAGGGCATGGGCGTACAGGCGGCCCGTTTGCTCCAGTGCCACGCGGTCGTGCTGACTGCGGAGCCGTCCGCCTGCAACGGCAAGGGGAACGCTCGCGACATCGTTGCCGCCCTGCCCCACTGCCGGCATTTCAGGGTCGATGGTGCGGTCCACGTGGATGCTGAATGGCCCACAGACTGGAAGGCACAGGCTGTCTGCGGCCGCTCGAGCGACGAGAGGCGCGCCAGGTTCTGCGCACATGCGCTCGCGGTCCTCAGCGAGGCGCTCATGGCGCGACCGCGTGCGGCGGATCGGGAAGAGCCATAGCCGGGCGACCCGTTAGGCCTCTGGGCTACAGGTCGGCGAGGTACGCTCCGGGGTCGGACAGGAAGTCTCTGTAGAGCTGAAAGTGCTCCGTCGCCTCGTAGGGCCTCTCCACAATGCCCGTCTTCTCGAAGTGAAAGAGCCGGCTGTCGGGCAGAGCCATGAGGATGGGCGAGTGGGTGGCGATGAGGAACTGCGCGTGGCCGGACCGGCCGCAGGAAGCCAGGAGGCGCAGCAACTCTAGCTGGCTGGCGGGGGAGAGGGCGCTCTCCGGCTCGTCGAGGAAGTAGAGGCCGGGGACCTGATAGCGACACCTGAAGTACTCCAGAATCCCCTGCCCATGAGACCGCGCCGTCAACTCGGGTCCACCCTGGTACCTGGCCTGACCGGGATCGATCCGGGCCACGTCGTCGAGGAACTCAGCCCAGTCCCTGAACCCTTCGGCGCTGAAGAAACCCCCGCTGAACGAGGGCGTGGTCAGCGTCGCGTCGAGGTGCTCGGACAACGCACCGACCGGGACCTCACCCGGGGCGCGAGATCGCTGGGGCTGCCCCCACAGGGGCACGCCGCACTTCCTGGCCAGCGCCTGCATGAAGGTGGACTTTCCCGAGCCGTTCTCGCCCACGAAGAAGGTCACGGCCGTGCGAAGGCTGAGAGTCTGCCGGCCTGCCAGGGGCTGGATGTTGAATGGGTAGGTCTCGGCGTCCGGGTAGCGATCGCCGCGGATGTCGACCTGTGTCAGGAACAGCGTCATGATGGAGATGGTACAACGCAAGGAAGTATCAGGACGCGTGTGGGACGTCGGCTGCCACAGCGCTGCGGCCCGGCGACGCGGATTCGGCCAAGCCGCCAGGCGGGTTCCTACGCCGGGACTGGGCCGTTGCCCCGGTAGCCCATTTCGCGGGATAGCGCGCGCGCCGTTCTCTTGACCGCCTCGGTGTACGAGTGCATCTCGGCCTCACCGCATCTCTCGATAGGCACGACTACGGCCAGACTTGCCCGCACCAGACCGTCCGGACCCAAGACGGGTGCGGCCACCGCTCCCATGGAGAGGTCCCACTCCTTCAGTTCGAACGAGACCCCTTCGCGCCTCACTTTCATCAACTCGGCACTCAGACTCTCCCGATCGGTGATCGTGAAAGGCGTATGAGCCTCGTGGGCCAGGGCGAGCGCCGCATCCAGAATGCTCTGGGGGCCGAAAGCGACAAGCACCCGAGCAGCGGCGCTTCCCAATCCGGGCAAACGCATCCCCAGCCATAGTTGGGGCTTGAACATGCGGGAGGTCAGAATCAGATCGATGAGTAGAGGTCCTCGGTTCGTCCAGACCGTCAATCCGGTCGTCTCGCCGGTCTCCTCGGCTAGTTCCACCATGAAGGGATGGGCCACACGGACCAACTCGGAGTGCGACAAGCCCACATAGACGTGCTTCAGGATGCTCGAGCCCAGGTGGTATCTGCCGTTTTCAGGGTTACACGCGAGGTAGTCGAGCGATTCGAGGGTCTTGACCAGACGAAGAGTGGTCGTCTTGCTGAACCCGGATTGCTCGCGCAGTTCTCGCAGACTCCAATCGGGGTGGTCGACGTCGAACAGGTCCAGCAGAAGCAGGCCCTTCTCCAGCGTACGGTTCGGAGAACCGCCTTTGCCTGCGGATGGTGACTGCGGTTCTATGTCGTTGCCGTGGGCTATTGCCGCTCCTCCTGGGGTTGGCCGCATATGTTCTCATGAAACGCGGCTGCACCTGTTGACAACAGAGTCGAACCGACGTAGATTGGTGAGGTCCGTATTCAGCACCTATAGGTCCGTATTCTGGACCATCTACAGCGTACAGCATCACGTGCTGGATGGCAAGGAGAGTTCGCAGGATCGAGGGAGGGTGAAGGATGGCTGAATGGCAGTTGGTCGGCAAGACGGCTCTGGTGATCGTTCACATGCAGAACGCGGTCATCAAGACACCAAGTCCGTTCGAGGTCCTCGGCCACGGCCGAGCGGCCTACGAGGACGGGGTGGTCGGCAAGATACAGGACCTGCTCAAGGCCTTTCGTGACAAGGGCCGTCCGGTGATCTTCATGGTGGCCCACACGCCGTCCGACACGAAGTTTCCCGCGTACGGGGTCTTCTGGTCCGGCGTCGAGGCATCCAACGCCAACCGTAAGGGCACCTGGGACACGGAGATAATCGAAGAACTGACGCCGGTGCCCGGAGAGCCGATCTTCTACAACTGGCCGTTCAACATCTTCATGGGCGGCAACGACCTCGAGCAGTATCTAGTGGAACAGGGAATCGAGACCGTGGTGCTCGCCGGAGTGGCCACTGGTATGTCGGTCGGCACCGCCGCCTTCGCTCTGGCGGACCGCTTCTACAACCTCATCGTGCCTTCAGATACCACGACCGACGGCAACAAGGAACTCCACGAGGCGATGATCAAAGGCATGATCCCTGCCATCGGCCTTGTCACTACTGCTGATGACGTGATTGCCCATTTGTGATCGCGAACGATCGACAGCGAGCTGAAAGGAGAGCTGTTGCGGGAAACAGGTGGACCGGACGGGCGATTGGGCGACAACTGAAGAGTCTTTCATGCCTTTGGGGATAGGGGGAGTACCGATGATCGACGAGAGCAAGAGCCTCAGCCGTAGAGAGTTCCTGAAGATCGCGGGCATCGCCGGGGCGACCATCGGAGTAGGCGCCGGTATGGGCGGCCTCCTGGCCGCGTGCGGCGAAGAGGAGACGACCACCACCGCGGCGGCCGCTACCACCACGACCGCTGCCGCAGCGACCACCACGACCGCTGCCGCGAGTACCACCACCGTCACCGCAGCCGCGGTTGGACGCGAGCTCAAGGTGGGTTTCGTCACTCCGACGACCGGGCAGCTCGCCGCCTTCGGCGTGCCCGATCAATACTGCCTCGAACGCGCGACGGAGGCCGTCGCCGACGGCATGGTCTGCGCAGATGGGCAGAAGCACCCCATCAAGTTCATCACCAAGGACAGCCAATCGGACGCCAACCGCGCCGCGCAGGTAGCCGGAGATCTCATCAACAACGACAAGGTCGACATCATACTTGTGGACTCGACCGCGGATGTGGTCAACCCCGTGGCGGATCAGTGTGAGGCCGGCGGCGTTCCTTGCTTGAGCACCGATGTTCCCTGGCAGAACTTCATCTACGGCCGGGGGGGCGATCCCACCCACCAATACAAGTGGACCTACAACTTCTTCTGGGGCCTGGAAGACATCATCGACAGCTTCTTCGACGTTTGGAACACCGTTCCGACCAACAAGAAGGTAGCGGTCCTGTTGTCCAACAGCGCCCCGGGCAACGCGTGGCTGGAGCCCTGGAAAGCCGCCATGGAACCCAACGGCTATACCGGTGATTTCACGGATCAGTACCCCGTTGGGCTGGAGGACTATACCGCGCAGATATCGCAGTTCAAGAAGAACGGCGACGAGGTCTCGCTGGGTCTGTTCATCCCGCCCGACTTCACCAACTTCTGGAAGCAGTGCATCCAGCAAGGCTTCCAACCCAAGACTGGAGCTTGGTCGATGTGCCTGGAGTTCCCGCAGGCAGCTGAGGCCCTGGGTGATCTCTGCATCAACTTGGCGAGCGAGAGCATGTGGACCCCGGCGTATCCGTTCACCTCTTCTCTTCTCAATGAGACCGGCAAACAGTTCGCCGATGAGTTTGAGAAGCGCACGAACTCGCAGTGGACCCAGCCGCTCCAGCACTTCGCCGTGTTCGAGTGGGGCATCGATGTGATCAAACGGACCAAGAACCTGGACGATCCCCAGTCGTACATCGATGCGGTTCTGGAAACCAAGATGACGACCATCTCGGGTGATATCGACTTCACCGTGCCCGTGGATACCACCATGCCGGTCGGTCCGTCGAGAGTCACGCCGAACTGCTACAAGTCGCCCCTGACCGTAGTCCAGTGGCAGAAGGGCACGGGCAAGTGGCCTTACGACCAGCTGGTCGTGGGCAACAAGGCCGCTCCCAACGTTCCGTTGGAGGATGAATTCAAGCCCCTGACCTACAGCTAGAGAAGGCACTGTAAGACGAGCGCATCGTCGCGTCGCCGGGGAGGCCGCAGTTCGCGCTACAGGTCGGACTGCGGCCGCTCTTGCGTCGCCCGCTTAGTGCAAGGAGTGAAATCATGACCGAAATGAAGCACATGTTCTCGCCGATCCAGATCGGGAATCTGAGCGTGCGGAACCGGTTCGTCGTCTCGCCCATGGTGGTGAACTACTGCGCTACCGACGGCTACGCCACCGAGACCTACATCGCCTATCACGAGGCAAGGGCCAAAGGCGGATGGGGCCTGATCATAACGGAGGACTACGCCGTCGACCCCGCCGGCAAGGCCTTCGTGGGCATAGCCGGGCTTTGGGAAGATGGGCAGATCCCGGGTCACGCGGAGCTCACGAAGCGGGTCCACGATCACGGAGCGGCCATATTCGCCCAGATCTACCACGCCGGCCGGCAGGCCACCCGCGCCGTAACCGGCACCGACTCGGTCGCGCCCACGGCCATCCCCTGCCCGTTCACCCTCCAGATGCCGCACGAACTCACGGTAGAGGAACTCGAGCGCATCATCGAGCAGTTCGGCGACTGCGCCCTGCGCGCCAAGAAGGCCGGGTTCGACGGGGTAGAGGTGCACGGCGGCCACGGATACCTGATAGCTCAGTTCATGTCCGCGTACTCGAACAAGCGCTTCGACAAATACGGCGGCAACCTGACCAACCGCATGCGGCTCCCGCTGGAGATCATCGCCAACATCCGCAAGAAATGCGGCGACGATTTCCCGCTCCAGTTCCGCATCTCCGCGGATGAGATGGTGCCGGGTGGCAGGACCATCGAGGACACCAAGGCTCAAGTGAGGATGCTGGAAGAAGCGGGAATCGACAGCTTCGACGTCAGCGTGGGCACGGATGGCAGCCACTCCGTCATGGTGCCGGCTCCCGCCGTGGCCCACGGCTGGATCGCGGATCACGCCGCCGCCGTCAAGAGCGTCACGAACCTGCCGGTGTTCACGGTCGCGCGCATCAACGACCCCCTGATCGCCGAGTCGATCGTCGCGAGCGGCAAGGCCGACGGTGTGGTGATGGGACGGGGTTCGCTCGCCGATCCTGCAGTCCCCAACAAGGCGCGCGAGGGCCGCTTCGAGGACATCATTCAATGCACGGCCTGCATGCAGGGGTGCGAGAGCAGAGTGATCGCGCAACTCCCTGTGCGCTGCACCGTGAACCCCCGGACGGGCAGAGAGAACGAGTTCGCCATCACGCCGGCGCCCGAGAAGAAGAAGGTCTTTGTGGCCGGAGGCGGGCCCGCCGGCATGGAAGCCGCGATAGTCGCTGCCCAGCGCGGCCATGACGTCACGCTATTCGAGAAAGACACGCGACTGGGCGGCCAGTTCTACCTCGCCTCGATCCCGCCGTGGAAAGGCGAGATCTCGACCTTCCTTGCCTGGCAGGTGCACACCCTGGAGAAGCACGGGGTCGAGGTACTGCTGAACACGCCCCTCACCGCCGACACCGTCAAGGACCAGAAGCCGGATGCCGTGATAGTGGCGACAGGCAGCGTGCCCGCGTCTATCAACATATCCGGGCTCGACCAGCCGTTCGTGACTACCGCCCAGGACGTCCTCGAGGGCAAGGTCTCCCTCGGGGAGAAGGTGGCGGTGATCGGCGGCGGGATGATCGGCTGCGAGACGGCCAACCACCTGGCGCATCACGGCAGGAAGCCGACCATCATCGAGATGCTCTGCGAGCTGGCCGGAGAAGAACCCATAAGCATCAAGAAGTTCCTCTTCCAGTCGCTCAAGGAGAACGAGGTCCCGATCTACTGCAATTCCATGGTGACCGGGATCAAGGCGGACGGTTCCATCGATATCACCCAGGGTGGAGAGCAGAAGACCCTCGGAACCTTCGACAATGTGGTCCTGGCCGGTGGGATGCGGCCTGTCAACGCCCTCGTCGCCGAGTTGCAGGGAATCGTTGATAACCTTCAGTCCGTGGGAGATGCAATCGCGGTTCGCACGGTCCTCGAGGCTCTGGAAGAAGGATACGAGGCCGGACTCAAGGTATAGGTACAGGCCGGGAGGAGAGAACGATGGACGGAGTCGCTCGACTGACCAATCTGACCACCGGTGGGCCGGTGCACGTGGACGTTCAAGACGGGAGGATCGTTCGAATCCTTCCTCTCGAGCTGGACGACAGCGATGGTCCGTCGTGGTCGATCGAGGCAAGAGGGCGAACCTTCACGCCCCCCCGGCGGACCACTCTGTCCCCCTATACCGTCGCTCACAGGTCGACCATCTACTCCCCGAAGCGCATCCTCACCCCGCTCAAGCGGGTGGACTTCGATGCCAGCGGCGCGCCCGGCTCGACCGGTCCGGGCGGGCGCAACATCCAGAACCGCGGGGTCTCCGGCTACGAACCCATCAGCTGGGACGAAGCGCTGGACACCGTAGCCGACGAGATCGTCCGCCTCAAGCGCGAGCAGGGGCCGGCGGCCATCCTCACGTGCCCCGGTTCTCATCACCTGTGGGGGAATCTGGGCTATCGGTACAGTGCCTATCTCCGCTTCATGAACCTGGTGGGCTACACCTACGCGGAACACAACCCGGACAGCTGGGAGGGCTGGCACTGGGGTGGCATGCACATGTGGGGCAACAGCCACCGCCTCGGCATGGTCGAGCAGTACGACCTGCTGGAAGACGGGCTTCAGAACACCGAGATGGTCGTCTTCTGGTCGGCCGATCCGGAGAGCACCAGCGGAGGCATCTACACCGCCTTCGAGAGCACCCCTCGCCGCTTCTGGTTGAAGGAACTGGGCGTGAAGATGGTCTTCATCGACCCCTACTTCAATCACACCGCCGGCCTGTTCGGCGACAAGTGGTTCGCTCCCCGCCTGGGTACCGACGTGGCCCTGGGCCTGGCCATCGCCTTCACCTGGCTCACCGAAGGTACCTACGACAAGGAATACGTGGCCTCCCATGCCGTCGGCTTCGACGAGTGGAAGGACTACGTCCTTGGCACGAGCGACGGTCGTCCGAAGACCCCCGAGTGGGCCGAGGAAGAGAGTGGCGTCCCCGCCCGGGAGATCCGAGCGCTGGCCCGGGAGTGGGGCGCCAAGAAGACCACTCTTGCCTCCGGGGGCCAGGGGGGTTGGGGCGGCGCCTGCCGCTCGGCCACCGGGAACGAATGGGCCCGCACCATGATCGCCCTGGCCACCATGCAGGGCCTGGGCAAACCCGGCTGCAACATATGGTCGACCACTCACGGAGTCCCCTGCGACACCACGCTCTGGTTCCCCGGCTATTCGGAGGGCGGCGTCTCCAACGACCCGAGCACCGCAAGCGGCTTTCGCCTCGCCAACCGCATGTGGCCCAACGGGGCTCCTCCCGGAAACCCCCAGCACTCCACCGAAGGCCAGACCGTCTCTCGCCTGCGCATTCCCGAGGCCATGATGCACGAGCATCACGAGTGGCGGGGCAAGGGCTTCTGCGGGTCTTCCATCGAATCGCAGTTCCAGAAGTACGAGTACCCCGCGCCCGGCTATTCCCCGGTGGGCATGTACTACAAGTACGGCAGCTCGTTCATCGGCACCATGACGGAGACCAACCGCTACGTGAGGGCCTATCGCGAGGGCCAGGTGCAGTTCGTGGTCAACCAGTCCATCTGGTTCGAAGGGGAGACCCGGTTCGCCGACATCATCCTGCCGGCCTGCACCAACTTCGAGCGCTGGGACATCGGAGAGTGGGCAAGTGCCAGCGGAGCCGGGGCCCATGGAGTCCACCAGTCCAACCATCGGCTGATCGTGCTGGAGAACAAGTGCATCGAGCCGCTGGGCGAGTCGAAGTCCGACTACCAGATCTTCTCGCTCCTGGCCGAACGCCTCGGTCTCGGACGGCAGTACACCGAAGGTTGCAGCCGATCTCGACTGGGTCAAGCGCATCTTCCAGGCAAGCGACCTTCCCAAGCACATCTCCTGGGAGGAGTTCGAGAAGAAGGGCTACTACCTGGTGCCGGCGCCAGCCGGAAAGGAAGCCCACTCCGGCCCTGAGGTGGTTCGCCGAAGACCGGGTGCGAGACACACCCGATATCGGGCCCAAACCCTGGGACACGGTCGCTCTCAAGGGTCTGCAGACGCAGTCCGGCAAGATCGAGTTCGTGGCGAGCAGCCTCACCCGGTTCGAACAGGGTGGCACCATCGACCCCGAACGTCCGGCCATGGGACCGCAATACATCCCCAGCTGGGAGGGGCACCACACCGCAGAGCTTGTCGGCAAATACCCGCTCCAGCTGGTGAGCCCGCACCCGCGCTTCTCGATGCACACCATGGGCGATATGAAGGACTCGTGGTCCAACGACGTGAAGGATCACCGGGTTCTCATCGATGGCCACCACTACTGGATCATGCGCCTGAACTCGAAGGACGCCGAGAGCCGCGGCCTCAAGGATGGCGACCTTATCCGGGCCTTCAACGATCGGGGGGACGTGATACTTGCCGCGCAGTTGACCGAACGGGTGGGCCCAGGCACAGTGCACTGCTACGAGTCGTGCTCCGACTACCTCCCGCTGGGCGAACCGGGCTACTCTCCGGACACCGCCGGCTGCATCAACATCCTCACACCCAAGCGCTTCGTTACGCCGACCTCCACCGGCATGGCATCCAACTCCTGTCTCATCCAGGTGGAGAGATGGGAGGGGGGAGTCAAGTAGGGCCTGCTCGCCGGCGTGCCGACCGCATGTCGCCGGCGACGATGGTCCCGGTGGTCACGGTGGTGATGCCGAAAGCGATGCCATGCAGAAAGCGGATGAGCAACAGCGGCGCGGGAGTGATTGCCGCACCTGCAGTGCGAGCCATGGAGCGACGAACACCGTCGTGTGACTCGGCCGGGCCCGATGACCTCCCGAGGTGGTCTCGCCCGCGAGGCGTTAATCGGCGGTCTCGGCCCCGAATTCGATGCTGCCAGTGAGCCGGGTCGCGCCGCGCGTGCAGGCACGCGATGACACGTATAGCCGAGGGTTCCGGTAAGAAGTACAGCGCGAACGGAAAGCGTCGGAGCAGGGCTCGTCGAACGTCCCCGCGTATTCTGGGGAAGGCATCGGGCGTTCGCCGGACAGCGTCGATACTCGCTTCCACTGAGCCAAGGAACTCGCTGCCCAAACCCGATGAACGTCTCTCGTACCAGAGCGCCGCTTCGACGATATCCGCCTCGGCGGCAGGCTGAACGAGGACTGGAATCGTCAATCTGGCCGCCGCAGGCAATCGTAGAGCCGGCTGCGGACAACGTCCCACGACACACCTGAGTCTGGACAACGCCGCAACTCCTCCAGCCGTCTATCAAGCTCCGCCGCTTGGGCAGGTGTGAGTGCGATCTCCGGACTGTCAGGCCCGACGCTATCCCACAGATCCTCAGCCAGTTGGATGCGTTCAGCCACAGTGAGGTTCTCGAGATCGACAAGCGCGCGTTTCGGTCCCACTGAACCTCCATTCCTTCTCTTGGACGCGTCTGGCTCAAGTATACTCTGGCCATTCGCTGCGCTCTCACCCGCCCTGTTGCGCCCGCACATCCAGGCATAGACCGATTGCGTCACTCGCTCAGCCCTTTGCCGACGCCGACGTCTTTCCTCGATACGAACTGCTGGCGGAACGCAAGTCGGATGGGTCTCTTGACGTGGGCCTGATAGGAGTCGTGGTCTCTGAGGAAGTCGATCTTGCCTGATGACCGTAGGTGTGGTCACGACGACGAGGGGTCTTGCTTAGATTTCAAAGGAGCTCTGGATTCACGCAGGCGTGAATCCAGAGACTTGGTGAAACAAGGCGGAGGGGAGGGGATTCGAACCCCTGAGACCTTGCGGCCTGCCGGTTTTCAAGACCGGTGCGATCAACCAGACTCCGCCACCCCTCCGCGTCCCGCGCGGTGCCCCGCCGGCGACCGGCTGACGCCGGCCGCCACTCACGAGACTGCGGATGCGGGCAGTATAGCCTCTGGTCCGACTCGCGAGCCTCGGGCTACGGCTCGCTTCGGCTAGTACACGCTGCCGCTGAAGGAGACGGCGGCCAGTATGGCGATGAGGATGGCGATGGCGACGCCGGCCAGGGCTATGCCGAAGGTGATCCAGCACCACAGCTTGGCTTTGCGCGACGACTCTTTCGCGCCCGCGAAGTCGCCCACCGCCAGTTTGTTGCCCACCTGGCTGGCATACACCACGGCTACGATCCCCGTGGGCCAGAAGCAGAGGATGAGCGTGACGATGGCCCAACCCATGTAGCTGGGGATCTTGGGTATGTTCCCGTATCCATAGGGCTGCGGCGCCTGGTAGGGCTGCTGATAGGGAGGCTGTGGCTGGTACGGCGGAGGGTAGTTCTGCGGCGAACTCGCCTGGTACGGTGCCTGATAGGTCCCGGGTGCCTGGTAGGCCTGGGGGCGGGTTGCTGGGCGCCGGTCGTCTGCACTTGCCCGTACTGGCCCGTTCCCACGGCGGGCTGCTCCTGCTGCTCCGGAGACGCCGAGTCTCCCTGCTGCCACTGGCGCCGGTATTCCTCCAGGTCATACCCGCAGGTCGAGCAGTATTTCAGTCGTGTCGTCGTTTGCTCCACCGCATTGCGGGCAATACATGGATCCCTCCTTGACCTGTTTCGAACGGCACCCATTGGCGTGTCTCGACGGTATACATTTCCGAGCGAGAAGAAGAACTCCTGCCGGAGAAACCCATTCCCTCCGCGGCTCGAACTCACACATGCGGGCGCAGAGTCAACATCGGCACCCTTCCGGGCCCTCTTGAGCCGGCCCCACGGGCGCTCTTGAGCCGGCGCGGGTTCCCAGTCTCGCCATACGGTGCTAGTTTGGGCCCAACACACCGAGGGAGGTAGCCGTGGCGGCCGAGGAAGAGGTCAAGAGCCGGATCGAGGGGATGTTCCGGGGCGATAGGTTCGCCAAGCTACTCGGCATCGAGGTGGAAGAGGCCTCGGAGGATGTGTCCCGAGTCTCGGCGGTGGTCCGGGAGGAGTGCCTGAACAGCCATCTTCTGGCGCACGGGGGTTTCGTGTTCGCTCTCGCCGACGTAGCCTTCGCTCTCACCGTCAACGCCAGGAGCGACGCCGTTGCCGTGCAGTGGAGTCTCAACCAGTTCCGCTCTGGAGCACTCGGTGAGCGACTGACCGCCGAATGCCGGCTGCTGCACGGGGGACGCCGGCTGCGGGTGGTGGAGCTCATCGTCAGCAACAGCGAGGGGCGGGTACTGGCCAAGGGCCAAGCGACCGCCATACCCGTGGAAGGCGTGCGCGGCCGCGCCTAGGCGAGTCGGGTCCCGGGCGAGCGCGGGGCCGCCGGCGCCGGGCCGGGAGCGATGACCCCGGGGGCCTGGCCGGCCAGACGCAGTCTCTCGGCCGCCAGCGCGGGGGAGAGGCCCACGGTGTAGTACTCCGGGTTGCGCAGGCGCCGCACCTCTTCGGGAAGGGCGGCGATCTGCAGGCGGGCCCGCTCCCGTACCTCCTCCAGCGAGGGACTGGGCGCCACCCGCACGCCCTCCCGCATCACCACCTGGAGCAGTTGCTCGCAGCTCGACCAACCCTCCACGCCCCTGAGGTAGGAGGCGTTTTGCCGCTCGACGAAGTGCAGGGGACGCGGGCGTCGGTCCGCCGGGGACCGACGCCCGGCGTCCGCTCGGAGCGCCGCCGCCCGCGGCTTCGTCTTCCAGCCTGATGATGTCGGCCAGGAAGCGGCCTCCGGCGTCGCTGTAGCGCAGCAACTGTTTCCGCCCCGGATCGGTCATCTTGACAGGGTTGGAGGACAGTTTGATGCGCGGCTCCCACCGGCCGTCGGCCTCGCTCTGCACCGCCACCAGCTTATACACGCCACCGAGCGCCGGATGGTCGGACGAAGTGATGAGATGCGTGCCCACCCCCCAGGAGTTGATGGGCGCTCCCTGCCGCTTGAGGTCGGCGATGAGGTCCTCGTCGAGTTCGTTGGAGGCCACGATGAGGGGGTCGTCGAAACCGGCCTCGGTGAACATGCGATAGGCCGCCTTGCTGAGCCGGGCGAGGTCCCCGGAGTCGAGGCGGATGGCGGCGCGCGCCGGCCGTCCGGCCGCGCGCAGCTCTTCGAACACTCTTAGCGCGTTGGGCAGTCCCGACGTCAGCGTGTCGTACGTATCCACCAGGAGGATGGGCTCGGGGTAGCAGGCCGCGTAGGCGCGGAAGGCGCTGAGCTCGTCCTCGAAGCTCATCACCCAGGAATGGGCGTGCGTGCCCCGCACCGGAATGCCGTAGACCTTCCCTGCGAGCACGTTGGACGTGCTGTCCGCCCCCCCGATGTAGGCGGCCCGCGTGCCGCTGAGGCCGCCGTCCGGGCCTTGCGCGCGCCGGAGTCCGAACTCCACCAGCGTGTCGTTCCCGCAGGCCTGGCGGATGCGCGCCGCCTTCGTGGCGATGAGGGTCTGATAGTTGAGCGTGTTGAGAACGGCCGTCTCCAGCAGTTGCGCTTCGATGAGCGGTCCCTCTACCTGCACGATCGGCTCGTGGGGGAACACCACCGTCCCTTCGGGCACTGCCTGGATGGTGCAGTGCGGCCGGAAGTCGCGCAGGTACTCGATGAATGCCCGGTCGAAGACGCCCAGCCCGGTAAGGTAGGCGAGATCCTGCTCGGTGAAGCGGAGGTTCTCGACCAGGTCGAGGAGAGGCTCCAGCCCGGCCGCCACCGCAAAGCCGTTGTGGGCCGGGAGATCGCGGAACACGTAGTTGAAACAGGCCGTGATGTCCTTGCGGCCAGTCTTCAGGTAGCCGCCCATCATGGTGAGCTGGTAGAAGTCGGTCAGCAGCGCAAGGTCCTGGCGCAAGGCCCAGCGCTGAGAGGCGTCCAGCGGCGCGTCAGTCCCCATGGTGCAGCGGGTTGCCGTCGTGGTCGAAGTCGGCAGCGGGCCTCTCCCCGGAGTCCTCCAGCATGGCCGACTCCACCACCATCACTCCGGCGGCTTCCATTTCGGCGAAGAGCCTGGGCCGTCGTGTCCTCCGCCACACCCCGTACCGCGTCCTTGACCAGGAACACGGCGAACCCGGCCGTGCAGGCGTCGAGCGCCGTTTGGCGGACGCAGTAGTCGGCGGCCAGCCCGGTTACGAAGACCCTATCCACCCCACGATGCCTGAGGAAGGAAGCCAGGTCGAAGCGGGGCACCTGAAAGGCGCTGTACGACTCCACCGCAGGGTCGTCGGCCTTGCTCACCAGGATGGCGTTCATGGGCATCTCCAGACCCGCGCACCATTCCGCCCCCGCAGTGCCTTGCACGGCATGGGCGGGCCAGGAGCCACTCTGGAAGCGGGGGTCGTCCGAGAAGCTCACGTGGTCGGCTGGGTGCCAGTCGCGCGAGTAGATCCAGCGGCCGAACATGGGCAGAAGGCTGTTGATGACCGGGATCACCTGGTCGCCTTCCGGTACGGCCAGGGCACCGCCCGGGCAGAAGTCGCGCTGGACGTCCACCACGATGATGGCGTCGTGCGCTCCGACGAGGATCGTCTCGGCGCCGCGGGCGGCGCCGCCGTCAGCGGCGGCCTCGCCGGCGGCCGCGCTCACGGGCCGGTCGCTTGGCTCGCCGGCCGCTTTCATCCCCCCAGCATCTCCTTGCCCTCCGGCAGGAAGGGGCGGAGCACCGCAGGCGTCTCGACCTGTCCGTCCTCGGTCTGGTAGTTCTCCATGATGGCGATGATGGTGCGGCCTACGGCTACCACGGTCCCGTTCAGAGTGTGGAGAAGATAAGGGCTGCCCTTCTCGCCCTTGGCCCGCACCTTGAGGCGTCGCGCCTGATAGTCCGTGCAATTGGAGCAGGAGGTGACCTCGCGATACCTCTCCTGGCTGGGGAGCCATGCTTCCAGGTCGTACTTCTTGGCAGCAGGAGCGCCCAGATCGCCCGCGGCGATGTTCACCGCTTGGTAGGGGAGACCGAGATCCTGCAGGACCTCCTCCTCGATGGAACGCATGAAGTCGTGCTCCTGGGGAGACTTCTCGGGGGCGCAGAAGCTGAACATCTCCACCTTGTCGAACTGGTGGACCCGGAAGATACCCCGCGTGTCCTTGCCGGCCGCGCCGGCTTCACGCCGGAAGCAGGTGGAGTAGCCCACGTAACGCACGGGCAAATCGGTCTCGTCGAGGATCTCGTCCATATGCAGGGCGGCCAGCGGGACCTCCGAGGTGCCCACCAGGTTCAGGCCGTCGGCCTCGATGTGATAGACCTGCTGCAGGTCGGTGGGGAAGAAGCCCGTGCCGTACATGGCCTCGTCGCGGACCAGCACCGGCACGATGGCGGGTCGGAAGCCCTTGGAAGCTAGCTTCTGCAGGGCGAACTGCACTAAGGCGAACTGCAGGAAGACCAGATCGCCCTTGAGATAGGCGAAGCGACTGCCCGAGGTGCGCGCGCCCCGCTCCATGTCGATGAGGTCGTGCTTGGCGGCCAGGTCGAGGTGGTCCAGCGGGGTGAAGTCGAACTTCCGCGGCTCTCCCCAGTTGTACATCACCTCAGACTTGTCTTCTCCGCCGGCCGGCGCCGAAGGCTCGGGCAGATTGGGCACCTGCAGGAGTTCCTCTTCCAGGGCGGCCTCGATCTCCTTCAGCCGGACGTCGAGCTCCTTGATCTCCTCGCCGACCTTACGCATGGCCTCGATCTGCTCGGTGGCGTCCTCCTTGGCCCGCTTGGCCACGGCGATCTGCTCGCTCACGACGTTGCGCAACGAGCGCTTCTCCTCCACGGCCACGAGCACTTCCCTGCGGGAGCGGTCGAGGTCGAGCAGCTTGTCCAGCGCCGACTCGGCGTGCTCTCCCCGGCGCCGCAGGGCGTCGCGGACGTGTTCGGGGTCGTTGCGGATGAGCTTGATGTCGAGCATCGTGTCTCCTCGTCAGCGCGAGGCGCGACCGAGGGGCCGGCCCACGGGGTAACTGCCAAGTACGGTCAGGCGGGGAAGCTTGCAGTTCAGGCAGCGCAGGGCGTCCGCTATGGGCACGTCGTCGACCTTGCCCTCCACGTCGATGACGAAGATGTAGTCGCCCAGACGGCGCTTCGACGGCCGCGACTCGATCTTCGTGAGGTTCAGATGACGGAAGGAGAACTCCTGGAGGATAAGCAGCAGGGCCCCCGGCTGGTCCTTGACGATCTCGCAGACGATCGAGGTCTTGTAGGGCTCGAACCAGTCCTGCCGTTCGCGCTGGCGGGCCAGGAACACGAAGCGGGTCTCGTTGTCGCCGTGATCCTCGATGTCGGCCGCCAGTACCACGCACTCGTACTTCTGCCCGGCCAGTTCGTTACCGATAGCTCCCCAGGGCTCCGACGAGTGCGCGACGCGCTCCACGGCGTTGGCCGTGGAGTTGGCGGCTTCGACCTCGCGGCCGGGGAGATTGGCCCGCAACCATCCCCGGCACTGGGCGTTGGCGTGGGGGTGAGAGATTACCTTGGTGATCTCGTCGAGACTGACCCCGGGCCGAGCGATGAGACAGTGTCTGATGGGGATGCGGACCTCCCGGACGATCTGCAGGTCGTCGAACTCGTGCGCCAGAAGGTCCACGGTCGCGGAGACCGAGCCCTCGATGGAGTTCTCGATGGGCACGATGGCGCAGTCGACCTCGCCTGAGGAAACGGCCTCGATGGTGTCCTGCATGGTCGCGTAGGGGAGGAAGCGCCGTGTCCGCCCGTCGGCCTCCGTCTCCTCGAGAGTAGACCGCAGCGCTACTTCCGTGAAGGTCCCCTCCGGTCCCAGGAAGCCGACCTTACTGGCTGCGACGATGAGCGGCTCCGTCAGGCTCGACACGTGGAATCTGGCCTGCGTCTGCCCACTCGGGTCACAGCTCATCGTCAGCCCTTCTGTCCGGTTCGGCGTAGGGCGAAGTGCTCAGCGCCGGGGGAGCGGGTGTCTGCGGCTCCGCCCAGCCGATAGCCGATGGCACCACGACGTCTTCCAGGGGTGGGAGCCCCTGGCGCTTGCGTCTGCGGTTCTCACGCGCCAGCTCGCGGTCGTCCGGCGGCCGGCGCCCGGGCAACCCCACCGAGACGGGAGCATCGAGGCCCACGATCGCCGCCTCCTCGTTGGATCTCGCTGCGCCGTTGCCGTTGGCCATCTCTATCCGGGGCCGGATGGTGAAGGGGCCGCTGCCCCGCGCCTGCTCCACGGCCTCGGTCTCCTCGGGAGCCAGGGGGATGTCGGCGGCGCCGTCCTTGAGCAGCTTGACGTACATGCGGGCGAAGTCACGGCTGACCACGGTGGTTATCACGACGCCGTCGCCGATGCTGTTCAGGAAGGCCACGGCCGTGCTCTGCCGTCCGCCCAGGTCCTGGTAGGCGTCGAAGCGGACGATGCCCACCCGGGACAGAGTGGTGTCGATGCGGACGTCATGGTCGCGGGCCGCCAGAGTCAGGTCTTCCACGGCCAGCCGGAGATTGGCCATCTTGTCGTCGACCGCCGCGACGTGCTCGACTATGTCGACCGTGCCCCGCGATCCCATGATGACGTGCTGGTTGCGCTGATAGCGCTGGAGTCTCCTGTACACCAGGGCGAGGCCGATGCCCACCACCACCGCGACCACTATGGCTATCACGGCCACGATTTCGAAGATCTGCAGTGCGCTCAATGATCGCCCCTATAGAGTGAAGATGACGTTGGCTTCGAGGGAGTTGTTGTCCCGGAACTTCTCGTCCTTGACCGGCCCCGCCTCCACCTTGAGCACGGCCACTTCTCCATAGGTGGTGGGATTGAGACCCGTCACGGTGACGGTGAGCTCTTCATTCGGCTTGAGCTCGGGTATGGTGACGGTCACTACCTGCGGCTCGGTGGAGTCCGGAGACACGAGCGTGACCACCACAGGCACATCCTTCTCGGCCATGTTCCCCTGGTTCTCGACCGACACGAGGAAAGCCAGTTCGTCGCTCGAGGTGAGGTTGTAGGTCTTCCCGTCGGTGATCTCTTTGTCGTCCGGGCTGGCCATGACCTTGCTCAGCGCCACGCCGTGTACCGCCTGCAGATTGCCCGTGCTCTTGAGGACGGCGAGTATCTCCTGCACGCGCACCTTGGACGCCAGGTCCGAGTCGGACAGGAACTGGGTGTCCGGTACGGTGACGTCTGCCAGGTCCTTCACCTTGAGGATCTCGGCGGTCTTGGGCTGGAATACCTCCTCGTAGAGGAAGTCCGAGTTGCTGAGGTAAGTGAGGGCCCGGGATATCTGCTCGGAAGGTACCTCTACGTCCTGAAGCTCGAGGGCGTTCATGAGGGAGGGTTTGAGGTCGGCCATCCCCTTCGCTCGGAAGTGCATTACCAGCACGAAGAACTGGTGGATGTTCTGCTGCACCAACTCCTCGGGGACCGCCAGAGCCGCCGCCTCGGCCTCCAACGCCTGAGAGGTGGCGATGGCCTGGTCCAGACGGGTCTGGATCTCCTTGCGGGTGGTGTCCCCGGGCTCCATGAGGAGTCCCGAAACCTGCTCGCCGACGGCGTCGGAGCGCTCCAGCATGCTCTCGATGCTGTTCATGTAGCTCTGATACTCCGCGGTTTCGTCGCGGCCCGTGAGGCTGGTTACCAGAATGACGATGACCACGGCCACGACGACTATCGCGGCCAGAGCGACGATCAGACGGAGCAGGCCTTTGGGCAGCTTCTTCCTCGGCCGCCGCTCGCGCTCCGGTGCTATCTGATCAAAAATGTCATCCGTATTCTGATCGGTCATGAAGTGAACGAGGTAGAAAACGATGGTGGGCGAGGGGGGACTTGAACCCCCATGAGCGTAAGCTCACTAGACCCTGAACCTAGCGCGTCTGCCAATTCCGCCACTCGCCCCAGCGCCCACGCAGTATAACATAGCGACCTGGCGAGTCAGACCGGCTAACCGTGAGTGCCCGTAGGGGGCAGCATCCCGCTCCAGCTGCGCGCAAAAGCCTGCGCGACTCTTCCGCGGCACGCCACCCCCTACGGGCGCCCCGCTGTAAGTCGGACTCGCCCGGGCGCTCCGCTTCGGTAGGTCTTCACTGCCGCACCGCCTGCTCGCTTCGCGTCGTAGCCGCCGGGCCTCACTGCCGCACCGCTTGCTCGCTTCGCCTCGTAGCCGCCGGTCTTCACTGTCGTGCCGCTTGCTCGCTCCGCTTCGGCACACGTGCCTCTCGGTCAGTCGGCCCGCCGCAGCGCCGTCCAGAGGTTGTGCTTGGTGAAGCTCTGGCCGCGCATGAGGATGGCCGCCCTGAACACCCGAGAGGACACCCAGAAGAGCACGGCAGCCGTCGCCACCACGCCCAGCAGGGAGGCGACTATGCCCGCGGCCGTCATCTCGCCTCCTACGCTTATCCTTACCAGGATCCCCGCCGGTGCCGTGAAGGGGAAGTAGGACAGGATACGGGCCAGCCAGCCGTCCGGCTGCAGCATCAACACACCGACGAACCAGAACGGGACGAATGCCAGCAGGGGGACCCAACCTCCTATCCGGGACGCCTCGCGGCTTGATGGTGCGATAGCTCCCAGGAGGATGGCCACGGTCGTAGTCAGGAAGTAGCCGGCCACGAAGCAGCCGATGATCGTGGCCCAGAGACCTACAGAGACGGTGAACTCGCCGGGTCCGAAGAGCTGCTCGAACATCAACGGGACCGTGATCCCGGCCGCTATTATCCACACCGCTGCCTGTCCCAGACCGATGGTCAGCAGGGCAAGGAGCTTGCCCGCCATGACGGAGGAGGGAGAGGCCGACGTGATAACCACCTCCACCAAACGGCTTTCCTTCTCCTCGGACACGTTCTGCACCATGTACCCGGAACCCACCGTCAGTCCCAGCGCGAGCAGACCTCCGAAGAGCAGCGGCACGAGAAAGCCTCCGACCGTTTCGGCCGTGGACGTGAGTTCCGACACGCTGCCGTCGTCCTCCACTCGGAGACTGGAGAAGACGGCTGGGGTGATCACACGCGGCAGAACTTCCGGATCCACCTGTCCGGTGACCAACTCGCGCAGGAGCAATGCGCTGAACGCGCTCTCTCCTTCTGGGTTGGACGGGAACCGGCCCTCGAACCGAGCGTATTGCTCGACTATCCCCGAACTCAGGTATTCCTCCGTGATCAGATACAGCGCCTCGATATCGTCCCGGACGATGGCCTGGAGGCCCTCGGCAAGGGTCGCGTACCTGACTGGGCCGTTCTCGCCGTCGAGATCGGGGAAGGCGCCGCTTTCGTCGACGAACCCGATGCGCTTCAGATCCTCCGTGGGCGGGGCGCCACCCTCGTCATCACCTTGGAACAGCGGCACCAGCCATACGGCGGCGACCAGTAGGAGGACTATCGCCAGGGTGAAGAAGATGTACCAACGGCTGCGCAGATGGACGCGCAGTTCCTCCGAGAAGACGACCCAGCTATCAGGAGGGCTTCCGCGCACGGGAGACCTCCTCGATGAAGATGTCGGTCAGAGAGGGCAGCATGCGTTCGAACCTGTCGACCCGGATACCCGAGGAGGCGTAGGCTCGGAGTATCTGCTCCGGAGTCCTGTCACCGCCCATCTCGTATTCCACGGTGTCGTCGGCGAGGACCTTGGGGTGATCGCCCACGAGGTCGTCGGGGATGCCGGCCGCCTGCACCTGCACGGCCCTGACTCCACGCTCCCGGCGGATAGCGGCCAGATCTCCGAACAGGAGCACCTTGCCGTCCGCCAGGAGGACGATACGCTCGCACATCTCCTCCACGTCGGCCATGATGTGCGTGCTGAACATGATCGTGGCGCCGTCTTGCTGACGCTCCAGGAGTATCTGCTTCATGAGCTGGACGTTCAGCGGGTCGAGACCCGAGAAGGGCTCGTCGAGGATGAGCAGGTCGGGCCGGTGGACGATGGCGACCACGAACTGGGCCATCTGCCTCATGCCCTGTGATAGGGCCTCCACCTTTTTGAAGCGGTGCTCGAACAGGCCCACCCTGGTGAGCAGCTCAATCGCACGGGACTCGGCCTCGAGCCGCGACAGCCCCTTGAGGCGGCCCAGGTACCTGATGGTGTCCAGAACGCGCGCCCTGGGTGGCAGCCCGGCCTCCTCGGGCAGGTAGCCGACGGCCCTGAGGGTGGGAAGCCCGGGCGGCGAGCCCAGGATGGACACCGCGCCGCCGTCCGGCCGGATGATGTCCAGAGCCATGCGGATGGTAGTGGTCTTACCCGACCCGTTGGGCCCCAGGAACCCGAAGATCTCGCCGCGCCTGACCGCGAAAGACACGTCGTCGACGACGGTACGCTGGCCAAAGGCCTTGGTGAGACCCTCCGTCTGCAGAGCGAATCCGTATTCCGGCGCGCCATTCATACGGTCATTGTTCCACGCAACCATCCCTTGCGAAAGCGGCCATGAGGCCAGGTGCGCGCAGGGTGGCCGGCCAACTCAGCGAGGGGTGTGCTTCGGGATCGGGCACCTGAAGGAGGAGCCGCGCAGGCTTTTGCGCGCAGCCGGGACAGGTGTCCGATCCCGAGCCTACTCTCCGATGAAAGGGATGGCCGGACCTCCTGCGTATACTTGGACTAATGGCAGACTCGCCCTCCACCCTCTCCGAGCGTTATCGGATCGTCCGCAAGCTGGGCAGCGGCGCGTTCGCCACCGTATATCTGGCGGACGACCTGCAGATGGGCCGGCCGGTCGCCATCAAGGTCGTCTCCCAGACCGCCGACGTCGACGACCGCGTGCTGCGGGAGGCCCACGCGGCGGCCAAGCTCAACCACCACCACATCGTCACCCTGTACGAGATGGTGCGCGAGCCCGCGCAGACGCTGCTCTTCACGGAATACGTGGAGGGCAAGACCCTGCGGGAGCACTACCAGGAGCAGTCGCTCAGCGACCGGGAGATCCTGCAGGCGGGCATCCAGCTTTGCTCGGCCCTCGAGCACGCCCACAAGCGCGGCGTCGTGCACAGGGACATCAAGCCCGAGAACATAATGCTGGTCGCCGGGGGTCCCGTGGACGTCCGTCTCATGGACTTCGGGGTGGCGCAGCTCGAGGACCGCATGTCCATCACCATGGATGGAGATCTGGTGGGCACCCTCGCCTACATGTCGCCGGAGCAGATCGGAGGCGACACCGTCGACTCCCGCAGCGACGTCTACTCCCTGGCCTTGACCCTGTACGAGGGCTTCACGCGGCGGAACCCGCAGAAGGGCAAGAAGCTGCAGGAACTGCTGCGCGACGTGTCTCGTCCCGACATCCCGCCCTTGAGTTCCAACCGCCCCGACCTCCCCGCCGCCGTCGGCGACGCGCTGGCTCAGGCCATGGCGCAGGACCGCTATGCAAGACCCGACGCGGCCACCTTCGGCAGACTGCTGACGCAGGCGGGCAAGCTCCTGTCGGACGAAGTGCCTGAACAGACCTTCGCCACCCGTGTGAAGGAGCGCGTCGCGCCCTCGCGGCTGGACCGCGCGCGGCTCGTGTTCCTGGGCCAGCGTCTCGCCGCCGGGGCGTTCGCCCTTCTCACCCTCCTCTATCTGCTTCCGCGGGCGTCCTTCTATCCGGAGGACGCCATCTCTTATCTGGTGATAGTCCCTCCCTTCGTTGCCCTGGTGTGGCCGCTGGCCGGTGGGGTCCTCACCCTGGCCGTCATCGCTCCTCCCATCTTCGCCTACGGGGCGGGATGGGGCGTCATCTACCTCGTCCTGGCCGTGCCCACCATGGTCCTGCTCTGGCGAAAGGGGCTCGAATGGGCCGCTCTGCTTCCGGGCACCATGCCTCTCGCGGTCGTCTGGGGTCTGGGACTGGCTCTGCTACCCCTGACCGGGGCCATGCTGAGGCGCTGGGGACCGCTCCTGGGTTTCATGACCGGGCTGGTGGTGATCGTGGCGGCCGGTCTCGGCGCCTGGCCCGTCGTCCCCTTCACCTTCAACCCTGCGCCGGGGGCGCCGCTCACGGCGGCGGCCGACAGCGTCTCTCCCTGGCCGGTGCTCCTGGAGATAGCCCGCTTCCTCGATTCTCGGCCCGAACTCTCGTTGCAGGTGCTCCTCTTCGCTCTGTTCTCGCTGCCCGCCTACGCCTGGCTGGGATCGTCCCGGGAGAAGCGGATGTGGGGCGCCACGACGTATCTCGGAGCGCTGTTCTCAGCCTTCGTCCTCCTTCCCATCGCCGTCCTCGGGGTACCCGTGGAACTCCTGCCCTTTCTGGCCGCCTATGTGCCGTGCGCTATAATCGGGTTCCTGTCCGCCCTTCTCATCTCGTCCCCGGGTCGCGGGACCCTGTAGGAGGAATGCATACATGGGTTTGATGCGGAGGGTAGAGTCCAGCATCGAGAGCGCAGTGGATGAACCACGGCCTGCGAACATCGTCAAGCCGGTGAGCCGGCGCGACCGGGGCAAGGCCCTCGCCGTCCAGCCCAAGGAGTTGGGGCAGAAGCTGGTCAAGGAGATGGATGCCCAGAAGGTCTCCCGGCAAGGCAGGGCGCTGGCAAGCAACCGCTTCATAGTCCACCTCTGTCCCCAGGACTACGATCGATTTGCCCCTCGGCTGGCGGACCTCATAGACAAGCTCGAGCGCACCGCTCTCAAGCACGTCCGGGCCGAGAAATACGAATTGGCCGGCGATCTCGAGGTTCTTGTGGTGCGGGAGCCCGATCTCCGCGCCGGCTACTTCGGCATTCTGGCCCAGCGTGTGAGTGACGGGCAAGGCCCGCTCCGGCCGGCACAGGTCCCTCAGCAGGCCGCGGCCGCCAGTGCCGCCGGCGCAGCGGCGGTTGCGGCGTCCCGCCACGTCGAGCGCGTCTGCGGCCGCAGTCCACGAGATGCCGGCCAACCGGGGGACGAAGGTCATCCCCGCCGGACAGGCCTCGCAGATGGACCTCGCCGCGAATGCCATCGTGATCAGGGCAGGAGGCCGGGCGCGGGAATTCACCCGCAGCCGCGTGATCCTGGGCCGAGCGCGCGACGCCGACTTCCAACTCGACGACCCCAACGTATCCCGTCGCCACGCCGCGCTCTACTGGAGCGAGGGCCGGGTGATGGTCGAAGACCTCGACTCCACCAACGGCACCATGGTGAACGGCTATCCGATCTCGAGCACGGTCCTGCGCCCCAAAGATGTCCTCGTGATCGGCGATACCCGCATCGACGTGGAGATCAAGTCCCGCTGAACATACCGAGGATGATGCGATGCTCCAGATAGTGCTGCTGGCCGGGAAGTTCGTCTTCCTGCTCGTGCTCTACCTGTTCATCTGGCGCGTCATAAGCTCCGTGAACCGCGACCTTCGCGACTCGCTTCCCGCGGCCGGCCGACAGGCCTATCGGCCCACCGACTCCCGCGGGGAAGAGGTGGGGTACGTAGCCGGCGCCCCTCACGCGCCCGGTCTGACCTGGACCCTCGTGGTGATAAAGAGCCCGCAGTTGCAGGAGGGGGAAGCCTTCGCCTTCCCGCCCGGCGCGACCGCCGTCGCCGGCCGGGCCGCCGAGATGGATATCTCTCTCGACGATACCTTCGTTTCGTCCAAGCACGCTCTGTTCGAGGCGGGCGCGACCACCTTCCAGGTCGAAGACCTGCACAGCACCAACGGCACGCTCGTCAACGGCCAGACGATAGCCGGGGTGCGCGACCTGCGTCCGGGTGATCGCGTGGAGGTGGGTGACACCATCTTCCAGGTCGAGGTGCGTTGATGCGCCTGCAGGCGGGTTACGCCAGCAACGTGGGTCTGGTGCGGCAGACCAACGAGGACTCCTATCTCCTGCGCTGGGGTCTGTACGCCGTCTGCGACGGTATGGGAGGTGCGCGCGCAGGCGAGATCGCCTCGGAGATGGCCTGCCGGGGACTGCTCGAAGTCGATCCCCTGACCGCCGACGGGCCGGCCTTGGTCGAGGCTGTGAAAGAGATCAACCGGGCCATTGCGGAACGCAGTGGGCAGGATACGAGTCTTCTCGGCATGGGTACCACGCTGACGGCGGCTCTCGCGGGCCCGGACAAGATCACGCTCGTACATGTGGGAGATTCGCGCGCCTACCTGCTGCACGAGGGCAGGCTTCGCCAGCTCACCGAGGATCATTCCTGGGTGGCCGAGATGATCCGTCGGGGCGAACTCACCCCGACCGAGGCGGCTATCCACCCGCACCGCAGCGTTATAACCAAGGCGCTGGGAACCGAGCGGGAACTCTCTCCCGACCTGGTCGAGACGGAGGTCCGGCCGGGCGACCGCCTGATGCTGTGCAGCGACGGTCTCACGGGCATGGTCTTCGACCCTGAGATCGAAGAGGCTTTGAACCAGGACCTGGGAGCTCAGGAGGCGGCCGACTTTCTGGCGGCGGCTGCTCTTGCCGCCGGCGGCGAGGACAACGTCACCGTGATCGTGGTGGATGTCCACGCAGACGCCGAGGGGGACCTTCCTGTCATCGCCGACGTCGCCGAGCCGGAGGGGGCGCCGGGAGCGGCGCCCGAGCTCCCAGCCGGCTCCGGGAAGCGGCGTCGAGCCGCAAGGGGCGCCGGAGCCACCGGCGGACGTCTATGACGACGAGATCATCCTCGGTCCCGCTCGACCGAACCGTAGCCGGCGGATCGCCGGCGGCGACTCACCCGCACAGGGGAGTCCGCGCCGCTGCCCGGGAAAGGCTGGGCGGACGCCTGGGGGGGCGATCCCCTCATCCGGGTGGTGCTGACCCTGCGCCAGCGGCAGGGTCGCTTCCCGTGCCGGGAAGCCTTCCCGCTGCCGCGGCGCCGGCGGAGCCCCAGGCTCAGCCCCGCAGGAATTCACGCCGGCGGTGGTTCGTTGTCACCGTCATCGTCCTCGTGGTGCTCATCGTCGCTGTCGCCGGCTTCTCCATCTTCAACTCCGCCGTCTATTACGTGGGGACATATGAGGGCTCGGTGGCCCTCTTCAACGGGCTGCCGGGCAGCATCCTCGGCATCGAACTGTCCTCGGTGGTCGAGCAGGCGACGGTGGCGTACGCGTCGCTTCCCTCTTACGTGCAGGCGCGGATAGACACCCACGAGCTGACGACCAAGGAGGAAGGACAGAACTACCTCCGTTCCTTGAGCGCGGTGCAGTGAAGACCAGCAACCGCGAACTGCTCTTCCTCATCCCGGCCCTGGTCCTGACGACTCTGGGGTTCGCTCTCGTCTACACGACAAAGTCCTCCGTGCTCACCTGGTCGTCGCTCCTCTACGGCGGGGTGTTCTTGGCGCTCTTCGCCATCGCCCATGTCGGGCGGCGAGTGCTGGTCCCCTACGCGGATCCCTATCTCCTGCCCGTCACGGCTCTGCTGTCGACCCTGGGCATCCTGGTGATCTTCCGCCTCGACGAGCAGCTCGCACGCCAGCAGTCCATCTGGCTGGTCGTGGGTCTGGCGGCGTTCCTCCTCACCCTGGTGTTCGTGCGCAGGTTGGAGTGGCTGCGCGAGTACCGCTACCTCATCGGCATCGCCGGTATCCTCCTTCTCCTGCTGACCGCCGGCCTGGGGCGGGAGATCAACGGCGCCCGTCTGTGGATCGTCCTGGGGCCGGTACGCTTCCAGCCGGCCGAGTTCGGCAAGATCCTCTTGGTGGTCTTCTTCGCCGCCTATCTGGTCGACATCCGGGAGGTGCTCACGGTGAGCACGCGGCGGGTGCTGGGCATTCCCCTGCCTCCCCTTCGCTATCTGGCCCCCCTGCTCACCATCTGGGGCCTGTCCATGATCCTGATGATCTTCATGAAGGACCTGGGCACCAGCCTGCTCTTCTTTGGGGCGCTCCTGGCGATCCTGTACGTGGCCACGGGGCGCGCCTTCTACGTTCTGGTAGGCCTTGCCCTCTTCTTTGCCGGAGCGGCGTTGCTTTACTACATCTTCCCCCACGTGCAGACCCGGGTGGACATCTGGCTCGATCCCTGGCAGGACACGAGCCGGCCGCGGCTATCAGATCGTGCAGTCGCTCTTTGCATTGGCCGCCGGGGGCGTCCTGGGGCGCGGTCTGGGCCAGGGGTATCTGATCCTGCAGTCGGGCAATACCATCATCCCGGCTCTGGAGACCGACTTCATCTTCTCCGCCATCGGGGAGGAGTTGGGGCTGATAGGAGCCGTCGGCGTCATCCTCCTCTACCTCATCTTCCTGGGCCGTGGTTTCCGCATCGCGGCTCGGGCACGGGACGACTTCTCCCGTCTCTTGGCGGCCGGCCTCACCAGCATCTTTGGCCTGCAGGCCTTCCTCATCCTGGGGGGCGTCATCAAGCTCATCCCGCTCACCGGCATCACCCTGCCCTTCGTGAGCTACGGAGGCAGTTCCATCGTGGCCAACTTCGTGCTGCTGGCCCTGCTGCTGCGCACCAGCGACACCGTCGCGCGGCAGGAGTGGGCGCCCGTGGAGCAGCTGCGACCCGCTGCGCAGCCCGAGGGCCCGCGGCGTCAGGTTCCGGTCCCGTGACGCGGCCTGCGTCCGCTCCCGGGCCCGCGGAAGCAGAGGCGTAGATGGAACGCCCCATCCGCCGCCTCCTTCTCTTCTTCACCATCCTCTTCGTGGCTCTCATCGCGCAACTCACCTACGTTCAGGTGTATGCCGCTTCCAAGTACAAGGTGCATCCGGCCAACACGCGGGCCATCGAGGAAGAGATGAAGGTGGAGCGCGGCGTGATCACCTCGGCGGATGGGGTGGAACTCGCCGTCAACCGCAAAGTGGGGCAGTACTTCCTGCGCGAGTACCCGCAAGGGGCCATCGCCTCGCCCTGGCTGGGCTACAACAGCCTCCGGTACGGGCGGGCCGGCATCGAACGGGTGTACAACGAGGAACTGTCCGGGCAGTCGGGCCTGCTGGGCATCACCAGCTACTGGGACAGGATCCTGGGTCGCGAGCACAGGGGGGCCGACCTCAAACTCACCGTCAACATGGTCGTGCAGCGGGTCGCCGCTCAGGCCCTGGGCGACCGGAAGGGCGCTGTCGTGGCTCTCGACCCGCGGACGGGGGCAGTCCTCGCCATGGTCTCCTATCCCCGCTACGACCCCAATCAGATCGACGAACTCTGGGAGGAGATCACCTCCGACCCGGACAGGCCGCTTATCAATCGGGCCAACTACGGCCTCTATCCGCCGGGTTCGGTCTTCAAGATCATCGTGGCCGGCGCCGGTCTGCAGGAGGACGCCGTCGAGCCCGACACGGTCTTCGTGGACACGGGATCGGTCATGGCCGGCGGATATGAGGTGAACAACTATGGGGACAGGGTCTACGGTGCGCATACTTTCACCGAGGCCTTCGCCCTCAGCATCAACACCACCTTTGCCAAGCTCGGCGTGCAGTTGGGCGCCGATACTCTAGCGGCCTACGCGAGCGACTTCGGCTTCGGCGAGACCCCACCTTGGCGGCTTGGCGGCGCCAAGAGCGTCTTCCCCGATCCGGCGACCATGGACAAGGCCCACGTGGCCCAGGCCTCCATCGGACAGGGGGAGGTTCTTGCCACTCCTCTGCAGATGGCCCTGGCCGCCGCGGCGGTCGCCAACGAGGGGCAGATCATGAAGCCGTACATCGTGAGCCAGGTGCTCGACTATCACCAGAACGTCCTGGAGCAGACCAAGCCTGGGGTATGGCTGACGCCGCTCACGGCTGAGACGGCGGCTCAGATGACGGACCTCATGGTGGAGGTGGTGAACAACGGCACGGGAACCGCGGCCGCGATCGCGGGCGTCCAGGTAGCGGGCAAGACAGGTACCGCGGAAGTCGAGAACGGCGAGCCTCACGCCTGGTTCGCCGCCTTCGCGCCGGCTTCCGACCCGCAGGTGGTGGTGGCCGTGTTGGTGGAGAACGCCGGCACGGGGGGAACGGTAGCCGCCCCCATAGCCCGGGAGGTCATACTGGCCGCGCTCGGTGTGAGGTAGTATTTCCCGCGCGGAGGACGATAGGCGCCTGAGAGGCGCCGGAGGATGTAACTGACTTGATAGGACGCGTGTTCGACGATCGCTACGAGGTGCTCAGCAAGCTGGGCAGCGGCGGCATGGCCGATGTGTTCCTCGCCAACGACCGGCTGCTGGACCGTCAGGTAGCCCTCAAGATCCTCTCCAGCCGTTACGCGAACGACGAGCAGTTCATCGAGCGCTTCCGTCGTGAAGCCAGCAGCGCCGCCAGCCTCAACCACCCCAACATCGTGCAGATCTACGATCGGGGAGAGGCGGAAGGCACCTACTACATCGCGATGGAGTATCTCGAGGGCCGCACTCTCAAAGAGATCATCGTCAAGTACGCCCCTCTGGGCCCCGAACTGGTGGTCTCTGTCTCCGTCCAGATCCTGGAAGCGCTGCGCTTCGCTCATCGGCGGGACGTCATACACCGCGACATCAAGCCCCAGAACATAATCGTCGACAACGAGGGCCGGGTGAAGGTCACCGACTTCGGCATAGCCCGGGCGGGCAGCACGTCGACCATGACCGAAGCGGGCTCTATCCTGGGCACCGCTCACTATCTGTCGCCCGAGCAGGCGCAGGGCCAGCCGGTCGAGGCCGCTTCTGACCTGTACTCGCTCGGCGTGCTCATGTTCGAGATGGCTACCGGGACCCTGCCCTTCGACGGCGACAATCCGGTGGCGCTGGCCATGCGTCACGTCCACGACCTGCCGCCGCAACCCCGGACCCTCGTGCCCACCATCCCCGAGAATCTTCAAGCGGTCATCCTCCACGCCTTGGGCAAGCTTCCCACGGAGCGCTACCTCACGGCGCAACAGTTCCTCGAGGACCTGCGTAGCGTGCAGGAGGGCAAGGAGGTCAAGATTCCCGCCGCCCATGTGGAGCAGCCCACGCGGGTGATGTCCGCTCCTGCCGCCGCGGTTGCAGGGGCAGCGGCGGGGGCGCAGATGGGGGCTCAGCCCACTCAGGTGCGCCGTCACGACCCGGGTGCGGTCATGCACGAGCCTCCTCTGCCCAGCGCCTATCACGACGACTACAACCAGCCGCCGCGCCGGCGCGGCGGCGGCATCTGGCCCTGGATCCTGGTGCTCATACTCATAGTGGCGTTGGGGGCCGGAGCCTATGCCATGCTCTCCAACTGGACCAGCGCCGACACCGAAGACCTGGTCGTGGTGCCTGGCGTCCTGGGACTGAGCGAAAGCGACGCCACCGAGGCTCTGGACATGTTGGGCTTCGAGATCAAGGTGGAGGGCGAGCAGGCATCTGCGGACGTTGAAGAGGGACTCGTCGCTCGTCAGGAGCCGGAGGAGGGGACCAAGCAGACCAGCGGGTCGACGGTCAGTGTGTGGCTCTCCTCGGGAGAGGGCACAGTCGAAGTGCCCAACGTCGTGGGCAAGACCCAGGTCGAGGCAACGGGTGAGTTGCTCGCTCTGGGCCTGCAGGTGTTGCCCAAAGAAGAGGCCAGCGCCGATCAGGCTCCGGGCACGGTGCTGCGCCAGAACCCGGGGGCCGGCGACGAGGTGAAAGCGGGCGCCGAGGTCACGATCGTGGTGGCGACACAGGCGAACACCGTCCCGGTCCCGCTTCTCATCGGTCGGAACCAGGAGGCGGCCGTGGCCCTCGTCGAGGGTCTGGGGCTGACCCCCAAGGTCGAGGAGATGGATTCCACCGAGGTTGGTGGGACCGTGGTGGACCAGGATCCGGTCGCGGGCCAGCAGGTCGAGCGCGGGGCGGTCGTGACCATCTTCGTGAGCAACGCTCCCGAGGCCACCACGGTGAAGGTCCCGGCGGTGGTCGGGTTGTCGCGCCAGCAGGCGACGGCCAAGCTGGCCCTCTTTGAACTGGATGCCTACGTGGTCACCGTGGAGACCCCGGACTACGAGCCGGGGCGGGTGATCGAGCAGGATCCGACTGCGGGTGTGGAGGTCGAGAAGGGCAGCTCGGTCAGGATCAGCGTGGCCGCGGCTCCGCCCTCCACCACCACGACCACGTTGCCGCCTACGACGACCACGACGGCGCCGCCGACGACGACCACGCAGCCGCCGACCACGCAGCCGCCGCCCTCGAGCGACACCACGAACTTCTAGCACGCCGTGAGACCGGGCTCTCTCGAGCTCGGTCCCGTCTTGCCCAGACCACACACCGCGAAGTGAGGTAGACAGTGAGGGTAGAGAAGCCCACGTTCCAAGACGTCCTCCTGGGCCTGCAGGAGTTCTGGGCCAAACAGGGGTGCATCGTCTGGCAGCCGCACCACACCGAAGTGGGGGCGGGTACCTTCAATCCGGCCACCTTCCTCAAGGTCCTGGGCCCCGATCCCTGGCGTGTCGCGTACGTGGAGCCCTCCATCCGCCCCACCGATGGCCGCTATGGCGAGAACCCCTATCGTCTGGGGCACTACTATCAGTATCAGGTGATCATCAAGCCCTGCCCCGACGATATCCAGGATCTCTACCTGGCCTCCCTCGAGCACTCTGGGCATCGACCTCTCCCAGCATGACGTTCGCTTCGTGGAGGACGACTGGGAGTCGCCTACGCTGGGTGCCTGGGGCCTGGGGTGGGAGGTCTGGATCGACGGGATGGAGGCGACCCAGTTCACCTACTTCCAGCAGGTGGGAGGGATCGATCTCGACCCGCCCAGCGCGGAACTCACCTACGGCACCGAGCGCCTCGCCATGTACCTGCAGGGCGTCGACAGCGTCTTCGATCTGGAGTGGGTGCCGGGCGTGACCTACGGCGACGTGCACAAGAAGAACGAAGCCGAGTGGTCCGTCTATCACTTCGAGACGGCCGATATAGGTATGTTGCAGAAAGCCTTCACCGACTACGAGCGCGAGGGCGAGCGCTGCCTGGAGAAGGGGTTGGTCCGAGCGGCCTACGACTTCGTCCTCAAGACGTCGCACACCTTCAACGTACTCGACGCCCGGGGGGCCGTAAGCGTGACCGAGCGCACCGGCTATATCGCTCGGGTGCGCAACCTGGCCCGCAAGGTAGCGGAGGGGTACGTGCAGCAGTTCGGTGATGCGGCTGCGGCTCCTGAGGCTGCGGACGCCGCGACCTCCGAGAGCATGCTCAGCCTCGCCGCGACCTCCGAGCTCGCGCGGCCGGACTGGATCTCGCCTGACGATCGGGGGGACCGCGACTTTCTGGTAGAGATCGGCACAGAAGAGATGCCGGCTTCCGCCTGTCGGGCGGCCATCGACCTGCTGCCCGCCCGGGTGGCGGGGATGTTTGCCGCGGAAGGCATCGAGGTGAAGGCCGAGGACGTGCGGGTGTGGGTATCGCCGCGCCGCATCGCCGTGAGTATCGCCAACGTGCCCGGAGAACAGGTGCCCCGGGAGATCGTGCAGCGCGGACCGGCCGTCGAAGCGGCCTTCGACGCCGAAGGCCGCCCCACCAAGGCCGTCGAGGGCTTCGCCCGCGCCAAAGGCGTGAGCGCGGCCGACCTGGAGGTGCGGGAAGAGGCGGGACGGAGCTTCGTCTACTACGTGACGCGGAGCGAGAGCCGGGCTACCGCCGCGCTGCTCCCAGAACTGTGCTTGAAGATCGTCCGCGACATGTACTTCCCCAAGAACATGCGCTGGGGATACCGGGACCTGCGCTTCTCGCGCCCGGTTCGCTGGTTGGTGGCTCTGTGGGGCGAGGATGTAGTGCCCTTCGGTATCGCCGGCCTCACCTCCGCGCGCTCCAGCCGGGGACATCGCTGGCTGGGCGGTCCCGTCGACATCGCTCGTCCCGCCGACTATCTGGAGGCCATGAGGGCGCAGGCGGTGATCGCCGACCACGAAGAGCGGGAGCGTCTGCTCTGGTCGGAACTGGAGAGGATGGCCGCCGCGCGGGGTCTCTCCGTCACCGATCCCAACGGCAAGATGGAAGAGGTCCTCTTCCTGGTCGAGTGGCCAACTGTGGTGGCGGGCGAGTTCGAGAGCCGGCATCTGGCCCTGCCGCCCGAGGTACTCGTGACGGCCATGCAGTCGCACCAGCGCTACTTCCCCCTCGTCGACGCCCAGGGGACCCTGTCCAGCACCTTCCTCTACGTCAGCAACGGCGATCCCGCCTGGAGCACGCAGATCACCGCCGGCAACGAACGTGTGCTCGAGGGCAGGATCGAGGACGCGGAGTTCTCCTTCGAGAAGGACAGAGCCACCGGTCTGGAAGACATGGTGGCTCAACTCGGCAAGATCGTGTTCCACGAAAAGGCCGGCAGCATGAAGGACAAGGCCGACCGGCTGGTGGCTCTCTGTGCCTACCTGGCGGATGTCGTCGGCGTGGCACCCGAGGGACGCGAGCGGGCCCTGGAGGCGGCCAGGCTGGCCAAGGCCGACCAGGTTTCGATAATGGTGCGCGAGTTCGCCGACCTGGAAGGGGTGATGGGGGAGACCTACGCCCTCATGGAGGGTCGTGACAAGGAAGTGGCGCAGGCGCTGCGCGAGCAGTTCTTGCCCGACTCGGCCGGCGGAAGCCCGCCGGCCACCGTCACCGGGGCGCTGTTGGCCACCGCCGAGAAGGTCGACAACATCACCGCCGCCATCGCGTGTGGGGAACCGCCTTCGGGCTCCAAAGACCCGTATGGATTGCGGCGGGCGGCGGCCGGTATGGTGGCCATCGCGCTGCAGCACGGCTTCCGCTACGACGTCCGGCAGTTGGTCGAGCAGTCCTACAGCGGACTGGAACGCTTCCCCGCTCTTCTGGGGAGGGAGGCCGTGGTGCCCCAGGCCACCGACTTCATCTTCGAGCGTCTGGTGAAGAGCGTCGTCGACGAGGGGCCTGCTCGTGACACCGTCGAGGCGGTGCTTCCCACGTCCGGCGACTTCGTCGACCTGCGTACCCGCGCGCTCGCCCTGCAGAGGTTCAGAACAGACGAGCGCTGGGAAGACCTGGTGACCGTGTTCAGCCGGCCGTCCAACCTGGCCAAGAAGCTGCCCGCCGGGTCGGAAGGTGACGACACGGTCGCGGTGTCGCCCGGACTCTTCGCGCTGGAGGCCGAGCAGGTTCTGTTCGATATGTGGCGGGAGACTGATGGTGCGGTCGACCGGGCTGTCCAGAGCGAAGACTACGGCGACGCCCTCGCTGCTCTGGCCGGGCTTCGCCCGGCCCTCGACCGGTACTTCGACGACGTTCTCGTCATGGCCGAGGACGAAGCGGTGCGTTTCAACCGGCTGCGTCAACTGCGGGCCGTGGCCGAGACGGTGCGCAAGGTCGCGCACCTGGACCTGCTACAGGGCTAGAGCCGCCGGCGCGCCTCGTCGCGTTCGGGTGAGGGCGCCCCAGGGGTTGCCGGCGCCGGGATGGTGGGGGGAAGAAAACGGGGCGGCGCCCTTCGGGCGCCGCCCCGTTCACATCTTCGCGTCCCTCCCCGGCCGGCTCTTGTGGGCACGGACCGCCGGGCAGGTACAGCTTTCCGCTTACCGGCTCGCTACCTCTTCGACCAAGTCACCGGCTTCGTCGTCCAACTGGGTCGCGTCGCGGCCGAGTTGCTTGCGATGCTGGTACTCGGCGTCGGCATTCAGCCAGGCATGCGCCCACGGCATCTCGTTCTCCCAGATAGGGTTGAGCTTGTCGCGAACGCTGGCAGAATAGGCATGCAGACCAGGCTGCAGTTCGGTGAGGAGCGTCTCCGCTCCGTCGTGTGTGGGGTAAGCGCCGTTGCGCTCCACGGCCCGTTTCATGACGCCTGGATGGTCGATGATGGGGCAGGGACGCAGCAGGTTCTTGCCAAAAGGCTGCATCCTGCGCAGATCTTTGAAGAAATCCGAGCAGAGGCAGTCGAGCAAGGGCTTGTCCTTGATGTTGTCGGTGGCGAAGTGGGCGAAGATGCAGGGCTCCACGTCACCTTTGTTGTTGATATGGATGTACTTCCTGCCGGCCGACAGGCAACCTCCGGTGAGGGTGCCGTCGCCCCAGAAGTCGGCTACCAGCAAAGGCTTGGTGTTGCGGATGCGCATGACACCGCGGCGTAGCTGGTCGCGCTGGTCGGGATTGGGCATGAGGCTCAGGTCGGGCTCGCGACCGATGGGCATGTAGGCGAAGTACCAGCCGTAGAAGGCGCCCTTCTCGACCATGAGGTCGGCGAAGGCATCGGACGTGATCTCGTCGATGTTCTGGCTGGTAGCCGTGGCCGAGAAGGCGAACATGATCCCCCGCTCGCGCAAACGGTCCATGGTAGCCATGATGCGGTCGTACGTACCTTCGCCGCGACGGGCGTCGGTGGCTTCCCTGCCGCCCTCGATACTGATGGTAGGGCAGACGTTGCCCAACTCGAGGATGCGGTCGGCGACACGGTCGTTGATCATCGTGCCGTTCGTGAAGACGAGGAACACCGACTGCGGGTGCCGCTCGATGATGTCGAGCAGGGGCCGGTACACGAAGGGTTCGCCACCCAGCATCGTATAGACCCGGGAGCCGATCTCCTCGCCCTGGGTGATGATGCTCTCGACTTCCGCCTCGGTCAGGTCGTCCTCGAAGTCGTACTCTGCCGCGTAGCAGCCCACACACTGCAGGTTGCAGCGCATGGAGGGACTGATCAGGATGGCCGTGGGTGAAGAGATGCCCCGTTCACGCAGGAGAGCCTCGGTATACTCCGGGTCCCGCATGAAGAAGTTGGCCATCATTCCGGCAACGAAACGCTTACGTACATTAGGATGAAGATGACGAATGTTTTTGAACAGCGTGTTGCCAGGATTGCCGGGGGCGGTGTAGTTCTTCAACCACTCCGCGATCATCTGCTGCTGCGTCGATTTGGCCGTACGTTTTACGGCCGTGTTGAGACCGCGCATGGCTAGATCGGAACTGCCTACTACGGTAAGGGCCCCCGATATAAGAGAGGCGGTCCGCTCGTAGTCGCGTCGCTCCCGAGCCTGTGCCATGGATAGCTCGGGCATAGATACCTCCTTTCCTCCTTCAGATCATCAAGCACAATCGTGCCCACATGCGTAAACCATAACATAAGCGGGGGATCCCTCGCGCCTAGCTCTCCTCTTCGCTAGAATCCATCATGGCGACATCTGATCTTGATGGTCCGGATCGGCATTTCGAAGGGAGTTGGTTCTCAATGAGCTCGAAGTACGTCTACGATTTCGCGGAAGGCAACGCGGGCATGCGCTCGTTACTGGGCGGCAAGGGCGCGAACCTGGCGGAGATGACTGGTCTGGGCATTCCCGTCCCGCCCGGCTTCATAGTCACTACGGAGGCCTGCATCTATTACTCCGGCAACGGAGCGTATCCCGACGGACTCGCAGAGGAAATAGAGACCCATCTCGGCGCGCTCGAGAAGCTCACCGGCAAGACCCTCGGTGACCCGAGCAACCCGCTGCTCCTCTCCATCCGCTCCGGCTCGGTGTTTTCCATGCCGGGCATGATGGACACCATCCTCAACCTGGGCCTGAACGACGAGACGGTCGAGGGCATGGCCCGGAAGACAGGCAACCCGCGCTTCGCCTACGACTCCTACCGCCGCTTCATCGCCATGTTCGGCGACGTGGTCATGGGCGTGGAATCGCAACTCTTCGAGGATGCCCTCACTGCCAAGAAGACCGAGGTGGGCGCGGCCCTCGACACCGATCTGTCTGCCGACGACCTGCGCGACCTCACCGTTCGCTTCAAGACCATCCTCGAGGAGCACGCGGGGGAGCAGTTCCCCGCCGACCCTCTGCAGCAGCTGCACAAATCGGTGATAGCCGTCTTCAAGAGCTGGGACAACTCCCGCGCCAAGATCTACCGGCGTACGGAAGGCATCCCTGATGATCTGGGCACCGCCGTCAGCGTGCAGACCATGGTCTTCGGCAACAAGGGCGAGACCTCGGGTACAGGTGTCGCCTTCACCCGCGACCCCTCCACGGGTGAGAACTTCTTCTACGGTGAGTTCTTGATGAACGCCCAGGGTGAGGATGTGGTGGCCGGGGTCAGGCACCCCCGGCCCCTGGAGGAGATGCGCGAGGTCATGCCCGCGGCGCTCGACCAGCTCTATGCCATCCGCGAGACGCTGGAGAAGCACTATCGCGACATGCAAGACCTCGAGTTCACCATCGAAGAGGGCACGCTCTTCATGCTGCAGACCCGCAACGGCAAGCGCACCGCCCCCGCCTCTCTGCGCACGGCCGTGGAGATGGTGGGCGAGGGTCTCATCACCAAGGACGAAGCCCTCATGCGCGTCGACCCGGCGCAGCTCGACCAGCTGCTGCATCCCCGCCTGGATCCCAAGGCCACCTACGACGTCCTCGCCACCGGTCTGGGCGCCTCGCCCGGCGCGGCCGCCGGCCAGGTGGTGTTCGACGCCGACGAGGCTGAGGAGCGGGGCTCGCGGGGCGAGAAGGTCATCCTGGTCCGCTGGGAGACCAACCCCGACGATATTCACGGCCTCATCCACGCCCAGGGCGTCATCACCAGCCACGGAGGCATGACCTCTCACGCTGCGGTCGTCGCCCGGGGCATGGGCAAGCCCTGCATCGCCGGCGCCCAGGGGCTCAAGATCGATACCGAGGCGCGGGAGGTCACCGCGGGCGAGGTGGTCATCAAGGCGGGGGAATGGCTCACCATGGACGGCGCTTCGGGCAAAGTCATCCGCGGTCAGGCGCAACTGGTGGAGGCCTCCGCCGACGAGAACGTGAATACCGTGCTGGGCTGGGCCGACGACGTCCGGCGCCTGGGCGTGCGCACCAACGCCGACAACCCCGCGGACGCCCGCAAGGCGCGCGAGTTCGGCGCTGAGGGCATCGGCCTGTGCCGCACCGAGCACATGTTCATGGAGGAGGAGCGGCTGCCGCACGTGCGGGCCATGATCATGTCCGACGACGTGGAGGAGCGCGAGAAGCACCTGGCCAAGCTGCTGCCCTTCCAGCGCGAGGACTTCCAGGGCATCTTCGAGGCCATGGAAGGTCTGCCCGTGACCATCCGCCTGCTCGACCCGCCCCTGCACGAGTTCCTGCCCAACTACACCGAGGTGATGGTGGAGCTGGAGCGCATGCGGCTCACCGGCACCCCTGCCGACGAGTTGGCCAAGCAGGAGGAAATGGCGGCCAAGGTCAAGTCGCTCTCCGAGGCGAACCCCATGCTCGGCACCCGCGGCTGCCGTCTGGGCATCCAGTGGCCGGAGATCTATGCCATGCAGGTCCGCGCCGTCATGGAGGCCGCCTGTGACGTCTACGCCGCCAGCGGCAACATGCCGCACGTGGAGATCATGATCCCGCTCGTCGGTTTCGAGGAGGAGCTCCGGCTGATGCGCCTGCTCACCGAGAAGACCGCGGCTGAGGTGCTGGCCGAGCGGAAGATGGAGGTAGACTACAAGATCGGCACCATGATCGAGCTGCCGCGGGCCGCTCTGACGGCCGACGAGATCGCCCGCCAGGCCGACTTCTTCAGCTTCGGCACCAACGACCTCACCCAGACTACCCTGGGCTTCTCCCGCGACGACGCCGAAGGCAAGTTTCTCACCCACTACCTGCGCACCGATCTCTTGAGGGCCAACCCCTTCGAGAAGCTCGACCAGGCCGGGGTGGGCCAGCTCATAGCCATGGGGGTCGCCAAGGGGCGGAGCGTGAAACCCGGTCTCAAGACGGGTATCTGTGGGGAGCACGGCGGCGAGCCTTCGAGCGTGAAGTTCTGTCATCGCACGGGGCTAGACTATGTGAGCTGCAGTCCCTACCGGGTGCCCCTGGCCCGCCTGGCCGCCGCGCAGGCGGTATTGGAGGAGAAGGCTTCGGGCAAGGTCGGCGACTGAGGTCGACGCACACAAGGGCAGGGCTGCCGGGGCGCGCCCCGGCAGCCCGGAGCCCCGGCAAGGCCGGTGAGAGCATGAAGCACGAGAGCCCGGGCAGAGTAGGCCTGTCCGCCGAGATCTTCGAGGCGGGCCTCTCGCGGTGGGCACAACGCTCGTCGGCGTCGCGCGGACGGGAACACCCCGAGGAGCCCTGCGGATTGCGCACCGCCTACCAGCGCGATCGCGACCGCATCGTGCACAGCAAGTCGTTCCGGCGGCTCAAGCACAAGACTCAGGTCTTCATCTCGCCGGAAGGCGACCACTATCGCACCCGTCTCACCCACACGCTGGAGGTCTCGGGCATCGCCCGCACCATAGCCCGGGCCTGCCGTCTGAACGAAGACCTGGTGGAGGCTGTGGCTCTGGGCCACGACCTCGGTCACACTCCCTTCGGCCACGCCGGCGAGACCGTCCTCGACGACATCCTCAAGGCGGAAGGCGCCGGCGGGTTCGAGCACAACGAGCAGAGCGTGCGCGTGGTCGAGGCGCTGGAGCATGAGGGCCGGGGTCTCAATCTCACCTGGGAGGTCCGCGACGGCATCCGCTGTCACACCGGTGACCGGCTTCCCGCCACCCTCGAGGGCCGGGTGGTGCGCTTCTCCGACCGCATCGCCTACATCAACCACGACATCGACGATGCTCTGCGGGCCGGGCTCATCACCGCCGCCGATCTTCCCCGCGAGCCCCTCGCTCTTCTGGGCCAGACGGGCAGCGATCGCATCGACCGGCTGGTGCACGACCTCGTCGACAACAGCTTCGAGACCGGGACTATAATGCAGAGCCCCGATGTCGGGGAGGCGATGGAGTGTCTGCGCAGCTTTCTCTTCCAGACGGTGTACGCCCGATCTCTGCAGCAGGCGGGCGAGCGCCGGGTGAGGACCATGATCACGCAACTCATGGACTATTTCGTGAACAACCCGGAGACGTTGCCTTCGCCGCCGCCCGTGGACGGCGACGGCGGACGGATGGCGCTGCTGCGGGCGGCGACGGACCACGTGGCCGGCATGACCGACCGCTATGCCCAGCAGGTCTATATGGACCTCTTCGTCCCCAAGTGCTGGGCAGGGCAGTGAGCCGGGACCGAGGCGGGGTGGACGTCGAGGATACGCTCGGGCGATGAGCCCGCTCATCAAAGACTCCAGTCTCGAGGCCGTCCTCGCCGCGGCTAACATCGTCGATGTGGTCTCCGGCTACACCAGCCTGCGCAAGCGGGGCAGCACCTATCTGGGACTCTGCCCTTTCCATCAGGAAAAGACCCCCTCCTTCACGGTCAGCGCCGAGAAGGGCCTCTACTACTGTTTCGGCTGCGGGGAAGGTGGGGACACCCTGCGTTTCGTCGAGCGCATGGAGAACCTCTCCTTCAGCGAAGCAGTGGAGCACCTGGGCCAGCGCTACAACATCTCCCTCGAGTTCGAGGAAGGCGGAGGTCCCGATGCCGGGCGGAAGGACCGGGAGGCCCGTCTTCTGCAGGTGCTCGAGAAAGCGGCCAGGTTCTACGAGCGCTTCCTTTGGGAAACAGAGAGAGGTAAGCAGGCGCGCGACTATCTGGCCGCCCGCGGTCTGAGCGAGGAGAGCTGCCGCCTCTTCCGGGTGGGACTCTCACCCGAGGAATGGCAGGGACTCCATCGACGGGCGAGGAAGGAAGGCTTCACCGACACGGAACTTGACGAGGCCGGACTGCTGGTGCGCCAGGGAGGCAAGGTCTACGACCGCTTCCGCGACCGGCTCATGTTCCCCCTCATCGATCACAGGGGCAGGGTCCTGGGCTTCGGAGGGCGCACGCTCAAGGATGAGACACCCAAGTACCTCAACTCGCCCGAGGGGCCGCTCTATCAGAAGGGGCGTCTGCTGTACGGGCTCTTCCAGGCCCGCCGGGCGATCGCGGACCGGGACGAAGTGGTGGTGGTGGAGGGCTACACCGACGTCATCGGCCTGGTTCAAGCCGGGGTCACCAATGTGGTAGCCTCGATGGGAACGGCGCTGACCGATGCTCAGATAGGGCTCATGATGCGGTTCACGAGCAATATCACCTTCATGTTCGACGCTGATAGGGCGGGAATGGAAGCCGTGCTCCGCTCCGGTGAACTGGCGCGCGCCCGCTCCCTTCGACCCACCGTCGCCCTCCTGCCCGCAGACCGTGACCCGGCCGACGTCGCCATCAAGGGGGGCTGTGAGGCGGTGACGAAGGTGATGGCCGACAGGATGTCGCTTCTCCATTTTGAGTTGGAGCGGACCCTGAACCGTCAAGACGTGTCCACCAGCGAAGGCCGCGTCCGTGCCTTCGAGGAAGTGCGGCGGATACTGGCTCGGGCCTCTTCTCCCAAGGAGCGGGAAGAGGAGATGGCCATGGTGACCGAGAGGCTCCGCCTGTCCGACAAGAACATGACCGTGCTGCTGCGCGAAGGCTCCTCCGCGGGTCCCACTGTCCGCGAATCGAAGGCCGGCGCTCCGACGGCACGAGGGACCGATCGCGAGGGCGGCAGAGCACGGGCGCGGGAGCGGACCGGCGGCCAGGCCCTCGCCGAGCGCTTGCCCGGCAAGGAGGCTGCTGTTGAGCGCGACTTCCTGGTGGCGGCGGTCTGCAACCCTCAGGCGGCGCTTCCCATGTTGGAGGCCCTGACTCCGGAGCACTTCACGGAGCCCGGGAATCGCGAAGTCTTCACCGGGGTGATCGAGGCTTTCCGGCTCATGGCCGATAGCAGGGTGCAAGGGGATGCGCTGGCTCATCTGACGGCTCAAGCACGCGGCGACTCCGAAGCCGGTCGCCTGTTCGTGCGCCTGCTCATGGAGCTCGATGAGGGCCGTTATGGCCCGGCCGTGCTGGAGGAACTGTATCTGCGCCTGCAAGAACAGAATCTGGTCCGGAGGATCGGCCTCCTGCGGGCGGCGGTCGAGGAGGGGAGTCACACAGAAGCCGACGAGCGTCATCTTTTCCAGCTGGAGAGGCTGGTGCAGACGGTGCGGGTCAGTCTGACCAACCTCGATCCCGAAGGGGGACGGTCCTAGCATGGCCGACGACGCCGAACTCACCCGAGAGGTCTTCCAGGAGGTGCTGGAACTGGGCAAGAGCCGGGGCTCGCTCACGCTCGACGAGGTCGGGAGCCTGGTCCAGGACGCCGACCTATCGCCGGAAGAGCTGGAGGGCTTGTACAGCTCCCTGCTGGAAATGGGTGTGGAGGTCACCGACGAGCAGGCGGAAGACCTGGGCGACCTCACCGAGGAAGAGGCCTTCCTGGGCCACCTGGACGTCACTATCGACCACAGCGTGGACGATCCGGTACGCATCTACCTGCGCGAGATCGGCAAGGTCCCGCTCCTCACCATGCAACAGGAAGTCGAGCTGGCCAAGCTGATCGAGAAGAAGGACATCGAGGCCAAACGCAGGCTCACCGAGGCCAACCTCCGCCTGGTGGTCTCCATCGCCAAGCGCTACATGGGTAGGGGCCTGCTCTTCCTCGACCTCATCCAAGAGGGCAACCTGGGCCTCATCCGCGCGGTGGAGAAGTTCGACTATCGCCGGGGATACAAGTTCTCCACCTACGCCACCTGGTGGATCCGGCAGGCCGTCACGCGCGCGATCGCCGACCAGGCGCGCACCATCCGGGTGCCGGTGCACGCCGTCGAGACCATGAACAAGCTCAACCGCGTGCAGCGGGAACTGCTGCAGAAGAACGGGCGCGAGCCCACCACCGCGGAACTGGCCGCCGAACTGGGTCTGAGCACCTCCAAAGTGGTGGAGATCCAGAAGGCCGCCCAGGATCCGGTCTCCCTCGAGTCGCCGGTGGGGGACGAGGATGACTCCGAACTCGGCGACTTCATCGAGGACCACGACGCCGACGAGCCGCTGGACGAGGTCTTCCGCCAGATACGGCGCGAGGAGCTGTTCCGGGTGCTCGACAGTCTGCCGGCGAGGGAGCGGAAGGTCTTGGAACTCCGTTTTGGTCTCAAGGGAGAACGTCCGCGCACCCTGGAAGAGGTGGGCGATCGTTTCGGTGTCACCCGGGAACGGATCAGGCAGGTGGAGGCGAAGACACTCAACCGGCTCAAGAACTATCGCGACGCGCAGGCGCTCCGGGATATCGATAGTTAGCCGGAGGGCGTATATCTTGCGTCCAGGGCTTGACCCCGGGGTTAGCGAGCGCTACTGTGAATCAGCGTGTCCCTTTCCAGGGGCCGCGAGCGTGAGATTGGGGCGGATCCGGTCGCCGGGTCGCTCCGAAACAATGGAGGTTGTAGGGTTGGCAGAGGGGACCGTCAAGTGGTTTAGTCCCGAAAAAGGCTACGGCTTCATCGAGCAGCCGGAGGGCGAAGATCTCTTCGTACACTTCAGTGAGATCCAGACAGAGGGGTTCCGTACCCTGGCTGAGGGACAGGCTGTAAGGTTCGATGTGGTCCAGGGTCCCAAGGGCCTGCAGGCGGCGAACGTATCGGCCGCGTAGTCCAAGCGAAGAGGTACCCTCTTCACATGACACAGAAGCCCCGCCTCGGCGGGGCTTTTTTTGTGCCCCGCGATGCCCTGCGATAGGGCTCCCTCGGAAGACTCGTGACTTCGCAGCTGAGGAGGGAGCCCTATCGCGGCTCGGCTCCCTAGCCGCGGCCGACGAGCGGCATGTTGGTGGCCATCAACGTCATGAACTGGACGTTGGCGTCGAGGGGAAGGCCCGCCATATAGAGGACGGCGTCGCTCACGTGGCGCAGGTCGATCCGCGGCTCGGCCTTGACCGAACCATCAGCCTGCAGGGTGCCTTTCCCGAAGGCATCGGTGAGCTGGGTGGCGGCGTTGCCGATGTCGATCTGCCCGCAGGCGATGCCGAAGGCGCGCCCCTCGAGGGAGATCGTCTTGGTGAGACCCGTTATCGCCGTCTTGCTTGCGGTGTAGGCGACTCCGTGGGGGCGAGGCACCTGGGCGGATACCGAGGCGTTGTTGATGATGCGCCCGCCCTGCGGTTGCTGCTCTCTCATGACACGGAAAGCCTCGCGGGCGCACAGGAAGGCGCCGGTGAGATTGGTGTCGACGACCAGCCGCCACTGATCGAGGGTGAGTTCGGCGACTGGAGCAGAGGTGCCGAACGTCCCGGCGTTGTTGAAGAGAAGGTCGACGCGGCCGAACTCTTCGCGAGTGCGCTGGAAGAGATGCTGCACCAAATCCTCGCGGGTGACGTCTGTCGGTACCACCAGGCCCTGGGTTTTATGGCCCTCCAGGGTGGCGTGAAGCAACTCCTCCCGGCGTCCCGCCAAGACCACCCGGTAGCCGGCCTCAAAAAGGGCGACAGAAACAGCGCGTCCGATACCCGAGCCCGCCCCGGTGACGACCGCGACACGACCCTCTCCATTCATCACTCACCACCATGATCGTTGCCCTTGCACTCACCGCCGCCTCGCCTAGTCGAGCAATAGGCGGCCCACCAAGGGTAGCAGGGTAGTCCACGACGGGGCTCTCCCACCCACAGCTAGTCCGGGAAACGGGTGTGTGCCTGGGGGAAGAGTCGCGCAGGCTTTTGCGCGCAGCTGGAACAGGTATAGACGCGCTTCCCCTCGCGCGGGCAGCTGGAACAGGTATGCACCCGTCTTCCCCTACGCGCTCAAGTGTTGGCCGCCGGCGCCGATATAGAGGATGAGAGTTTCCCATTCAAAACTCTCCTTTCTCCTCTCGGGCGCCTGGCCAGGCGCCCCTTTTTTTCGGCTATAATCCCTCGGGTTCGCGCCGTCGCCCCGATCACCGGGGCCTGCGCGCCTCGCCGCACCTGACTTCCAAGGAGAGCTGCCTCATGATTTCCAGGCAAGAGGTCGAGCACGTCGCGCGGCTCGCGCGTCTGCACTTCGAGGAGGAGGAGCTCGCCCGGCTGCAACCCGAGCTCTCCCGGATCATCGACTACGTGCAGCAGCTTGCCGAGTTGGACCTCTCCGGCCTCGAGCCCACCTCCCATGCCGTCGCCCTCAAGAACGTATTGCGTCCCGACGTGCCCGAGCGCGGCCTTGAGCGGGAAGATGCTCTGGCCAACGGGCCCGATGTGGAGAGGGGGCAGTTCGTCGTGCCCCGGATAGGATAGGCGCCATGGCCATCGACGTAGCCGGGCTGACGGCCCACCGCTGCCGGGAACTGCTCTCCGAGGGAGAGATCTCCGCCACGGAGCTCACGCAGGCCTACCTGGACCGCATAGCCGCCGTGGATGGGGCCGTGCAGTCGTACCTCCTGGTAGACGAGGAGGGAGCCCTGGCCGCGGCCGCGGCGGTAGATGCCAAGCCCCGCGAAGATCGGGGGGCTTGGGAAGGGGTGCCCATCGGGCTGAAGGACATCTTCTGCGTGCGCGGGATGGAGACCACCTGCGCCTCCCGCATCCTGAAGGGTTACATCCCGCCCTACGACGCCACCATTATCGCCAAGCTCCGGGAGGCCGGCCTTATCTTCCTGGGCAAGCTGAACATGGACGAGTTCGCCATGGGAAGCTCCACGGAGAACTCGGCCTTTCAGACCACACGCAACCCCTGGGACCTCGACCGGGTGCCGGGCGGCTCCAGTGGCGGCTCCGCCGCCTGCGTCGCCGCCTCCGAAGCGCCCTGGGCGCTGGGCACCGACACGGGTGGCTCTATCCGTCAGCCGGCATCTCTGTGCGGCGTGGTGGGGCTGAAACCCACCTACGGCGCGGTGAGCCGCTACGGCCTCATCGCCTTCGCCAGCTCCCTGGACCAGATCGGGCCGCTCACGCGCGACACCAAGGACGCCGCCGCTCTGCTCGACATCATCGCCGGACGCGACCGCCGGGATTCCACCAGCACGGGTCTGCGCGAGCCGGTCGGCATACCCTCGCGTACCGACCTGGAGGGTCTGCGCTTCGGGGTCATCCGTGAGTTCGTCGGTGATGCCTGCGAGCCGGGTGTGCGCGACGTCTTCGACGCCGCCGTCGACGTCATCGGCAACCTGGGTGGAGTGTGCGAGGAAGTGAGCCTGCCCAGCGTGGAGCGGGGCATCGCCGCCTACTACCTCATCGCGCCTTCCGAGGCCAGCTCCAACCTGGCCCGCTTCGACGGGGTGCGCTACGGCCATCGCAGCACCCACAGCCCCGACCTCTCCGAGATGTATACGCACACGCGCAGCGAGGGTTTCGGCACCGAGGTGAAGCGGCGCATCATGATCGGCACCTACGCGCTCTCCGCGGGCTACTACGACGCCTACTACGCTCAGGCGCAACGTACGCGGACGCTCATAATCAAGGACTTCGAGCAGGCCTTCGCCCGCTTCGACTTCCTGCTTTCGCCCACCTCGCCCTCAGTGGCCTTCCGCATCGGGGAGAGGACCGCCGACCCCTTGGCCATGTACCTGTCCGACCTTTGCACCATCCCGGTCAACCTGGCCGCCCTGCCGGGCATCAGCCTCCCGGCCGGCTTCTCCTCCGGTCTTCCCGTGGGCCTGCAGATAATCGGCCCCCACTTTTCGGAGCGGGGGATGCTGGAGGCCGCCCACGCCGTGGAACAGAGGCTGGCTCTCGACCTGATACCGCCTCTCGCGGAGGTGGCCTCATGAGCACGAACGCGGATCGCGGCGATGCCCGCCTCGGCGACCTCGTGACCCCGGCCAGCTCGAGCGCGGCGCCGGGCGCCGCCGACGCCGGCCGCGCCTGGGAAGCCGTCATCGGCCTGGAGATCCACGTGCAGATGAGCACGCGCACCAAGATGTTCTGTGGCTGCGAAGTGACCTTCGGCGAGCCGCCCAACACCCACGTGTGCCCCGTCTGCCTGGGCCATCCCGGCGTGCTGCCGGTAACCAACGAGAAGGCGGTGGAGTACGCCACGCGTATCGCGCTGGCCCTCAGCTGTCGCGTGGCCGAGCGGACCATCTTCCACCGCAAGAACTACTTCTATCCCGACCTCCCCAAGGCCTATCAGATCTCGCAGTACGACCTGCCACTGGGCATCGGCGGCTATCTCGACGTGGAGGCCGACGACGGCACCACGTTCCGCGTGGGCATCACCCGGGTGCACATGGAGGAGGACGCGGGCAAACTGGTCCACGCCGGCGGAGCCTCGGGCCGCATCGACGGCGCCGACTACTCGCTGGTGGACTTCAACCGGGGCGGCACCCCCCTGGTGGAGATCGTGACCGAGCCCGACATCGCCACGCCAGAACAGGCGCGCGTCTTCCTGACCCAACTGCGCAGCCTCATCCAGCAACTGGGTGTGTCGGACGTCAACATGGAGGAGGGATCCCTGCGCTGCGACGCCAACGTGTCGGTGCGCAAGCCCGGCGGGCCTCTGGGGACCAAGACCGAACTCAAGAACGTCAACTCCTTCCGCTTCGTCCAGCGAGGTCTGGAAGCGGAGATCGAGCGGCAGATCGGGCTTCTCGAAACGGGGGAGCGCGTGGTGCAGGCCACCGTGCACTTCGATCCCGGTACGGGGACCGTCTCCACCCTGCGCAGCAAAGAGGAGGCTCACGACTACCGCTATTTCCCGGAGCCTGACCTGGCGCCCATCGAACTGGACGAGGCTTACGTGGAGCGGGTACGCGAGACCCTGCCCGAGCTGCCGGCGGCGCGCAAAGAACGTCTCATGAGCGCGTACGAATTGCCGTCCAAGGATGCCGCCATCCTGTCCGCAAACAAGGCGCTGGGGGACTACTTCGAGACGGTGACAGCCATCACCGGCGACCCACGGGTCTCGGCCAACTGGGTCCTGGGCGATCTGTCTGCGTACCTCAACGCCGCGGCTCTCGAGGTGACCGACAGCGCCGTCGGCCCCGAGGCGCTGGCCGAACTGCTGCAACTGGTCACGGACGGCACCCTCTCCGGCAAGATGGCCAAGGAAGTGTTCGAGGCCATGACCGAGACGGGCAAGGACGCCGGCACGCTGGTGGCCGAGAAGGGACTGGGCCAGATATCCGATGCCGGGGAGCTGGACGCGCTGATCGCCCGCATCGTAGAAGCCAACCCCGGTCCCGCCGAGGAGTTCAGACAGGGCCGTGATCGCGTGCTGGGCTTCTTCGTCGGGCAGGTGATGAAGGAGACCCGTGGCCAGGCCAACCCGCAAATGGTGAACGACATCCTGCGCAGGCAGCTCGGAAGATAGGCGGCGGCAGAGGGCGCGCTCCGGCGCTTACCTCACCGCGCGCCTCCGGCGCGTTCGCTAGGCTTCTCCCCGCGCCCTCTGCCGCCGTATATCATGGTCTCGGTCCCGCCCGGCGTCCAGGGCGCGCAGCGCCCCCATACCAGCAACCACCTGAGGGGTCGCGGCGAAGCCTAGCGAACACCGCGAAGCGAAGCGGAGCCGTGCGGTGAGGTGAGCGCCGCCGCGAGGGTCTCGGTCACGCCCGGCCTCCAGGGCGCGCAGCGCCACCCCTGGACACAGACCATCGAGAGGGTCGTAGAGGCGCCTAGCGAACGCTGCGAAGCCGCGCGGTGAGGTGAGCGCCGCCGCGACCCTCTCGATGGTTGAAAACCGGGCTGTCGTCTGGTACTTTGCCTTACCCTCCAAGGACCGGTCCAATGCGGAGTCACAAAGTTGGATGATGTTTGAGCACCTCCCCAGGAAGGCCCTAGCGTAGTGCAACCAGCAGATGTGCACCCCGATTCGTGCCCCGTACTCAAGACCGCGGATATCATATCGGGCAAGTGGACGCTCCTCATCTTGCGTGACCTCTCCAAAGGCGTGAACCGTTTCAGCGCCCTGGAGCGTTCTCTCGCAGGCATCAGCCCGAAGACCCTCTCCGAACGCCTCAAGAGCCTGGAGAAGGCGGGCGTCGTCACGCGCAAGAGCTTCGCAGAAGTACCCCCTCGGGTGGAATACACCCTTACGGTCATGGGCTGGGACCTCATCCCCCTCATCGACCACATGCGGCAGTACGGCGACAAGTGGCTGAGCTGCAAGTGAGCGGCACCCCATCGTCGGAAAGCTGGGTCGTGAACATCGAGGAGGTCGAGGGACTTATCGAGATGGGCCGCGGGCGCGGGTTCGTGACCGTGGACGACATCGCCGAGGTGCTGGCGGAGGTCGATCTCACTACCGAGCAGATCGAACTCATGTACACGGCGCTCCTCGACCAAGGCATCGAGGTCGTCGATGAGTCCTGCGCGGAACTCGACGACGACTCCGACGGAAACGGTCGATCGGACTGGCGGCGCGGTGTCGACGAGCTCGACCTGAGCGTCGACGTTCCCACCACCGATCCCGTCCGCATGTACCTCAAGGAGATCGGCCGGGTCAAGCTCCTCACCGCTCAGCAGGAGGTGTCGCTGGCCAAGCGCATCGAGCGGGGCGACATCCGGGCCAAGCACGAACTCACCGAGGCCAACCTGCGCCTCGTCGTCTCCATCGCCAAGCGCTATCACACCGACGGCATGAGCTTCCTCGACCTTATCCAGGAGGGGAACCTGGGTCTGATCCGGGCCGTGGAGAAGTTCGATTACCGCAAGGGGCACAAGTTCTCCACCTACGCCACCTGGTGGATCAGGCAGGCCATCACCAGGGCCATCGCCGACAAGGCCCGCACCATCCGCATCCCGGTGCACATGGTCGAGAAGATCAACAAGCTCATCCGCGTGCAGCGCCAACTACTCCAGAACATGGGGCGCGAGCCGTTGCCGGAGGAGATCGCCGCCGAGATGAGCATGACCGACGGAGAGATCCGGGAGATCCTTCGCATCAGCCAGACCACCGTCTCTCTTGAGACTCCCATCGGCGAAGAAGAGGACTCCGAGTTGGGCGACTTCATCGAGGACGAAGACGCGGTGCGGTCCTTCGACGCCGTGGCCTCCCAGCTCGACAAGGACGGCATCAACGAGGCGCTCAACATGCTGCCCTACCGGGAGCGCAAGGTCATCGAGTTGCGCTTCGGCCTCAAGGGCGAGCATCCGCGTACGCTGGAAGAGGTGGCACGGCGTTTCGGGGTCACCCGGGAGCGCATCCGCCAGATCGAAGCCAAGGCCCTGGCCAAGCTCCAGGCCATCGACAAGACGCGGAACCTTCGCAGCCGCGCACAGTGACCTCACCGGCTCGGTAGCGCCCGTGGAGCCACGCCTCCGGATAGGCCCCCCTTGGATCCCCTGAACGAGAAGACCCGGCTGGTCGAGCAGCGGCTGTCGCAGTTCGACGGTGTGCTCGTGGCCTTCTCAGGGGGGGTCGACTCGAGTCTCCTGCTCGCTCTAGCTGTTCGGGCTTTGGGCCCCGCGCGGGTCTTGGCCGTGACTGCGGCGGGGGCGGTGGGCTCCGATGCCGACGAGGAGTGGGCTCGGTCTGTGGCGGCCTGCCTTGGGGCAAGGCATCGGATCGTCTCCTTCGACTATCTGGCCATACCGGGCTTCGCCGCCAACCCTCCCGATCGCTGCTACCTGTGCCGCGGGCGGCTCTACGCGGTTCTGGAGACCATCCGGGCCGAGGAGGGGCTGGACGCTGTTGTCGACGGCGGCACCGAAGACGATTCCGGCGACTACCGCCCGGGTATGCGTGCCACGGCCGAGGCTGGGGTCCTGAGCCCGCTGGCCGAGGCCGGGTTCACGAAGGAAGAGGTCCGGGCCGCATGCCGGTCTTTGGAGCTGGAGGTGGCCGAGAGGCCCGCGTCACCCTGCCTGGCCTCCCGCTTCCCGTACGGAGAACCCATCACCGTCGAGGCGCTGGAGATGGTGGCTGCGGCCGAGTCTCTGCTGCGCAGGCGCGGCTTCCCCGTGTGCCGCGTGCGTCACCACGCCGTTGTGGCGCGTATCGAGGTGCCGGCGGCGCGGATCTGCGAGCTGTGCGCCGAGCCCCTGCGCACCGAGCTAGTGGAAGCCCTGAGAGACCTGGGCTACGCGTACGTGTGCATCGACCTGCTGGGCTTCCGCTCCGGAAGCCTCAACGAGACCCTGCCCCCAGAGCTACTCTAGTCCCAAGCGGCCCGCGGCGGCCGGGCGGCGCAGCAACGCGAGAGCGCCGCCGCCCCCGAAGCCCATCAGAGAGGCCCTCGACCGTCTCCGACGAAGCTTGCCGAAGGCGTGCGCAGGAGGAGATGGTCGACGGCCCTACCCTCGCCATTTGCGGACCCTGGGGATGACGAAAGGCATGAGCACGATCATCGTGAGGACGAACACCCAGGCTGCCCCCCCGTAGCGAGCCACCGCCGGGTAGCCGCCCGCGAGAGTGGTCGCCACGACGAAAAGGAGCGCCGCCAGCAAGGAGATGCCTGTGTAGATGAGCGCGGCAAGTCGGCCGGTCCGTGCCTCGCCCATGGCGCCGGGCTTGTCGCCTGCCTCCGGGATCTCCTCCGGGCCGGACCCACTCTCCGGTGGGGCCGGGCCGATGGGACAGGCTGCGTCAGCCGCCGAGCCGGTCAGGGGGCAGGCGGTCTCGTTGTCCGGCCGGCCGACGTCGGTCGCGCCGCCGGTCGCTCCCTCACTTGACGGCTTGTCCGACAACTTCCACGCCTCCTTTCTGAGCGGGCAGATCCCGCAGCCCGCCGCGACCCGAACCGCCCCGGCCCGCCGAACTGGGCTTGAACCGGCGTAGCATCAGAGTGTTGAGCGTTACCGACACCGAAGAGATGGCCATGAAGAAGGCCGCCAACTCCGGGCCGACGATCTGATGGGTGAAGGGGTACAGGATGCCGGCGGCGATGGGGATGCCGATGCCGTTGTAGAAGAAGGCCCAAAACAAGTTCTGCTTGACCTTGTGCATCGTAGCCCGCCCCGCCTCGATGGCCGTCACCACATCCATGAGGTCGCCTCTGATGAGGATGACGTCCCCCGTCTCCTTGGCCACATCGGTTCCGGAGCCGATGGCGATCCCCACCTGCGCCTGCGCCAGTGCGGGGGCGTCGTTGACCCCGTCCCCCACCATGGCCACGGACTGACCCTTGTCCTGCAACTCCTTGACCTTGAGCGCCTTGTCCTGGGGCAGCACCTCCGCCAGGACCTCGTCGATGCCTACCTGCCGGGCTATGGCCTCGGCCGTCTGCCGGTTGTCGCCGGTGATCATCACCGTACGCAACCCCATGTGATGTAGCTTCGCTATGGCTGCCGCGGAGGAGTCTTTCAGCACGTCGGCGACCGCCACGATGCCGGCCGCGTCGCCGTCTACGACCACGAACATGGGTGTCTTGCCCTGGGCGGCCAGTTCGGCAGCGACCATCTTGAGGGTGGAGGCCTCGACTCCCCGATCGTCCATGAATTTCGCGTTCCCCAGCAGGATTCGATGGCCTTCGACGGTGCCTTCCACGCCATGCCCGGGGACGGAGTCAAAACCCTCGGTGACAGGGATATCCAGCCCCCGGTCCCGTGCTCCCTTCACGATAGCCTCCCCGAGTGGGTGCTCCGAGTTCTGCTCCACGGCGGCCGCATAGGCCAGCAGCCGCTCCGGCGTCAGCGGCTCAGAGCCTCCGACGCTCGGGCGCGCCCCTCCCGGAATGACGTCGGTCACGGCCGGTTCGCCTCTCGTGATGGTCCCGGTCTTGTCGAATACCACAGTCTGGATCTTGGAGGTGCTCTCGATGGCCTCCGCGCCCTTGAATAACACCCCGTACTCCGCGCCCTTGCCCGCGCCAGCCATCATGGCGCTCGGCGTGGCCAAACCGACAGCGCAGGGACAGGAGATGACCAGCACCGAGAGTGACAGCAAGAGCGAGAACCCGAACACTTGCATGTCCTCGAGGTTGTTAGGGGAGAGGATGAAGCTGCTCTCGGGTATGAAGAAGAGGTCGTAGCCGATGAAGAACCAAAACAGGAACACGGCGAGGGCCAAGAGATGGACGATCAGGATGAAGTTGCCGGCCACCAGGTCGGCCATCTTCTGAATGGGCGCCTTGCTGGCCTGGGCATCCTCGACCAGACGGATGATCTGCGACAGCGCCGTGTCTCGGCCTACCTGGGTGGCCTCGAAGCGCAGGGCTCCGGTGCGGTTGACCGTGCCCCCGATGACCCTTGCGCCTGCAGTCTTCTCCACGGGGATGGACTCACCCGTGATCATCGATTCGTCGATGGAGGAGTAGCCCTCCACCACCACGCCGTCCACGGGCACCGACTCCCCCGGCCGGATGAGGACGATATCACCGACCTCCACCTCGTCGGAGGGCACGTCCACTTCCTGTGCGTCTCTGAGCACCCTGGCCACCTTGGGCTGCAGCCTCATGAGCTTGCGTATCGACTCACTGGTCCGCCCTCGGGTGATCGCCTCCAGGTAGCGGCCCAGGATGATGAAGCCCGTGAGCATGGCCGCCGACTCGAAGAAGGTGGCTTGGCTGCCTCCGAAGCCGGCCTCGGGCCAGATAGTGTTGACCGAAGCGATGAGGAACGATGCGCCGATGCCGGTGGCGTACAGCAGGTTCATGTCGGTGACCCCGCGCCTCAGTCCCTTCCAGGAAAGGACGAAGAACTGTCGGCCGGGACCAACGACCACCGGGATGGTGAGCGCCATCAGCACCCAGTTCTTGGCCTCGGGCGGTATGAACTCGGGGATGATCCACATGCCCTGGAAGTTGATGATCATGATGAGGATGGCCAGGGGCCAGACCGTCCACATGTTGATCTTCTGGCGCCGTAGTTCCGCAGCCCGCATCTCCTGCTCGCGGTCCAGTTGCGCCTGTCCCTCCAACTTCTCGGAGGCGCGGTAGCCTAGAACGGTGACCGCTGCGATGAGGTCGCGCTTCTGCATCACGCCGGCGTAGCCATGCACCCGGGCCGTGCCGGTACCGAGGCTGACCCCCACCTCGGTCACGCCGGGTACTTCCCGCAGGGCATGCTCCACCTTGGCGACGCAGCCGGCGCAGTTCATTCCTTCGACGGTGAGAGACAGTTCTGCGGTCTCAATCTGGTAGCCGAGCGAGGTCACGATGCCGGCCAGATCGGCGCTGCCGACGGCGGCATCGTGTTCCACGACCACCCGGCCCGTGGGCACGGTGACGCTCACCCCGGACACTCCGGGCAGCGCCGCGAGAGCCTTACGGACCTTGCTCTCGCAGGCGGCGCACGACATGCCGTGCACGATAAGGGTGGTCTTGGTCACGGTCCTCGCTTCCTGGGGTGACTCGTCTTGCTGCCTGTCGTCTCGGGGTACACATCCCCACGCGGGGCGAATGATAGTCGCTGGGACGGTGTGGCGTCGGCTCGGCCGTGGCGGCCACACGACTCATGGCGGACGAGTTGCGCTCAATGGCGGGAGACTCGCGGCCGACCGTCATGTTTCAGTTGGCGGCCCAGGGCCTGCTTTGCTATCATCAACGCCCCTGATGCGGGCGATTAGCTCAGTGGGAGAGCGCTGCATTCACACTGCAGAAGTCACTGGTTCAAATCCAGTATCGCCCACTTGATTTCCGGGGGGAAGGGCCCGTCGAAAACTGCCCGCTTGGAGGGCTTTCTCGGCGGGCCTGCTGCTATTGATTCGTCAGGCCACTCCGATAGTGAGTCACGCTACGATGCTCAGAGTATTCTGTTCCCCGGATCGCGCTCATCCCTACCTCGAGGAGATCGCATGACTCTGATCACGTATTTCGAGCTTGCAGAGGAGTCCGAGGGTAGCGCTCGTTACGAAGAGCGGGCTGAGGAAGGCCACCCTCCGGTCATCGGGACTCTCTGCATTCAGGACTGGGCTTTGCCTCAGCCTCTCCCTTCCTCTCTCCGAGTCGCCCTCAACTTCTTCAGCGCGGACCGCGCGTCACTCGGCGCCGTCCAGGAAGCAGTGGGCAGACAGCCAGTGGGCAAGAACCCGGCAACGGTGGGCAAGTCGGTGACCGTCATCAAGAACGTCGCGGCGACCATGCAGCAACCACCCGAATGGCTCGAGCAGTATCTCGGTAGAACCGGAACCGTGCTGTGGACTGCAGCCGACGGGGCGATGGTCAAGTTCGATGACAACTCAGCCACCTGGTTCGCCTCTACCGAACTGCGGATAGTCGAGTAGGTCTTATGCTTGTCGAGATCAAGATCTACGGAAGCGAGCCGCCCTGCGCGACCTGCAAACGAATGGAGCAGGCGGCCAGAGCGGCCGCCCAACGGTTCCCTGGACAGGTCATGGTGACGAAGGTGGCCGCGCGCTCGGCCGAAGGGCAGGCCCTCGGACTCACAGCCACTCCGGCGGTGGTCGTCGACGGGAGGCTGGTGGCCCAGGGCGAACCTCTGGGGGAAGCGGACTTCGAGCGGCTCATAACGACCGAGCTAGGAGGATGAAATGACGGCAATCCTTGAGGTGTTCAGCGGTGATCCACCCTGTCCCGGTTGTGTGGCCATTCTGGCCCTAGCCGATCGGCTGGCCGAGAAGTATCCGGTGGACGAGCTCGTGGTGCGTAAGTACGTGGGTCAGGATGCCCTGGCGAAGTATGAGGAGTACCACCTATCCTGCGTACCGGCGGCCGTGATCAACGGCGTCATCAAGATCGAAGGCACCGCTCCGGATGAGGGCACCATGAACAACGCGCTCCGGGAGGGCGGGCTATGGATCCGATAAGAGTAGAGGTGTTCCTCTCCGTGCCCGCCTGCTCCGGCGGGGTAGCCGTCAGGCGGCTCATCGACGACGTGGCGCGAGACTACGGCGACCAGATGGACGTGGTCTATCATCAGGGACGAGACGACCTGTATGAGGAGCTGCAACTCTCGTCCGCCCCGGCCATCATAGTCGGGGACCTGGTGCGTTTCGTCGGCCTCTGTCCCACCAGGGAGGGTCTGATCGGCGCGCTGAGGGAGGCCGGGCTGGACTAGGCCTGGTCGGGTAGGGCCGGGCTGGACTTGGCCCGGCCGGGTAGGCCGCGCTCCCTGGATATCGATTTGCGCCGTGCCGCGTCAGGCGGCCTTCTGCGGATCGTCCACGTAGTGCTCGAAGTGCACGTAGCGTCCCATGGCGATGCCTTCCGTCATTCCTTTGACACACAAGGCGCGAAGCCCCCGAGTTCCTCGGGGGCTTCGCGCCTTCCGGCCAGGTGAACGACCCGGCAGGGTTTGCCGCGTCCCGCCTCTTTCTGGTCGAGTGAACCCGCCGGCGGGGCCTGGCGAGGTCTGCCTCAGTCTATGTGCTTGCCGCGGTCGACGTAGTGCGTGTGCAGAAGTTCGTGGCTCTTGTGGCCGCAGGGGCCGTCGGTGAGGAACTCGGCGTAGACCTTGGCCACGGCCGGGTTTTCGAACGACTTGCGCACGGTGAGTTCCTTCTCCTCGCCGTAGATGGCCCTGGCCCGAGCCGCCCGGATCTCCTTGCTGGTGGGGATGGGCTGGCCGCCGCCGCCCAGGCAGCCGCCTGGGCAGGCCATGAACTCGATGAAGTGGCACTCGCTGAAGCGGCCGCCGGCCTTGATGTCCTCCATGACCTTCTTGGCGTTCGCGGTACCGTGGGCGACGGCGACCTTCAGGGTGGCACCCTTCAGCCATTCCCAGTCGGGCACCAGGTGCTTGAGGATGTCCGGCACCGGGCCCACCTCTTCGATGGTCAACTCGGCGTAGCGTACCCCTTCAAAGCCGCGCACGGGGATGATGTCGCCATGCTCATAGATGGTCTCCAGCTTCCGGCCCGTGACCAACTCCAGCACGGTGCGCAGGGCCGATTCCATCACGCCGCCGGTGGCGCCGAAGATGAGGCCGGAGCCTGTGGCGGTGCCGAACGGATCATCGAAGTCCGACTTGGGCAGGTTGGGCACATCCAGACCCGCCTGCTTGAACATCTTGCCCAGCTCGCGGGTGGTGAGCCCGAAGTCCACGTCCTGGTAGCCGCTGTCACGCATCTCGGGCCGGCTGAGTTCGAACTTCTTGGCCGAGCAGGGCATGAGGGCGACGCTGACGATGTCGGCCGGGTTGAGACCCAGCGTCTCCGCGTAGTAGGTCTTGATGAGCGCCCCGAACATCTGCTGCGGGCTCTTGGCCGAGGAGAGGTTGGGGATGAACTCGGGATAGAAGTGCTCGGCGAACTTGACCCAGCCCGGCGAACAACTGGTGAACTGGGGCAGGGCTACGTTCGTATCACCCTCCACCAGAGCCTTATAGAGGCGGAGGATGAGCTCGGTGCCTTCCTCGATGATGGTCAGGTCGGCGGTGAAGTTGGTGTCGAACACGTGCTTGAAGCCCATGCGCCGCAGGCGCCGTGTTCATCTGGTAGGTGATAGTGGTGCCCGGCTCCAGCCCGAAGACCTCACCAATGGCGGCCCGGGGCGAGGGCGCCGTCTGGATGACCACGTGCTTGGTGGGGTCGTCGAGGGCGTTCCACACCGCCTGAGACGCATCCTTGGCATGCAGGGCGCCGGTGGGGCAGCGGTTGATGCACTGGCCGCAGTTTATGCACACGACGCCCGCCAGGGGCCGGTCCTCGAAGGTCTCGATCTCCACCGCGCCGGACCGGTTCACGGCCTCCAGCACGCCCACTTCTTGCATGTCGATGCAGGTGCGCACGCAGCGCCGGCAGCGGATGCACTTGTTCATGTCGCGCACGACCGAGTAGCTGGAATCGTCGATAGGCCCGGGCTCCTGCACGTGGCCGAAGCGGTAGTTGTCGACCCCGTACTCCTCGGCCAGGGACTGCAGCTCGCAGACCCCATTGCGCACGCAGGAGTAGCATTCGCCGCAGTGCTCCGACAGGAGCAGTTCCAGGATGTGCCGGCGAGCCACGCGCACCGCCCGCGAGTAGGTGTTGATGGTGAGCGGGGCGGTGATGGGATAGGCGCAGGCCGCCTGCAGGGTCCGCTGTCCCTCCACCTCTACCACGCAGATGCGGCAGATACCGGCGATCTCCAGGTCGGGGTGGTAGCAGAGCGTTGGGATGCGCACCCCGATGCTCTTGGCCGCCTCGAGGATCGTCGTGCCCAGGGGGACTTTCGTCTCCATGCCGTCGATGGTGACGGAGATGGTGGCTCCTACGCCGTGGGGGGACGGTTCGGACAGTTCCAGGTCGGGCTGCAGGAGTTGGCTGAGCGGCGCGCGGCGCCGCAGAAGAGGTGACTTCTCACTCATGAACGTGCTTCCCTTTCATGATCGTAGAGTGCGTGTGCGGGCGTGGTCACGAGACCGGCTTCCGGCCGAGGACCTCGTCCTCGAAGTTGTCCATTATGGACACGAAGGCCGAGGGACTCGTCTGACCCAGTCCGCACTTGGCCGCAACCTGCATGGTGCCCGCCAGGGCCCTCAGGTCCTTCAGATAGTCCTCGCCGGCGCTACCCTGCCGCAGCATCTGAAGGCCTTCGAGCAGCTTGCCGTTGCCGAGCCGGCACGGGGTGCACTGGCCGCAGGACTCGTCGACGAAGAACTCCAGGAGGTTCTCGGCGATCTCGCCCATGTCTCGACCGGGGCCGATTACTATCACCGACCCGCCGGTGGGGACGTCCTCGAAGGCGAGCCGGCGCTCGAACTCTCCGCGGGGCACGCACCTGCCCGATGCACCACCTACCTGCACCGCCTTGGCGTCCGAGCCGCCCACGACCTCGAGCAACTCACCGATGGTCAGGCCGAAGGGGAACTCGTACACCCCGGGCTTCTCGCAGTCGCCGGAGATGCTGAAGAGCTTGTGACCGCTGGACGCCGCCGTACCCACGCTGTTGAACCATTCCACGCCCCGAGCGAAGATGCAGGCTACCCAGGCCAGAGTCTCCACATTGTTGATCACCGACGGCCTCTCCAGGAACCCCGATACCACCGGGAAGGGAGGCCGGTTGCGCGGCTCTCCACGGAAGCCTTCGAGTGATTCGATGAGGGCCGTCTCCTCGCCGCAGATGTAGGCGCCCGCCCCCATGGCGATCAAGACTTCGAAGTTGAAGCCCGCGATCCCGCCGATGTTGGGCCCCAAGAGGCCGGCCTTGCGGCGGCGGGCCACTACTTCCTCAAGATGGGCGCGCAGATAGCCATATTCGGCCCGCAGGTAGATCAGACCGAGCGAAGCGCCGATGGCCCGCGCCCCGATGGTCATGCCGTCGAAGACCAGATCGGGGAACTCGCTGAGGATGAGCCGGTCCTTGAACGTGCCCGGCTCGCCCTCGTCGGCATTGCAGATCACGTACTTGGGCCGCCGCTGCTCGGCCGCGGCCAGGTTCCACTTCACTCCGGTGGGGAAGCCGGCTCCGCCGCGTCCCTTCAGCCGGGCCTCGCGCACGTTCTCAATGATGTCCACGCGGGAGAGGGCGAGGGCCTTGTTGAGCCCCTCTCCGCCCGGTACAGAGGCGAAGGTGAGATCGTTGGTTATGGTCTTGATGTCGGTGGCCAGGCTCATACTTCACTCTCCAGCTGCCTGCGGTAGTCGGCCACGATGTCGCCCACCTTCTCGGGGGTCAACGCCGTGTATACCGTCTCGTTCACCAGCATGGCCGGCCCCTGGTCGCAGAGGCCCATGCAGTTGGCCCACTCCAGCGTGAAGAGCTCGTCAGGCGTGGTCTCTCCGAAGCCGATGCCCAGGTCGCTCTGCAGCCGGGCGGCCACTTCGTCCTTGCCTTCCAGTTCGCACGAAAGGGTGCGGCAGAGGCGGAAGACCAGGCGCCCTTCCATCTCCGGCTTGAGGAAGGCGTAGAAGGTGGCTACCGCGTATACCTCTACCGGATGGATGCCGAGCACGTCAGCGATGAGCTGCATGGCCTCGCTGTCGATGCAGCGGTACTTCTCTTTGACCTTGCGCAGGATGGGGATGAGAGAGGCGCGGTTGTACTCGGTCAGGGCGGCGACCTCGAGCACGTCCTCCCGCAGCTGGTCCCGTTCGCTCACTAGCATGACTCCCCTTCCCCGCCTTCGAGAAGCCGCTTCACCTTCGCCACCAGCGCGGCGGGCTCCACCGGTTTCTCCACGAACTCGTCGACAGGGACCATCTCCGGGTCCTTGCCTATGTGAATGCCCAGGGCCACGTTGACGCTGGTGAGCATGAGAATGGGCAGCGTGTAGCCCTTGCGGCGTAGCTGCCTGGCCATGGAGATGCCGTCGTCCGGCTCCTCCATCATGACGTCGAGGATGAGAAGGTCGGGTTCCTCCTCCTCGACGGCCTTCATGCCGTTCGGGACGTTCGAGGCCCCGATAACCTCATGTCCCTCCGCTTCGAGCACGAAGCGCCCGGCGTCGAGCATGTCCGGGTCGTCATCCACGATCAGGATCTTTGCCACGACCTACTCCCCCTATGGATCGCACAGCGTACCGCCCCGTGGAGGCTGTGAAATCGATGCCGGTGCCCCCTGGGGCAGAGTGAATGATATCGCAGCCGAGCGTCCGGTGGGGCCCGCGAGAGCGCGCAGTGGAGGCGTGTAGTGGGCTGGAGGCGGGTGTCAGCCTGTCGGCGCCGGCTCCGGCGCCACGGCCGCTTCCGATGCCGGCTCCGCGCCCGCGACCGTCTCCGCGCAGGCGGCGGTGCCGGTCTGGGGTACGGCGGCGTCCTGCAGCGTCACGGTGAAGGTACTGCCCGTGCCCTTCTCGCTCTTGACGTGCGCCTCGCCGCCGTAGAGTTCCGCCAGCTTACGCACCGTCGACAGGCCGAGCCCGCTGCCCATGATCTTGAAAGTGTCCTCGTTCTTGATGCGCACGAACTCCTGGAAGAGCTTGGCGCACTCCTCCGTGGTCATGCCGATGCCGGTGTCGGTCACGCTTATCCGCACTCCCTGAGTGAGTCGCGTCACGTCAACGCTCACGCTGCCTCCGTCGCGGTTGTATTTCACGGCGTTGGAGATGAGGTTGTTGGCGATGATCTCGACCTCGTCGGGGTCGGCCTGCATGACCACGGGATCGGCGGACCGGAGGGTCATGGTGATGCCGCGTCCGGCCGCTTCGGGTGCGAAGAGGTCGATGGCCGCCTGGGCCACCGCGCGTACGTCCACGGGGCCTATGTGCCGTTGCTTCTGTCCCGATTCGATCCTGGTCAGGTCGAGCAGGTCGAAGATGAGCTTGCGCATGCCGTCGAGCCGGATGAGGCTGCGGTCGATCATGTGCAATCTCTCCGGGGTTTCGTCGGCCCGCAGGATCTTGAGATAGCCCTCCACGGCGTTGAGGGGCGCCTTGAGTTCGTGAGCCAGCACGGAGATGAAGTTGAACCTCACCTGCCGCGTCTCTTCGCTCAAGCGACGGGCTTCCCGGTTGATTATCAGCTGAGTGGTGGCCTTGCGCACTGCGTAGCGCAACTCGTCGGGTTCGAAGGGCTTGGCCAGGAAGTCGTACCCCCCAGCTTGGTCGCCTGGACGGCCGTCTCGAAGGTCGCGTAAGCCGTGATCATGATGGTGACGATGTCCTTGCCCTGCTCCCGGAGCCGCGCCAGCACGTCGAGTCCGCTGACGCCCGGGAGGCGCAGGTCGAGCAGCATGAGGTCGAAGGCCGTTCCTCCGGCTACGCAGTCGAGCAACGCCTCGCCACTGGCGAAGCAGACAGGCTCGTAGCTGACGTCGACCCCCACGTCCTCCACGTGGACGCGGAAGCGAGAGACGATGCGCTGCAGCGCCAGGCGCAGGGGCTCTTCGTCGTCCACTATGGCCACCCTCAGCGTCTCCCGCTGGCGGCCGTTCACGCCGCCCCGCCTTCGGCCTCTGGGCTCGCGACGGCCACGGTCTCCTCGCCGTGACGGGGGAGGGTCACCGTGAAGGTCGTCCAGGTGGGGCCGGCCTCCGCATCGGCGTTCGACTCCACGCTTATCGTGCCCCGATGCATCTTGACGATTCCGTCTGTGACCGACAGGCCCAGTCCCGTACCCATGCCCACCTGTTTGGTGGTGAAGAACGGATCGAACACCTTGTCCAGGTTGTCCTTGGGGATCCCTCCTCCTGTGTCGGACACCTGGAGCGTGATCTCGTCAGGGGTGTCGCTCAGGCCGATGGTCAGCGTGCCGCCTTCGGGCATGGCGTGCTGGGCGTTCGTGATGAGGTTGGTGAGCAGTTGCACCATCTGATCGGCATCGAGGTCGGCGACGCGGTCTGTCAGTTCGTCCTTGATCTCCACCTTGACTCGGCGGTCGATCACCGTCGTGCGCAGGACCTTGCCGACCAACTCGCTGAGTTCGGTGGGCTGGCGCATGACGCGGCTCTGGCGGGCGAAGTTGAGCAGGCCGGAGATGATGCGCTTGCAGCGGTTGGCCTGGTCGATGATGGTCTCCAGATCGTCCTTGGTCTGGGACTCGTCCTCGCATTCCTCCAGCAGCAGGTTGGCATGCAGGAGGAGCGTTCCCAGGGGGTTGTTGACCTCGTGAGCGATGCCGGCCGCCAGTTGGCCCATGCTGGCCAGCTTGGCCGAGCGCTCCAGCGCCTCCTGGGCCTCTTCCAGAGACTTGTGCGACACCTCCAGGTCCTCGAAGGCGGAACGGAGTTGCTCGATGGTGAACGGCAGGCACATCTCCGAGCCGGCCAGCCCCTCGTAGACGGCGCGGGCATGTTCCAGGCAGCTCTCGTATCCGCAGGCCCCGCAGTTCAGATGGTCCTCGGGGGTGTACTTGCCCATCCCGTGGAGGATCTCCTGAATGTCGTCTTCGCTCGCCGACTCGGCCATGGGCTGGTAGTCGGCGACGTACGCCGTGTAGAGGATGACGTCGGCGTAGCGCTCCGGCGCTCGGGCGATCTCGGCGAGTTCTTCCTCGGTGAAGTCCGCCAAGCGTCTCTTGGCGTAGTTGCTCACCCGGGTGCGCCGCTGCAGCATCGTCTCCTTGCTGGTGACGCCGCCGCCCGCGTAGCATCCCGAGCAGGCCAGGACGTCGAGCAGGCGGGCGTCGGCGTGCGTCAGGTTGAAGTCGCTGATGGCGCCCACGAACTCCCCTCGGCCTTCGGCGACGATCAACTCGCCGCTCAAGAGGTCCTCCTTCAATCCGGCAGTCTGCAGCAGTCCTCCGGGGATGGGAAAGACCGCCCCCACACCGCCGTACGGGGGGTCGAAACCATCGTCGGCAGTGACGGACTCGGCCTCGATGCCTCGCTTCTCGAACATCTCCCGCAGTTCCGCGAAGGTAAGGACGGCGTCTATCTCGCGATGGACGGGGTCGATGGACGCCCGCTTCTTGCCCACGCACGGGCCGATGAACACGGTCCTCAAGTCTTCGCCCAAGTCGTGGCGCAGCACTCTGGCCATGGCTGCCATCGGCGAGACCACCGGGGCGAGGTACGGTATCAATTCGGGCTCGTACTTGCGCACGTAGGACACGACTGCGGGGCAGGCCGTGGCGATGAACCTCCGGTCGAGGTCCTCCTCGAGCAGCTTCCGGTAGGTGTGGGCCACCAGGTCGGCGCCCAGGGTAACCTCATGTACGGAGGAGAAGCCCAGCGCGCGGATCATGGCTACCAGGGTGCCCGGAGGGATATCGGTGAACTCGGCCGGAAAGCTGGGCGCCACCATGGCGGCCACGGGCTCGCCGTGATCGAGCAGGGCAAAGGCGCGCTGGGTATCGTCGCGCACCTGCTTCGCGTTCTGCGCGCAGACGCGGAGGCAGTTACCGCAGCCGATGCAGCGCGGCTGGATGACGCTGGCCTGCCCGTTCTCCACCTTGATGGCCTTGGCCGGACATTCGCGCACGCAGGCGTAGCAGGCGCGACACCTGTCGCTGATGATGGTGATGAGGGGGTTCTCCCAGCTCGGCATCGGTCACCCTCACCCTTCTTCCGTCAAGAAGTGCCGGCGTCGGATTCGCCCAGGAGCTCTTCTATCTTGGCCACAAGCGTGCAGGGGTCCACCGGTTTGTGGAAGTAGGCGTCTATGTGCATCTGCGCCATGTCGCCCTCCGACCGCGGTGCGAAATCGAGTCCCAGGGCGGAGGAGACCGAGGTGGAGATGATGATGGGAATGGCCGCGAAGCGCTCGTCTTCCTTCAGGGCACGGGCGAAGGAGAAACCGGAATCGAGACTGGTCATCATCAGGTCGGATATGACCAGGTCAGGCGTCTCCTCCTCCATCTTCCTCAGCGCCTGCTGCGGCTCGGCCGCGGTGAGCACGCGGTAGCCCGCCCTCTCGAGGATCAAGCGATTGAACTCGAGGAAGTCGTAGTCATCGTCGACGACGAGTATGAGCGGTCTGTCAGTGGTCATCTGTCGAACAATAGCACCAACGCTGCTGGGAGGCCGCCGGGGCACGAAGCCATTGCGCCTGGGCGGCGAAACGACGTCATCCCTCGGCGGCCTCCCCGGCAGCCCTAGACTCGGCCTTTGTCGGAGTACTTGGTATGCAGGAGGTGGTGGGACTTCTCGCTCAGGGGCGCGCCCAGCCACTCCTCGTAGAGGGCCAGCACCGCCGGGTTCTCGTGCGACTTGCGCAGTTCCCGGCTCTCGTCCTCCGCGTAGATGGCGCTGATGCGCTTCCTGCGCACCTCGTCGGAGGTGAGGCGGGGCTGGCCGCCGCCGCCGATGCATCCTCCCGGGCAGGTCATCACTTCCACGAAGTGGTAGTTCGCCTCGCCGCTACGGATGCGGTCGATGACCACCTGGGCGTTGGAGAGCCCATGGGCCACGGCCACGTTGAGGGTGGCGCCTTTGAGGAACTCCCACTCCGGCGTGGTCTCCTCGATGGTGACCGACGCTTCCTTCACCCCGGTCAGCCCGGCGATGGGGGTCACGTGCAGGTTCTCGAAGGGGAAGTCCTTGCCGGTGACGATCTCGTAGGCGGTGCGCAGAGCGGCCTCCATCACTCCGCCGGTGTTGGCGAAGATGTCGGCGGCGCCGGTGGAGATGCCCAGGGGCGTGTCCTGCTTCTCGTCGGGCAGGTTGACGAAGTCGATGCCGGCCTGCTTGATCATGCGGGCCAGCTCGCGGGTGGTCAGCACGAAGTCCACGTCCTGGCAGCCGGTGTCGGTCATCTCCGGGCGGTTGCACTCGAACTTCTTGGCCGTGCAGGGCATCACCGAGACGACCACTATGTCCTCGGGCTTGATGCCCATCTTCTCGGCGTAGTAGGTCTTGGCGAGGGCGCCGAACATCTGCTGGGGCGACTTGCACGACGACAGGTTGGGGGTCATGTCGGGGTTGAAGTGCTCCATGTAGTTGATCCAGCCCGGGGAGCAGCTGGTGAACATGGGCAGGGCCACCGGCTCCTTGTCGACCAGGGCCTTCTTGAGGCGGGTCAGGAGCTCCGTGCCCTCTTCCATGATGGTGAGGTCGGCGGTGAAGTTGGTGTCGAAGACGCCGTCGAAGCCGAGGCGGCGCAGGGCGGCCACCATCTTGCCGGTGACCATGGTGCCCGGCTCCAGCCCGAACTCCTCGCCCAGCGCCGCCCGGATGGCCGGGGCGGTCTGCACGATCACGTGCTTGCTGGGATCGTCCAGGGCATCCCACACCTCCTCGATGACGCTGTTCTCGGTGATGGCGCCCACCGGGCAAACAGCCGCGCACTGGCCGCACTGCACGCAGACCACGTCGCTGAGGTTGCTGGCGAAGGCCGGGCCGATGACGGTGGTGAAGCCGCGACTCTGGGCGAAGAGGGCGCCCACGCCCTGGATCTCGTTGCAGACCGTCACGCAGCGGCGGCAGGCGATGCACTTGCCCGTGTCGCGGCGCAGGGCCGGGGTGGAGGTCGTCGACGATCTTTCTGGTCTTCTCGCCCGCGTAGGTGATCTCGTCGATGCCCATCTCCAGGGCCAGTTGCGCAGCTCGCAGTCGTGGCTGCGGTCGCAGGTCTGGCAGTCGCCGTCGTGCTCGGACAGGAGCAGCTCGAGGACGGCCTTGCGGGCCTTGCGTACGCGAGGCGTGTTGGTCTTCACCGCCATGCCCTCGGTGACGGGCTGGGAGCAGGAGGCCACCAGCGTGCGGGCGCCCTCCACCTCCACAAGGCACACCCGGCAGGCTCCGATGGTCTGCACGCCCTCCAGATAGCAGAGAGTGGGTACCTCGCGCGCCGGCCTGCCGGCAGGCGTCGAGCACGGTGGTGCCGTCCGGCACTTCCACCTTGATGTTGTCAACGGTCAAGACTGGCATCTGCTCACATCTCCTTGCTGTCCGCGACCTCGACCGGGATCTTCCCGTAGTCGCAGCGCAGGCAACGCTTGGCTTCGGCGAGGCTACTTCCATCTCCCACGGCAGCTCGACCTCGTGAAGGAGCAGGCCCTGATGGCCGGGTCGAGGCAGTCGATGGCCGCGCGCGGGCGTGTCCACCGGGTCGGCGTCGGGATCGAAGGAGACATCGACGGCGATGTCGCGGCGCCAGAAGGCGTGGTTCACGCCGGTGAGGAACATGTCGATGCCCACCGCGGCCCGTTCGCCGGCGCCCACGGCCGCGACCACCGCTGTCGGGACCGGTAGCGGCGTCTCCGCCGGCGAAGAGCCAGTCGACGGAGGTGGCGCCGGTGCGCCGGATCGGTCGCGATCCAGCCGCGCTGGGTCTCCACCGCCAGGTCCGTCGAGCAGTGCGCTGGGTCCAGGGACTGGCCGATGGCGGCGATGACCTGGTCGCAGTCGATGAAGAAGTCGGGGCTCGTGGCTCTCGACCGGCCTGCGCCGCCCGCTGGCGTCGTAGGCGCCCAGGTCCATGGTCGTGCAGATCACGCCGGTCTGACTTCGCCCTTGGGACCGCGGACGATCTCCTTGGGAGCCACCAGGGTCTTGAGCTCGATGCCCTCGTCCGCGGTAGCGTCGACCTCTTCCGCCCAGGCGGGCATCTGCGCGCGGGTGCGGCGGTAGAGGATGGTCACATGCTCGGCGCCCAGGCGGATAGCGGTGCGGGCGGCGTCCATGGCCGAGTTGCCCGCCGCCACGATGGCGACCTGCTTGCCGACCTCGGCCGTGCCGTTGACGTTGTACTCGCGCAGGAAGGTGAGGGCGTCGGTCACGCCTTCGCCGTTCCTCGCCCTTGGCAGGCCCATGCCCATGCCTTCAGGGGCGCCCACGCCCAGGAAGGCGGCGTCGTAGCCCTCGTCACGGAGGCCCTGGAGAGTGAAGTCGCGTCCCAGCGCCTTGCCGGTCTCGATGGTCACGCCCATGTCCTCGATCATGCTGATCTCGCGGCCCAGTTCTTCGCGCGGCAGGCGGTAGGCGGGGATGGCCTGCACCAGCATGCCGCCGGCGCTGGCTTCCTTCTCGAAGATGGTGGGCTTGTAGCCCAGGCGGGCAAGGAAGTAGGCGCAGGAGAGGCCGGCCGGGCCGCCGCCGATGACGGCGATCTTGCGCTTGGCGTTCTCCTCGTTCCTTCGCACCCGGGCAGTTGCGACCTCGTTCTCCTGCTCGGTCATGAAGCGCTTGAGGCCGCGGATGGCCACCGGCTCGTCCAGGGTAGCCGCGCGCGCACTTGCTCTCGCAGGGATGGAAGCACACGCGGCCGCAGATGCTGGCCAGCGGGTTGCGCTCGCGGTGGAGCCGCAGGGCTTCGTCGAAGCGCTTCTCGCCGATGAGGCTCACGAAGCCGGGCACGTTCACCGAGGCCGGGCAGGCGTTGGTGCAGCGGGCCACGAACATGCTGGAGCACACGCCCGCTTCGCAGTGGTGGTCGCTTGATGTGGTCCTCGAACTCCTTGCGGAAGTAGCGGATGTTGCTGAGGCACCGGGTTGGGCGCCGTCTGGCCGAGGCCGCAGAGGGCGGTGTCCTTGATGGTCTGGCCCAGCTCGATGAGCTTCTCGATGTCGCCTTCCTCGCCCTGCACCGTTGCAGATGCGGGTGACGATCTCGAGCATGCGCTTGGTGCCTACCCGGCAGGGCGGGCACTTGCCGCAGCTCTCCTCCTGGGTGAACTCCAGGAAGAAGCGGGCCATGTCGACCATGCAGCTGTCCTCGTCCATGACGATGAGGCCGCCGGAGCCCATGATGGCGCCCAGTTCCTGCACGGATTCGTAGTCCACGGGCACGTTCAGGTGCTGCCGCGGGATGGAGCCGCCGGACGGACCGCCCAACTGGGCGGCCTTGTACTGCTTGTCGCTGGGGATGCCGCCGGCGATGTCGTAGATGATGTCGCCCAGGGGGATGCCCATGTCGACTTCCACCAGGCCCACGTTGTTGACCTTGCCCGAGAGGGCGAAGATCTTGGTGCCGGGGCTCTTCTCGGTGCCGGCGGTGCGGAACCAGTCGGCGCCCTCGCGGATGATCCCGGCATGGTGGCCAGCGTCTCCACGTTGTTGAGCACCGAGGGCTTGCCCCACAGGCCCTTCTGGGCCGGGAACGGAGGCCGCGGCCGCGGCTCGCCGCGCTTGCCCTCGATGGAGGTCATGAGCGCCGTCTCCTCGCCGCAGACGAAGGCGCCCGAGCCCTGGGCGATGTGGATGTCGAAGCTCGAAGTCGGTGCCCAGGATGTTCTCGCCCAGCAGGCCGTAGTCGTGGCAGGCCTGCGATGGCGATGCCCAGGCGCTCCAGGGCCAGCGGATACTCGGCCCGGCAGTAGATGTAGCCCTCGTCGGCGCCGATGGCGCGCGCCCCGATCATCATGCCCTCGAGCACGGCGTGCGGGTCGCTCTCCAGGATGCTGCGGTCCATGAACGCGCCCGGGGTCGCCCTCGTCGGCGTTGCAGAGGATGTACTTCTTGTCGCCCTGGGCCTTGGCGGCGAACTCCCACTTGAGGCCGGTGGGGAAACCGGCGCCGCCGCGGCCGCGCAGACCGCTCTTCTTGATCTCGTCGACGATCCCCTCGGGGGTCATCTCGGTGAGGGCCTTGGCGAAGGCCGGCGTAGCCGTCGCGGGCGATGTACTCGTCGATGCTCTCCGCCGCGATGCGGCCCTTGTTGCGCAGCACGCGCAGGTTCTGCCGGGCGAAGAAGGGGATGTCCTTGAACAGGGGGATGCGGGCCTGCGTGGTGGGGTGCTGGTACATCAGCCTCTCCACCGGGCGGCCCTTGATGACGTGCTCGGACACGATCTCGGCCGTGTCCTCGGGCTGGACCTTGTTGTAGAAGACGCCGCCGGGGTAGACGACGAGCAGGGGGCCGCCGGCGCAGAAGCCGTTGCAGCCCGTCTCGATGACCCTGACCTCGTCGGCCATGCCCTGCACTTCCAACTGCTCTTCCAGGGCCGTCTTCACCCGCTCGGCGCCCGACGACAGACAGGCGGTGCCGAAGCACATCATCATGTGCATGCGGGGGGTCTTGTTCTTAGTGGTGCCGTTCATGTATCAAGTCCTCATGCTTCCTGGGGCGAGATCAGCTCTCGTCGCCGTAGCCGACAACGTATTCCGGGACGAGCTTGCCGCCGATGATGTGCTCGTGGAAGATCTGCCGCGCTCTTCTCCGCGGTCAGGTCGCCGTAGATGACCTTGGGCTGGTCGAGGGCCTCGATGGTCATCACCGGCTCTCGTTCGCAGGTGCCGATGCAACCCGAGGTGGTCACCCGCACGTCGAGGCGTCCGGAGGCGGTGAGCTCGTCGACCATGGCGGACAGCACGGCGCGCGACCCACTGGCGATACCGCAGGTGCCCATGTGGACGGTGGCCAGTACGTGATAGCCGTCCTCGCGCAGGGCGTTCTGCGATCTGCGTCCTGTCCTTGATGGCCTGAAGATCGGCGAAGCCGCGGATCTTCGTTCCGGATTCGTCAGCTGGCGACATGCTCGACTCACCTCCTCCTGCTCGTAGTATGCGGGCGAGCATCTGGCCGACGCGGGCGGCACCGCACGCGCCGGTGCACCTCGTCGTCGATCGATACGGCGGGAGCAAGCCCGCAGGCGCCGAAGCAGCGTGCCACCTCGAGCGAGAACACACGGTCCTCGGTGGTCTCGCCCACGTCGATGCCGAGTTTGTCGCTGATGGCGTCCAGTACCTGCAGCCCACCGCGCACGTAGCAGGCCGTCCCCAGGCAGACCCGGATGAGGTGCTTGCCCCGGGGCACGGTGGAGAAGAAGGAGTAGAAGCTCACCACTCCGGCCACCTCGCTATAGGGCTTGTTCAGGCCCACGGCCACGCGCTTGAGGGCGACCTCGGGCAGGTACCCGAAGATGGCCTGGGCCTGCTGCAGCACCGGGATGAGTGCCCCCGGCTTGTCCTTGTAGCGCTGCTATCACTTCGTCCAGCCGCGCCAGGAGCTCCTCTTCGGATGCCTCCTCGCAGCCGGCACACGTGCCTGCCCGATTCTCCGTCTCTAACGTCATGCTCCGGACCTCCTCGCCCGCTCGCCTTGTTTCCTGTCGATCCAGCCGCCCGATGACCTCGGCGAGGTGCTGGCGCACGTCGCGCAGCGCTCCGTCGAGGGTGGGAGGCTCGAATTGATCCCCTGTGAGAGTGATGGTGAAGTCGATCTCAGGGTTGGTCACCTCCATGACCATTATGCTGTCCCCGACGTCCCCGATGGGGGTGCGGTCGATGTGGCTGAGGACCATCTCCGTCTCCACGCGCACCCCGAACAGGGTGGGCGACGGGCCGATGGTGAGGTAGCCGCCTGCAGTCTCGGCTTCGGCTTTGAGCAGGCTCAGCCCCAGCCCCGTCTTCTTGTCCTTCTTGGTGGTGTAGAAGGGGTCGAGCACCTCGTCGGGTTCTATCTTCAGACCGGTGCCGTCGTCGTCCACCGTGAGCCGCAACCGGTCGGAGGCCCGATCGGCTGCGAACCCCACGGCGATGTGGGTGGCTTCGGCCCGGATGGAGTTCTCGAGCAGCTCCAGAAGATAGAGGGAGAGGTCATGCATGGCCGGAACTCCTGCCGTCGCCGGTCGGGGCTCGGTCGACGCTTCTCTCTTCCTCACCGGCGAAGGCTCGTACGAGCTCCTCGAAACTGGGCTCCTCGACCGAGAGCACGGTGCGGGCGACGCCGATCTCGTGTAGATAGTGGCCGTCGGAACCGCCGGTGAGGGGCACTCCGAAGCCGCGGAACTCCTCCATGCGCGGGGAGTCGTCGGGAGTGTGGCGGGAGATCTCCACGCCGTCGAAGCCGGCGTCCTCGGGGAACCAGCCCAACTGCGACAGGAGGCCGAAGCCCCGCCGGTCGATGTGGGCCGCGACGGCCAGACCGCCGTGCCGCTTGATGAGGGCTACCGTGTCGTTCAGGTCGAAGGTGGAGGCGACGGCCAGGGCCTTCGCTCTCCGAGCCGGTGGGGTCGCCCCTGCAGTCGAGGATATCTTGGGGACCGAAGAAGGAGTAGTAGCTGGTCGTCGGCCTGGGGGAGGACCGCCCGGACCTCGGCGGCGGCGCGCTCCGCGGCCGCCGCGTCGGGGAACAGCCCCACCACGTGCGCCTCTTCGGCGCTGGCCACCTCCATGCCGGCCAGGACCACCAGTGGCGGTCCCCCGGCGGCAGCTTGCGCGGCCGCCGCCTCCTGCACCGCAGCGGCATTGCCGGCCGTGTTGTGGTCGCAGATGGCGATCATGTCAAGCCCGGCCTCCAGCGCCGCCGCCACGATGGCCGGCGGCGTCATCTCCTCCGACCCGCAGGGCGAGAGCGCCGTGTGGATGTGGAGATCGGCCGATATCCTTCGCAGTACGTGTGTCACTGATCGCTACTCGTTGTCCATCCATCTCGACTTCACACCAGTCCGCTCAGCCCGTCCGCCCGCGCAGTCCCGTCTGATACAGACGGCCGGCGATCTCGAACGTGTCGGCCGGCGACACGAACAGAGCCAGTCCCTCTCCGACGGCCCGCTCGATCACGTCCTCCTCCGGCATCCGCTCGGAGGCGAAGATCACGGCCTGCAGCCCGGCATGGCTGGCCACGGCTATGACGTTGAGGTGCACCTGCAGCGTGATGAGGACTCCTCCCTCGGGGGCGTGCGCCAGCACGTCGCTCAGGAGGTCGGAGGCGTATCCGCCTGGTGATCTCCCCGTCGCACGGCACCTGGGGGGTGAGTTCCCGCAGCTCCAGCTCGCGGGCGACCTCGGACAGTCTCATGCGCTCGTCCCCTCCTTGATCTCTATATAGGGGCAGTCGGCGAGTCGGGCCCTCTCCAGGACCACGTCCTCGGCGAGGGCCGTGCAGGTGGGGGCGCCGCAGGCGCCGCAGTTCTTGCCCGGCAGAGCTTCGAGGATGGTCTGCAGTTGGCCCAACTTCTCGATGGCCAGACCCATGTCGGCGTCGAGGCGGATGCCGGGTCGGGCCGTCAACGGCAGGCGCCGGGGCACGGCCTGGGGAGCCGGCAGGTCGGCCGCCGTGACGTCCAGGGCCAGGGTCTTCTCCGCCTCTTCCCAGCGGTGCAGCGAGACGTGATAGTCCTCCTGCAGGAAGGGGGAGCCGAAACAGCCGCCTTCGCAGGCGTAGGGTTCGATCACGGGCACGCTGGCCAGCAGTCCGTTCTCCAACTGCTCGAGCACGGCTACCACATGCTCCACCCCCGTCACGACCAAGCGCGGGGTCTGGGGCCCGCCACAGGACAGGCGCGCCTCCATGGCCTGCATGGCGGTCGGGGAGATGCGGGCCGAGGCCCGGTACCTGTCCGTTCCCTCCTCGGTGGCGGGGGCGTCCACGGCCTGCCGGCCGCTCGACCAGCCTCTCCATCGCCGCCTGACGGGCCTGGGCCGGGGTGACGTACTCGGTGATGGTCTCCCGGCCGGGCAGCAGGCCGCCTGCCACCTCGTGGGCGATGAGAGCCGAACGCTGGCTGGGGCACGACACCACGTAGACCATGGGCCGTTCGGGGTGAGCGCCCTGCACAGCTTCCAGCGGGGAGTCGAAAGGAGCCAGGTGAGGGATCAGGGAGGGGAAGCGCAACTCGATGAGGTTGACGATGGCCGGACACATGGGGCTGATCAGCGGCAGCGCCGTGTCTTCCGCCTGTGCCGCGGCCGAGACGGCCTGGCGCAGCGCCTCTTCATAGGGGGTGACGGAGACGACGTCCGCGAACCCCAGGGAGTGCAGCGCGTCGAAGACGCGCTCGGGCGAGTACTTGGCTCCGCAGTCGACAAGGAGCGCGGGGGGGACGACCAGCAGGGCGTCTTCCCGGTCCGTGATCTCGTCCAGGCTGGAGACGTCGTTGCGGATGGTCAGGGCCTCCGGCTTGCAGGCGGCCACGCAGGCTCCGCAGTCGATGCACAGGTGCTCGAGGATGGCGGGCACGTGATCGCGCATGCGGATGGCCTCGGTGGGGCAGGCCGTCAGGCAGCGCCTGCAATCCTGGCACAGCGCCCGTGAGGCCTGCAGGGAGAGGTAGCGGCCGGCCCGAGTGGCTTCCCCCTTGAAGAAGACTGTGAAGCTGACTCGAGTGCCCGTGTCCACATGGGAGGTCACGCGCAGGCGGTCGCTGCTGCGCTTGATGTTCGGCAGTCCCATGCCCGCGCCGAAACCCAAGGCCCGCGCCTCGGCGTTCGCGGTCGAGAAGCCCTCCTTCATGGCCAGTTCGAGGTCGGGGATGCCGGGGCCGTTGTCGATCACGTCCACGTGGATGCCCACCTCGGCCAGATGCGCCTCCAGGCGGCCGCCCTGGGCGTGGATGACCACGTTCATCTCCGCCTCGTAGGTAGCGATCATGGTGCGGCGGATGGACTCGGCGTCCGCCCCCACCAGCTTCAGATGTTCCTTGAGGGCGCGGGAGGCGTCACCCGCCCGCTTGAAGTCGTTGCTCTTGATCTGGTAAGAAAGGAACTCCACGTGATCGGCCCGCCTCAGTCGCGGTTCTGCTCGGAGAGATTGTGGAAGATGAGACCGCACGTCTCGAAGACGCCCAGGGGCGAGACCATGAGTAGGGTCCCGTTGTCCTGGGCCAGATCGATGATCTCCTGGCTGGGGTCGGCGTCGTCGACGAAGCAGATGCCGGGGACGTCGATGAGTTCCGCCACCCGTACCATCTGCACGTTGGCCAGTTTGGTGACCAGCAGCGTCTTCTGCGAAGCCTCGTGCAGCAGATCGCTCACCCGGTCGCCGGCGTAGATCTTGGTGACGTTGGTGTTGCCCTGCGCGCCAGGCACAACGACGCGGGCCCCGATGCGCTCCGCCAACTGCTCCAGGCTCAGGCCGTTCCCATCCAGCAGAGAGTCGATCTTCTTGATGATGGGGTCGACGACCTCGTTCTCGGTGCCGTCTTCCTCGGCCGTACCGTTCGTCTGGCTCTCCTGCGCAAAGTAGGCTGCGGACTCGAGAGCGGAGGTGATGTCCACGTAGTCGACGAACACCTCCTCCGGGACCTGCAGGGCCACGGCGGCAAAGGTGACGATACTGAGGACGCCCGCCTCTATCAGGCGGTTTGCGATCTCCTGCGCCATCTCAGCGGGAACGGCGATTATGGCCACGCGGATAGCGCGCTCGCACACGACCTTCTCGAGATCCTCGATGTCGTAGATGGGACAGCCCAGGACGGTCGTCCCCACGATCTCGGGGTTGGTGTCGAAGCCGGCGGTGATGTGGAGCATCAACTGGTACTCCGAAAAGTGCGAGAGGAGGGCCCTTCCCAGCCGTCCCACCCCGATGAGGGCGATCTCCTGCCTGGCTGCCCCCACCAGGAAGCGCTCGATGCTCTTGAGGCAGGTCTCCACTTCGTAGCCTCGATTGGGGCTGCCCGTATAGCCGATGACCATGAAGTCGCGGCGCACCACGGTGGGACTGACCCCGGCAAGGTGGGCGAGTTGATGGGAGTAGATGCTGCTGGTGCCCGAACGGCGAAGACTGTCCAGGAGGCGCCTGTACAGGCTCAGCCTCCCCACCGTGCGGCGTGAAACAACGGGCTTGTGCGTTGTCGCCATCCTAGTGACCGACCACCCCTCTTGCACCCGGACACAGCAGTAACGTTACATCGAGAACGGCGTTTTCCGGTTCACAATTTACCCTTTTCACAGCTTCCTGTCAACGTCTTGATCGCGAGAACAAACGCGCTGCATTGTCTACCGATATCTCGTTATCAAAACCGACGACACGTTAGAGATAGGCCACCGGCGGGGAAGGTCTCTTGCGGAGAGGCTCCCGTTGCTACACTACAAGGGTTCGCGGAGGCCGCGGAGCCGCTCCACGTACAGAGAGAAGGCATCCACAAGAAGGGGGACACGGTGAAGCACACGATCTTCGGTATCCATATCAACCAGCGGACCAAGAACGTCCCGGCCGTGCAGGCGTGTCTCACCAAGTACGGGTGCAGCATCCGCACCAGGGTGGGCATCCACGACGCCGATGCCACGAGTTGCTCGCCCAGCGGGGTCGTGCTGGTGGACGTCTTCGGCGACGATTCCGAGGAGTTCTACGCCGAACTCAAGGCGCTGGAAGGCATCGATCTGCAGAGGATGGACTTCGTCGACTGACGGGAGAACGCACATGACGGTGGCTCGTAGGCGCGGTCTCTGGACGGCCGCGCTGCTTCTCACGCTCGCGCTGGGGCTGACGTGGGCCACTGCCTGCGGCTCAGACGGCGACACGACTACCAGCACCGTCACCGTCCCCTCGGAGACGACCGTCAGCAGCGAGACCACGACCTCCGCGCCGCCCGTCACGGAACCCTCCACGACCACCTCGGCACCGGTGGCCAAGCTGGACAAGCTGACGCTCGTGGCTCCGCCTGGGCCCATGGCCATCCCCATGGCCTACATGGCCATCAACGACTCGTTGGCGAGCGTGGCCGAAGAGACCGAGGTGGTCATCTGGCAGAACGCCGATCAGTTGCGGGCCATGGTGGCCGGGGAGCAGGGCGACTTCGTGACCATCCCCTCCAACAACTCCGCCATCTTCTACAACAAGGGATTGGTCCTCAAAGCGCTCGACATATCGGTGTGGAACATCACCTATCTGGTGAGCAAGGACCCGAGCGTGAACAGCTTCACCGACATCAAGGGGCAGTCGCTCGTGGTGTCGTTCAAGGGCAGCGTGCCCGACGTGATGTTCCAGTACATCGCCACCAAGGAGGGGCTCGACCCCGCGACCGATTTCGACCTGCGCTACGCCGCCGACCCGACACAGGCGGCCCAGTTGCTGCTTTCCGGGCAGGTGGATAACGCGGTGCTCAGCGAAGCGCTGACCACGTCGGTGATCCTGCAGAGCCAGGCCACCGAGGAACCGTTCCTGCGCGCCCTGGCCTTCGATGAAGCCTGGGTGACGGCCACCGGCAACACCGGTGATGCCGCTCTCACACCCATCGCCGGCACTGTGGCCACCGCGAGCGTCCTGGACAAACCCGAGGTGATAGCCGCCTTCATGGAGGAGTACCGCAAGGCGGTGGAGTGGATGCTGGCCAATCCCGAGGAAGCCGGCAGGCTGGTGGAGACCGAACTCCCCGAGCTGGGGCTGAAGGCCGCGCCCATGACCGAGTCGCTCAAGAACATCACCTGGGAGTTCACCCCGGCCGCGCAGGCCCGGCCGAGCCTCGAGGCCTTCTATCAGGCCCTGTCGGAGATCTCTCCGGAGGTCATCGGAGGCAAGCTCCCCGATGATGGCTTCTACTACACCCCGTAAGGCAGCGGGGGAGGAGGCGCGGGAGCCGGCCGTCAAGGGCCGGTCGTACAAACGCAGCCAGCTTCTGTTCGGGACGCTGGGCGTCGTCGCCATCCTGGTGGGGTGGCAGCTTCTATCCATGACGGTGAGTCCGGCCATCATGGCGTCGCCGGGCGATACGGCTGTGGCTCTGGCCCGGCTGGCCTGGGGCAGCGAGTTGTGGCTGCAGTTGCTCATCACCCTCAAGAGGCTGGTGATCGGGTTGGCCATCGGGGCGGCGACCGGTTTCGTGCTGGGCGTGCTCTCCGGTCTCGAGCCTCGCCTGCGCGCCTTCCTGGAACCGATACGCTGGGTGGGCATGACCATCCCCGCCGTCATCATCGCCGTGCTCGCCCTGCTGTGGTTCGGCCTCGGCGACGTGACCGTGATCTTCGTGGTGGCGGCCATCGTGGTGCCGCTGGTGTTCGTGAACACGGTGGCCGGGGTCCTGGCCATCGACCGGCGGCTGGTGGAGGTGGGGCACGTCTACAGATTCCCGTGGCGCCTCCAGCTCTCCCAGGTATACCTGCCCGGAATCGCCTCGCCGGTGATGGCGGGGCTGACCCTGGCGGCCGGCGTGGCCGTGCGCGCCGTGGTGCTGGCGGAGTTGCTGGGAGCGATGAACGGCATCGGCTACGCCTTCTCGCGGGCCATGAGCTACCTGGAGACGCCGCTGCTCTTTGCCTGGATACTGGTCCTTCTGGTCCTCATGGCCGTGCTCGAGTTCGGGGTGCTGCGCCCGCTCAAGCGGCGGACCATGCGCTGGCGCAGGGGCGTGGGGCAGTGATCGTCTTCGAACATATCTCCAAGCGCTTTGACAGCCTCGTGGTGCTGGAGGACTTCGACCTCCGTATCGGCAAGGGCGAGATCGTGGGCATCGTGGGCCCTTCGGGGGTGGGCAAGACCACCATCCTCAAGCTGCTGACGGGCATCGTCTCTCCTGACGAGGGCCGGGTGACGACGACCGAGGGCACTCTGGCCTACGTCTTCCAGGAGCCTCGCCTGCTGCCCTGGCGCACGGCGCTGGACAACGTGGCCGTAGCCCTGCGGGCGAAGGGCATGGGCAAGACCGAGGCCCGCGCCCAAGCCTCTCGTTGGCTGGAGCGCGTGGGCCTGAAGGGGTTCGAGCACTATCATCCCGAGGAACTCAGCGGGGGCATGGCTCAGCGGGTCTCCATCGCGCGGGCCTTCGCTGCCGAGCCGCGCATCCTCCTCCTGGACGAGCCCTTCAGCAACATGGACGCCGCCTTGAAGGGCTCGGTGATGGCTATCCTTCAGGACATTATCAAGGAGGGCGGCATCACCGTAGTCCTCGTTACCCACGATCTCACCGAGGCGCTGCAGTTGGCCGATCGCATCGTGGAGTTGACGCCCGACCATCGTCTACGCGAGCTGGACCTGAGCGACCGTGTCGCCCTGGCCCAGGAATGGATGTCCGCCAAGATTCAACCACGGTTGTAGAGACCCCGCTCCGCGCGTCTCCTACCATCGCCTGGTCACAAGGCCACGATGGAACGGAGGGCACCATGTTTGAGAAGCAGGCCTGGATGCAGCGAGCCGGCGAGTTTCCCCGGTCGGACAAGGAGTATTTCAACCTTCTCTCGCGGGCGGTGTTCTCGGCGGGCTTGGGTCCCAAGGTGGTCGAGTCGCGCTGGCCCGAGATGACGACGGCCTTCCACGGCTTCGACCCGGCCAAGATCAGAAAGATGGAAGAGCCGGACGTTGCCCGGCTTCTGGGCGACCCGGCCGTCATCCGCAACCGTCGCAAGATCGAGGCCGTTATCAAGAACGCGACCGCCTTCATCGAGCGCGCCAAGGAGCACAAGTCGTTCCACGGTTACCTGACCGAACTGGGAGCGAGTGTCGACCTCGATGCCACGGCGGAGCTTCTGAGCCAGGACTTCACTCACCTGGGACGGACCTCGGCCCTCTTCTTCCTGTTCAGCGCCGGCTGGCGTCCCCGGGAGACCGCGGAAGCGTGAGCGGGGCCAGGAGGCCGCTGAAGAACGAAGCCCGGCCGCCGCAACGCGGCAGACGGCCCGCCAGGGCGTCGCGCGCCGACCGGCAGGGCGAGCGGCAGACAAGGGGGCGCGCTCGGGCTCAGAAGGAATAGAATGAAGGTAGACCACAGCAGATCGGAAGGGTAGACGTCCAGGGCGCCATCGGCCGTATCGATCGTGCGATGAGGGAGGTTCCCATGGATCGGATGCTCGTAGAAGAGTTCCAGACGAGACTCCTCGACTGGCTGGGCCAGGGATATCAGGTCCTGGCCGACGACATCGACGGCGAGCTGCGCGTCACCGCTCATTTCGTTTCCCCGGAGGGCGGGCAAGGCAGCGAGCGGGAGCAGGAGTATTGGCCCATGGCGCCGGAGATACTGGGAATGCTGGAGGACAACGGGATCAAGGTGTCCCGCAGCCTGGCCGGACCGCGCTCGTGGCCGGGTCCGCACCCGGAGGATCTGGCCTAGCCCCGCGTTCTCCCAGAAGACCCAGTGGGACTCACTGGGGCCTGACTCCGGCGTAGCCTGGAGCCCGCGCAGCGGAACAGCGCGGCAAGGAGTGGTATCTTTTCCCACGGACATTTTTCAGGACGGACGTCTTCGGCCGGTCAAGATGCTGGGGGATCATCCACGCGGCCGAACGTTCCCTAAGAAAGGAGAACACCCTTGTCTCGTGACGTAGTCATCCTCAGCGCTGCCCGGACCCCCGTAGGTCGCTATCTGGGCACTCTCAGCGACATCCCTGCCTACAAGCTGGGCAGCATCGCCATCGCCGAAGCCGTCAAGCGGGCGGGCATAGAAGTCACCGACGTACAAGAAGTCATCATGGGCAACGTGCTGCAGGCGGGTCTGGGGCAGAACCCGGGTCGCAAGGCGTCGATCGACGCCGGCATCCCCGAGGAGGTACCGGCCTGGACCCTCAACATCGTCTGTGGCTCGGGGATGAAGTCGGTCCACGTGGCCGCCCAGATGATCAAGAGCGGCGACGCCGACGTCGTCGTCGCCGGCGGTATGGAGAACATGAGCGCCGCCCCCTATCTGGTCCCCAAAGCCCGGCAGGGATACCGCATGGGCGATGGCGTCCTGGTGGACGAGATGATCAGGGATGGTCTGTGGTGCGCCATGGACAACATGCACATGGGCATGACGGCCGAGAACGTGGCCGAGAAGTTCGGTATCACGCGTGAGGTCCAGGACCAGATCGGCTACGAGAGCCAGCGCAATGCCGGCGCCGCCATCGCCGAGGGCAAGTTCAAGGAAGAGATCGTGCCCGTGCCCATCCCGCAGAAGAAGGGCGATCCCATCCTCTTCGACACCGACGAGCACGTGCGGCCCGAGACCACACTCGAGGGTCTGGCCAAACTCAAGCCAGCCTTCAAGCCTGACGGCTGCGTGACCGCGGGCAACGCCTCCGGCATCAACGACGCGGCGGGTGCCTTCGTGGTGGCCTCCAAGGAATGGGCCGAGAAGAAGGGTCTCAAGCCCCTGTGTGAGATCGTGGCCTACGCCACCGCGGCCCTCGACCCCACCTACATGGGCATGGGCCCCTTCCATGCTACGCAGAAGGTCATGGACATCGCCGGCATGAGCGTCGACCAGATGGACGTCATCGAGTCGAACGAGGCCTTCGCCGCGCAGGCGGGCGCTGTGGCCCAGGAGCTCGGCCTCGACATGTCCAAGGTGAACAGGCGCGGTGGCGCCATCGCCATCGGCCATCCCATCGGTGCATCGGGCGCGCGTATCCTCACCACCCTCATCTACACCATGAAGCAGGAGGGCGGTACCTACGGGCTGGCCACCATGTGCATCGGCGGCGGCCAGGGTGTAGCGACCATCATCAAGATCTGACGGAGAGTGTAGTAGGGCCGCGCCTCGCGGGCGGCCCGAGACCCGAGCTACAGAGAAGCGGCGGCGCCCATGGGCGCCGCCGCTCGCTTATGAGAAACTGTCAAACGCACAATGACGCGCGGCCGGGGGTGAGCACAGGTGGCGCACGCCCGAGCAGCCGCACTACCGAGATGGAGGAACACGTGAAGGAGCGCGTTGAGCAGGCTCTCGACCTTATCCGCCCCGCCCTGCAGAACGACGGAGGCAACGTCGAGCTCGTCGATGTGGACGAGGAGAACATGATCGTCAAAGTCAGGCTGACCGGTGCCTGTGGCAGCTGTCCCATGTCGCAGATGACCCTGCGTATGGGCGTAGAGCGGGTCCTCAAGGAAGAGATCCCCGAGATCACTGAGGTCGTAGCCGTCTAGCACCTGTCGGGCCGCGCCCGGCGTCCGCCGCGGCACACGGCCCCGCGCCGGACGTCCGCCGCGGGGCGACGCAGCCGGGCTCGGAAGGACCCTGCAACAAACGACAGCCGCCCCACGGGGCGGCTGTTCCTTTTGCGGAGGAATCGGCGTCGCCGAGGACGCCGCAGGATCAGGAACCGGTCTTGAAGAGGCGGCCGGTGGCCGCATCGAACTCGTCGCGCAGGTAGTTCAGTCGCTTGTTGGCGATATCGAGTTCCTTCATCCTCTCGGCGAGTTCTCTCTGTTTGAGAGCCGTTTGTTCCAACCGGGGGGTGAGTTCCTCGATGCGGCGGGTGACAGTCTGGATGCGGTCTCGATCGACGGCCTTGAGGGCTTTGGTCAGCCGGTATGCACGCCGGCCCACGATGATCATGCCCACAATGCCGATGGCCAGCCCTACGCAGATCATGATGACCATGAGGATGGTGCTGCTCATGACCCCATGTTACCTGACGGCGGGGGCTCCCGCACGCGGCTGGAGCGGGAAGCGACGGATATCGGCGAGATTGGTGCGTTCGCTGAGTCGCGAGAGCTTGATGACGTCACCGGTGCGGGGGGCGTGGATGAACATACCCTCACCCACGTAGATCCCCACGTGATGCACGGGGAAGCCGAAGGCCAGCAGGTCTCCGGGCTGGATGTCGGGGAGGTTCACGGGGGTGCCCATCTGGGCCTGGAATCCCGAGTAGTGCGGCAACTGGACGCCGTGCTGCGCGAACACGAACTGGGTGAAGCCGGAGCAGTCGAAGCCGGTGGAAGGTCTGTCGCCGGCCCAGACGTAGGGGATACCGATGTATGTGAACGCCGTCTCGAGGAGTTGGTCGAGGACTGGGTCGCCGCTCTGCGGAAGCGTCCCCTGGTAGCTGTATCCGCCGTTGGCGAGGCTGAGTACGGCCTGGCGCACCCGTTCCTGCTCCTCGGCCTGTCGTTGACGCTCCTCATCGAGGACGGCCTGGATCTCGCTGTCGATGGTCGCCAGGACCGCTTTGCGCTCGAGAAGGCTGGCCTGGATCAACTCCCGCTCGTCGGCCATCCTCCGGCGAAGGGAGAGCTCCTCCCGCTTCTGGCCGTCGATCTGCGCCAGCACCGCACCAAGTTGGGCTTTGCTCTCCTTGAGGCCCTGGACCAGTTCGGCGTCGTTGTCGGCCAGCTGTGAGATCAGGACGACGCGGTTATAGAGATCCTCCAGGCCATCGGCCAGGAAGAGCATGGGCAGAAGTTGGTCGTTGCCTCCCGATTTGTACAGACCCCGGATGCGCTCCTCGAGCATATCCACATGCCGCTCGTGGTTGGCCTCGGCCAGGGCCAGTTCGCGGCGCAGTTCGGTGAGAGCCACGTTGGTGCGGTCGAGTCTGACCACGAGTTCGTTGTAGGACTCAGTGCGGCGCTCGAGTTCGTCGTCGAGGAGATCGATCTCGGCCTGGACTGCCGCCGCCTCGCCGGTGAGGTCGTTGACGCGGCTGAGAGCGTCACCGTAGAGGATCAGCTGCTGCGTGCCGGAGGTGAGGGTCGTGCTGGTGGTGGAGCCTTGCGTCGTCGCGGCCGCGGTACCATCGGCCGTAGGTGCGGCGAAAGCCTGGGAGGGCGAAATGAGGACCGGTAGGGCGACTGCGATGGCCAGAGCGAGCAGGAGGGTAAGCGCGGCGCGCCCCGACCGACTCTTCGCTTGCTGGGGTCGGCGCTGCTGGTTGCCTTCTACTCTGTCATGCAGGTGAGGGATCCGGACCTCGCTCTCTGTTCCCTCAGCTTGGTACATATCTATCGGCACGAGTCGCCAAACCCCGGAGCCTTTTCGAGGCGGAGCCGGATGTCCGACCCGAAGCCCATCTCGTCCGCTCGCGGCTTGGAGGGTGCCCGCACGGCTGATTGTAGCCCTACCCGGCCCCCGTTACGATGTCCAGGCGTAAGACCTTGGGTGGGTGTTGGCGCCTGGAGGTATATTCGGACCGCACGC
>CAWHIX010000014.1:0-137317 GCA_963829545.1 uncultured Actinomycetes bacterium
AGCTTCTACAACTCCACCCGTGGTGGGATCGTCCAGGGTCCGTTCGGACCGCCGAGCAGCGTGTCGAAGAACATGGCGCTGACCTTCGAGGACAGCGACATCGTGGGGATGATCACCGCCTCCACGGCCGTGCATCCAGGAGCTGCCGCACAGGACGGCATCTCGGCCGAGGACTTCCGCGAGATCGGCATGATCACCAACACGCCGGCGATGCCCGTGAACAACGGCGTGCTCGTGACTCTGACGGGCGATTCCGAGTGGACCGTGACCGCTACCAGCTATCTGACCAAGCTCGTCGTGGGCGCCGATTCGGTCGTGATGGCGCCGGCGGGCAAAGCCCTCAAGATGTACGTGGACGGCGTACTCACTCCGATCGTGCCCGGCCAGACCTACACGGGCATGATAGAACTGCAACTCTCTACTACCTAAGGGCACTGATAGTCGCGGCGTGACCGCGATTCAGTGTCGACGGTCGCAGGAACGACCAGGTAAGACAAGACCGGGGCCGCCTCGAGGATCGAGGCGGCCCCGCTTGCTGTGCCGCGATGGAGGCTGCGCCCACGCATGCTCCTTTGTTTCCGGACGGGAAGCCCAGCATCGAGTGACCTCGCTGGCGGCCGCTTGGGGCGAGGCGCTTCAATCATTTAGAATGGGCCGAGAGATTGAGGAACGGCCCCATGACGGGCGTCATCTCGACTCGAGGGGGCTTGCCATAACAACGAGGCACAGGATCGGCGCCGACGTGGGCGGCACGTTCACCGACGTCGTGGCCATCGACGACGAGGGCCGAGTGACGGTGGCCAAGGCCTCGACTACGCCGGAAGACCAGTCGCTGGGGGTCCACGATGCCCTGCAGAAAGCCGGCATCGACCTGAGAGAGGTCAGCTTCTTCTCCCACGGCACCACGGTGGGGGTGAACGCGGTCATCGAGAACAAGGGCGCCCGGTTGGCCATCATCACCACCAAGGGCTTCCGTGACGTCCTCGAGCTACGCCGTGGCCAGCGGGTCATCGACAATCCGGACGACATGTACAACCTGCAGATGGACCTTCCACAGGACTACGTGGGCGGCTACGACCCTCTGGTGAGACGGCCCTTCGTTTCGAGGTGCCGGAGAGACTGGACTACAGGGGCAACGTCCTCGTGCCGCTGGATGAGGAGGCGGTGCGGGGGGTGGCGGAGAAGATCCGCGCAGCAAGGAGTCGAGGCGGTGGTCGTCTGCTACCTCTTTCCTTCATCAATCCCGCGCACGAGCAGCGCACGGCGGAGATCCTGCGGGAGATGCTACCCGGCGTGCCCCTCTCCGTGTCCAGCGAGATCCTGCCGATCATCCGGGAGTACGAACGGCTGAGCACGGCCACCGTCAACGCCTACATCATGCCCATCATGCAGTCGTATCTGGAGAGGCTCGCAAGCGACTGGCCGACGGCGGGTTTTGAGAAGGATTTTTACCTGATGCAGTCGAGCGGCGGCATCATGTCGTCGCAGGTGGCCGGCGCAGAGGCCCGTCTACACCATCGACTCCGGACCCGCAGGGGGAGTGGCTGCCGCCGCCGAATTGGGGAAGTCGCTGGGTTACCCGGACGTGATCTCCTTCGATATGGGCGGCACCACGGCCAAGGTGTGCGTCATCCGGGACGGCAGGCCGGAGGTCACGAGCCGCTTCTGGGTGGGCGGGCAGATATTCATCGGGGCGCCGGTCATGGACATGGTGGAGATCGGCGCGGGCGGGGGGAGCATCGCCTGGATCGACCAGGCCGGAGCGGTGCACGTCGGCCCCCAGAGCGCCGGCGCGGTACCCGGGCCCGGTCTGTTACCGCACGGGCGGCACCGAGCCCACGGTGACCGATGCGGACCTCGTCCTTGGCTACATCAACGCCGACTACTTCCTGGGCGGCGACATGGGAGTGGACGTCGAGGCGGCCCGCGGCGCGCATCAAGGAGAGGATCGGCGACCGTCTGGGTATCGAGCGTGCCTGAGGCGGCGCACGGCATCTATCGTCTGGTCAACGCCAACATGATCGGGCGCCATGCGGGTCGTCACCGTCCAGAGGGGCCACGACCCCCGGGATTTCAGCCTGGTGGTCTCGGGGGGCACGGCCGCCATCCATGCCGTCCGCATGGCTCAGGAACTGCGCATCCCCGGGTGATCGTCCCCCTGAACGCCGGGGTCTTCTCGGCCTTGGGTCTGATCACCGCCGATGCCCGCTACGACGTCCACCGTTCCTACGTGGCACGTGGCTCCCAGGCCGACCCGGAGCGGATGGAGGCGATCTTCGACGAGATCAGCCCGGGAGGCGGTGGCCGAAGATCGAAGAGCTGGGGTTCGTACGGGAGGACAGTCGGCGTGCGCTACGAGATCGACATGCGCTACCTGGGCCAGGCCCACGAGGTACCGGTGGAGATCCCCGCTGAAATGGCTCGAGGACATGCACGGAGACCACGCTGGCGACCTGCATCGACCTGTTCCACGAGAAACACATGGACCTGTTCGGGCACGCGTCCCTGACGCGGAGGTGGAGTTCATGACCCTGTCGCGTGGCCGCCATCGGTCCCATGGCCAGGCGGAGATGCAGGAGATCGAGGAACGGGCACGGCGGATCCCGGCGGGGCCTTCAAGGGGACGCGCAAGGTCTATTTCGAGGAGGCGGGCGGTTACATCGACTGCAGGACCTACGAGCGCTACCCGGCTCAGGGCCAACAACGTCATCTCGGGGCCGGCCATCGTGGAGCAGATGGACACCACCACCGTGCTTCCGCCGGGGGAGACGGCTAAGGTCGACCGGTTCGGGACTCTGATCGTGAGCTGGCCCCCCAGCGAGAGGGTGCCGTGCGCGCCCGACACCGAGGGAGACAGGGAGGTATGACGGTGGCCGGCACAGAGAACCAGACCAGGACGCCTTCACCCTCGGGGTATTGCGCAGCCTGATGGAATCCATCCCCCTGGAGATGGCCGAGGTCCTGAAGCGGACCTCCTATCACCCCATCTTCAACGAGGTGCTCGATTTCTCCACGGCGCTGCTCGACGGCCAAGGGCGGCTGATCGCCTCCTCCATGGGCGTGGCGGTTCACCTGGGGGCCTCGAGCTTAGTGCCAGGGCCATCATCGACCACTTCGGGCCGAAGACGCTTCACCAGGGGTGACGTCCTCATCCACAACAACCCCTTCCCGGGGGGCACGCACCTGCCCGACGTGGACATCATGGCGCCGGTCTACTCGGCGAGCGGCTGGTGGCCTACGCCGTGGCACGCGGGCATCACGGGGACATCGGCGGCATGCACCCGGGGAGTTTTGCCGGCGATACGGTCAGCATCTTCCAGGAAGGGGTCCGCATCCCGCCCATCAAGCTGTACGACTGCGGGGTACTGAACGAGGGCGTGCGCGACCTCTTCCTGGCCAACGTGCGCGTGCCCCAGTTCAGCTGGGGGGACCTCCAGGCCCAGGTGGCCGGCTGCCGGCTGGGCGAGAACGCGCATCGGGGAACTCTTCGCCAAGTACGGCGCCGAGGCCATGACCGAGGCCATGGAGTGGGCACTCGACTACTCCGAGCAGCTCATGCGGGCCGAGATAGAGGGGATGCCCGACGGGGTCTACACGTTCGCCGACTACCTGGACAACGACGGTATCGACAAGGACCGTCCGGTGAAGATCCAGGTGAAGGTCACCATCACGGGGAGCGACATCAGCTTCGACTTCAGCGATTCGGACGCGCAGGTACGGGGCCCGGCCAACTGCGTGTTGGGCGTGGTCCACTCGGCCACCTACTGTGCCATGTTCAACCTCACCGACCCGACCATCCCCAAGAACCACGGCTGCTACCGGCCCCTGAAGATCATCGCTCCCGAGGGCCGCGTGGTGAACGCGCGCTTCCCGGCGCCGGTGGTGAGCGGCAACACGGAGACGTCGCTGCGCATCATCGATACCATCAGCGCGGCGCCTGGCCCGGGTGATTCCCGAGAAGGTCATCGGGGCCGATTCCGGCACGGCCACCGCCCACATCGCCGGCGGCTTCGATCCCCGTAGCGGCGATTACTACGCCTGGTATCTGGGCTCCGACCCCACGGCCTGGGGGGCGCGCGCCACCAAGGACGGCTTCGAACTGGCGGGGGGGCCACGCATCGGGGGCAGCGTTTCCCAGGTGTCCATGGAGGTGTTCGAGACCCGCTACCCCTTCGTCGTCGACGAGTATGCCTTCTCCCCTGACTCCGGAGGACCGGGGCGTTTCCGGGGCGGCATGTCGGGCATAACCATCATGCGGCCCATCGGGCACGAGTGCGAGGTGGGAGGATGCAACGACCGCTGCGTCATCCCGCCTTACGGCATCTTCGGCGGCATGCCTGGTCTGCACGGCGAGAACAAGATCATCCACGCCGACGGCAGCGAGACGCCTATCGATCGGGCCGGCGGGGAGATAGCCCGCGACGGCGACGTGCTCTATTTCCGAGCTCCGGGTGGTGGAGGGTACGGCGACCCTCTGGAACGCGACCTGGACCACCTGCAGCACGATCTGGACATCGGCCTCGTATCCGCCGAGAGCGCCCGTCGGGACTACGGCGCCGTCCTTGACGCTGACACGGGCGTGATCGAGCGTGCGGCGACCGAAGCCAATCGCGCTGGGCTCAGGGCGGATTGGAGAGCGGGACCGTATCTTCATCGACCAGAAGACGCTGCCCTTTGCCCGGGTGCCTTTCCGCATCGTGGGCATGGACGAGGAAATATCGTGACAAAGGCCGGCGACGAGAGCCGGCGGGACAGGGGGAGGAGCCTCGTGAAGAAGAAGACCTATCCGCTGTACTACGGCGGGGAGAAGCAGCATTTCGCGCGCTCGGTGGTGGTGGGTGACCTGGTGTTCTGCTCCGGCATGAGCGGCCGGACCATGGAGACGGGCAACGTGTCGTCTGTCAACGTGAGGGATCAGATGCTCGTGGCCCTCGACAAGGTCCGCGCCGCGCTGGAAGAGGCCGGCAGCAGCATGGACCACATCGTCAAGACTGTGATCTACCTCAAGGACGTCAAGGATTACGCCGTCATGCGCGAGACGGAGTGGGAGTACTGGCAGAAGTACGCTCCCGGGCTGATCGAGGAGCCGCCGGCCAGCACCTTCATGATGCCCGCGTCCCTGGCTCGGGACAACATGCTGGTAGAGATCGACGTGGTCGCCTGTCTCAGAGACTAGGGAAGGAGAACCCTGATGAAGTTGTACGTTCTAGATTGCGGGCAGATGTGGACGGAGAGAGGCTTTCTCTATCACTTCGGCACCCGAGCCGACACCGGCAAGGAATACCAGGCCGAGCCGTTTGGCATCCGCAATTGTCAGTATTTCATCGATCACCCCAAGGCCAAGATCGTCTTCGATCTCGGCTTCAACCTGGAGTACTTCGCGGACGCTCGTCGGCTTCCCCCACCGCAAGGGCCCCGGAGGGCGCTCATGTAAAGCAGGCCCCGGATCAGAACCCCGTCGCCCAGTTGGCCAAGATCGGGGTGAAGCCGGAGGACATCGACTACGTCGTCATATCGCACCTCATGAGCGAGCACGCCGGCTACTTGCCCGCCTTCGCGGGCACGAAGGCTAAGATCATCGTGCAGGAGACGGAGATGGACTACGCTTCTCGCGTCGGCACCCCGCCGCGGCTCGGCGAGGAACCGGCCGTGGAGCAGTTCCACTCCTGGATGTACGTGCGTGAATACTTCGAGGTGCCTGGCCTCGACTACATGTACGTCAAGGGTGACTACGAACTTGTGGGCAAGGACGTGGAAATTCTCTCCCTGCCCGGCCATACGCCCGGGATTCCAGAACGTGATGGTACGGCTGCCCAAGACTGGCCCCGTGTTCCTGTCCGCCTGCGAGCATCGCGGCATGTACTACGACGTGCCGGTGAACGGTTACGCGCCGGGGATCCCCCATGCCGTCACCTGGTCGGCGTCGGGCGAGCTGCACAGCTTCAAGCGGGTCCGCGACCTGGTGGAGAAGGAGGAGGGCCAGATCTTCTTCGGTCACGACCTGGAACAGTTCCTGATCTCAAGGCGTGTCCGGAGTACTACGAGTAGGAAGGGCGCTATGCATCGGGTGTTGATGCCGTTCGAGTTCTCCGAACCGGTGACGGTCGGGGAGATCGTCGGGCTTGTGGATGGACGGGCGACCAGAGTGCTCGCCGGAGGCGTGGACTTAGTGCTGAAGATGAGACTGCGCCAGATCACCCCGGAGAGAGTGGTGAGCCTGCAGAAGGTGCCAGGACTCGACTACGTGCGGGCGGACGGCTCCGGACTGAGGTTCGGGGCCATGACCAGTCTGCGTGACGTCGAACGGTCGCCGGTGGTGCGTGAGGGGTGGCCGTTGTTGGCGCAGGCCATCGCGTCGATCGTATCGGTGCAGACCAAGGTCATGGGTACGGTGGTCGGCAACCTGTGCGTCGGTACCCCGGCCTCGGACGTGGCGCCCGCCCTGCTTGCCCTGGGAGCAAGGGTGAGGATCGCGGGAGTCGCCTCGGAACGGGAGATACCCATCGAGGAGTTCTTCGTCGATACGGGCAAGACGGCCGTCGGGCCGCACGAGATCGTCACTGAGATTCTTGTCCCCGCTGTGGCGGCTGGGACGAGCGGCGCCTTCCTGAAGCTCTCCAAGACCGCGGAGGATATCGCCAAGGTGAACGCGGCGGCGCTAGTGAGCGCCGCTGACGGCCTCTGCAGCGAGGCCAGGATCGCCCTTGGGTCGGTGGCCTCGACGCCGGTCCGAGCCGCCGCGGCCGAGGACGTTCTCCGCGGTGGGGAGCTGACTGCGAAGGCCATCGCCGAGGCGGCGGATGCGGCCGCCGAGGCGGTAATACCCATCAGCGACGTCCGCTCCACGGCCACCTACCGCAAGGATATGGTGCGGGTACTGGTCAGGGACGCCCTTACCGCGGCGGCAGCTGCCGGCGCCGGCTCGGGCGCGGCGGGCGGTCCTGAAGGGAGGTGGTCATGAGCAAGCAGATCGCGGTCTTCAACGTCAACGGTTGCGACCACGAGGTGATCGTCGAGCCGCACATGCTGCTGATCGACGTGTTGCGCGACAAGCTGGGATTGACCGGCACCAAGAACGCGTGCGGGGCCGGCGATTGCGGCGCCTGCACGGTGCTCCTCGACGGGAAGCCGTCGTTCTCGTGCCTGACCCTGGCCGTCACCGCTATCGGCAAGGACATCATCACCATCGAGGGCCTGGCAGACGGCTGCGAGTTGCACCCCATCCAGCAGGCCTTCGTCGACAAGGGAGCCGTCCAGTGCGGTTTCTGCACCCCGGGCATGATCATGTCCACCAAGGCTCTTCTGGATGAGAACCCGCGGCCCACGAGGGACGAGATCAAGAGCGCCCTGGCCGGCAACCTTTGCCGCTGCACGGGCTACGTGAAGATCATCGACGCGGTCGAAGCCGCGGCCGAGACGATGAGGAACGGGGGGCAGGGATCATGACAGACGCCTTCTCCGCCGACAGCCTCTCCGTCGTCGGCAAGTCCCTCACCAAGCCGGACGCGGCCGGCAAGACGACGGGGGCCGCCATCTACGGGGCCGACGTGACACTGCCCGGCATGCTCATCGGCCGTATCCTCATGAGCCCCTACGCGCACGCCCGGGTGGTGAAGATCGACACGTCCAAAGCCAAGGCCCTCCCGGGCGTCGCTGCGGTCCTCACTCACGAGGACGTCCCCCAGATGACCTTCACCCGCTCGGTGATGGCCGAAGGGTTGCCGCCCTTCGCCTACGAGGGCGAGAACCAGGACCAGTACATCCTTTCGGACAAGGCGCGCTACATGGGTGACTGGATCGCCGCCGTGGCGGCCGTCGACGTCTACACGGCCGAGAAGGCGCTCGACCTCATCGACGTGGAGTACGAGCAGTTGCCCGCCGTGTTCGACCCCGAGGAGGCTCTCAAGCCCGGCGCCCGCGTGGTCCACGAGCGCTGGAAGGACAACGTCGCCGGAGTGATCGACCACCCCTTCAACCGCGGCGATCTGGAGGCAGGCGCTGGCGGGGTCGGCCCATGTGGTGGAGTTCAGCGGCCGCAACTCGCGCCAGAAGCAGGCGCACATGGAGCCCGACGTGGCCGTGGCCCGCTGGGACGAGCAGGGACGGCTGACGGTGTGGTCGCCCAACCAGAACGCCCACCTGGCCAAGAAGACCATGGCCCGCCGGATCTTCGGCATCGGCGAGGGCGACGTACGCTGGGTCACGACCACCGTGGGCGGGGGCTTCGGGGCCAGACTCAGCCTGGGGGTCGAGCCACTCGCTGCGCTTCTGGCCAAGGTCACGGGCAAGCCGGTCAAGGTGTTCGTGACACGCGAGGAGGACTTCAACGGTTGGAGCAGCCGCACCGAGCAACGCCAGACCATCCGCCTGGGCGTGAGCGACGACTGCACCATCAGCGCTCTGGAGCAGACCATCCTCTCGGACGCGGGGGCCTACTTCTCCCACAGCGGCACCATCAGCGCCGTCAACATGCAGGCGACGCTGGGAGTGATGCGTTCGCCTGTCATCCGCGGCAAGGCCACCATCGTCTACACCAACAACCCCACCTCCAGTGGCATGAGGGGCTACGGGAACCCGGAAGGCTCGTTCATCCTCCAGCAAGCCGTCGATCTGGCGGCCGAGAAGTGCGGCCTCGACCCGCTCGAGTTCCGGCTCAAGAACATCAAGGGCGTGGGCGAGTGCAGCATGTGGGAGCCGGTCGACCTGACCAGCTGTGCCCTCGGGGAGTGCATGAGACGGGGCGCCGAGGCCATCGGCTGGAAGGACAAATGGCAGGGATGGGGCCGCAGCAAGAAAGGTCGCTATCGGCGGGGAGTGGGCATGTCCGTCATGACCCACGCCAGCGGGGCCGGCGGGTTCCTGCTGGAGCACTCCACGGCCATCATCAAGCTGAACGAGGACGGCTCGGCGCAGCTTACCGTCAGCCCCTGCGAGATGGGTCAGGGGATTCTGGGGGCTCTTAGCTCAGATCGCAGCCGAGGTCATGGGCCTGCGCTACGAGGACATACACGTGGTCACGGGCGACACCGACGTCACCCTCTTCGACATCGGTACGCATGCCAGCCGCTCCACCTACGCCATGGGGAACGCCGTCATCGACGCCGGCCGCAAGGTCAAGGCCATGGTCCTGGAACACGCGGCCAGGGCGCTGGAGACGACTCCCGAGGCCCTCGATATCCGCGACGGCCGCGTCTTTCTGAAGACCGAACCGGAGAGGACCGTCGGCGTGGGCGAGATCGCCAGCGCAGGCATCTACGAGTACGGACTGGAGGGGCAGCACATCATCGCCACCGGCAAGCACCAGGCGCTGACGCATTGTCCCAACTTCCAGGCCGGCTTCGCCGAGATCGAGGTGGACGTGGAGACGGGCGTGATCAAAGTCCTCAAGTTCGTGGTGGCGCACGACATCGGTCGGGCCATCAACCCGCTGACCGTGGAGGCCTGTCTCGAGGGAGGGGCGTACCAGGGGCTGGGCTACGCCCTGACCGAGGACCTCGTCATCGACGACAAGACGGGCAAGGTGCTCACCGACAGCTTCGCCACCTACAAGATGCTCTCCACCCTGGACATGCCCGACATAAAGGTCATCCTGGTGGAGGAGCCCGATCCCAGCGGCCCGTTCGGCGCCAAGGGCGTAGGGGAGACCGGCATCACCAACGTGGCTCCCTCTATCGCCAATGCCCTCTACGACGCCGTAGGCGTGCGCGTCCATTCGCTGCCCATGACCCCCGAGAAGGTCTTGGAGGCCCTGGCGGCCGCGCGGGCCGACGCGGAACAAGGCGCCGCAAGCGCCGCGCAGACAGCCACGAACGGCGACGAGCCCACGGAGAGCGAGGTCTGATGCACGAGCAGGAGTTGCTTCGCCAGATAATCGACACGGTACCGCACTGGTACCAGGCCGACCATGGACCGGCGGAGCATGTGCTCGGCGTCGGGGGCGAGCGAGTGGCCTTCAAGAGTCACACCGCCTGTTCGCCGGCCTGGCCGCGGTTTACGACTTCATCACGACCGGTGGAGGAGTGGGCCGCGTCCCTGCCCGAGGTGGTGACCATCCGCGACCTCTCCAATGTGCGCAGGGAAGTGGTCATCGCTTGGCTGCGACTGGCACGACGCGAGGTGGAGTGGGAGCGGCTCTTTGCCTGGGCGGACAACCTCGAGTTCCGCACGTCGGAGAACCGGCCGGTCACGCTCAATCTCATCCTCTCCCCGGGGAGCGGGGGTACCGACATCACCGAGGTGTCGCTGCAGAAGGGGCTCGACTCCATCGCCACCAGCGGGCAGGTCTTCCTGGAGGTCGACAAGCAACTGCGCTTCCTCGACTACCGGCAGATCACCCGCGAGGACATCTGCCAACTGCCGGCCCCTGCCTTCAACCCTGAGTTCCTGGATCCCTTCGTTGACGGTGCTCGGTGCCGGGCAGTGGTCGTTCCATATCACAGAGATGGGGGACACCATCGTCCTCGATCGCGGGCGGTCTCATGGCGTCGTGCCGGAAGGGGCGCTGGGCAGTCTGCGATCGTGAGGCCCTTGACCGCGGCCACGTCGTCCATCTTCGGCGGCGTGGACATGGCCACGAACACGCTGCTGTGCGCCCTCGACCTCAGCTACCGGCGCAAGGGAGCTTTGCTGGTGTTCGATCCCGACCGGCTCGTGGTCGACCACTTGGTGGAATGCGCCTGTCGGCTGGCCGACCCGATCGGCCTCCCTCCGGCATCCACGCGTTGCTGGGCCCCAGGGCCTCGACCATCAGGATGGGCGCGACGATGGAGACGCGAGCACCAGAGGAAGCTGTTACTCGAGTTGGCGACTCTCGATGGGGCGGTGCTGTTCGACCACTCTTCCGTTCTGGCTTTCGGTGGCATCCTGCACATGCATGACTCGGCCCGCGGTCACCTGGGCGCGCGGACCACGGCGGCTTATTCCGCCTACTACTGGGGTGGGGTGCCGGTGATGATCTCGGCCGACGGCGAGATGACCATCGTCTTCACGAGCGCGATCCGCGCACGGGAGAGGCGAGGGACCGGCATCGCTCTCGCTGCTCTAGCATGCCGCATGTTTAGGATCTGCGCGGGAAGCGGAATAGAAATTGTGCGAGTCCCAAGAGGCAAGGCGATCGCGCCGGGTTCTCCAGAAGGGCTGATGCGGAGGAAGCGCGGAGACAAATGACCGCGTAGTACAGAGAGGCATCAGCAACTGAAGGGCAAAGACGGTAGCGGTGTAGGCGCTAGGTCACTTGGGGCTCGTTCTTGTGCCCGCTGTAGGATGGTGGGGTCGACGGCGAACAGGCCTGAGGAGACGTCCAGGAGCAGCGGGAGAGTGCCCGTCCAGCCCGTGGGCGCGCTCGCGCGCACCTGAAGATCCGCCCGCCCGAAGCCCTCCTCCAACTTCCCCACTGCCTCCTCCAGGACCAGCACGGTCTGTACCGGCAGCGAGTCGGCCGCCTCGATCAGCGGATCCGTCAGGTTGGCAGCCACGAGACCGGGCACGCACTCCTCTCGGAGGACCTCGTCCAGGAGCGCCAGCGCGTGCACGAGCGGCTGCTCGGAAGCGAGAAGGAGGAGGCGGTCGAGGTCGTCCACCAGGATCGAGGGGAACGCGTCCGCGCTTCTGGCTCACCTCTCGGCCTCGGACGCGTACGTCCTCGGCAAAGGCGTCCAGCGTCGCCACACGGGCGGGGACGGTGTCCACCAGGGAGAGCAGTGGCAGCACCGACGCCTGGAGACAGGCGGTCGAGCCGGCCGACAGACGCCAGCTGTTCGGGGGCCAGCCGTCCGGAGCGGAGTCGGGTCAGGGTGAGTGCGGAGTCTCCCCGACTCTCCTGGAAACTCGCCAGTGTAGCCACCAGCCGCATCCAGGCGCGCAGGCTCCCCTCGCGGAAGGCGTAGTACACGGCGGGACGCCGCGCGGAGACCGCTTCCCAGACGGCCGAGAGCATGAAGGCCGTCTTGCCGGCCCCGGGCGGCCCGGCAAAGACGTGCAGACCGGGGCCGAGGCCGCCGCCCAGATGGATATCGAGATCGGGGATCCCGGAGGAGGGAAGATCGGCCATACAGGGGGCCTGGCGCAGGAAGCGATGAGGAAGACGCTTTGGGCCGGGGCGGCCGAGGCTCCCAGTGTCGCGTCCGCGATCGCGGCCTGCTGACGAGTCAGACTCGTCGCGGGCTGCCGGGGTGCCGGGGCGCCGCAGATCCCGCCGCCTTCGAATCCGGGCCCGTCCCTCTCTTCTCGGTGTCCCTGAAGAGCGCGAGGAGCTCCTCACGCATGGACGCGCGCCCGGCCCCGCCGGTGTCTGTCTCAGGGGGCGTCGGTGCGCAACTCTCTTCAGGCGCGCTGGGCGGCGGGTCGGGCGGTTGCTCGGTCGCCGCTCGGCGTCGGCGATGATTGCCGCCAGGTGCGCCGCTGCGCGCTCCGACTCCTTCTGCGAGAGACTGGCGGAGATGAGCTCGTCGAGGTAGCCTGCCAGCTCCCCCTCGTCCGGGGGGCGACCGCTACCCGCTGCTGCCTTCGTCGCTCATGGCCGTGCTGTCTGGATGGATCTGCCGCCCGGGTCAGGCGTCCCGGGGACCGGCTCAGGCCTCCTCGTCGTCCTGGGCCACGGGCTCCATCATGATGCTCTGGCCCAGGCGCAGACACTGGGACGGCCGGCCCAGACTGCCGAGCATCTCTTCCTCGGAGATGCCGGAAGCCGGATCCCAGCCGACAGCCCCCATGGAGGCGTCGTAGCTCAGACCGTAGTAGGCGTAGAGGCTGCGCTCCTGTTCCTCGGTGAGCATCTCGTCGGGGTCGAACTTCGGCGCGTCCTTGACCCTCTCCTCGCTGAAGGCGACGGTCAACTCGTCGGCCCGCACTCCCACCTCGTAGGCGGGCACGAGGGTCTTCTTGGTGCCGAATAGCCCGGTCTTGACGAGCAGCCACTGCGGCTTGCCCGTGGCGTCATCGTAGTAGACGTCCTCCACCGTCCCGATCTTTTCCCCGGCCGTGTCGAGCACGTGGCGGTGTCTCCACTCGCGGTAGCTTTCCCCGGAACCGTCCATGTACGTCCCCTTTCGCTTGGCATGCGATCGACTCGGTCTCAACTCAGTGCGTACCCGGTGACGATGGCGGCAAAAACGCCGGGCTCCTTCGATGATAGCCGTGCGTCGTTGGGCTCAGTCGACTCGGGGGACGCTCGCCGGCGACGTTATCGTCGAGCCGCCGCGCCGGCACTCCTCCGAACACCGCCCCCGGGGGCACGTCGGAGTTCACCAGGCTGCGGGCGGATATGGTGGCGCCATCTCCGATCTCCACGCCGGCCAGGACCGTGACGTTGGCTCCGATCATCACGTTCTTCCCGATCTTCACGGGGCCGGTGCGCAGCTCGTCGATGAGGAACTCGTGGGCGAGGATGACGCTGTTGTAGCCTATAATCGAATTCTCGCCCAGCTGGATGAGCTGTGGGAAGAAGATGTCCAGGGTGGCCCCGAGCCCGGCCGAGACGTGCTCTCCCACCTGGACCCCGATCATCCGGTACAGACGGTTCTTCCAGCGCAGACTCGGAAGGTAGCGGCACGTGAAGACGACACAGAAGTTCAATATGACACGATGCAGGGGCACCCACGTGCGCCAGGACCAGAGGGAGTTGACGCCTCCGGGAGCCGGATGGCTGGTCAGTCGTGCGCTCCGTCCGTTAGCTTCCGAACCCACCGTGTCGTCGCCTCGCTCGGTCGGCGTCTGCCCGTTGCCGCTATGGTAACCAATCGCGAGGCTCTTGTGAGCCCGGGCGTCGTCGGGGCGGGAAGGCGCTAGTGGCGGGCGGGGGATTCCGGCTCGAGCCCGTGGCTCTCCGTTGGCCGCCCTGGCTGGCGTTCACGCGCTGGGTCATCGGCTCGCCGATCGTATGGGTGCTGCTGGCCGCGAACTTCGGCGGGGCCATCGCGGGTTACCTGTTCTGGTACGGCAATGCGCTGAGCGAGGCGCCGTTCTACCTGTGGCCGTTCGTCCCCGACAGCCCCCTCTCGGTGACCCTCATGGGGGCGGCTCTCCTGGCGTTCCACTTCAACCGCCGGCTGGAGTTCCTGGGCTTGGTGGCGGCGGGAGCCTGCATCAAGTACGGGCTCTGGACCGATTTCGTGTGGTTCACCAACTACCTGTCTGGAGGCGAGTACCACTTCGTGGCCGTGACCATGAGCCTGACGCACTTCGGCATGGTCATCCAGGGGTTCATCCTATCGCCCTACCTGCGCTATCGGCCCATCCCCGTGCTGCTGGCTTCTCTCTTCTTGATCGTGAACGACGTGGTCGATTACGTGTTCGGGTTCCACCCGGGCGTGCCCAATCCGGAGGATATCGAGACCATCGCCGCCTTCGCCGTGGCTACCACGGTTGCCATCGTGGTCTTCTGGGTGGTCATGGTCGTGCGCTGCCGCGGGCGGGAGGCAACGATGCGCCCCAAAGGCGCGGAGGCGGCCATGATCGACGATGACGGAGTGGCGCCACGCCATGGGGACGCGACGGTCTCGTGAATCTCGACTTCCGAGAGTGGCGCAGGGTGGTCAAACTCGACCCGGGCCGGGTGTTGGCCGAGGAGCGGATGGAGGCGGTCTTCGAGTGGGCGCCCGACGCCGTCGATCGTCGGCGGTAGCGGGGGATATGGGCTGCAGGAGGTCGCCGCTCTCCTGGCCCGTCTGCGGCCGTCCGGCATCCCGCTGGCGCTGGAAATATCGGACGCTCGTGCGCTCTGCCCGGGGTTCGACGTCTATTTCGTACCCATGGTGCTCAACAGCCGCGAGACGGACTGGGTGATAGGCCATCACCAGGCGGCCGTGAAGCGCTTCGCGCACCTGGCTGAGTGGGACAAGCTGGTGGTGGAGGGCTACTGCATCCTCAACCCTGGCGCGACGGCAGCCCGGCTATCGAAGGCGCAGACCGAACTGGGCACGGAGGACGTCGTGGCGTTCGCCCTCCTGGCCGAGCATCTGCTCAAGCTTCCCATCTTCTACCTGGAGTACAGCGGTGCGTACGGCGATCCGAGCGTCGTCCGGGCCGTCGCCGAGGTGCTGGGGGGGACGCGCTTGTGGTACGGCGGGGGGATACGGGAGCCGGATCGACTGGCGGAGATGGCCTCCTTGGCCGACACGATCGTGGTCGGCAACGCCGTGTACGAGGGTCGAGGGCCCTCTGCCTGCCTGGTCGGAGTAGACCGGGCAGCGTGGTGCGCCGGAGCCGGCTGGACCGGCGCCCGGCCGCGTGGCGCACCGTGCCTGGATGAGCCGCCGGCCGCGTGGCGCGCCGCGGTCAGCCGTTCTTGGACCTCTTGATGAGGTGAGGGGTCTCGATCATGACGATGGTGTCGGGCGGCACCGATTCCGTCAGCCACACGTTACCGCCGATCACCGAGCGGGCCCCGATCACGGTATCTCCGCCCAGGATGGTGGCGCCCGCGTAGATGATCGCCTCATCCTCGATGGTGGGATGCCGCTTCTTGCCCCGGTACTGATCGCCGGCTCCCTTGGGCAGGGAGAGCGCGCCCAGGGTGACGCCCTGGTAGATGCGCACGTCGCGCCCGATGGTGGTCGTCTCGCCGATGACGACGCCGGTGCCGTGGTCGACCACGAAGCCCGGACCGATGTCGGCTCCGGGATGGATGTCGATGCCGGTGACACTGTGCATGCGCTCGGTCATCATGCGCGGCAGCATGGGAATCTCGAGCTCGAAGAGCTTGTGGGCTACGCGATAGACGGCTATGGCCTGGAGACCCGGATAGCTGTAGACGATCTCGTCGGTGGTCTTGGCCGCAGGATCGCCTTCGAAGGTGGCCTTGATGTCGGCGGCGAGCAGGCGGCGGATGGCGGGGATCTCTGTCAGCAGATCGAGCGCAGCCTGATAGCCGCGCTCTTCGCAGTTGCTGCACTCGCGCTCGAAGCGGAAGCATTCGTGGCGGATGCTGCGCGTGATCTGGTCGGACAGCAGGTCGAAGAGGCTTGTGACCACCTGGCCGAGGACGAAGCGCGAGTTGACCGGATCGATGCGGTCGCGGCTGAAGAAGCCGGGAAACAACAGTTCGCGCATACGGTCGATCACCTCCACCACCGCGTCTCGGGAGGGGATGGGCTCGAAACCGATGTGGGTGTGGCAGTCCTCGGCGGAGCAATCCTGGATTATAGTCTCGCTCAAGTCCCTGAGACGCCCGCGATAGGCCACGGCGGCGTTCGCCTCCACGCGGCAGCTGGCCCGGTGTTCGGCGGTGAATCCCTGTTCGTCTTCTGCAGCCATGTGGGTCTCCTTGTCCGGCGGGCGGCGGCACGCGCAGCCTCGTGGCCCAAAGTAGCACACAACGTGTCCGAGGCAGGCGGTACCATTGCTCGGGAGACATCTGGGCAGGGGGGAGGGCCATGCGCTTCATCCATACCGCCGATTGGCACCTGGGGCGCCTGTTCCACGGCGTGCATCTGACCGACGACCAGCGCTTCGCCCTGGGCGGGCTGGTGACGCTGGCCGAAGCGCGTCGGGTCGATGCCGTGGTGATCGCGGGCGACGTCTTCGACAGGGCTGTGCCGCCCACTGACGCGGTCGACCTCTTGGACGAGACGGTGGCGACCCTGGCTCTCGACCTGGGCATCCAGGTGGTCATGATCGCCGGCAACCACGATAGTCCGGCTCGGCTGGAATACCTGAGCGGCTTGGCCCGTCGCGCGGGAGTGCACGTGGTGGGGCGCGTCGGCGCCCTGCCGGTCTCCACCCTCATCGAGGGGGCGGACGGCACCGCCGTGCGTTTCTGGCCCCTTGCCTACACCGACCCGGAGACGGCACGCTACGAGTTGGAGCGCGACGACATCCACACGCACGAAGCGGTGATGAGATGCCAGATCGAATGCCTCCAACCGGAACTGCGGGCCGGCGAGATGAACGTGCTCGTCGGGCACGCCTTCGTGTCCGGCTGTCGGGAGAGCGAGTCGGAGCGCCCCCTCAGCGTGGGTGGCTCGGGGGCCGTACCCGTCGGTATCTTCGCGGCCTTCGACTACGTGGCTCTTGGCCACCTGCACGAACCGCAGAGGGCCGGGTCGGAACGGGTGCGCTACGCCGGTTCGCTCCTGAAGTACTCCTTCGACGAAGTTGGGCAGCGCAAGTCGGTGAGCATAGTCGACCTGAAGCCGGGCCCGGACTTGACGGTGGAGGAGGTCGCGGTGGCGGTGAAGCGCGACGCCCGTCGGGTGCGGGGACGCTTCGCGGACCTCCTGGCTGCGCCCGACCCCGCGGACACCGAGGCCTACGTGGAGATCGTGCTTACCGATCCCGAGCCGGTGCTCGATCCCGTCGCGCGGCTTCGCGAGGCCTACCCGTACCTGCTCTCGCTGCGCAGGGAAGAAGGGGACGGCCCGTTCGATGCGGCGGGGCCCGCCGGTGGGGCCATCAAGACGCGGAGCACGTTCGATCTATTCGCGGAGTTCTTCGCGGACGTGAGGGGTGAGTCGCTCAGCGCCGAGCAGGGCGAGGTGCTGACGGCAGTACTCGAGCAACTGGAGCGCGAAGAGCGAGAGTCGGTGGTCTCGTGAGGCCGCTACGGCTGGTCGCGCAGGCTTTCGGCCCCTACCGGGGCCGGGAGACGGTGGACTTCTCGGAGCTGGGCGCGAACCGCGTGTTTCTCATCCACGGTGATACGGGCGCCGGCAAGACGACCATCCTCGACGCCATGGTCTTCGCACTCTACGGCGAAACCAGCGGCGGGGAACGGCGGGGCGACCAGATGCGGAGCGATTCGGCACCGGACACGTTGGCCACGGAGGTGGTGTTCGACTTCGCTCTGGGCGGGCGCAGCTATCGCATCCGCAGACGTCCGGCTCAACAACTCGCGGGGTCCCGTGGGGGAGGCGGGCTGGTAAGCAAGCAGGCGGAGGTGGCCCTGTGGGACCGGACGGGCTGCTCTCCTGACGACGAGGGCAGGCCCCTGGCCTTGAAGATCCGGGAGGCCGACGCGTGCATACGCGAGTTGCTGGGCTTCTCGTGCGAGCAGTTCCGGCAGGTGGTCGTCCTCCCGCAGGGCCGTTTCAGGGAACTGCTATCCGCGGGGTCCGACAAGCGGGAAGAGATCCTGCGCCAACTGTTTCGGACGGAGCGTTTCCGGGAGCTGGAGATGCGGCTGGCCGATCGGGCCAAGCAGGTGCGCAAGGAGATGGAGCAACTGGAGTTGCGGCGTGGGGCGCAGCTGGGCCTGGTGGGCGCGGCCGACCAGAGCGAACTGACCGCCCTCATCCACGCGGCGCTGGTCGCGGTCGAGGCGAGATCGGCGGAGGCGGAAGACGCGGATGGCGCCGCGCGCAGTCTGGAGGCGGAACTGCAGGCCGCTCGGCAGGGCGTAGAGGCCTTCCAGGCGCTTGCCGACGCGCAGACCTACCTGGCTGAGGTAGAGGGGCGTGGCGAGGCCGTGAACGCGCTACGGGAGCGTCTAACCGCTCTTCTGCGCGCGGAGGAGGTGCGTCCTGTCGCCGACGCCCACGCCGAGGCGGGCGCACGCTTGCAGGAGGCTGTGGGCGAACGGCGGGAGGCGGAGGCGGCGCTGCTGGAGGCGCGGGATGCCGAGCAGGCGGCGGCGGAGCGTCTGACCGCGGAGAACGCGCGTCAGCCGGAGCGTTCGGCGGCCGAAGACCGGATCAGGGACCTCGAGCGACATGTCGCGGCCCTGGCGTCGTGGCGAGAGGCCCATGGCGAGTGCGGTGTGGCGGCCACTCGGCTCGCAGAGGCGGACGAGGCCGCGGGGCAGGCCAGGACGGCCCTGCAGAATGTCGAGCGTGAGGTCGCGGACCTGGAGGCTCTTGTGCAGGCGGGCCAGAGCGCTGCGCTCCGGCTGGAGGTCGGTCGAGAACGTCTGGAGCGGGCTCTTCGCCTGGAGGAGCAATGCCGACGTCTGGCCGACATCCGGGCCCGCAAGGGGACCGCTGTCATAGAGCTCTATGCTCTGGAGCAAGGGGAAGCGTGCGGCCTTCAAGCCTACAGGGACGCCGAGGCGCGCGTGGGAGCCGTGGAAGAGGAATGGAGGGCTGGTCGAGCCGCGACGCTCGCCGCCACCCTGGTACCGGGAGAGCCCTGCCCGGTGTGCGGGTCGGCCGATCACCCGGCGCCGGCTGGAACGGGTGCCGCCGGTGCCGGCGACGAGGACCTCGAAAGCGCCCGCGAGTCGGCCACAGAAGCCCGCGAGAGCTACGACCAGGCTCGGGAAATGGCCGCCGACGCGCGCCACAGAGCGGCGGCCCTGGCTGTAGAGGAGACCTCGCTGCTGCGCGAAGCGGGGGACGGGGCCGAAGCGGGGCTGGAGGAGGTGTGTGCCGAGGTAGGGTCGTGGAGGGCCGAGGTCGCCGCGTTGGAGGTTCAGGTCGAAGCCGGGCAGGTGGAGGAAGGTCTGGCCGCGGCGATGGAAAGAAGCGCGGATGTGAAACGGGCAGGGGAGGCGGCGGCCGCAGCGTGCGCTGCGGCCGCCCAGGACCTGGCGGGCGCGGAGGCCCGCCTCGCCGAGAGGTCGCGCGGAATCCCCGAGGACCTCCGGGCCGACGGCGCCCTGGACGCGGCACTCAGCGAAGCTCGGCGAGTGGTCGACACGTTGCATGTCGCGTTGGTGAAAGCCACCGAGGAGGCGGCGTCGACTAAAGAACTGGGCATCTCGCGCCAAGCCGCTGTGGAGGCGGCCGCGGCGGCCGCCGATGCCGCAGTAGCCAGGGAGTCAGCCGCGCAGGAAAGCCTTGCGGCCGCGTTGCGGGCCCGGGGGTTCGGTGACGAGGGAGACTGGCGCCGGCATCTGGGCGCGGAAGGAGAACGCGCCGGGCTGGAGCAGCGCATCTCCGGTCATCAGGACGACGTGCAGCTGGCCAGAGGACGCCTTCAGCAGGCGCAGAAGGCCGTAGTGGGCCGGTGCCTGCCGGCGGATGTCGAGGGCCTCGAGTCCCGAGTCAACGAGGCCAGGGAGAGGCTCGAGGGGGCCTTTGCCGCACGGGCCGAGGCGGGAGCCCTCCTGGGTAAGCTCCAGGGGGTGCGCGCCGGCCTGGAGACGCTGGACAAGGAGTCCGAGGGTGTCCGCGCCGACTACGGGGTCGTGGGGATGTTGGCCGATACGGCCGGCGGACAGAACGTGAGCCGGGTGTCGTTCCAGCGCTGGGTCCTGGGTGTGTATCTCGACGAAGTTCTATCCGCCGCAGGGCGCAAGCTGTACGCCATGAGCAGGGGACGGTACCGCTTTCAAAGGGAACGCGAGGCGCAGAGCAGGCGCCGTCCCTCCGGGCTCGACATCGCCGTGTTCGACGAGTTCTCGGGCGTCGCCCGGCCGGCGGTCACCCTCTCCGGCGGGGAGAGCTTCCTGGCCGCTCTCGCGCTCGCCCTGGGACTCGCCGAGACGGTGCAGGAACACGCGGCCGGCACCCCTCTCGAGACCATCTTCGTCGACGAGGGGTTCGGATCTCTCGACCCCGATGCGCTCGAACTCGCAGTGGACGCATTGATGGAACTGCAGGTGAGCGGGCGGTTGGTGGGAGTCATCTCCCATGTCGCCGAGCTCAAGCAGGTCATCCCGGCTCGTCTGGAGGTACGCGGCGGTTCGGGCGGCAGCTCGGCCCGCTTCATCGTCCCGTGACTTTGACCTCATCCAGGAACTGCAACAGGACGGCCTCGAATTCGCCCGGACGCTCGAGTTGGACCAGATGACCGCAAGGATCGAAGGCGTGCAGCCGTGCGTTGGGGATGCGACTCAGAGCCACCTGGCTGTGGGCGAAGGGCACGATACGGTCCTGGCGTCCCCACACGAGCAGGGTGGGGGTCTCGACGGAGGGCAGTCTCTCGACGACCGGCTCGTAGATCGCCTGACGCCAGCCGCCGGCGGTCGCCGCCGTTCTCAACTGACGCAGCATCGCGTCCTGCGAGCCGGGAAGACGGCCCATCTCGGCAAAACCTCCCACCAGTTCGTCGGTCACCACCGACTCGTCGCAGACGCACTTGCGGAGGAAGTTGCCGGCGATGCTTGGGGTAGGGCGCGTCATGAGCCGTCCCAGCACGGGGAGGGTAGCCAGTCGGAGCGACGGCATGAGGTCTCTCCCCAGTCCAGTGGTGGCTATCAGCACCAGGGGGTGCACGCGCTCCGGCCGGCCCAGCGTCAACTCCAAGGCCACGCCGCCACCCATGGAGTGGCCCACCAGGGCGGCGCGGTCGATGCCCAGCGCGTCCATGAAGGACAGTACGAAGTCGGCGAGATCGCGAGGGCCGAGGGCCGCCGTCTTCGGCTTGCCGGTACGGCCGGCCCCGAGCAGGTCCAGAGCGAACACCCGGTGGCGTGGGGCGAGGGCCGTGATGACCGCGGACCAGATCTCCACCGAGGCCCCGAACCCATGGACCAGGACGACGGGCGATCCCGTGCCCTCCGCCCAGTAGCGCGTGGTCACCCCGTCGACCTCGACGAACCTATCTACGAACTGGGCCCTCAAGGCATCGCTCTCGGCCCGGTCACGATCTCAGATGGAGACCGAACCGGACGGGCCGCCATCGGGGGCTACCAGGGGCGTCTGCGCAGCACCAACTCCGGCGGTCGCGTCGGCGGCGGACGAAACGCCTGGGACCGTGGCCCCTGGCTGCGTCGCGGCCGCGGGTTGCGTCGCCCCGGCCTGGACAACGGCTGCGGTCTGGGTCGCCGCCTCGGCTTGGGCCGTCGCCCCGGCTTCGGGCTGCGCGATGATCTGCTCCAGGCTCGCCTGGCGACGTTCCATCTTGGCGGGCAGAACGAAATACAGGTCGAACATCGCCTGAAGGATGTCGAGCAGCCAATCAGCTTCGCCCGGCTCGGCTGGGGCCAGGGCCTCGGGCCGCTCGCTCTTGGGAGAATCGGGCTCCAGCTTGGCGATACGCGTCAGCGTCTGCAGGGCCTGCTTCAGATAGGGAGGTAGGTCGGACGAGATCACGGCCTGGCGGATCTGGTCGCTGAGAATGCCGTGCCCCGCGCCGGTCTTGACCGCCAGCAGCTTGTGGAGGGCGCGGCGGCTAAGGGCGGCAGAGGCTTCGGGGCTGTGGGGGAGCACGCGGCAGGCCGTGTGGTAGTCGTCGGCCCACTCCTGGGGCACGTCCGTGCTCAGGCCGGCCCGGCAGGCGCCCTGGGGCAGCACTGGGTAGGTCGCACCCTGCTCGCCCAATAGACTTACGACGAGGTGGTCGCAGGTCGGGCAGCGGATGTTCGACACTTTCCAGGTCCCGTCCTGGTCCATTCCCAGCGCGAAAGTGTGCGGAGTCGCTGTGATCTCCGCTCGGCAGTGCGGACATTCCATCTGGGTGAGGCCCTCCTCGGCCGAATGCGAGCAGCTCGGTGGTACGGCGGTCGTGGCAAGGACGACAGGATACTCGCCGGACCCCGCGGATAACAACTTCGGCTGCTACGTATGGGCGCTTTCTGGGTATGCTGGCAGCAGAGACGAGCGACGAAGGAGGGCGACGCATGGCCTACGACATCTCCGTGATACGTCCCGAGATGCGGCACGAGCAGGTGAGACTGCGGGGGAGGGATCTCAGCCCAGCGGAACGCAAGGCCGTCAAGAAGGGCCTGCGCACTCTCCACACCCTCGAGATCATGGCCACGAACATCTACAAGTGTCAGATCACGGCGAGGGAGTGCGAGCTCAACACGCAGCTGACGGCCGCCATGTGCAACGAGATGACCCACACCCAGGACTTCCAGACCAAGCTCTTCGAGCATGGGCTTCAAGCCCAGCAAGCTGCGCTGGACCTACTGGATGGTGGGCTACGCGTTCGGCCTGGGGTCGCGCGTGCTGGGAACGGACCGAATGCTCAAGACCGGCATATGGACGGAGAAGAAGGCGGTCCATCACTACGGGGCATTGCTTGTCGTCGGCTCCGTGGGACGACGCGACCCGGGCCTGTATCGAGAAGGACCGCGCCGACGAGTACGGCCACATCGAACGCTGGCAGCACTATCTGGATCATCCGGAAGAGGTCTGCTGAAAGTCACGAGGAGACACGGATGGCACGTTGTGACGAAATGCGCGAGGGCGAGGTCTACTACTGCGAGGAGTGCGGGCTGGAGATCGAAGTCCTGGAGGAATGCAGTCATGAGGATGGGGCAGAGGACGACGAGAACTGCAGCATCGAGGGCTTCATGTGCTGCGGACGTCCCCTCGCTCTAAGGGAGGACTGAGCCTGCGGAGGCCGAGACCGCGCAGGGGCCGTTACGGCTGCGTCGTCGTCTGCAAAGAGTCCCGCGCCCCCAATCGCCTACGTGCCGGGCCGCTGCGCCACCAGAGCCAGAGCGTGCGCAGCAACTCGCCGGCCGTCCAGGCCGCGACGGCGACGTAAAGTCCGATGGCGCCACCCCAGAGCACTCCGGTCACGAGGGCGGCGGTCACCACGACCAGGAATATCGACACCGATTCCGTGATGCTGCGCGTCCGTCGGCTGTAGAGGACGACTCCCTGGAAGTAGCTCTGGATCACGGCCAGGGCAGGCATGGGCAGCATGAGAAAGAGGCTTGTCCACACCATGGCGGGCAGTGGCTCACTCAAGTTGAGGAGCCCGGCAAAGACGGCCTCGGCTACGGGAGGAATGGCGAGTACCAGCAGGGAGGCGCTCGAGACCACGACGAGGACCAGGGCGAAACGGCGCAGCGGCGAGGTGGTACGTGGCCTCTCCACATATGTCACCACGACCTCGTTATAGGCACCACCGAAACCACGCGTGATGAACATGACTCCGGCCACCACCGGCCAGGCCGCGAGCGACTCTATCGCCATGGGCATGCGGCTCATGGCCGCGCTTGCCAGTGGGGTGGCGATGAGGAGAAAGAGTTGGGTGAGCGACAGAGGGATGTAGAAGTCCAGCATGGCCCGAGTGGTGAGGGGGACCGGGGCCGGCGGTGACGGCTTCAACTCGTACTTGAGGGTGGGCTGAACCGTAAGGTGGACGTAGAGGGCTTCGATGAGGACGCCGGCGCTGAGAGCGCAGGTGGCGACGACGATGCCCGGCCAGCCCAACACGAGGCCGACCGCCAAGACGATGCCATCGGCACACAAGCGCACACCCGTGCCCAGTCCTACCTTGAGCGAGTGCCCGAAGCGTATGAGGACTCCCTGGTGGAGGCGTCGATAGGCGATGGACCAGGTCCAGGGGATCATGATGAGCAGGCCGATCCGGGCGGGGCCGATGATCTCTTCCGGGGCCTGGATCACGTCGCGGGCGAGAAAGAAGTACACGGGAGTGGCGACCATGATGATGTGGATGACGGTGAGGCTGAATCCCAGTCGGTTCATGAAGCGACGGAGCTTGATGTAGGAGGGCCAGTCGCGACAGAGAGCGGTGGAGGCGGCCAGCATCATGATTATGGGCGCCTCCACCAGCAACGCCAGGGGGAAGACCACGCCGCCGAAGGCGGCCAGATTGACTGTGGGCTCGGCTAGGCGGGAGACGACGGCGCTGATGGCCGGGCCCTCGAGCCCCATGAGCATCCAACTGGCTGCAAGAGGCCACCAGGTGGTGAGTATGCGGCGCGCGCCCAAGGGCGCGCGCCCCGCCTGGGGCGTGGCGATGGTCTCCGCGGCGGATGTTGATTCGGGACTCATACGGCCTGCAATATTGGCACCGACGTGCGTCCGGTGCCAATGCGTCTGGCTCGCGGCCGTCCGGGGGCGGGTGGCCGGGGGAAGGCGGGTTATAATGCCCTCGCGCCACGGCGTCCTTGTCCGGTCCAACCATTCGGCGGAGAGCAGACACATGATCCTGAAGCTGGGAATACCCAAGGGGAGCCTCGAAAGCGCCACCATCGAACTGTTCCGGCGGGCCGGCTTCAACATCACCACGAGCAGTCGCTCGTACTTCCCCGTCATCGACGATCCGGAGATCGAATGCATCCTCATCCGGGCTCAGGAGATGGCGCGGTATGTGGAGAACGGACTGCTGGACGCCGGTATCACGGGCCTCGACTGGGTGCAGGAGAACGAGGCGACGGTGCTTCCGGTCGTCGACCTGGTGTATGCCAAGCAGAGCTTCGGCAAGGTGCGCTGGGTACTCGCCGTGCCCGAGGCCTCGACCTTCCGCAGCGCCCACGACCTGGAAGGCAAGATCATCGCCACCGAGTTGGTGGCCACCACCAAGCGTTACCTGGCCGAGAAGGGCGTGACCGCCAAGGTGGAGTTCAGCTGGGGGGCTACCGAAGTGAAGCCACCCGAACTGGCCGACGCCATCGTGGAGGTGACCGAGACGGGGAGTTCCCTGCGGGCCAACAAGCTGCGCATCATCGACACCGTGCTGGAGTCGAACACGCAACTCATCGCCAATCTGGCCTCCTGGGAGGACCCCGACAAGCGCAAGAAGCTGCAGGACATGTCCATGCTGCTCGAGGGGGCCATGGCCGCCCTTGGGAAGGTGGGCCTGATGATGAACGTGCGCCGCACAGAACTCACCGCAGTCCTGGAGACGTTGCCCGCGCTCCTGCAAGCCGACCATCTCCACCCTCAGCAGCGAGGAGTGGGTGGCAGTCAATACCATCCTCGACGAGTCTACCGTGCGACTCATCATTCCTCGGCTCAAAGAGGCCGGCGCTCAGGGTATAGTCGAATACCCCCTGAACAAGATCGTCATGTAGCCGCCTCCGTTGAGCGCGAGTGTCGCGCCGACGACCGGGACCGAACAGCGACCTGAATGAGCCGAGGGGCCCCGACTGCACAGCAGTCGGGGCCCCTCGGCTTTCTACCTTCCGGCGTCCCCCTGCGGCATCGCCGCGAGGGATCTAGCCGAGGATGGTCGCCAGGTCTTCCTCGGGGGTGGTGATGGCCTTGAGGTCGAAGGTGTCCACGAGGACCTTGCCCACGTCCGGAGTCAGGAAGGCCGGGAACGTCGGGCCAAGCCGGATGTCTTTGAGCCCGAGGTAGAGCAGTGACAACAGGATGGAGCAGGCTTTCTGCTCATACCAGGAGAGGATCAGCGACAGGGGTAGCTCGTTGACGCCCACGCCGAAGGCGTCGCTCAGGGCGAGGGCCACCTGGACGGCGGAGTAGGCGTCGTTGCACTGGCCCATGTCCAGTAGTCTGGGGATGCCCTCGATAGTGCCCAGATCCTGATCGTAGAAACGGTATTTGCCGCAGGCCAGCGTAAGGATGACCGTATCCTCCGGCGCCTGCTCCACGAACTGGGTGTAGTAGTCACGACCCGGTTTGGCGCCGTCGCAGCCACCCACGAGGAAGAAGTGCTTGATCTTGCCCTGCTTCACGAGATCGATGATGGTCCCGGCATGGGACAGCACCGCGTTTCTCATGAAGCCCACGGTCACCGACTTGGCGGGGACGTCCTCGGCGAATCCGGGGAGAGCCAGAGCGCGTTCGATGACGGCAGAGTAGTCGCGGCTCTCGAGATGGGTGACCCCCGGCCAACCGACCGCTTCCGTGGTGAAGATGTTCTCGAAGTAAGTGTCGTCGGGCTTCTGGATGCAGTTGGTGGTCATGAGAATCGCGCCCGGGAACTGCGCGAACTCTTTGCGCTGGTTCTGCCAGGCCGTGCCATAGTTGCCGTACAGGTGCGAATACGCCTTCAGCTTGGGATAGGCGTGGGCCGGGAGCATCTCCCCATGGGTGTAGACGGTGATGCCCTTACCCTCGGTCTGCTTCAAGAGTTCTTGCAGGTCGAGCAGGTCGTGGCCCGAGACGAGGATGGCCTTGCCCGCCTTCACGCCCAGAGGCACTTCTGTGGGCTCCGGGGTGCCGAAGGTCTCGGTGTTGGCCTTGTCGAGAAGTCCCATGACCTTGTAGTTGATCTCGCCGCAGCGGAGGGCCTTGCCGACCCAGGCGTTGAGGTCGCCCTCGTCGTAGTGGGCCAGATCCACGAGGGCCTCGACGAAGTATTCGTCGACGGCCGGGTCGCGATATCCGAGCACATGCGGCATGGTAGGCATACGCGGCGACGCCTTTGAGTCCGAACAGCGTGGTGTGCTGCAGCGAACGGAGGTTCGCGTCGGCCGACGCCTCGGTGTTGAGGCCATGCTCGCGCCCTTGGTCGGCCAGCCCGTCGGTGGTGTCCGCGGGAACGAAGGCCACCGGCGCTTCGCTGAAGGCCACGTCGGGCTGCTTGGCGCGCAGTGCCGCAAGCAAGGAGTCGCGGCGCGCCACGGTGTCGCGGATCCAGGTGGCGATCGCCTCAGGGTCGAAGTTCACGTTGGTAAGGGTCACGAAGAGACCCTCGGCCAAGAAGGGATAGGTGTCGGAAGGCACCAGACCTTCAGCTTTGGCTCTGTCGGCCACGAGGGCCAGGCCCTCGAGGGCGTAGACGAGGGCGTCCTGCAAGGCCGCTACCGCGTCCTCCTTGCCGCACACCCCCTTGGTGGTGCAGGCCTGTGACCGCACCGTCTGTTCACACTGGTAACAAAACATCGTCTGTTATCCTCCCTCTCTCCGGATGACCGGCCACCGCGGTGGCCGCCATCACATGTCCCTTTTCTGCTCCGAACGCTAACATAGGCCGAACGGATCAGCCTTGACATAAGTCAAATGCACGAAACTCTTCTTTCGGAAACATCGGGAAGGGGCTCCTTGGCGGGTACGGGCACATCGGAAAGGTCGAGCGGCAAGAAGTTGCGCTCGCAGGAGATCCTGAAGCGGGCCAGTCTCTTCGCGGGCCTCGACGACGTGCATCTGCAGGAACTGCTGGGGCGGGGTGGAACCCGGTCCTTCGTGACCGAGCAGATCCTCTTCTCCCAGGGAGATCCGGCCCGTGGTCTCTACGTGGTGCTGCGCGGACGGGTGAAGGTCTTCAAGACGTCACCCAAAGGCAGGGAGCAGACCCTGATGATCATGGGACCGGGCGACCCCGTGGGAGAGGTGGCCGTGCTGTCCGGCGAGGCCTATCCGGCCAGCGCCGAGGCTCTTGAGGAGGGCGAAGCCTTCTACATCCCGCGTCAGGCCTTTCTCGATCTGGTCACCAAGGAGCCCGAGGTGGCCATGCGTCTCCTCGCGGCGCTGTCGGCGCGGCTGCGCTCGTTCGCTTCCCTCATCGAGGACCTTTCACTGCGCGAGGTGGCGGAGAGGCTGGCTGCCTACCTGCTCACGCTGGCGGGGGAGGGGGCCAGCGAGCAGACGGTCGAGCTCGAGGTTTCGCGGACTCAGCTATCGGCCACCGTGGGAACGGTGCCCGAGACCCTGTCGCGGGCCTTCAAGCAGTTGGCGCGCGCCGGAGTCGTTGAGACACACGGCCGCCAGGTACGCATCAAGGACCGCGCGCTGCTGGAACGCGCCGCGGGGCTGAGATAGCACGGTGGCGGCCGGAGAAGAGCATGCCATGACCCGCAACGCGTGTCGGGGCGGCGGCCCAGGCTTCGCGACTCGGGGCGCCCACCTGCGCCCCATTCTTCTGATCGGCCTGGCTGTCCTTCTCGTCCTGCTTCCGGCAGCCCTGGTCGCAGGCTGCGGCGACGGTGGAGGCGAAGAGTCGGACGCCCCCCCAGACGTACTGGTAACCACCACCTACCTGAAAGACATCACGGAAAGGGTCGCCGGCGAGCGGATGACGGTGCAGGCCCTCTTTCCGGAGGGAGCCGACCCGCACGGGTTCGAGCCGACTCCGAGCGTCGCCCGGACGATCGCCGAGAGCAGGATGGTCATCGTCGATGTCTTCGGGCTCGAACCGGTGGTGGACGAACTCATCCAGGCTTCTGAAGACGACCGGGAGTTCACCGTGGAAGCGGCCGCCGGTCTGCCCGCCCGCACGTCGGACCAGGGCGACCTCGATCCGCACTTCTGGCTGGACCCTGTGAACGTCATCGGTTACGTGGAGAACATCCGCGATGCGCTGACCCAGGCCGACCCGGCCGGCGAGGCCGAGTACGCCGCCAACGCCGAGGCCTACATCGCCGAACTGCAGGAACTCGACTCCTGGATCCGCGCACAGGTGGAGCGGATCCCGCCGGAGCAGAGGCTCCTGGTCACCAATCACGAGAGCTTCGGATATTTTGCCGATCGTTACGGCTTCGAGGTGGTGGGGACGGTTCTCGGCACCGGCGGGGCCGGCGGGGCTCCTTCGGCTCAGCAACTGGCCTCCCTGGTGGCGGCGATCGAGGGTTCGGGAGCGCCTGCCATCTTCCTGGAGGCGGGGAGCAACACCACCCTGGCCGAGCAGGTGGCCCGGGAAGCCGGAGTGCAGGTGGTCACCGATCTCCGCATGCATTCGACCGGGCCGGACGCACCCACCTACATCGACATGATGCGCTGGAACGTCACGCGCATGGTCGAGGCCTTGCAGTGAGCGATCTCCTCGAGGTGAGGGACGTCACCGTCGCCTACGGCAACAGGCTCGCACTCGACTCGGTGTCGCTGGTGATACCCCACGCCGCTCAGGTGGCGGTGGTGGGGCCGAACGGGGCCGGGAAATCGACCCTCTTCAAGGCCATGATGGGCCTCCTGCCCATGCGTACGGGGGAGATGCTCATCCACGGCAGACCTGTGGGTGAATACCGCGATCCGATCGCCTACGTGCCTCAGCGGGAGGATGTCGACTGGCGTTTTCCGGTGACGGTGCACGATGTGGTGGCCATGGGACGCTACGGCCGGCGGGGCTGGTTGCGCCGGCTCTCAGCCGAAGATCGAGAGGTCGTGAGGCGCTGCTTGGAGCGCATGGGCATCCCCGACCTGGCCGAGAGGCCCATCGGGGAACTCTCCGGTGGTCAGCAACAGAGGGTCTTCCTTGCCCGGGCACTCGCTCAGGAGCCGCACATCCTGCTCCTGGACGAGCCCTTCACGGGGGTGGACGTCTCCACGAGGGAGGCCACTCTCGGATTGCTGGCCGATCTCAGGGCGAGCGCAGTCACGGTGCTCGTCTCCACCCACGACCTCGAACTTGCCGCGCGCCGCTTCGACCAGGTGGTGCTGCTGAACGGGGGCCTGATCAGCGCCGGTACTCCCAGCCAAGTGTTCACGCAGGAGCATCTGCAGGCGGCCTTCGGGGGACAGATGGTGGTGATCGACGGGATGTCCATCTTCGTCGACCAGTGCTGCGGCGGTCACGATCGTTTCGGTCCGTCGTGATGGGGTGGCTGACCGACCCTCTGGCGCTGGTCTTCATGCAGAAGGCCCTGCTGGCCTCGGTGATCGTGGGCGTGGTGTGCGCGGTGCTGGGCTGCTACGTGGTCCTGCGGTCGATGGCCTTCCTGGGCGACGCCCTGGCCCACGCCATACTCCCCGGGGTGGCGGTGGCCTACCTTGTGGGCGCCAACCTCTTGGCCGGGGCTCTGGTGGCGGGCGTGTTGGTTGCAGTGGGCATCAGCTATGTGACCCGGGCCGGCACGATCAAGGAGGATACGGCCATCGGGATCTTCTTCGCCGGGGCCCTCGCGCTGGGGGTGGTGCTCATAAGCACCGTCAACAGCTACGCAGTAGACCTGACCCACGTGCTCTTCGGCAACGTCCTGGGCGTTACCACCGCCGACCTCTGGGTGACGGGCGTGCTGGCGGCGCTGGTGTTGATCGCCGTGGCCCTGCTCTACCGGCAATTGCTGGTGGTGTCCTTCGACCCTATCCTGGGGCGCACGTTGGGGCTGCGCACACACGCCCTGCGTACGGGTCTGTTCATAATGCTGGCCGTAACCATAGTCATATCCCTGCAAACGGTGGGGGTGGCTCTGGTGGCCGCCATGCTTGTCACTCCGCCCGCGGCCGCCTACCTGCTTACCAGGAGGCTTCCCGTGATGATGCTGGTATCGGCGATCATCGGCGTGCTGTCGGCGGTGGGAGGGCTCTATGCCAGTTACTACCTCGACATCGCCACCGGGGGCGCCATCGTGCTGGTGGCCAGCGGCATCTTCGTCATTGTCTTCCTCTTCGCCCCCGAACGTGGGGCGGTCTGGCGCCTGCTGGGCAGGTAGGGACCGCTGGGCAGGCAGGCGCCTGCTGGGCAGGTAGGCTGCTGCTGCGACGCACCTGGGAAGGAAGCGGGGGGACCGCCGTGCGGCGGTCCCCCCGTCAAAGAGCCGTTGAGGCTTCCCGCGACCGGGTGAGGACTTCACCCGGGTCGGCAGCCTCGTGGTCTAAAACCCTGAGATACCTCCCAGGAAGTCGTAGCTTATCTTCTTGCGCAGGTCCTCGGTCGCCGAGAAGAGGCGCTTCAGCTTCATCTCCTCCGCCGAGGTAAGTTCCTGCGGCAGGATGAGGTTGCTGGGCTTGTGGTTCTCCTCGATCGCGTTCGCCTGCCTCTGCAGCCTGATGCGCATGAGGGTCTCGTAGTCGGGCACGATCTGCTCGTAGCTTTCGCGGCCGAGGATGCCTCGTTCCTTCAACTCGGCGAGCCTATCGAGCGTGTTGGTCGAGTCGATGTGATGCTTGAGGGCATAGAGCCGTGCGAAGTTGACGATGGGCATCAGCGCTTCCTTGAGGCTTACGGCCTTGCGGCCATCCTCGGAGGCGGTAGCCTGGATGTTGCCCAGCAGGCTCAGCGGTGGTTTGTAGAGCAAGGCGTTCTGGGCGAAGTGGACGTAGAAGAGGGGATAGTCCTCCATCTGCTCGAACACCCAACTGCGGAGGTCGTGGGCGAACTGCTTCTCGCCGGTGACCGGGCGGAAGTCGAAGAGCATGTTCAGCTCGAGGAGCTCCTGCGGATCGGCGTTGTGGACCCAGTAGGTGAACTGCTCTCGCCACTTCGACTGAGAGAGGTTCCACCGGGGGTTCTTGGCCATGACGCCGCCCTCGCAGTAGGCGTAGCCCACCTGGGCCAGCCAGTCGGAGACGAGGGTGCCCATGTTGAGGAAGTACTGCGCCGTCTCCTCTGCCTTCTCGGCCGGCGGGTCCTCATAGAGCAGGGCGTTGTCCTGGTCGGTGAGCAGAGTCTGCTCCTCCCGGCCTTCGCTTCCCAGAGCCAGGAAGGCGAAGCGGGTGGGTGCCGGTCCCAGCTTCTCCTGGGCCATACCGAGCAGTCGCTGCACGATCCCGTCGGAGACTCCGCTGATAATGCGGTTGAGGTAGCGGGTGTCGGCCCCCGAGTCGACGACGGCCTTGACCAGCGCTGGCAGACGATGGTGCGCCTCGACTATGTCTTCAACGGACCGTGCTCGGCGCACCGAGTCGGTGATGATCACCGATGACGAGCGCTGGTAGTGGACCAGGTCGCGCAGGTGGATCATGCCGGCCAGCTTTCCGGCCTCGTCGGTGACGGCGAGATAGTCGACGTCGCGCTCCTGCATGCGCAGCAGCGCCTCGTAGATGGGGGCGGTGGCGGCGATCGTGGCCACGGGAGCGGTCATGATCGAGCGGAGTGTGGCGTCCGGTGCTACGCCCTGGGCCACCACGCGTTCCCGGAAGTCGTGATCGGTGACGATGCCGATCACCTCCCCGTCGCCGTCAGGACCGGTGACGAACACGGCTCCGGCGCGGTTCTTGGTCATCAGCATGGCCGCCCGCGAAACGGGTTGGTCCATGTCGAGGGAGAGGGCAGGGCTGATCGACTGGCTGAGCGGCTCCTGCAAGAAGAACAGGGAGGTCTGTAGCTGGGCGATGAGCGCCTCGCGCTCCTCCTCGCCTTTGCGCTGCTTGGTGATGTCCTCGATGATGGCGTCGCAGTAGATCACCTGGCCGCTGTCGTCCTCGATAAGGACGGCGAAGAGCGAAACGTCGGCGCGCCCGCCGTCGTGGCTGCGTAGCCCGAGGCGGTAGTCCTGAACGACCTTGTCACGCGTGAGGCGCGCCACGAGGGCATCGCGCTCCTCGGCGTCGGCGATGCGCTCCAGCCAGTCGGTCCCCACCAGATCGACGGAGGGGGGCAGGCGAAGGATGCTGCGCATGGCCGGGTTCACGTCGATGAGCGCCGCCTTGCGGCCCCAGGTGCTGCGGAACATGCCCAGGCTGAGGACGTCGGACATGTTCTGGAACTGGCGCCGGGTCTCGTCGAGCGCGGCGGCCCTGGCCTTCTGGGCGCTGAGGGAGCGGGCGATGAGGATGTAGCCGGTCTTGCCACCCATTTCGATAGGCGTGGGGGCCAGCAGGGCCTCCACCGGGTGCCCGTCCTTGGCGCGCAGGCGTGCCTCGAAGCTAGCGGGAACGTTCTCCATGTCACCCTTGGCGAGCGCTTCGAGCGGAGCCAGCGCCTCCTTGTCCGCATCGGTCTCGTCGACGAATATCTGATCCAACGGCATGCCGGCCAGCTCCTCGGGAGCGTACCCGAGCATGTCGAGGAAGGGTTTGTTGAAGTATGTGGACTTCCCGTCGAGGGTCATGAGGATGCCCTCGGTGGCTGCCTCGACCAGGGCCCGGTACTTCTCGTGCGATTCCTGCAGTCCCTCCTCGGCCACCTCGCGTCTCTTCTCGATCTTGAGGCTCTGACGGAGGCCGTAGAGAAGCAAGAGAGCAATGAGGATGACGATGGCGATGGAGATGTAGATCAGGTTGCGCTCCACCGCCGCGATAGCCGCGTTGACGTCTTCAACGTAGATACCTGTCCCGACGACCCAGCCCCAGGGAACGAATTCCTCGACGTAGGACAGCTTCTCCACGCTGGATTCGGGATCGTCGGGGAGCGGCCAGTAGTACTTCACGAACCCGGAGCCGTCCTCTTCGACCACTTCCACCATGTCGACGAACAACGTATTGCCCGCCTGATCCTCGAAGGTCGTGAGGTCCTGGCCGTTCAGTTCGGGCAGATACGGATGCATGATCATGGTGGGGTGCATGTCGGTGATCCAGAAGTAGTCCAGATTCTCGTCACCCCATCGCAACTGCTCGATGACCGCAGCCGCCTGGGTCTGCGCCTCTTCACGGGATAGGTCTCCGGCCGTCTCCTGCTCGTAGTAGTCGTCGAGGATGCTTATGGCCGCCCGGGTGAGTTCCTGCGTGGTCTCCTGCTTGCCGGCCAGTAGTTCGTCCTCGAACCTGGGGATAAGGACGAAGAAGATGGCCAGGATGAACAGGATCACCGCCAGCACGGCGGGGAGCACGATACGGAGGATGAACCCCGTTCGCCGCGATGATGGTGTCTTCTCTCGAGTCGACGTTTCGTTGTCCAACATGCCCCCTTCTTGAGTCACTTCGTTCAACAACAGACGGCTCGCTCTTGCTTCGCGAGCGGAGCGAAGAGCGGCCGTGAACGCCCTCCAGTACGGCAAGGGCATATCGATCCCGGGGCTGGCCCCGTCGTCGTGCAGAAGCCCATGATAATCGCTTCCGGCGCTCATGAGGAGTCCGCGGCGCTCGGCGACGTTGCGAAGCCGCTCTTGGTCCTCCTCGGAATACGGTTTGTGGAAGACCTCGAGCCCGTCCAGGCCTTGAATCTGGAGCCAGTCGAGGGCCTCTTCCAGCCTCTCCATGCTCCCCAGTGAGGACAGGGGATGGGCAAGAAAGACCAACCCGCCGGCGTCGTGGACCAACTGGATGGCTTTGGCCGTGTCGGGCGGTCGATTGGGCGGCACATGCCGCTTCTCCGAGGAGGAAGCGCCGTCGTGCGTGCGGCCGGAGCCGCGTACCTGTCCCATGAGGTGAGCAGCAGAAGCGCGCCACGGCTCGCGGGCGGCCCGCAGCGATTCCCGCAAGGCGGCGTCCTCGGTGTCGAAGCCATAGGCCAGTAGATGCAGTATGCCGGCGGGAGAGAGGGCGTCGATCTCGAGGCCCGACAGATACTGGATGTTGTGCCTCTGCAGGGTCTGCTTGAAGACCTCTGCGCCTTCCAGAGTGTTGTGATCGGCCAAGGAGGCCCAGGAGACCTGAGCGACGGCAAGCTGCAGCGCCACCTCTTCAGGCGTGTCGTCCCCATCGCTCAGCGACGAGTGGCTGTGTAGATCGACCCGGATGGTCTCGGTCACAAGTGTTCCTCAGGAAGTGGCGCGGGAAGTCGATTGCCATTCTACAAGAATCGCGGTGGCCCGGCGCCCAGACCACCAGCAAAGAGCGAAGAGCCCCAATGACTCCGGCCGACGCTTGCCAAAGGCGTGCGGGACGTGTCAACCGCCCACTCTTCTTGATTCCAGAGGAGCCGCACCCTTCCCGACAAGCCTTGCCGCAGGCGTGGCGCGGAGGGAAGGGTGCGGCGACGACGGGTAGACAATCGCCGCCCGCCCCGCGTATAGTGTCCGCCGTTCGCTTTCAGCCGGTAAGGCCGCCACAGCGGACGAGTTCCGGTTTGTTGAGGATCCATGCGTGCTATGGGAGGAAGAATGTAGATGGCGACTTCAATCACGTCAAACGAAACGGTCACTAAGCTACTCGATACCAACGCCAACCCGGCACCCCTGGGGTTGATGGGTTTCGCTCTCACCACCATCCTTCTCAACATCCACAACGCGGGGTTCTTCGAACTGAACTCCATCATTCTCGCCATCGGCCTCTGGTACGGAGGTATAGCTCAGCTGATAGCCGGCATCATGGAGTGGAAGAAGAACAACACCTTCGGCACCTTGGCCTTCACCTCGTATGGGGCCTTCTGGATCACGCTGGTGTTCATCTGGATCCTCCCAGAGGTGTTCCCCGACCTTGCCGCTGCCCAGGCGCCGACTCTGGCGGCCATGGGCTATTTCCTACTGGCCTGGGGCATCTTCACGGCCTACATGTTCGTAGCCACACTCAGACTGAACCGGGCGCTCCAGGTGGTCTTCGGACTGCTGATGCTCCTCTTCTTTCTTCTGGCCATTCGCGACTTCACCGGGAACGAGACGGTGGGCATCGTTGCTGGATATGTAGGCATCCTCACCGGGCTTGCCGCCGCTCTACGCCGCCGCCGCCCAGATCATCAACGAAGTCCTACAGGAGGGTGCTGCTGCCCCTCGGGCCCATCAGCCACCTGCCCAAGGCCTTCGTGAGCGACTACGGCGAGGAGATCGCCCAGATGTGGCTGGACGACATCCGTCGCAGCCCGCAGACCAAGGCTTACGCCGTGGTGCCCGACCAGGACCTGGTCAACGCCAGCGAGTTCGCGCTCTCCAAGGTGGACGAGTACTTCACGGGCGACAGCACGGATGTCGACGTGGCTGAGTACTTCCACAAGCTGGGACAGACCCGGGCGGTGCAGGGACTGCCCTTGGCCGAACTGGTCAGCGCCGTCCTGCTGTTCAAGCACGAGATCTGGATGTCGTCGCGGCAGCACGGGGTGTTCGAGTCGGCCATGGACCTGCAGAAGGCGGTGGACCTCAACCGGGAATTGGGGCGCTTCTTCGACCGCGGGGTGTACTTCGCGGTGGCCGGGTATACGGGCCAGCCTCTGGAACCCAAGGCTCTCTTCTAGAACGCAGCTACGCGAGAAATCATGTAGGGCGCAGCTGCATGGGAAAGAAAGGCGCCGCCGGATGCGGGATGCATCCGGCGGCGCCTTTTTGTCGCTGCGGTTCGAAACCCTATTCTGCGGCCGCTGCTACCGCTGCGACCGGTTCCGGCGCGGGGCTCTTGACCCGCACGGGCTGCTCTTCCATCATGTCCGGCTTGGTGAACTTCGAGACCAGGTAGATGGCCAGGAAGCTCAGGGGGATGGAGATGATGCCGGGGTTCTTGAGCGGGAAGGGGGCATCGGCCGGGTTGAGGCCGTAGAGTTCCCAGGCCGTCGGGGAGAAGGCGATGAGACCCACCGAGACCACGATGCCCACGACGATGGATGCGACCATGCCCGAAGAGGTGGTCCGCTTCCAGAACAGCATCATGATGATGCAGGGCAGGTTCGCGGAGGCGGCCACGGCGAAGGCCAGACCGACGAGGAAGGAGACGTTGACGCCCTGGAACGCTATCCCCAGAAGGATGGCGATGGCGCCGACCACGAAGGCCGAGATGCGACCGGCCATCACCTTCTGCTTGTCGTTCTTGATCAGTCCACCGAAGCGGTCCATGAGGTCGTGGGCCACGGCGCCCGAAGCGGCGATTATGAGACCGCTCACCGTTCCCAACACGGTCGCGAAGGCGATGGCCGAGATCATGGCGAACAGGAAGGTCCCGAACGACGCCGCCAGCAGAGGCGCCGACATGTTGTTGTCAAGCGGGTTGACCGTGTTGCTGGTCATTGCCCCCAGACCCAGGAAGAGGGTCAGGATATAGAAGAAGCCGATGGCCGCGATGGCCACCACAGTCGACTTCCGGGCCGCTCTCTGGCTGGGCACCGTGTAGTAACGGATGAGGATGTGGGGGAGAGCCGCGGTTCCCAAGAAGAGGGCGATCATGAGCGACACGAAGTCGACGCGGTCGAGCAGAGAGCCCTCGAGCTTGAACAGCTGACCCGGCTTGACTACGGTGTTACCCGGGACCGGGTTCTGATAGAACACCGTCACTTCGTCGGCGCCGTCAGTGAAGTGCGTGGTCTTCCATAGGACGACCGTGCTCTCGGGGTCACCGATGAGGGCCAGGAACTTGAAGGGGTTCACCGGTCCCGTCTGCGTGTCCATGTCTCCGGCGATGGAGCTCATGTGGCTGACCTGCCGCAGCTTGTTGTCGTCTGAGGCCGGAGCACCGTTGTAGTACTTGGTGCCGTCCTCCTTGATTACCTGCTCCTGGTTCTCGTGAAGGGTCACGCCGGTGTCGGCGATGTCGGCCTTCCACCAGGTGGCGAGGTCGCCCTGCTGCAGCTTGACGAAGGTGAGGGTCTTGTCCTTCACCGTCACTTCTTGCTGACCGACTACCTCGTAGGCTGGGTCGTCAGGCGCGATGGTGTCACCCGTCTGCGTAGCGGTGATGGTCTTGTAGTGGTAGAAGGGGACCCGTCCCCCCTGGTCCGGTTCCGTGTCGAGACCGCGTACACACAGGGCCACCACGATGATGAGGGCGAACAGGATCAGCAGCGAGCCCTTGATGAACTGCACGTAGGTGGTGGAGGTCATACCCGCGGTGGCCACGATGGTGATAACGATCGCGCCGACGAGGACCACGCCCACCCATTGCGGGAAGCCCAGAAGCGGCTGGATGAGCACCCCGGCACCCACCATCTGGGGGATGAGGTAGAAGATAGACACTATCAGGGTGGCAATAGCCGCGAAGAGCTTGATCTTGCGCTTGTTGAACTTGGCGTCGAGCGCGTCGGTGAAGGTGTAGCGTCCCAACCGGCGCATAGGCTCGGCCACGATGAACAGAGCCACCACCCAACCGGCCAGGTAGCCGATGGAGTAGAGGAAGCCGTCGTAGCCCGAGGTGGCGATCATGCCGCAGATCCCCAGGAAGGAAGCCGCCGACAGATAGTCGCCGGCGAAGGCGATGCCGTTCACTCCCCAGTGAATGCGCCCCCCAGCCGCGTAGTAACCGCTGGCGGAACGGGAACGGCGGGCGCTGTAGAAGGATACGAAGAGGACCAGGCCTACGATGATGACGAAGATGACTACGGCGAGACCTTGTACGTCGCCCATGTCAGACCTTCCTCTCACCTTCGAAGGTCTTCTCGTGGCGCGTGCAGGCCCAGTTGTAGGCTATGGCCAGCAAGAAGGCGATGATGATGAGGGCGAAGCCGTAGACGATGGCCAGGTTCAGCCCGGCGAACATCTCGGTGCCCATGGCCGAAGGCCAGGCCACGTTGATGATTATGAAGACGACATAGAGGATGCCGTAGAACAACAGCATCCAGAGCCCCAGACGTCTCTTGTAGGCAGCAGCGTCATCGACGCCGTGCTCGTTATGGGCCGGCTCGTGGAGCATGCGCATCCCCCCTCGATTGGTCGCGGCGGTCTTTTCCCGGGACCGCCCGTGTTTCTTGTGACAACAGAACGTAACGATTGCCCGGGCTATTGTGGGTGGTGGGCGCTGTGAATGTCAAGCCCTGGGATTCATCCGAATGGGAGGGGCGTTTCACAACTGAGACGAGTGAGCCGTGTCGGGTCTGGGAGCGGCTGCGCTAGAATCATCCCATCATGCGTGCAACCTTCGTCTGCGTGGGGAGACTCAGCCGCGAGTACGGGGCGGTATGGCAGCACTACGAGAGGCTGCTGCGGCCCTACTCATCGCTCGAGGTCTTCGAGATCCCCGAGTCGCCGCTTTCTCTGGGAGAGGATCAGGCCCGCAGCAGGGACTCCGCGGCCCTCGCGACGCTGCTGCGCTCCGGCGCCTTCACGGTGGCTCTCGACCTGAGGGGAGTGGAGCACTCGTCGGAGGGTTGGAGCGCGTTCCTGGCCGAGAAGAAGCTGCACGGCCATAGTCACTTCCAGTTTATACTGGGGGGTGCCGCGGGACTGGATGACAGCGTCCTGTCGGCCGCGGATGCCCGGTGGTCGCTCGCGAGACTGACCTTTCCCCACCAGATGGCACGATGCATCGTCCTGGAGCAGTACTATCGGGCCTTCCGGATAGAACGGGGCGAGCCGTATCACCACTAGAAGCGAGGAGCGGATGCCGGAAGGCGAGGCGGCCGGGATGGCGGAGGCGACCGAGGCAACCCAGCGGGGTTCGGTGGGGCTATGCGCCGTGAAGTGAGGTCCGGTCTGCTGGTCATCACCGCCTTCGTCGTGGCGGTGATAATCGGCACCGTCGGTTTCATGGTCATCGAGGGCTGGAGCCTCCTCGACGCGGTCTATATGACCATAACCACCATCTTCACGGTGGGTTTCGGAGAGGTGCATCCCCTCTCCACGGCGGGATCGGTCTTCACCCTCCTGTTGATCGTGGGTGGAGTAGGGGTGATCTTCTACGGCATCGGGGTGATGGCGGAGTTCATCATCGGGGATCAGCTTTCGGGACTGTTCCGAGGAAGGGCGGTAAGGAAACAGGTGGAGAAGCTGAAGGATCATCACATAATCTGCGGCTACGGACGGGTCGGGCAGGCGATCGCCCGCCAGTTCGCCGCGAGCAAGGCCCCCTTCGTGGTCATCGACACCGACACGGAAGCTCTGGAGGCTGCGAGACAGGCCGGTTTTCTGGGCGTGCGAGGCGACGCGAGTTCTGACGAGGTCCTGGAGGCGGCCGGCATCCGCGCGGCCAAGGGTCTGGTGGCCGCGCTCGGGTTCCGACGCCGCCAACATCTTCGTGACTCTGTCCGCCCGCGTTCTCAACCCCACCCTTCTCATCGTGGCCCGAGCCGGTTCCGATGACACCGTGAGCAAGCTGGAGAGGGCGGGAGCCGACCGCGTGGTGACTCCCTACGGCATCGGGGGCAAGCGCATGGCCTCCCTGCTGCTGAAGCCGCTGGTGAGCGATTATTTCGAGGTGGTCACGGGCGGAGGGGAGTTGGAGTTCCTGGTGGAGGAGTTCGCTCTCGCCGACGGCTGCCCCGCCGTGGGCCAGTCGATCCAGGAACTCGACGTGCGCAAGCGCACCGGCGCGACCATCCTGGCCGTGCGGCACGAGCAGGGCCGATTCGATACCAATCCGTCTCCGGAACTCATGCTGCAGCCCGGAGACATGATGATCGCCATCGGGACACAGACGGACATAACCAGGTTGGAGGCTCTGCTCAGTGCGTCTCCGGACCGCGGCTGAGAGGAGACCGGAGACAGGTGCTTGTTGAGCGCGTACGCAAGACTATAGAGGAGTGGGCCGCGGAAGAAGGGTGGGACGACCTGCCTGTCTGCGAACTGGAGCGGCCGGCCCAGGAATCCCACGGCGACTACGCCACGCCCTTCTGCATGCAGGCCGCCAAGTCCCTACGCAAACCCCCGCGCGCCCTGGCCGAGCGACTGCGCGAGCGTGTACTCGCGGACCCTGATCTGTCGGGGTTGGTGGAGAAGGTGGAGATCGCGGGACCGGGATTCCTGAACTTCACCCTGAGCAGCAGGGCCTTCACCCAGGCCGTGGTCCAGATGCTCGAGCAGGGCGAGACCATCGGCGCAGGAGTGCAGAAGCCCCACCCGCGCGTCAACCTGGAGTTCGTGAGCGTCAATCCCAACGGACCTCTACATGTGGGGCACGGCCGCTACGCGGCGTACGGAGACGCTCTGAAGCGCCTGCTGAGGTTCAGTGGCTACGACGTGGCCACGGAGTTCTACATCAACGATTTCGGCCGGCAGATGGACCGTTTCGGCCGGAGTGTCGCGGCACGGTATGCGCAGTCGTTCGGGGTCGACCTCTCAGTGCCCTCGGACGGTTACCAGGGAGACTACGTCCTGGATATCGCCGCTGAGGTCCGGGACGAGGTGGGGGACCGCTGGGTCTCGGCTCTGATGCAGGCGGCCTCCGCGTCGGCGGCCGCTGCCGCACAGGCGGCCTCTGCTGTGCGAGGCGGCGGTAGCCGTCCCCGCGGTGGAGACGGTAGCGCTCGGGGAGCCGGCGGCCCCAGAGGGCGACGACGCAGCCGAGGGGCAGTTCGAGGAAGAGGGGGATGGGGAAGAGGCCGGAGAATGGCCCTCCACTCCCGCCGTGCAGGAGGCCACAGCCTTCTTCCGCGCCCGCGGTTGCGCCCTCATGCTCGAGGCTATGAGTGCGGAGCTTCGCGACTTCGGCGTGGAGTTCGACTGCTGGTTCAGCGAGACGACCCTACATGACGGCGGCCGGCTGGAACGGGTCGTCGACCGGCTCGTCGAGAGCGGAGAGGCCTATCGTGAGGGCGAGGCCGTGTGGCTGCGCACGACCGCTCGGGGCGACGACAAGGACCGGGTCCTTATCCGCAGCAACGGCCGCCCCACCTACTTCGCGGCCGACATCGCCTATCACGAAGACAAGCTCGAGCGCGGTTTCGAGCACCTCATCAACATCTGGGGGGCGGACCATCACGGCTACGTCCCGCGCATGAAGGCGGCCGTGGAGATCCTGGCCGGGCGGCCGGGGGTGCTCGAGGTCATCATCGGCCAGTTGGTGAACCTTCTGGAAGAGGGCGAGCTGCGGCAGATGTCCACCCGACGGGGGGAGATGGTGACGCTCGCTGAGCTGATTCAGGCCGTCGGCGCGGATGCGGCCCGCTTCTTCCTGGTCATGCGTTCGCCGGATCAGACGCTCGATCTCGACATCGCCCTCGCGCGCCAGCAGTCGCAGGAGAACCCGGTCTACTACGTGCAGTACGCGCACGCTCGTATCGCCAGCATCCTGCGCAACATGCCGGCGGACGCCGTGCCGGCAGTCGGCGAGGAGCCGGAGGTCTTCGCCTCCCCGTACGAGAGGGGGCTCATCAAGCGCTTGGAGAGCTTCTCGTCCGTGGCTCAGGACGCCGCCGAACGTCGGTCGCCCCATCGCATAGCGGCGTATGCGCAGGAGCTGGCGGGCGACTTCCACGTGTTCTACAAGCATTGCCGCGTCATCGGCACAGAGCCGGCCATCGCTTCGTCGCGCCTGGCGCTGTGTCTGGTCAGCAAGCGGGTGATAGCCCGCTGCCTGGACCTGCTGGGTGTGGGCGCTCCCGAGAACATGTAAGGAGGGCGGGTGCCCGAACTGCCCGAGGTCGAGACCGTCCGGCGTCAGTTGGCGTCCGCGATTTCGGGACTGTCCTTTGTGGCGGTGGAGCAGGCGGAGCCTTTCATACTGCGTGACTGCAGCGAGGAGGAACTGCGCCGGCTGCTGCCGGGAATGCTCGTGGATGATGTGGGTCGTCTGGGGAAGTTCATCCTCATCCGTCTTGCGGGACCGGTCACGCGCTTCCTCACGCTTCACCTGGGGATGACCGGGCAGGTCCTGGTGCACGGGCCCGAGTCCGGCAACGCGGCCTGTCTGCCGTCGCAGGCGCATCCACACACGCGTTTTCTGTTCCGGCTGGAGGACGCCGTCGGCAACGTCACCTGCTTGGAGTTCCGCGACGCGCGCAAGTTCGGTCGGGTTCACCTGACGCCGGCAACCTGGCCCTCCCGGCTGGAGGCCCTCGGTCCCGACGCCTGGCTGGGAGACTGGGATGCCGCATACCTTGCCCGGCGACTGGAGGGCCGGCGGGTGCCGCTCAAAGCCTTCCTGCTCGACCAGCGTCACCTTGCCGGCATCGGCAACATCTACGCCGACGAGATCCTGTGGTGGGTGGGGCTCAGCCCGCTGCGGCCCGCCGGCTCCCTCCACGCAGAGGAGGTGTTGCGGCTGGCCGGCGAGATCCCGCGGCGCCTGGAGGAGGGGGTGCGCCGGCTGGGATGCACCCTGTCCGACTTCGTAGACACGGACGGCAAGCCCGGGACCTTTCAGGAGAATCTGCGGGCCTATGGCAGGCAAGGGCTTCCCTGCTCCCGCTGTGGAGCGATCATGGTACGCGTGGTCATCGCCGGCAGGGGCACGGCCTACTGCCCCGGCTGTCAGCGCTAAGGGGCGATGAAGGCGAGCGGCGCGCGGAGCGCGCGATGACTGGGGGAGTGGGAGCAAAAGCGAGCCCCGAGTGCACTCGCTTTTCGTCTGTCAACAGTTCTCACTTCGCACCCGCTTCGCTGTACTACGCGGTCATTTGTCTCCGCGGTTCCTCTGCGGGTCCCCTTGTAAGCTCCTCGGACGATGCGTCTGAACTCTCGGGACTCTGTTACGTATTCTACTCACGACGGGAGCCGAGTCAAGACCTTCCGGCAGCCTTGGCTGATTGAAAAAGACGCAGCTTGCGGACGGCTCCGGCGGACGTGGTTTCCGCCTCGAGCGGACAGGGACCGTATGTTAAAATATGGCCCTCAGAAGCTCGGTCGCCCGAGCGGAGTTAACTCAGTTGGTAGAGTGCCAGCTTCCCAAGCTGGATGTCGCGGGTTCGAACCCCGTACTCCGCTCCTTCTTCCCCCTCACCCGCCGGCTCCTGGGGGCGTCATGTGCATGCACCTGGGTCGGCGATCGCCGGAGCGCCGCACGTATCGGAGATGCCTCGTCTATTGAGCGCTCCCTCACTTGTGGCGATGTGCTTGGTTGGGTAGGATGTTCGAGACGGGAACACGGAGGAGGTTCGAGGTGGCAGAAGACGGGGCAGTCCCCGGGCAGACCGCCCGCGATGAGCAGACTCGCATCCTGAACCGGCTGGCGCGGATCGAAGGACAGGTCCGCGGGGTCCAGCGAATGATCGAGGAGGGCAAGGACTGCGAGCAGACCCTCACCCAGTTGGCCGCCATCCGCTCCGCGCTCGATCAGGTGGGCATCCACCTCATAAGCAGCCGTATGCAGGAATGCCTCGAATGCGAAATCGCCGCGACCGTCGACCCCGAGGTCATGGAGAAGGCCTTCGAGATCTTCTTCAAGTACGTCCGCTGCATCAAGTAGCTTGATCTCGGCGCTCCTGCCACGTCAGGCAGGAGCGGAGCCAATCGAGCGTGTACCGATGTATCTCCTGGTCGTGCTGGGCCGACGTGTGCGATCCCCCCGGTAGGGCCATCAGGGTCGCGGGACCCCTTAGGGCCTGCGTGAGACGTAACGAGTGCTCGAAAGGCACGACGTCGTCGCCGCGGGCGTGTACGAGTAAGACGGGAGCGGACACCCGGGAGGCCAGGCCAAGGCTGTCCTGGGCGCCGAAGTAAGCACGCAACGCCCCGGTGTCCCACAGGGGGCGCTCGCCCTCCGACCCGGCGGTACTCCCGACGGCCCATACGGCCGTCTCGCGTTCGTCGATGGCGTCGAGTATCACCTGCTCGCCGGCCGGACACAGAAGCGCCAGGGCGGCAAAACCGCCCTCCACGGCAGCCTTGAGGCCGTAGAACCCACCCATGCTGGAGCCTCGATAGCAGATCTCCCCGGCGTCCACGAACGGAAGAGTGCGCAGATGGCGGGCGGCCGCAAAGAGGTCGTGCTCCAGGGGACCGTCAGCAAGTCCTTCGCTCTCACCGTGCCCACGGAAGTCGACCGCCACCACCACGAAGCCGCCCGCGCAGGCGAGCCGGCAGAACTCGTCGTGGTTACCGCGGCGGCTGCCGGCGCCATGTCCCACAACCAGTCCCGGTGCCCTCCCGTGGGAGGGCAGAGAGGGGAGGTAGAGGGTCGCGGCAAGCTCCAGGACGGGCGGCCTGCCGGCATCCGGGGACGACAGCAAAGTGATGTCGCCTATGACCATGGTCTAGAAGAGCCCGCTTTCGGATCCCACGTGCAGGTAGGCGATGTAGGGGATGTTGCGAAACGACTGGCGGTCGTCGAAGCCGTATCCCACCAGGAAATCGTCGGGCACTTCGAAACCGCGGTAGCGCACGTCGAACTCCACCAGTCTCTGCTCGGGGCGGTCCAGCAGAGTGCAGACCTCCAGGGAGCGCGGTCGGCGCAGACTGAGCGAGCGCAGGATGTAGTGAAGGGTGAGGCCGGTGTCGATTATGTCTTCGACGATGAGTACGTTCTTGTCCCTGACCGGTTGGTCGAGGTCCTTGAGAAAGCGGATGGCCTTCTTGCCCGCCTCGCGATGTTCCTGGACGTAAGAGCTGATGGCCAGGAAGTCCATCTCCAGAGGCAGATCGATGGCCCGGGCCAGATCGGCCATGAAGTATATGGCGCCCTTGAGGATGGAGATGAGGAGCAGGCCGTCACCCTGGTAGTCGCGGGTGATCTCCGCCCCCATCTCTCTGACCCGAGCGCGGATGGTCTCCTCGCTCAGGAACACAGCGCCCACCCGGTCTCCATAGGGATGGTCGGCGCTCACGTGGTGATGGGTCGCCTCGCCGGGCGAAACGCCGCTCACAAGCCGTACTTCTGGGCGAGGCGGACGAAGTCCTTGCGGTAGAGCAGCTTGACGCGCACGTCCGGATACTTCTCCCGCAGCTTGCGGACTTTGCGGTTCTTGACGGTCACGAGCGATTGCTTCATCTCCGTCACCTCGATGAAGAGCTCCAAGTCGGGGAGGTAGAAGTCGGGGGTGAAGGCCTCGGTGATGTTGCCCTGCTCGTCCTGCTCCAAGACGAAGGTGCGCGGCTCGTAGTCCCAGGCCAGTCGATAGTAGTCGAAAAGCTTGGCCGCCTCGAGCTCCGTCCGGGTGACGAACGTGGGTTCTTTGGTGCCCCGGTAGTAGGAGAAGGTGCCGGTCTCATCCATCATGGCGGGGATTCATTCTATCAGGCTTCACTTCTGTGGTAACGTACCCGTATTCCCGCTCCGGAGGCTGCTTTGACTCACACTCTCGTCTATCCCATAACCAGCTCCCACACGCCATCCGGCCACCTGGAGATCGGGGGGTGCGATGTGGTGGAGTTGGTCGACGCGTTGGGCAGCCCGCTACTCATCTACGACGAAGAGACGGTGCGCGACCAGTGCCGTCGCTACCTGGAGGCCTTCCGGCAGCATACCGACGACTTCGAGGTCGTCTATGCCAGCAAGGCCTTCTCCTCCGTTGCCCTCGACCAGCTGGTGTTGGAGGAGGGGCTCTCCATCGACGTGTCGTCGGGCGGCGAGTTCCACATAGCCAAGTGGCCGGCTTCCCGTCGGAACGCATCTTCTTTCACGGCAACAACAAGACCGAAGAGGAGCTCAAGTACGCCCTCTCTGTCGGTGTGGGGTACGTGGTGGTGGACAGCTTCCAGGAACTGGCCATGCTGGAGGAGCTTTCGGCGGAGCGAGGCGGGACCCAGAACATCCTCCTGCGCATCACTCCGGGCATCGAAGCGCACACGCATTCGTACATCCAGACTGGGCAGATCGATTCGAAGTTCGGCTTCGGCCTCACCGACGGAGTAGCTCTGCAGGCCATCCGGAAGGCGCAGGAGGCGCCTCATCTGGACTTGGTGGGCCTCCACGCTCACATCGGCAGCCAGATCTTCCAGCTCGATGGCTTTCGCAAGGCCATCGACATCTTGGTGAAGCTGATCGGCAAGGCTCATAGCGAGCTGGGTTTCTCCTGCCGCTGCCTCAACATCGGGGGAGGTCTGGGTATCCGCTACACGGACGAAGACATCCCCTCGTCCATCGCCGACTACGTGGCCGTCAAAGTGGAGGGCGTGCGCGAGGAGATGGGCGCGCTGGGTCTGCCCATGCCCCGGGTCCTCATCGAGCCCGGGCGGTCCATCGTGGGCAAGGCGGGTGTGACGGCCTATAGGGTGGGTACCATCAAGGAGGTCCCCGGAGTGCGCACCTACGTGAGCGTGGACGGTGGCATGAGCGACAACATCAGACCCATGCTGTACGAGGCCCATTACCAGGGGCTGCTGGCCAACAAGGTCGATGCCCCGGCCGACACGGTCGTCACCGTTGCCGGCAAGCATTGCGAGAGCGGCGACATCCTCATGCGCGACACCGTCATCGCCCGTCCCGAACCGGGAGACATCCTGGTCATGGCCGCCACGGGTGCCTACTGTTATTCCATGGCCTCCAACTACAACGGGAGCTGCAGGCCGGCGGTGGTCCTGGTCAAGGAACGGACGCTCGCGGGTCATCATCGAGCGGGAAAGCTACGCAGACCTGGTGGCAAGACACCATCCACTACAAGAGCAGGGGGAAGCATGAGCGGGGAACGCGTCGTGCGAGTGGGCCTGCTGGGCTTCGGCACGATCGGGTCCAGCGTCTATCGCCTCATCCAGAAGGAGCATGACGAGATCCTCGCAGGCACCGGAGTCGACCTCCAGGTGGCGAAGGTTCTCGAGATCGATCAGGGCAAGATACCCGCCGACGTTGCGCCCGGCGTCTTCACCGGCGACTTCGCGGATATCGTGAACGACCCGTCCATCGAGATCGTGGTGGAAGTCATCGGCGGCACCGGCGTCGCCTTCACCTTCGTCGACGAGGCGCTGCGCAAGGGCAAGAACGTGGTGACGGCCAACAAGCAACTGCTCGCCTGCGCGGGGCGAGGCCCTGTTCACGCTGGCGCGCGACGAGCGCCGCCACCTGCGCTTCGAAGCCTCGGTCGCCGGCGCCATCCCCATAATCAAGGTGATGCGCGAAAGCATGATCGCCGCCGAGGTGCACACGGTGTACGGCATCGTGAACGGCACCACCAACTACATCCTCACCCGGATGTACCACGAGGAGGGCGACTACGCCGACATCCTGGCCGAAGCGCAGAGGCTGGGGTACGCCGAAGCCGACCCGACCGCGGACGTGGGCGGGGCAGACGCGGCAGCGAAGATGGCCATCCTGGCGTCGATCGCCTTCCACTCGCGGGTGACGCTGGGCGACGTGGTCTGCGAGGGTATCGAGGACATCACCCTCGAGGACATGCGTTACGCCAAGAGTCTGGGCTTCGTGGTCAAGCTCATCGGCGCCGCCCGGCTGATCGACGGCCGGGTGAGCGTGCGCGTGTTCCCCGCCCTGCTTCCGCTGGACCACCCCCTGGCGTCCATCAGCGGCTCCAACAACGCCGTGTTCGTGCAGGGCGACGCCATCGGCGAGATCATGCTCATGGGCCCGGGGGCGGGCGGCGTGCCCACGGCCACGGCCGTGGTCAGCGACATCGTCTCCATCGCCAACACCAAGGACGTCGGCTTCCTGCAGAGTTGCTCCTGCTACCCCAGGCTGGGCTTCTATCCGGCGGCGCAGGTGGAGTCGGCCTTCTACATCAAATGAACGTGGAGGACCGCTCCGGGGTACTGGCCCAGATCGCCTCCGTCTTCGGCGGGCACGGCGTGTCGATAGCCGGATGATCCAGAAGGGCAGGGGCGACGAGGCCGAGCTGGTGCTCATCACCCATCCCACGCCCGAGGACAGCTTCCACGCGGCCGTGAAGAGGCTGGGCGCCTTGCCGTGCGCAAGGGGAGCCCATGACCCTGCGGGTGCTGAGAGGCCGCCGCGGACAGGCGGCCTACGGGGTGATCGAGAGCTATCGGGAGCATCTGCCCGTGAGCCGGGCACCCTGCCCGTCGACGCTGGGCGAGGGCGGCACCCCCTGATTCCGGCAGCGGCTGGCTGACCGGGAACTGGGCCTGCGACGTCTACCTCAAGTACGAGGGGCTAACCCGACGGGCTCGTTCAAGGACCGCGGCATGACCATGGCCATCACCAAGGCCGTGGAGGAGGGCGCGACGGCCGTCATCTGCGCCTCCACGGGCAACACCTCGGCTTCGGCCGCCGCCTACGCCGCGCGGGCCGGGCATGCGCTGCGTGGTGCTCATCCCCGAGGGCAAGATCGCCCTGGGCAAGCTGGCCCAGGCCCTGATCCACGGCGCCCAGGTGGTGGCCATCGACGGCAACTTCGACGACGCGCTGGACGTCGTGCAGCGAGATCTCGGCCGAGCGCCCCATCACCCTGGTCAACTCGGTCAACCCCTACCGCATCGAGGGGCAGAAGACCGGCGCCTTCGAGATCTGTCGACGGCCTGGGCGACGCCCCCGACCATGCTCGTGCATCCCCGTGGGCAACGCCGGCAACATCACCGCCTACTGGAAGGGCTTCGGGAGTACGACGCGCAGGGCGCAGGCCCAGCGCCTGCCGAGCATGTTGGGCTTCCAGGCCGCCGGCGCGGCGCCCCTCGTGCGCGGCGCACCGGTGGCCAAGCCCGAGACCGTCGCCACGGCCATCCGCATCGGCAATCCGGCCCGCGGGAGAGGAAGCCGCTGGCCGCCGCGCGGCGAGTCGGGCGGGCGTGATCGCGACGGTCACCGACGACGAGATCCTGGCGGCTCAGCGGCTGCTCGCGGCCGAGGAGGGCGTCTTCTGCGAGCCGGCCTCGGCGGCCAGTATCGCCGGGCTTCTCAAGTATCGGGACATGGGTATACCTACCGGCGACACGGTGGTGGCAGTCCTGACCGGCCACGGCCTCAAAGACCCGCAGACCGCTATCGACCAGTCGCCCCCCATCGTGCATTGCCCGGCGGATCTCGCGGCCGTCGAGCGGTTGATCGCCGCACGGGAGTAGGACCTGCTGTTGCAGGCGTCGCCCCGCGGGGCGACGCCCTGGTGCGCATCCTGAAAAGGAAGTCGACATGGACGACCACGACCGCTCTTGTACGATCGCTCACCTTTCCGACCTGCATCTAGGGTCACAGTACTTCGTACCCAACCTGCTCGATAGGGCCCTCGTTGAGGTCAACGACCTGCAGCCGGACATCGTCGTCATCACCGGCGACCTGACCGCTATGGGCTACCGGCAGGAGTTCAGGTCGGCCCGGGAGTACCTCGACCGGCTTTCCTGCCCCGACGTCCTCGTCATACCGGGAAACCACGACAGTCGTAACGTGGGCTACGCGCACTTCGAGCGCTTGTTCGCCACCCGGGAACCGGTCATACGCAAGAACGGCGTGACCATCGTGGGGGTCGATTCCACCGAACCCGACCTCGACTATGGGCGCATAGGCCGGCACCGCTATCCGTGGATACGGGAATGTTTCGCGGAGGAGCCCGACAACTTCAAGATCTTCACCCTGCACCACCATCTTCTGCCCATCCCCGGGACGGGCAGGGAGCGGAACATCGTCAACGATGCGGGCGACGTTCTTGAGGTGCTCATCGACAGCGGCGTGGAGTTGGTGTTGTCCGGGCACAAGCACGTTCCGTATTCCTGGCGTCTTGAGGACATGTTCGTGGTCAACGCCGGCACGGTGGCGACCCTGCGCCTGCGCGGTGACACGAAGCCCTGCTATAACGTGGTCGAGATCAAGGGGAATCGCGTGGTCATCACGCGCAACTACCCGTTCCACGGGGGTGAGGTCATCGTGGAGTTCGACGCCGGGACGAGCAGCTACGTCAAGCGTCAGACGGGTATCGGCCTGGCGACGGAGCCGTCCCCAGACCAATGAGGCCGACCGCCGTCGCTCTCATCGACGGGGAGCACTATCCTCCGGTAGTGGTGGAAGCGCTCGCCCGAGCGGGCGAGCGCTTCGCGTTCGTTGCCGCCCTCTTCCTGGGTGGGACCGAGAAGATCGCGGGCGGGGAGTTGGCCTCGGAGGCCGAAGCACTCTACGGGCTGCCCGTGGTGTTCGACTCCGAGCAGACGAGAGGATTGGACCGGGTCATCTCCCTTTATCGCCCCGAGGTGGTCGTTGACCTCAGTGACGAACCGGTGCTAGGATACGTAGAGCGTTTCCGGCTCATCAGCCACAGTCTGGCGCGAAACGTCATCTACGTAGGCTCCGATTTCCAATTCAGTCCGCCCAGCGGTCTCCGTCTATGCTCCTGTCCCTCTCTCTCCATCATCGGAACTGCGAAGCGAGTGGGGAAGACGGCGCTCAGCGGGTATGTCGCTCGGACCTTGGAGGAGACGACCGGGGGCGCGGAAGAAGGGTCTCCGGGTGTGGTCGTAGTGGCAATGGGCCGTGGAGGGCCGGAGAGGCCGGAGCTCATCGACGGTCGGGGGGCCGGGCTCAGCGCATCAGACCTGCTTCGCTGGAGCCGGCAGGGCAGGCACGCTGCTTCCGATCACTTCGAAGACGCAGTCCTGAGCCGGGTGATGACCGTCGGTTGCCGCCGCTGCGGTGGAGGCATGGCGGGCGAGCCCTTCGTCTCCAACGTTGCAGAAGGTGCCGCGTTGGCCGAGGCGCTGAACCCGGGCTTGGTCATCTTCGAAGGGAGTGGGGCGGCCGTGCCCCCGGTGCCTACCGACGCGCGGCTGCTGGTGGCTGGGGCCCACCAGCCCCTGGAATACGTGGCGGGGTACCTGGGCACCTATCGCGTCCTTACCAGCGACGCCTTGGTCCTCACAATGGCCGAAGAACCGATGGCGACACGAGAGAAAGTGGAAGCGATCATCCAGGCAGCGAGGGACATGAGAATCGAGCCCACGATGGTGGTTCCGGTGGTCTTCCGGCCCCGCCCTGCGGCTCCGGTCATGGGTCGGAGGACGGCTTTCTTCTCGACTGCGCCCGCGGTCCTGCAACACTCGCTGCGACGCCACCTCGAGGAACGTTACGAGTGCCGCGTAGAGATGATGTCGTCGAATCTCTCCGATCGCACTGCTCTGCGAGCCGACTTGGAGAGACCGGAGATGGCGCTGGTCGACACCGTGATGACCGAGATCAAGGCGGCGGCCATAGATGTGGTCGCCGAAGCGGCCGAGGCGCGAGGGTTGGAACTCGTGTTCGTCGACAACATCCCCCAGGAGGTTGCTCCCGCGCACGAGGGTGCCCTCGCGCAGGTGGTCGACGCCCTGGCCGATCTGGCTCAGGAACGATTCAGAGGACGGGGTTGACGCGTGACGACCGGCGAAGGAAGGCGACGCGATCGGAGCCAGCGCTCGCACGGCCAACTGATCATGTTGGTGAGCGAGGGGCACGCGGTCCCCTTCTCCAAAGGGATCCTTGCGACCACGCTCACCGCTACCGGCCTGCGCCCCGAGCGGGCCTTCACCGTGGCCTTGGACGTGGAATGGCAACTCCTCGGGGAGAAGGACCACGAGGTGACTGTCGAACGGTTGCGCCACATGGTCGAGGTGGCTCTGGCCGAGGTCGAGGGTCAACTGTACGTGGAGCGATATCGCAAATGGGACCGTCTTGGCAAAGAGGACCGGCCGGTGATCATCCTGGTGGGAGGCGCGACCGGGGTGGGCAAGAGCACTCTAGCCACGCAGCTGATGGAGCGTCTGGGCCTGGTGAGGCTCATCTCCACCGACACGATACGCGAGGTGATGAGGGCCTTCTTCTCGCGCAGCCTCATGCCGGCCATCCACTACTCATCGTACGACGCCGACCGGGCTGTGCGCATCCCCCTCGGGGAGGGACTGGATTCGCATGTGGCCGGCTTCATGGAGCAGATGGAGATGGTGAACGTGGGACTGCAGGCGGTGCTCGCCCGGGCCATCAAGGAGCGCACCAGCATGGTGATCGAGGGAGTGCATATAGTCCCCGGCATGATGACGGCGCAGGACCTCTCACTCAAGGAAGCGCTCATTTTACCCATGGTCGTTACAGTCGCCGACCCGGACCTGCACCGGGGGCATTTCCTGGTGAGGGAGCGAGAGACCTCCGGGCGACGCGCGGTGATGCGGTATCTCAAGGGTTTCGAAGACATACGGAAGATCCAGGACTTCATCGTGCAGCGGGCCCAGGCGGAGGGCACGCTCATAGTGGACAACGTGAGCATCGACGACGCGGTGGGCACGGTCGTGGAAGCTCTCTACGACCTTATCGAGAGGACCGAGGGGCAGGCTGATGGCAAAGACTGAGGAGATGTGCGCGTGCAACCGCTTCGTGCCGGTGACGGAGGCCGCGGCTCTGGCCGCAGCGGAGTGGATCGGGCGGGGAGACGGTTTGGCGGCGGACCAGGCCGCGCGCGACGCCATGGCGGCTGCGCTGGTGGGCCTGAGCTTCGACACCCGGGTGGTGGCGGGACGGATGGTATTCGGTCTGGCCGATCAGGCGGACACCGCCCCGACCCCGGGAAGTGAGGCGGACGTCGCCACGGCCGACGCTGTGGCCGACGCGTGCGAGGGCACCTCGGGCCGTTGGGACCTGGCGGTGGCTCCACTGGAGGGCCACGAAGCTCTGGCGCGCGGCCGGGAGGGCGCCCTGGCCATGCTGGCTGCCGGTCCTCCGGGTAGCATCATGGCCGTTCCCGAGATGTACATGCAGAAGATGGTCGTGTCCGGAGCGGCTGCGGCGGCCGTGGACATGAACGGTCCCGTGGCCGAGACCGTCCGCGGACTCGCGAGCGCTCTCGGCAAGGATGTCGGCGATCTCACCGTGGCTGTCCTGGACCGGTCCCGCCACGAGGACCTCATCGCCCAACTGAAGGGCTCGGGCGCGCGGTTGAAGCTCATCGAGGACGGGGACGTGTCGGCCAGTCTTGCCGCCGCCATCCCCGACACGGGCATCGACATGTCCATAGGCATCGGGGGGTCGACGGAGGGCATCATCACCGCGGCCGCCCTACGCTGTCTCGGGGGTGCCATGCAGGCCCGCTTCTGGCCGGTCTCGCGTTACCAGGTGGACACGGTGCGGGCCTTGGGGATCGAAGACGTGGAGGCCCTGCTGAGAACAGAGCGATATGGCCGGCGAGAACGTGCTGGTGGCCGTGACGGCCGTGACCACGGGGCGCTTTCTCCGCGGCGTCGAGATGCGTTCCGACGGCGTCCGCACCGAGACCCTCACCATGTGCTCGCGCTGCAACAAGATCAGCCTAGTGAAAACCATCCATCGCCAAGACGACGAACAACCTACACCGTCCCTGTGGACGCTATGAAGGAGATCAGGAAAGAAGAATGGACGTGAACGACAACGGAGATACCAGGAACGAGCCGCTCACTACCGATGCGGCCCCCAAGGAAAGAAAGACGGCCATAGCGGAACTGGAGCCCAAGCTGCTCTCCGACCTGCACATGGTCGCGGGAGAGTTGGGCATAAAGAACTTCCGCAAGTACTCCAAGCAGGATCTGATCATGAAGATCCTGAACGAGCAGGCCCAGGATAGAGGTCTGCAGTTCAGGACGGGCCTGCTGGACGTGCTGCCCGACGGATACGGCTTCCTGCGCACGCAGGGCTACACCCAGTCCGACTCCGACATCTACGTGTCGCTGTCGCAGATCCGCCGTTTCAAGCTGCGCCGCGGCGACGAGATCAACGGGCAGGTCCGCACGCCGCGCGACAACGAGAAGTACCACGCGTTGCTCAAGATACAGTCGGTCAACGGCATCGATCCCGAGCAGGCGCGCCATCGGCCCACGTTCGACTCGCTTACGCCGCTGTATCCCGACGAGCGCCTGCGCTTGGAGACGACCTCCGATAAGGTGTCGGCCCGGGTGATGGACCTTCTGTGTCCCATCGGCAAGGGCCAGCGGGGACTCATCGTGTCTCCGCCCAAGGCGGGCAAGACCACCATCCTCAAGGACATCGCCAACGCCATCGCCACCAACAACCCCGAAGTGCATCTGCTGGTGCTGCTGGTGGACGAGCGGCCGGAGGAAGTCACCGACATGGAGCGCACGGTCATCGGCGAGGTGGTCAGCTCCACCTTCGACCAGCCGGGCGAGAACCACGTGCAGGTCACCGAACTGGTGCTGGAGCGCGTGAAGCGTCTGGTGGAAGTGGGCAAGGACGTGGTGGTGCTGCTCGACTCCATCACGCGCATGGCCCGCGCCTACAACCTGCAGGCACCGGCCAGCGGCCGCATCCTCTCCGGCGGGGTGGACTCCACCGCGCTCTATCCGCCCAAGAAGTTCTTCGGCGCCGCGCGCAACATCGAAGAGGGCGGCTCGCTGACCATCCTGGCCACGGCGCTGGTGGAGACCGGTTCGCGCATGGACGAGGTCATCTTCGAGGAGTTCAAGGGTACGGGCAACTGGGAGGTGCGTCTGACCCGGCAGTTGGCCAACAAGCGCGTCTTTCCCGCCATCGACATCGAGAACTCCGGCACGCGCAAGGAAGAGCTGCTCATGGAGCCGGACGAGGCCAAGGTGGTTTGGAAGCTGCGCGCGGTCCTGCACGCGCTGGATCCCACCGCCGCCATCGACCTGCTCATCAGCAAGGTGAAGGAGACCAAGTCCAACACCGAGTTCCTCGAATCGATGCGGAAGAACTCCCGGTAGCGCCGGCCGGACGGGAGCCTCGACCTCTGTGACCGTCAGCCTTGGCATCGAGGGCCTTTCGGTCGGGCACTTCTCCGACCCGGTCGGGCGTACTGGCTGCACGGTCGTACTGAGTCCCCAGGGGGTGACGGCCTCCGTGGATATCCGCGGCGGAGCGCCGGGCACGCTCGATACCGACCTGCTGTCGCCGCTGGCTGCAGTGAGCGAGGTCCACGGAATCCTCCTGACGGGCGGCAGTGCGCCGGGACTGCGGGCGGCCGCTGGACTCACGACTCTCCTCCGCGAGAACGCCTGCGGTTACCAGACAGCCTTCGCCCGCATCCCTCTGGTGGCGGGCGCCGTCATCTACGACCTGGGCCTGGGCAGCCCCGACGCCTGTCCCAGCGCCGACGACGCCTATGAGGCGGCCCGCGGGGCGGGGACCGAGGTGGAAGAAGGGTCCGTGGGTGTGGGGACGGGGGCTACGGTCGGCAAGATACTCGGCCGCGGGGGGTTGATGAAGGGGGGCGTGGCTCTTTCCACGGTGTGCGTGGGCGGAGGGGTCACCGTCACCGCCCTCAGCGTCGTGAACGCGATGGGCGACGTTATCGACGAGCGGGGGGAGATCCTCGCCGGGGCCCGCGAGAACGGGGCTTTCGTCGATAGCCGGGCCCGCTTGCTGGAGATGAGCTCGGCTCCGGTCTTCGGCCAGATCGAGAACACCACCCTGTCGGTCGTGATGACCGACGCTCGGCTCGACAAGGTGCAGTGCGCCATAGTGGCCCGCATGAGCCATGACGGGATGGCCCGGGCCATCAACCCCGTACACACCCCGGTCGATGGCGACTGCGTGTTCGTGCTGGCTACCGGACGCCGGCCCTCCAACGTCTTTCAGATGGGGGCGGCGGCGGCCGAGGCGGTGGCGGCGAGCATCCGCAGGGCGGTACGGGTGGCCGAGGGGTGTCCCGGCGCGCCCTCGCTCAGGTGATGCGGCGTTCCCGGAGGAGGCCGCGCCTGAGTGTTGCGTGCGTTCCACCATCGCCGAGCTTCACGCGACCCTTGCGGAGGTCCGGGCCCGGGACGCGGCGTCGGTCGGTCTCGTGCCTACCATGGGCGCCCTGCACGAAGGCCATCTCTCGCTCATTCGGCGGGCGCGCACGGAATGCGGCTTCGTCGTGGTCTCCATCTTCGTCAATCCCACGCAGTTCGGTCCTCGAGAGGACTTCGCCCGGTACCCGCGGGACCTCGAGCGAGATCTGGCCCTGGCCGCGGACGCCGGGGCCGACCTGGTGTTCGCTCCCACGGACGCTGCGATGTACCTGCCCGGGCATTCCACCTGGGTGGACGTGGAGGGGCTGAGCGAAGGCCTGTGTGGAGCCTCGCGGCCGGGGCACTTTCGGGGGGTGTGCACGGTGGTCGCGAAACTGCTGAACCTCTGCCGTCCAGACCGGGCCTACTTCGGGCAGAAGGACGCTCAGCAAGTAGCGGTCATCAGACGCATGGTCCGCGACCTCAACATGGGTGTGGACATCGTGAGCTGCGCGATCGTCCGGGAGGCGGACGGACTGGCCATGAGTTCGCGCAACGTCTACCTGAGTGCGGAGCAGAGGGCCCAGGCTCCTCTGCTTTGGCAGTCGCTGCGCGCGGCCGAGGAACTGATCGCGAAGGGCGAGCGAGACGCCGCCGTCATCGAGAGCACCGTTCGCTCCGTGCTGGCGGCCGCCGACCTAGGCGAAGTCGAGTACATAGCGGTGGTGAACGCGGAAGATCTCCATCCATTGGAGACCATCGCCGGGGAGAGCCTTATCGCCGTAGCCCTGCGGTTCGGCAAGACGCGGCTGATCGATAACACGCTCGTGCGCGACTGAGGGCCGGCGCGGGTCCCCTTGGCCTCGCACGCGGCCCCGGCGGGCGTGCGGTGATGTTTAGAGATCTGCAGCGTTGGGAAGTACACTACTGAGTCCCGAGAGATTGAAGTTACCTCCAAGGGCGGCACGCGAAAGCGAGCAGCACTAAGGTAATCAAAGTCACTCGGGGCTCGCTTCTTATTCCGATCTCGTGCGGAGAGCGATCGGTGGCCGGGACATCGAGGCTTGGCGGCGAGTGCCTACGTCCGGGTGCCGATGAAGCGGTAGTTGACCCCCTTCTGCGCGGGCGACGTGGCCCTTTATGCCGTGGGCTTCCATGAGGGCCCGCAGCTGCTGGGGTCGCAGGAAGGCGGCCGGCTCGCCCAAGAGGCGCTCCAGCCCGGCGGCGACGCGCATGGCTCCTGTGGGCTCCAACTCCAGTATCAGGACACCACCTCCGGGACGCACCACCCGGGCCATCTCTCCCGCGACAGCAGACTGGTCGGCGAAGTGATGAAAGGCGTCGGAGCAGAGCAGGGCGTCGAAGTGGGCCGTGGGGAAGGGCAGGTGCTCGGCCGAGACCTTGCTCACGCTCACCCGGGGGCGTGCATCCACGCGCGCGAGCATCTCTCCGGTAGCGTCGGCCACGATCAGTTCGGCATCGAGCACCGCTGCGATGCCGGCGCCCAGGTCCCCCGTACCGCCCCCCAGGTCGAGCAGCCGGCCGCCAGAGGGTACGAATGGTCGCAGCAGCCCGGCGAGATCGCCGAAGTCGGCAGCCGACCAACGGCGGGATGCCAATTTGAAAAGCGGCGCTGTCCAGCGGAAGAACGACATTACAACGATCGTCGGCTCGGCCGGCCGCCTATCAGCGCTTTTCCCAACGGGTGAGATAGCCCACTTGGCTCAGCGTGCTTCCGTCCCTGATCTCCTTACGCAAACGGTTCTCCTTCTCGAGCACGTCCATGGCGCGGTTCGTGTATTCCACGGCTTTTTCCTTGGGGATCACGCAGACCCCGTCGTCGTCCCCGATGATCCAGTCGCCGGGCGACACGCGTACGCCGGCGATGCGGATGGGCACTCCGATCTCGCCGAAGCCCTTGGGCTCCCCGGCGGTGGGGGTGACGAGGCTGCAGAAGAGCGGGAAGCCCAACTCGCGGATATCGCCGCTGTCGCGCGCGCCCCCGTAGATGACCACACCGGCGACGCCCCGTTGGATGGCGGAGTTGGTGGCCAGTTCCCCCCAAACGGCGGGAGGCACGCCCCCGGCGTCGATGACGAGCACGTCGCCCGGCTGCGCCTGGTCGATGGCTTCCACCGGCTTGCACCAGTCCCCGGGATAGGTGCGCACGGGGAGGGCAGGCCCCACCAATTTGGCGCCCGGCGTGAGCGAGCGGAGGCCGGGGATGTCGCCTGTGCGATGGAGGGCGTCGGACACGTTGGCAGCGGAAACGCGGGCGAGTATGTCCCGGATGTCGGGCCCTGTGGCCCGGACGAAGAACTCCGACTCGACAGGCTTCAGCGTCTCCATGGCTTGCTTGATGGCGCGCGTGGCCGCCGTGGCGTCGGCGGCTTTGGTGATGGCGCCGCCCACGATGACGATGGAGGCACCGGCCTCGATGGCCAGCGGAGCCGTCTCCGAGTTTATGCCCCCGGCCACGGCGACGGGGATGGAGACCGCCTGGGCCACCTCCCGGAGCGTGTCAAAGGGCGTCTTGCCCTCCATCTGCTCGTCGATAGCCACGTGGATGCCGATGTAGTCGGCGCCCATGGCCTCAGCGGCCACCGCTCGGGCCACCACGTCCTCCACCTGGATCATGTCCACGATGATCTGGGCGCCGTAGTTCTGCGCGGCCTCCACGCACTCGCGGATGGTGGCGTCGGAGGCGGCCCCCAGGACGCCCACCACGCGCGCGCCGGCCTTGGCCGCGAACTCGACCTCGGCGCGGCCCGCGTCCATGGTCTTCATGTCGGCGACGAGGGTCAACTCGGGCCAGCGGCTCTTGAGCTCGCGCAGCGCCTGCAGGCCCTCGCTCTTGATCAGCGGCGTCCCGGCCTCCAGCCAGTCGGCACCGCCGGCGACGGCCTCCTCGGCCACCTGCAGGGCGCGAGGGAGGTCGACAAAGTCAAGAGCCAATTGCAGGACCGGTTTCATAGTTCCTCCCCACTGCCCAGGCCGGCGAACTGCACGACGACGGTGCGCTGCCGGGGCCTGTTGTCGAAGCACACGAAGCAGATCTCCTGCCATCTCCCCAAGCACAGGGAGCCATCTTCGAAGGGCACCACCAGGGAGGGACCGAGCAGTCCCGCTCTGATGTGGGCATGGCCGTTGAGGTCGGGATGGGTGACGTTGTGCTGATAGGGATGGTCGACCGGCGCCACGCGGTCGAAGAGGTCCTGAAAGTCCCGCACCACGCCCGGCTCGAACTCCAGGGTGGTCAGGGCCCCGGTCGCCCCGGGCACGAACACGGTGGCGGTACCCGCCCGGAGCCCGCTCTCCGTGAGGAGCCGGCGGATGTCGGCGGTGAGGTTGATTATGTCGGCGTCACCGCCCGAGTCGAAGTGGATACGTTCGGTGAGGACGGTGAAGCCGTTGTTGCTCGTTAGCGCCGATGCCATGCGTCGACCTCCGGGTCGTCAGTGGCCCAGTAGGTGGGCCAGCCTTGTGATCACTTCTGAATGTACTTCTCCGCGGGCGCGGACGAGGTCGAGAGTCTGTATGCCGAGCTGCTGGTACAGCGGAAGCAGATGGGGAGCATGATCGTGGAGCGCGTCCAGATGGGCGGAGACGGTGCTCTCGTCCCCGCGGCTCAGAGGGCCGGTCAGGGCTGCGGCCGGCCCCTGGGCGCGGACGTTCTCCAGCGCCGCCTGCGCCAGAGGGAGGAAGAGGGAGAGCGCCTCCTCGCGTGGCATCCCGGAAAGGACGAACAGGGTACTCGCACAATGCTCGAGTGTCACCAGGTAGTTGGAAGCCACTGTCGCCGCGGCGTGATAGAGGCCTCTGCGATCGTCAGGGAGAAGGAAGGGACGCGCTCCCAGACCTCTCGCCATGGCGAAACCTTCGTCGCGGGATTCGGGGCCGACCGCCCCGGGTGACGGCGTGACGGCCACGGCCGAGCCTGCGAAACGCCTGCTGCCGCCGATGGGCTCGCTGAACGTCTGCAGGGGATGGAAGGCCAACGTCGCCGCCCCCTTCCGCTCACAGTCTGCGAGCACCGACACGGAGGTGGCGCCGCTGGTGTGCATCACGAAGGCGGATGCAGGGGGGGAGCAGGAGTCGCGCCAACTCGGCGGCGAGGTCGGAAGGACGCCGTCGGGCACGGCCAGGATGTAGTGGGTCGGGCGGGTAGCGATCAGTTCGTCGAGGCCGAGGGCCGGCTGCATCCGCAGCACGCCCTCGGCCCGAGCCCGGCCTGCATCGGTGGCGCAGACGAAGCCGGTAAGCTCGGCCCCCGCTTCGCGCAGGGCGAGCGCGAGGGAGCTCCCAGGCGTCCGGCCCCGATGAGGGCGAAACGCATGTGTGCCAGGATAGGTCGGTCAGACCGGCCGGAGGGCCGGGAAGCGGAAGGCCTGCTTCGTGTAGGCGCAGTAGCGATGGAAGACCCTGCCTGTTCCAGTTCTGCCTGCAGATACCAGACGTGGCTCGGTTACCGATCGGGCCGCCGAGGACCAGGTATCCGACCCGGCCTAGGCTCCGCCTCCAAGAGTAAGCGGTCCGTCGGCCGTCGGTCGGCCTATACGGTCCGCACACGGCGTGGGTAGGATAGCAGTCGCCGCCCCGGGTCGCAACGGCAGGTCATCTGCTACCCTTGGCGCCATGACTGAGGAGCGTACACCTCCACCGGCAGACGCAGCGGCAGCCCTTCGCCTGGCAGAGGAGTCGGCAAGAGAGTGCCACCGCTGCGGTCTCCGCGACGGCTGCACCCAGGTCGTGTTCGGAGTGGGCAGCCCCGAAGCCAAGCTCATGTTCGTGGGAGAGGCACCCGGCTTCCATGAGGACCGCCAAGGCGAGCCCTTCGTCGGCCAGGCGGGGAAGCTCCTGAACACCCTTCTGGGACAGATCGGGCTCACGCGGGCCGACGTGTACATCGCCAACGTGGTCAAGTGCCGGCCCCCGGAGAACCGCGACCCGGCGCCTGAGGAGATCGAGACCTGCAGCCCCCACCTCATGCAGCAGATAGCCATCATCCGCCCGGCGGTCATCTGTACCCTCGGTCGTTTCGCGGCCAAGCTTGTTACCGGCACCGAGCTCAGCATGACCAGCATCCACGGCAAGGCCAAGCCCATGAACCTGGCCGGTGTGGACCTGGTCGCGTTCCCGGTGTTCCATCCCGCGGCGGCTCTTTACGCGCCCGCCAACCGAGTGGTCCTCGAGGAAGACTTCGCCAAGCTGCAGCGTCTCTTGGAGAGAGGTCTGCCCGGCAGTGGCGGTGCAGCGGCCGGCCGGGAAGAGGACGACGAAGAGGAAGGTTGTGTCTCTTCCTCCACGCATCTGGAGACCTCGACTCCGTCGGCGGCGAGGCCCTCTTCGCCCCCGACCGGCGAGCAGTTGCCCCTGTGGTAGCCGGCGGGCACGTTGTCCTACGCGAGGCGGGTGTGGGGATCAAGCGCTTGGAGCAGATCGGGAGGACCCTCGCCCGGGCGCTGCGTGCCGGCGACCTCGTCCTCCTTTACGGACCACTTGGAGCCGGTAAGACGACCCTGGTCCGGGTGGTGGCCAAAGCCCTGCATGTCTCCGACCCGGTCAGGAGCCCCTCCTTCACGATCGCCAACATCTATTCAGGCTCGCCTGTCGTGCAGCATCTCGACCTCTATCGTTTGGACGAGATCGGCGATGACGATGCTCTGGCCCTGGAAGAGTATGTGCGTGACGACGCCGTCACCTTGGTGGAGTGGCCCGAGGCGGGGCTGGAGAGGCTGGGAGCGCCCGCTTGGACCGTCCGTATGGACCACGAGAGTCTTCACTTCCGCTCCATAGAGATCGTGGCTGCGGACGACTCGGTAGCGGAGCGGTGGCGTAGTGCGGAGGGGCCGAGTGGGTGATCGGCTGATCCTCGCTCTCGACGGGTCGACCCAAACGTGCACCGCTGCGCTGCTGGCACCGTGCGCCCGGTCGCAGGACGGCTGGGAGGTCGTAGCCGGCGGAGGCGACAGCAAAGGCCGCTCTCAGGCTCAAGTACTGCTGCAACTCATCGACGACATGCTGCGTGAGGTAGGCGGACGTCCCTGCGACCTGGGGGCGATCATCGCCGGCACCGGACCGGGCACCTTCACGGGGGTCCGCATCACGGTCGCCACCGCTCGGGCTCTGGCACTTGCACTCCACGTGCCGGTGGTGGGCATCAGTACACTCGCCGCGCTGGCTGCGGAGGCCGCCTCCGAGGGGTGAGGCGTCGGTGTCCGACGAGGCGGCCGTCTCCGACGAGGCGCGGGCCGATATCTTGGTGCCCGTGATCGATGCCCGCCGCGGCCAGGTCTTCTACTGCGTCTACAAACGGGGGGAGCAGCGCGGGCGCCGCGAGCTTCTGGGAACGCTTGGAAGATCACGGCGTGTGCGACCGTGAGACGCTCCCCGCGGTGGTGCGGAGCCTGGGGGGCGGTGCGGGCGAGGCCCTTGTGGTGGGGGAGGCGAGTGTCCTGCCTGCAGAAACGGGGGGTGAGGTCCGCGGGCTGCGCCTGCTGCCCATGACGGTGGGGGCGGAGTGGCTGCTCCGAGGCCAGGAGAGTCTGGTCGAGCCGGGGCTCCTGCCGGCGGGGACTCGCCTGCAGGCGTACCTCGGAGGAGTGCTGCGCGGAGCCGACGTCGCGGCCGGTCTCGACGGCGCCGAAGACGTAGCGCCCGGAGAGGTGGGGTCCCCGGAATCGGTGAGACCTATCTACGTGCGGGCCCCCGACGCCGACGTGCACATAACCAAGATGCGCGATCCCTGGAGCGGACGATGAGGTACCCGTCTGAAGAGCACGGGCGGGCCGAGGCCACCGACCTGGGTGGGCACGCTCAGCGGCTACGCATCATGCGTGAGCAGGATATTGTCTTGGTGGGTGCCATTGAGGAGTCGTCGTTCGGCGATCCGTGGTCGCAACGTATGTTCGCCCAGGAGTTGCTGGTGGAACCGAGTTGGCACGTTGTGGCGACCGATGACCGTGGGCAGGTCGTGGGCTTCCTCATCGGGCGGCGCTATCCGGACGAGTGGCACCTCATGGATCTGGCCGTGGCACCTTCGTGTCGTCGCACGGGTGTCGCCCGACGTCTGGTGCGCGACTTTCTCCGGGCAGCGGACGCGGTCGCCATGCCCGTCATCCTCGAAGTGCGGCCCAGCAACACGGCGGCCAACTCGCTCTACGCCGATTGTGGTTTCCAGGTGATCGGACGCAGGCCCCAGTACTACAGCGAGAGCCGTGAGGACGCCATGGTGATGTACCGCCCGCCCGCGGAACGGCCCGTGGGGGAGTCGGTAGGGTCCGTCCCCGGGGCGACGCCGCCGTCCGGTCCTCTCCTTGCTATCGAGACATCATGCGACGACTCCGCGGCGGCCGTCCTTACTCCCAGTGGAGAGGTGCTGGCCAATATCGTCCATTCCCAGGACGCCATCCACGAGCGCTATGGCGGGGTGGTTCCCGAGGTGGCCAGCCGGGCTCACGTGGAGAGGCTCACGGTCGTGGTACGCGAGGCCCTGCGCCAGGCCGACGTCGACATGAAGGCATTGGGTGCCGTCGCGGCCACCGTCGGCCCCGGTCTCATCGGCGCTCTGCTGGTGGGGGTCCAGACCGCCAAGGCCATCGCCTGGAGTCACGGTTTGCCCTTCCACCCCGTGAACCATCTGCACGGACATCTGGCGGCGGTGTGGCTGGGGGATCCGGGGGCGCCCTTCCCCATGGTGACGCTGGTCGCCTCGGGAGGTCATACCTCACTCATCCGGGTGGACGACACCCGCACGTATACGCTTCTCGGTCAGACTCTCGACGACGCCGCGGGCGAGGCCTTCGACAAGGGGGCACGGCTCTCTGGGGCTCGGCTATCCCGGCGGAAAGGAACTCGACGCGCTGGCCGAGTCCGGGGATCCTCGGGCCTTCGACTTCCCCATCGGCCTCAGGCGCTCGCCGCGTTCCGACTTCTCGTTCTCGGGCGTGAAGACCTCTCTCTACTATCTTCTGCGGGAGATGGCGGAGGAGGAGAGGCTGCGACGGAAGGCCGACATCGCCGCGTCGTACCGCGAAGCCATAGTGAGCGCGCTGCTGTTGAAGACCCTCCGCGCCGCGGTCGGGGAGGGCGCGCGTACGGTGGCGGTGGCAGGGGGAGTGGCGGCCAACTCGCTCTTGCGCCGCCGCCTGGTGAGCGAGGGCGGGGCCAAGGGCCTGCACGTGGTGGTGCCACCGTTCGCCTACTGCACGGACAATGCCGCCATGATAGGGGCCGCCGCCCTCAGCGGGCCCGCGCTGCCCTACCCGACCTATCTGGACGTCGATGCCTCCGCTTCTCTCGTGCTCGGCCAGTGGCTTCCCGGGTCGCGCGAGCGCGCCCCGGGCCGCTCCGCATAGACTTCTCCCACGCCCGAGGCGGCAGCGCGTTCCGCGCGGCCGCCCCCTGGAGGACATTCCCTTCTGGACGTTTGACAAATCCCTCGGGAGGGCATAACATAACCACGTTGGCACTCGCAGGTTGAGAGTGCCAATTCTGCGAAATGAGTTGAGTCTGCCGCCTGGCAGCAGGTCGAGCAGAGTAGTCAAACCGACAGATGGAGGGTTGCGCATGAAACTAGTGCCACTCGAAGACAGGGTCCTGGTCAAGATCCTGGAGCAGGAAGAGATGACCAAGGGGGGCATCGTCCTTCCCGACACCGCCAAAGAAAAGCCCTCGAAGGGCAAAGTAGTCGCGGTTGGCCCAGGCAAGTATTCGGAGAAGGGCGACCTGCTCCCGATGCCCGTCAAAGAGGGCGATATCGTCGTCTTCGCCAAGTATGCGGGTACCGAACTCAAGCTCGAAGGCGAGGAATACTTGGTGCTCCGTGGCATGACCGATCTGATCGGCATCCTGCCCGAGGGATAAGCACTCAAGCACCCGACTCACAGCCGGTCGGAACGATCCATCCACTTTCCTTGATTAAGGAGATCTGATCTATGGCAAAACAGCTTCTGTATGGCGAAGACGCCCGCCGTGCACTTGAACGCGGTGTCAACACTCTGGCGGACGCCGTCAAGGTCACCCTCGGGCCCAAGGGCCGCTACGTGGTGCTCGACAAGAAATACGGTAGCCCCACCATCACCAACGACGGCGTGACCATCGCCCGTGAGATCGAACTCGAAGACGTCTTCGAGAATCAGGGTGCACAGTTGGTGCGCGAAGTCGCGACCAAGACCAACGACATCGCCGGCGACGGCACCACCACCGCCACCCTGCTGGCCCAGGCCATGGTGCGCGAGGGTCTCAAGAACGTCGCTGCCGGTGCCAGCCCCATGGCTATCAAGCGCGGCATCGAGCGCGCTGTCGACGCGGCTGTGGAAGGCATCAAGGCCATGTCGAAAGAGATCGAGGGCAAAGAGGACATCGCCCGCGTGGCCACCATCTCCGCCGACGACCGTGAGATCGGCGACGTCATCGCCGACGCCATCGAGAAGGTCGGCAAAGACGGCGTCGTCAACGTGGAAGAATCCAACACCTTCGGCATGGACCTGGAGTTCACCGAGGGCATGCAGTTCGACAAGGGTTATATCTCGCCCTACTTCGTCACCGACGCCGAGCGGATGGAAGCGGTCCTTGACGATCCTTACATTCTCATCGCCAACCGCAAGGTCGGCTCCGTCCAGGACATGCTTCCCGTGCTTGAGAAAGTCATTCAGTCCGGCAAAGCGCTGCTCATCATCGCTGAGGACGTTGAAGGCGAAGCTCTGGCTACCCTGGTCGTCAACAAGCTGCGCGGCACCTTCACCGGCATCGCCGTGAAAGCTCCCGGCTTCGGCGACCGCCGCAAGCGCATGCTGGAAGATATCGCCATCCTCACCGGCGGCGAAGTCATCAGCGAAGAGATGGGCCTCAAGCTCGAGAACACCCAGGTGAGCCAGCTCGGCCGCGCCCGCAAGGTCGTCGTCGACAAGGACAACACCACCATCGTCGACGGCGCCGGCGAGTTCGACCGCATCAAAGCCCGCATCAACCAGATCAAGGCCGAGATCGAGAACACCGACTCCGACTTCGACCGCGAGAAGCTGCAGGAGCGGCTGGCCAAGCTGGCCGGCGGCGTGGCCGTCATCAAGGTCGGCGCAGCTACCGAGACCGAGATCAAAGAGAAGAAGCATCGCGTTGAAGACGCTCTCAGCGCCACCCGCGCGGCTCTCGAAGAGGGCATCGTCCCCGGTGGCGGCGTAGCCCAGGTGCTGCTCGTCCCGATAGTGAACGCTGTCGTGGCCGAGGGTGACGAACTCACCGGCGTGCGCATCGTGGCTCGTTCCCTTGAAGAGCCTCTGCGCCAGTTGGCCAACAACGCCGGCCTCGAAGGTTCCGTCGTTGTGAACGAAGTGCGCACCCGGGGCGGAGGCATCGGCCTCAACATCGCCACTGGTGAGTACGAGGACATGATCAAGTCCGGCATCATCGATCCGGCCATGGTCACCCGGTCTGCCTTGCAGAACGCGGCCTCCATCGCCAAGAACATCCTGACTACGGAAGTCATCGTGGCCGACAAGCCGGAAAAAGAAGGCGCCGGCATGCCTGGTGGTATGGGCGGCATGGGCGGCATGGGCGGCATGATGTAGGACGTCGCTACGCTCGGTGCCCGGCGCCTGTGCGCCGGGCCCGGCCGGGCCGTCGCGAGGGCATGCCCTCGCGACGGCCCCTTTTTTGTCCGGGGGGTGGTTTACCCGGTGCTACACTGGGAACAAGCCCTTGGACACAGGGTAGTCTCCATACAAGGAGTCGCTGATGAAGACAGAGGTGGAAACCGCCTTCACTGAGATGCTCGACATCTCGAAGGACATCGATAAGGCCATACTCTTCGCCCCAGGCGAGGTGTTGGCGTCGAACTTCGCGGCCGGGGCCGACGCGGCCGCGGTCGCTCAGGCCGAGGAGCTGGTGGCCCTGGGCGAAGAGCGGGCCTGCGACATGGGGTCACAACCGCTCAGCCAGCTGGTGGTCGAGACGCCCGCGGGTTTCGTCTTTCTGGCTCGGGAGATAGACCCGGCGGGTATGACCATCCTGGTGACGGGCAAGAAGAACAGCCGGGTCGGCCTCGTGCTCTACGATCTGAAGACCTGTCTGCGCGACGCTCGCGAGGCCTTGGGCGCGGCGGGTGCAAAGATGGTAGAAGGAGAGGAAGTCTAGATGAAGCGCGTGATGGTGATCTTCGGCATCTTCACTCTGGTCGCCTCAATGGCGGCAGGCGCCTACTACGTGCTGTTCATGCGCGCCCGCAAGCCCCAGGTGGAACTGTACTTCGACGACGGGTCGATGCTGGCCATGCCCGGTAATGCCGCCGAAGCCGAGCCGTTCGTGCAGGTAGCCCAGGAGATACTGGCCGCCAACCCCGTGGCCGGATAGGCGCAACGACTCGTCGTGAAGGTACGATGAGCGCCGGCGCCGAATTGCGCCTGGCGTCGGAGATGGGCGCGGCCGTCCTTCGCCGGACACTCTCGCGTGGAGGCGACTCTGCCGAGGTCTTCGCGGAGGAACGCAGGTCTCTCTCCATGCGCCTGGAAGACGGGAAGATCGAGAACGTGGTCTCGGGCTTCGACCGGGGCGCTTCCGTGCGGCTGCTGAGTGGCCTTTCCACAGCCTTTGGCTATGTCGACAGTCTGGAGGAGGCGGCTCTTCTCGCGGTGGCGGACGAAGTCAGTCGTTCCCGCGACGGGGCGCCGGTGACCGTCGCAGAGCTCTCCGAGTCGCCGTCGCCGCCTCGCCGCTGGGTCGTCCGAGATCCGGCCGATGTGGAGGCCGCCACCAAAGCGCGCCTCTTGCACCTGCTCGACAGCACGGTGCGCGAGCTGTCGGGAGAGATACGCCAGGTGGGTGCGGCGTATGGGGAGAGTCGCCAGCAGGTGTGGATCGCGAACTCCTTCGGGTCGGTGGCCACCGACGATCGCACTCGGGTCATGATCGCCGTCAACGTGACCGCGCAAAGGGGCGATCTGATCCAGACGGGCCGGGAGACGTTGGCCCACCATGGCGGCATCGAACTGCTGGAGGACGAGGCTGTGGTGCAGTTGGCCCTGGAGGCGGCGCACAAAGCTCTCACCATGCTCGATTCCATCCCGGCGCCGGCCGGGCGGATGCCGGTGGTACTCGCCAACGGCTTCGGCGGGGTGCTGTTCCACGAAGCCTGCGGCCACGGTCTGGAGGCCGACTACATCCTCAAGAAGACCAGCGTGTGGGAAGGCAAACAGGGCACCCGCGTGGCCGACGCCCAAGTATTCGCCTACGATGACGGGGCTGCGCCGGGCATGTGGGGCAGCGCGGGCTGTGACGACGAGGGCACGCCGAACCAGAAGACCACGGTCATCGAGGCGGGAGTGCTCACCGGCTACCTCACCGACCGCCTGCGCGGCGGGCATCTGGGCCTGCCCCTGAGTGGGAACGGGCGTCGCCAGGACTACCGCCACATTCCTTATCCGCGCATGACCAACACCTACTTCGGGCCGGGCGCCCATTCACCCGCCGACATAATCGCGGACACGCCGCACGGGCTGTATGCAAAGAGTCTGAGCGGGGGCGAGGTCAACCCGGCTACCGGCGACTTCGTGTTCGGCGTGTCGGAGGGGTATCTCATCGAAGGGGGCAAGATCGGGCCGGCGGTCCGGGGGGCCACTCTCATCGGAAACGGCCCCGAAGTCCTGCTGGGCATCGACGCCATCGCCGACGACCTGGAGGTGAAGGCGGGTACCTGCGGCAAGGAGGGACAACTGGTGCCGGTAGGGAGCGGTCAGCCTACGTTGCGGATCAGACAGCTCACCGTGGGCGGTACCGGACTGTGAACGGTCCCGGCCAGACAGCCCGGACGGCTCTGGAGCGCAGCCGTCGCCTCGGCATTTCCGGCAGCGTCGGTTTGGAGCTCTATGTGGAGTTCGGGAGGACCACGGCCATCAAGGTGTTCGGAGGGCAGATCGAGTCGGTCTCCACCGCGGAACCTCGCGGCCTGGGTGTGCGGGCCATGGATGCGGGGCGGGCCGGCTATGCCTATACGGGCGACCTCACCCCCTCCGGCCTCGACCGGGCGCTGCTCCAGGCGGCGGAGAACGCTCGGGCTGCCGATGCCGATCCGTTCGCGGCTCTGCCTGGTCCTTCGACCCACTACGAGGATGTACCGGGTCTGTGGCGGCCGGGAGTGGCGTCTACACCCATCGAGCAAAAGGCGGCCATCGCCATCGAGGCCGAGGCCAGGGCACTCGCTGAAGCGGACATCGAACTGGTAGAGGAGAGCGAGTACGCCGACGGTGACGCCCGCGTAGCCATAGTCTCCACCGAGGGAGTGGAGATGGAGGGCGAGCAATCGTTCTGCCTCACCTACCTCATGGCGCACGCGGTCCGGGACGGCGACCGGCAGTCGGGACTGGGCTTCACTCTCGGCCGGGAGCCTGCCGATCTGGAGCCCGCACGTGCCGGCCTGGAGGCGGCACAGAAGGCGAGGGTCCTCCTGGGCGCCGCCCCCTGCCCGACCGGCCTCTACACGGTCGTCCTCATACCCGAGGTGGCTGCGGCCCTCCTGGCAGCTATCTGCGGAGCTTTCAGTGCCGATGCCGTCCAGAAGGGCCGTTCGGTGTTCCAGGGTCGGGTGGGAGAGTCGCTGGCTGGCCCCGGCATCGAGTTGTGGGACGACGGCCTGGCCGTGGGGGGCCTTTCCAGCAGTCCGTTCGATGGCGAGGGCGTGGCCACACAGCGCACTCCTCTCCTGCGTCAGGGCGTTCTTCAGTCGTATCTCTACGACACCTACACGGCCCGAAGGGCGGGCTCGGGCGTGACATCCACCGGCAATGCCGGCCGTGGTTCCTACCGGTCGCCAGCGGCGGTGGGGGCCACGAACTTGATCCTGACCGGTGGAGAGGGTGACCTGGACGCCCTGCTGGCCAGGGTCGGCGACGGCCTTCTGGTGGAGAGCGTGGCCGGCATCCACTCCGGCATCAACCCGGCCACCGGCGAGATCTCCGTGGGGGTGGTGGGCCGGCTGATCGAAGGTGGATCACTGGGGCGCCCCGTCCGTGAAGTGACCATGGCGACCGACTTTCTGTCCGTGCTTGGGTCCATTATCGACCGAGCCGGCGACGATCGTTGGATACCCCTCTACGGCAGCGTCCGGACGCCTTCGGTGGCCGTGCGCGGCATCGCCGTATCGGGGACCTGAACCGCTCGAGAAGGAGGCATCTTGGCCGACGAACTTTTGGGCAAGCTTCTGTTGCAGACCGCCTACCTGGAGGGAGACTTCGTGCTTCGCTCGGGTAAGCGGAGTAGGTACTACCTGGATAAGTACCTGTTCGAAACCGATCCCCAGGTGCTCAGAGGCATCGTCCACGAGATGGCCATGATGGTCCGCGAGCGACTGGCCGTGGGGGAGGAGTACCATCGCCTGGCGGCGCCGGAACTGGGAGGCGTCGTGCTGGGGGCGGGGCTTTCCCTCGAACTGGGCCTGCCCTTGCTCCTCGTGCGCAAGCACTCCAAGGACTACGGCACGGCGAAGCGCATCGAAGGTCGTTTCGTGTCCGGGGAGCGGGTGGCCCTGGTGGAAGACATCGTCACCTCGGGAGGGGCGGCACTGATGGCCGCAGAGGCACTGCGAGAGGCCGGCCTGGTGGTCGAAGACCTCTACTGCGTGGTGGACAGGGAGGAGGGCGGGGCCGAAGCGGCCCGCGCGGCGGGTCTGGAACTGCGGCCGTTGTTCACCTCCAGCGGGTTGGGTATCGGCGCTTCTCCTCGATGAGCGTTTACCGTCGTGCATCGGCGGGAAAACGGCTTGTGTGCGACTGCGCGTGTTGCTAAGGTAGGTCTGTATCCTGCATGGACAAAGGGAGGTAGCTGTGACCAAGGCCGAGTTCGTGGACCGACTGGCTGCAAAGAGTGGTCTCACCAAGAAGGATTCAGCGAACGTGGCTGACGCGTTCTTGGAAGTCATCACCGAGGCTCTCAAAAACGGGGAGGAAGTTCAGTTCACCGGTTTCGGCAAGTTCTACGTGCAGAAGCGCGAAGCGAGGGAAGGGATCAATCCGCAGACCAAGGCCAAGATCCAGATCCCGGCCTGCAACGTGCCCAAGTTCAGCGCGGGCGTCGCGCTCAAGAACGTCTGCAAGTAGCGGCTCCTTTGTCGTCATACGTTCGGGGCCGCGCAACGCGGCCCTTTTCTTTTCCCGCCGCGCGGAGGTGAGGGATGGCTGAAGGTCACTTCGCAGACCGGTTGCTGGATGCTATCGAGCGCAAGCGATCACACGTGGTGGTCGGTCTCGACCCCGATCTCGACTCCCTGCCCCCGCTGCTCAGGGCCAAACACGGCCTGGAACAAATCGAGACAGGCGCAGGCGGCCCGGCCAGGCGTGAAGGGGGTCGAGATGCGTCTGCCGATACCGGCGCCGTGGTCGCCTGCTACCGGGAGTTCCTGATCGGCATCCTTGAGAGCCTGCAGAGCGAGGTCGTGGGGGTGAAGATCCAGATCGCCTACTTCGAGGCCTTGGGAAGCCAGGGGTACGCGCTCTACGAGGATATGGTCGCGCTGGCTGCGGAGATGGGGTTCTTGGTCATCGCCGACGTCAAGCGGGGCGATATCGGCTCCACGGCCGAGGCCTACGCGCACGCCCATCTGGACCGGGCCGGAGCGGACGCGGTCACTCTCAACCCCTACTTCGGCACCGACGGCCTGGAGCCGTTCTTCCGTCGCGTGCGCGAAGCGGGCAAGGGAGTGTTCATCCTGGTCAAGACTTCCAACCAGAGCTCGGCCGAACTCCAGGACCTGCGCCTTCAGGCGGGCCCCACGGTCTATGAGCAGGTCGCGGACTCAGTCAACGCTTGGGGGGAGGGCACCGAGGGAAGTCGGGGCTATCGCTCCGTGGGGGCCGTGGTGGGAGGCACGCATCCGGAGCAAGGGGCGGCTCTGCGCCTGCGCATGCCGGGAGTGCCGTTGTTGATCCCCGGGTACGGCGCCCAGGGAGCTCGGGCCGCCGACCTGGCCGCTCTGTTCGACGCGGCCGGCACAGGGGCGGTAGTCAACTCCGCGCGCGCCATCCTCTACGCCTACAAGAAGAGGGATCTGGACTGGACCCAGGCTGCGAAGGCCGAGGCGGCCGAGATGAGGGCCGCGCTGTGGAGGGCGTCCGGTCGTGACTAGTCAGGAAGACTTCACCGCTGAAGTCGAGCGAAGCGACTGGCTCACCGTGGTCCTACCGGTGCTCGTGCTCCTGGTGGTGGTAGGGATCGTGTGTGCGCTCGTGCTCACCGAGGTGGTGACGCCCGACCAGGCGAGAATGGTGCCCGAGGACATCCCGACGACGGTACCCACCGTCGAAGTGACTCCCTGAGAACCCCGGAGCCTCGGCGGGGGCGCGTCTCAGGCTAGGCTCGCGCTCGCCCGGCACACTCTGCGGGCGAGACGTCATCGTTCGGCAGCCTGTTAGGTGTGGTCGCTCTTCCGAGCCTGCTCGTACAGGAAGATGAGCAGCAGGTCGACGAGCAGCACCATGAAAGCGTCGACCACGATCTGCACCAGGGGAAGCACAATGAGTACCCCATCGGCATTGTCGTAGTAGAAGCTGTAGAGTTCGTGCAGGCCGAAGTACAGCAGTTGCAGGAAGATGAAGATCACCACCACGGGGACCCAGCGCCGCACGAGTAGGTGGAGGCTCCTGCGCAGGCCTGTGACGAAGCCCACATCTTCGAACACGATGACGTAGTCGGCGAAGACTATGATTATGGCTATCACCAGGACGACGAAGGCGACGAGTTGTTCGATGATGCTCCCCGAGGAGCCGGCGAAGGGCAGCACCCAGACCACCAGGCTACTGAAGACGTAGAAGAGGGTCAGGCGAGCCGCCTCCCTACTATTGCGTGGCGCCAGAGGGTATCCGGGGCCGGCGATGGCGCGGAAGTACGGCGCCCGGATCATGGCCGTGAGCAGGCAGAGGCCCAAGCCCACCGCCACCGCCACACCCAGCGCCGGAGTGAAGTCGAAGCCGGATACGTAATTGTCCTTGACGAACTCCCAGCGCTGGAAGTTCGCCTGGAAGAAGGTGGTCCACGTTAGAGGCCGGCCGCTGGACGCGTAGACGGCCACGAACGCGATGGTGCCGATCACGCCGAGCGCGAGCGGGTAGAAGAGCAGCCACTGCTTGTGGATGAGTCGACCCCAAGTCTGACGCAGTACCTCGAGGATGGCGGCTCCCTTTCGCGCGCGGTCCGGTCCGACGCCGAAGTATAACATCGGCCCCCGGGGGCTCCGGAAGGTGCCCATGCTATACTCCCGCCCATGATGCCTGAAAGAGCGAGACCGAGGTGGCTGAGCCCACTTCTCGTCTTGGTCGTCGTGGCCGTGGTCGTGCTCTCGGTAACGGCCGGAGTTGCTCGCGGCGACACGACCACCACCCTCACAGCTTCTCCCAGCGGCCTTGCGACCGGTGACGCCGGCGGACTCAGTCCGGCCGGGGACGTCACCACCCTGACCGACTTCGCGCTCAAGGCCACCGACCTGGGCGTGTTCTCCTCGGAAGCCCCCGCCATCAAGTCCCCGGCCGCCATAGTGATCAACGCCGCCACCGGACGGGTGCTGTACGAGTGGGACGCCAACGAGCGTAGGCCCATGGCCTCCACCACCAAGATCATGACGGCCATCCTTATCCTGGAGAACCTGACCCTTGATCAAGAGGTGACCGTCTCCGCCAAGGCGGGGCAGACCCCCGAACCCAAGGCGCTTCTGCGAGAGGGCGATGTGGTCACGGTCGAGCAACTGCATGTACGCGTTGCTGATCCGGAGCTCAAACGGGGCGGCAGTGGCCCTGGCGGAGGCTCTCGACGGCGACGTTGAGACGTTCGCCGAGCGCATGAACGCCCGCGCCGAGCAGTTGGGCATGGCCGACACCCAGTTCGTGAACCCTAACGGGCTGGACGCGGACGGCCACTACTCGACCGCTGCCGACATGGCCAAGGTGGCCCAATATGCCATGAAGAACGAAAAGTTCAGGGAGTTCGTGAGCACGCCCGCCTACAGTCTCGAGCTACCGGGCCGCTCGGAGCCCGTAGAACTCAAGAACACCAACAAGCTCCTGGGAAGGGTCGACTGGGTGACGGGCATCAAGACCGGCCTGACCCCGCGGGCGGACCAATGCCTGGTCGCCTCCGCTACAAGGGACGGGGTGTCGGTGATCAGCGTCGTCCTGGGGCAGCCGTCGTCGGAGGTCTGTTGGGACGAGAGCCAGACTTTGCTCGACTACGGTTTGGGGCAGTTTCGCCATGTCACCTTCATGGAGGAAGGAACGGTAGTGGCCGAATCTCAGGTGCCCTATCAGACGGAGGGCGCACTTCACCTCGTTACCGACGGCACTCTGGAGACCGACCTCTATAAGGACGACGAAGTGACCACATCGGTGAAGCTCGATCGTGCGCTGGTTCTGCCCGTGGAGGCCGGCGAGGAGTTCGGGGAAGTGGTCTTGAGCGTGGATGGGGAGACGGTGGGAACGGTGGCCTTGGTCGCAGACCGGTCCCTCGACAAGATCACCCTGGGTGCGAAGGTCGCCTACTTCTGGGAACGCGTCACCGGCTGGTTCGGCGCGTGAAAGTAGCCTCGGTCGTCCGCTAGATGATACTCACCGTCACTCTCAACGCCGCGCTGGATCGCACCATGGCGGTCCCCAACTTTCAGATCGGCTTCCGCCATCGGGCCACCGATACCATCATCCTGCCCGGTGGGAAGGGCGTGAACGTAGCCCGGGGGGTGAAGACGCTGGGCCGGCCGGCGATCGCCACGGGCTTCGTGGGCGGGCGCAAGGGCGACCAGATCCTGGCCGACGTCAATGGGGAGGGCATACTCTCCGACTTCGTACGGGTGGAGGGGGAGTCGCGTACCTACACGGCCGTGATCGACTCGGCTACCAACGTCGTCACCGAGATCAACGAGCATGGACTCGATATCAGACCGGAGGACTTCGACCAACTCCTGGACAAGTTGGACTACCTGGGGAAGGCGGCCGACGTGGTGGTGCTCGCGGGCAGTCTGCCCCGTGGCTTGGCCGACGACTGCTACGCGAAGATCATCCAACACCTGCGCCGCCACGAGGTCATCATCTTCTTCTACACCTACGGTGATCCTCTGCGAGTGGGCATCAAGGCCGGGCCGGACTTCGCTTTTCCCAAGCTGGTCGACGCCGAGCGGGTGATCGGTCATGAGTTTCACGACAAGGGTGACGAGTTGCGGGCGGCGGCTCAGTTGCAGGAGATGGGAAGCGGTTCGGTGGTGATAACGTCGCGTTATGGCTGTGTCGCGCGCCTGCGGGATGGCGAGCGGAGCCGTGCGTTCCTCGCCAAGCTCCCCGAGGTGGAGGTGATCTCGCCCATGGGCTGGGGCGACGCCCTGGTCGCCGGCTACTGTGTCCGGATGCTCGAAGGGGACACGCCGGAAGAATGCCTGCGTTTTGGCTTGGGCTGCGGGGCCGCGAACCTCATACGCTACGGCGCGGGCGTGTTCTCGGCGGCCGATGCGGCCGAACTGGCCAAGAGGGTGGAGATCGAGGAGGTGTCCGCTGAAAGCTAAGGGAGATCCCTTCAAGAAAGTGCTGGTCCTCGACTTTGGGGCGCAATACGCGCAGTTGATCGCCAGGCGGGTCCGGGAGTGCCGCGTGTACTCGGAACTCATCCCCTGTTCGACGCCGCTGGCCGAGATACGAGCCGCGAAGCCGGCGGGAATCATCCTCTCAGGAGGGCCCAGCAGCGTCAACGACCCCGGGGCACCGATGCTCGACCCCGGGGTGCTGGAACTGGGAGTTCCCGTCCTCGGCATCTGCTACGGACTACAGCTGATGGCCAAGCTCCGCGGCGGCCAAGTGACGCGTACTGATCTGGCGGAGTACGGGGGTACGGCCGTCCGAGTCAGCGAGCCCAGCACGCTGTTCCTCGACCTGCCCGCAGAGATGTCCTGCTGGATGAGCCACGGCGACTCGGTGGTGGAAGTGCCGCCCGGCTTCTGCTCCACGGCGCAGAGTCCCGGCATGCCCGTAGCCGCCATGGAGGACCGGGGGGCCGGTCTGTACGGCGTGCAGTTCCATCCTGAGGTGCGTCACACCGTCCACGGCCAGGACATCTTGAAGAACTTCTTGTACAAGATCTGCGATATTCCCCCGACCTGGACGCCGGCTTCCATCATCGAGGAGTCCGTGGAGCGCATCCGCAGCCAGGTGGGCGACGAAAAGGTGGTGTGCGGGCTTTCCGGCGGGGTGGACTCGGCTGTAGCCGCCCTCCTCACCTACAAGGCCGTGGGCGACCAACTCACCTGCATCTTCGTTGACCACGGTTTCATGCGCAAGAACGAGGGCGAGGATGTGGAGAAGACGTTCCGCCGCCACTTCCACGTCCCGCTTATTCACGTGAAGGCCCAGGAGCGTTTCCTCACCAAGCTGGCGGGGATATCGGAGCCCGAACAGAAACGCAAGATAATCGGTGAGGAGTTCATCCGCACCTTCGAAGAGGAATCGCGCAGGGTGGGCAAGGCGAAGTTCCTGGTGCAGGGCACCCTCTATCCAGACGTCATCGAGTCAGGTACCAGAGAGGCCGCCAAGATCAAGTCGCACCACAACGTGGGGGGCCTCCCGGAGGACATCGACTTCGAGCTTGTCGAGCCCCTGCGCATGCTCTTCAAGGACGAGGTGCGGGTGGTGGGCGCAGAACTGGGTCTACCGGAGAACATGGTCTGGCGTCAGCCCTTCCCGGGGCCTGGTCTCGCCATCCGCATCATCGGCGAAGTGACCGAGGAGCGGTTAGGCATCCTGCAGGAGGCCGACGCCATCTTGCTCGAGGAGGTCCGACAGGCCGGCCTCTATCGCGAACTCTGGCAGTCGTTCGCCGTGCTGCCCGCTATCCGAAGCGTGGGGGTGATGGGCGACGAACGCACCTACGCCTACCCCATAGTCGTGCGGGCCGTAACCTCCGACGACGCCATGACGGCCGACTGGGCCCGCCTGCCCTACGAGTTGTTGGAGCGCATCTCCCAGAGGGTCATCAACGAGGTGCCGGGCGTGAACCGCGTGGTCCTCGATATTTCCAGCAAGCCTCCTTCTACCATCGAATGGGAGTAGACATACTTCATGGTTGACGAACGAACCCTGCCCGACCTCGATAGTCTGGCCCGCCGGCCTCGCCCGGCCTCACCTTCGAGTGCCGCGGACCTGGAGCAGATACATGCCCGCGCGCTGCTGGCCGCCCAGGCGGCGGCGAACGTGAAGGGCGAGGACGTCAAGATCCTCGACATGCACGAGGTGGTCAGCTACACCGACTACCTCGTCCTCGCGACGGGGAGGAACACCCGGCTCACACGCAAGATCACGGAGGAGATCGGCTTCAAGATCAAGGAGGAGTACGGTCTCCTGCCGACCGGCATAGAAGGAAGCGCTGGGGGCGAATGGATCCTTATGGACTTCTTGGATTTCATAGTCCACGTGTTCACGCCGGAGGCGAGGGATTTCTACCGGCTGGACGTGCTCTGGAAGCAGGCCCCGGTCGAGTCGTCGAGTGACGGCGAAGCGCCACCACCTCCCCCGAGGCACGCCTTCGGCAAGCCTTGCTCGGAGACAGTGGCGCTTCGCGTGCCTTGTCTCTGATAGGTGGGGAATGGGATCAGCCGGGCGCAAGTCTGCGAGCGGTCCGTCGCGCACGCTCGCGGACGGTCTTCCCCGACGACACAGAATGGCTCGACCGTGTCGGGAGAAGCTTGCCGAAGGCGTGCTTCTGAGGAGACGGTCGAGCCATTCCCTGCTATAATCCGTGACCGTTCGCCGTGGGGGTATAGCTCAGTTGGGAGAGCGCGACGCTGGCAGCGTTGAGGCCAGGGGTTCGAGTCCCCTTACCTCCACCATAGAGAAGCACGCGAAGGCCGCCTTTGGGCGGCCTTCGTCGTATAGTGGGTCAAATGTTGCGTTATCCGATGGGAGGGCGATTGACCGAGAGGTCCGTGTGAGGCCGGGCTGGGACCCCATCACTCCGAACTGGGTATCGCCATCCCCAGTTCCGGACGAGGATGGACCGCAAGCGAGAGGACGAGGGGCGGCGCGAGGTACCGCCCTCCTCGCCATGGTCATGATCGGCTGGCTCTTCTTCATGATGGCCCTGGCCGCTTTCGGCGGGGCGGCGGGACCCGCCACCCAGGAGCCGGTCTCCCTCGGCCGGGGAGTGACCGTGACTCCAGCCCCGGGATGGTCGCCTGCTGCCGATGTGTGGCAAGAGGGACCCAGCCAGACTGCGTTCAAGAGAGCCGGAGTCGTGGCGGCGTTCGCAGTGGAAGCGTACGACGGGGATGCTCAAGCCCTCATGGCCGAGCAACTGGCGGACCTCGACAGCGAGTTCTCGACCTTCCGCGACCTTCCCCCGGCATCCTTGACTATCGACGGCGATCTGCCGGCGCTGCGGGTGCTCTTCGACGGGGTGTCAGGGTCGGCGGAGGTGGAGGGTGAGATCGTCACCGCCACGCGCGGGGGAACGGCCGTCGTGATGGCCGCCTTCGCCCCCTTCGGGCAGTTGCGCCAGGTCCAGGACGACCTGGACACCATGCTGGAGACCATGGTGGTGCCGTGATTAGACTGAGCACGCGGCCGGCCTACTGGCTCTTTCTCATGTTCCTGGCCGGATCTTTGCTCGTGGTGGGGGCGGAGCAGCTGGGCTACCTCACCACCCTTCCCGGCGCTTGGCTCCTGTCTCTGGTGCTTCTGGCCGCCACCGCCATCCCCGTGGCCTTCATAATCTATCGCTTCGACCAGTTCGAACCCGAACCCGTGTCCATGATCGCCATAGCGGTGATCTGGGGCGGGATCATCGGCCTCACCTTCGCGGCCATCACCAACAGCTACTTCCTGACTTTCCTGCAGAACGTCATGGATCCGGGCTCCTTCGAGGCGTGGGGCCCGGCCATCGTGGCTCCCATAAACGAGGAACTGTACAAGGGGGCCGGCCTGGTCCTGCTCTTCCTCCTGGCCCGCCACGAGTTCGACGGGCTCATGGACGGCCTGGTCTACGGGGCCATGATCGGTCTGGGGTTCCAGGTCGTGGAGAACATCCAGTACTTTCTGATGGCGGCGGCAGGCTCGAACGGCGACCAACTGGGGGCGGTGGTCGGGACGTTCTTCGTCCGAGTGGGTCTGGCGGGTGCCTACAGCCATATGCTGTTCACCGGCCTCATGGGTTTCGGCTTCGCCTACCTGGTCACCCAGCAGCAGGTTCCTCGCGCCAAGCGCATAGCAGTAGCCGTCCTCTTCGCCCTACTCGCCTGGGCCGCCCACTTCGTGTGGAATTCCCCTTGGCTGGAAGGGTTGATGGGCCGCGACGCCGTCTCCTTCGCGCTGGCGCTGGTGATGAAGGGATTGCCCTTCCTGGTGTTTCTGCTCATCCTGGCGGTGGTCGCCCGCAGGAGGGAGCGGCAAGCGTTCGACAGTCTCATCGCGTCCGAAGTGGGCACGGACGTGCTCAGCGAAGGTGAGATAGAGGTGCTCCGTTCCGGGCGCCGACGTCGCCGGGCCCTTCGGCAGATCAGAAAAACCAAGGGGCCGGAAGCTCGGGCGCTGCTCAAGAAGCTGCAGCGGGAGCAGATGAACCTGGCCACTCTCCACAATCGCACGCGGGACGTGTCTCCTGGGGCGCTCGAGGAGCAGAGGGACAAGATCCGGGAACTGCGCGCGCGCCTGGCGGCGCGTTGCCTGACCTGCTCGGTAGCCCGACCTACAGAGAGAGCATCTTGGAAAGGGGCACGAGCTCGTATCCGGCGTCGCGTAGCCGGGTGATGACGGCGGGCAGAGCCTCGGCGGTGTGTTTGGCCGCCATGTGCATGAGCACGATGGCTCCGTTGTGGGCGTTGGCCATCACGGTCTCGGTGATCTGCGCCGCCGAACGTCCCCGCCAGTCGTTGGTGTCGACGTCCCACATCACCACGTACTTGAAGCCTTTCTCTGCGGCCACTTCACGGGTCTTGTCGTCGATGAAGCCGCCCGGAGGGCGGAAGAGGGGCACGGTGGGAGCGCCGGTAAGCGCGCGATAGTGATCGGTACCGTTGCCGATCTCGATCCTCAGCCCTCGCTTCGAAAGGGTGGGGCAGTTCGAGTGACTGCGCGTGTGGTCGCCCACCTCGAATCCGGCCGCCGCTATCTCCCGGCCCAGGTCGGGGCCCAGATCCAGATAGTGACCGATGATGAAGAAGGTGGCGGGGACGTCGTATTCCTTCAGCACCTTGATGGTGTTGGAGGCCCGCGCCCCTTGGTAGTTGTCGTCGAAGGTGAGGGCGATCCACTTGCGGTCGGTGGGGCCATGCCGGACCAGCGTGGCGGCGGCAGCCTGCCCGGCCGTCTCGGTGGTGGTCGACGGGGCGGAAGCGTTGGTAGGTGGCGCCGTCGTCGTGACTGGGTCCCGCGCCGCTGTGGAGGTGTTTTCGGAGGCGGTCACGGCCGTAGAGACGGTCTGGTCGGGACTGACCGTGGCGGCACTGACGACGGTGGAGGTCGCCGGTGGGTTCGGCCCCGCGCCGTCGGCGACCAGGTGGTCGTCTCCGGTCAAATGGACGACGGCGAAGGCGACGGCCAGCAGCAGAGCTACCAGAGCCGCCGCGCCGAGGCGGCGGCGTCGATACGCCCGCCGCCGGCGCGCCGCGAGGCGGCGCGTCATCCCCGAGCCGGTGGGCGAGTCTTCGTCTCTCGGAGTGTTCACGGCCTTCGATTCTACAGCCTGACGCCCATCGCGGCGGCTAGGCAAGGTTGCCACGTTCCATGCTGCCCTTCCTCGGCAACTGCTAGAATCCTCCTACATGGGCGCGAATCAGATCCTCATCGCCGGGGCTCGGGAGCACAATCTCAAGGACATCTCTCTGACCCTCCCGCGCGACCGCTTCATCGTCATCACCGGACTCTCCGGCTCGGGGAAATCCAGTCTGGCCTTCGACACCATCTATGCGGAGGGCCAGCGTCGCTACGTGGAGAGCCTGTCGGCCTACGCACGCCAGTTCCTGGGGCAGATGAACAAGCCTGACGTGGATTCCATCGAGGGACTGTCCCCGGCCATCTCCATCGACCAGAAGACCACCTCGCGCAACCCGCGGTCCACCGTGGGGACGGTCACCGAGATCTATGACTACCTGCGCCTTCTCTACGCGCGCATCGGCCACCCCCACTGCTGGATCTGCGGGCGGCCCATCGAGGGCCAGAGCAAGGAGCAGATCGTCGATCAGGTCCTCGGTCTCGAGCCCGGGACTCGGTTCGTGATCAAGGCTCCCGTCGTGCGAGGACAGAAGGGCTGGCACAGGGAAGTCATAGAGCACGTCCGTCAGGAAGGCTTCACCCGAGTGGAGATAGACGGCGAGTCCTACGCTCTCGACGAGACCCTGCCCGACCTGGATAAGAACCTCCGTCACGACGTCAGCATCGTCGTGGATCGCCTGGTGATGAAAGAGGGCATCCGCCGGCGGCTGACCGACTCTGTGGAGACTGCTCTCTCCGAGGCGGGGGGCCTTCTGCTCGTGGACGTGTACGAGAACGGCGACGCGGCTTCGACCAGCCTGCTCTTCTCCGAGAACCTGGCCTGCCCGGAGCACGGCGTCTCCCTCCCGGAGATGGCGCCGCGCATCTTCTCCTTCAACTCGCCCCACGGCGCGTGCGAGACCTGCAGCGGCCTTGGCGCGCGCAGGGAGATCGACCCGGAACTGGTAGTGGCCGATCCCAGGCTGTCGATCGCCGAAGGCGTGCTCCTGCCGTGGAGCGGCAGTACCTCACAGTACTACGACCAGATCATCAGAGCCGTCGCCGAGCGCTACGAGATGGACGTCGACACGCCCTGGGAGCAGCTTCCCCAGGAGGTGCGCGACGTGTTCCTCTTCGGCACCAAGGGAGAACGCCTGTACGTGTCCTACGTCAATAGACGGGGACAGAAACGCAGCTACATGACCACCTTCGAAGGGATCGTGCCCAACCTGGATCGTCGCTACCGGGAGACCGACTCCGACTACATGCGCAACAAGATCGAGGAGTTCATGGCCGAGCGTCCCTGCCCGGCCTGTCACGGCGCCCGACTCAAACCCTCCACATTGGCCATCACGCTGGGAGGGTTGAACATCCACGAACTCAGCCTTCTCCCGGTCATCGGTGCCATCAAGTTCTTGGAGGATCTCGACCTGTCGCCGCGCGAGCGGCTCATAGGCACCCGGGTGCTGAAGGAGATACGGGAACGGCTGTCGTTCCTGGAATCCGTGGGAGTGGGTTACCTCAGTCTCTATCGCACCGCCGGCTCTCTCTCCGGGGGGGAGGCCCAGCGTATCCGCCTGGCGACCCAGATAGGCTCCAGTCTGATGGGAGTCCTCTACATCCTCGACGAGCCCTCCATCGGACTGCACCAGCGCGACAACCGCCGGCTCATCGAGACGCTGCTCCGCCTGCGCGATCTGGGCAACACCGTGATCGTCGTCGAGCACGACGAGGAGACCATGCGCTGCGCCGACCACATCGTGGACATGGGCCCGGGGGCGGGCGAGCACGGGGGAGAGGTGGTGGCCAGCGGATCGTTGGAAGACATCCTTCAGGAGCCGCGTTCCGTCACCGGCCGTTTCCTGGCCGGCGAGCGCAGTATCCCCGTGCCGGTGGTCAGGCGAGAGGGACGCAGCAGCTTCGTGGTCCGCGGCGCCCGCGAGCACAACCTCAAGAACATCGATGTGGCCGTGCCCACGGGGGCCCTCGTGTGTGTGACGGGTGTCTCCGGCTCGGGGAAGTCGTCGCTGGTGAACGACATCATCTATCGAAGCCTTTCCAACCTGCTCAATCGGGCCCCCATGAGGCCGGGCAACCACGATCGAATCGACGGCATCGAGCAACTGGACAAGGTGATCAATATCGACCAGTCGCCTATTGGCCGCACTCCGCGCTCGAACCCGGCGACTTACACCGGGCTCTTCGATCACATCAGAGAGCTCTTCTCTCAGACCCAGGAGTCGAAGGTGCGCGGCTACGCCCCGGGGCGGTTCAGCTTCAACGTCAAAGGGGGGCGGTGCGAGGCCTGCAAGGGCGACGGCACCCTGAAGATCGAGATGCATTTCCTACCCGACGTCTACGTGCCCTGCGACGTTTGTCAGGGCAAGCGCTACACGCGGGACACTCTGGAGGTGCGCTTCAAGGGCAAGAACGTGGCCGAGGTCCTCGACATGAGCGTGGAAGAAGCGGTGGAGTTCTTCACCAACTTGCCCAAGATCAGGCGCCGTCTGCAGACCCTGGCCGACGTGGGGCTCGGCTACGTCAAGCTGGGCCAGCCATCCACGACCCTTTCCGGCGGCGAAGCCCAGCGGGTGAAGCTGGCCGCCGAACTGGCGAAGATCGCCACGGGCAACACCCTGTACATCCTCGACGAGCCCACAACCGGTCTGCACTTCGCCGATGTGGAGAAGCTGCTCGAGGTTCTGCAGCGCCTGGTGGAAGCCGGCAACACGGTGCTGGTCATCGAGCACAACCTCGACGTCATCAAGTCGGCCGACTGGCTCATCGACCTGGGTCCCGAGGGCGGCGACGCCGGGGGAGAGCTGGTGGTCGAGGGCACCCCCGAGCAGGTGTGTGCCTATGAACCGAGCGAGACAGGACGGGTGCTACGGCACGTGCTGGAGAAGTGCAGTCCGGTAGGGTCCGCCACGCCAAGGCCTGAGGCGCCGGCCGGCTCCGACGCGCCGGCAAAGAAGGCAGTGCCCCGCTCCAGGGCGCGAGGAGGGAAGACGCGTTGAAAGCATCACCGCACGACACCGAGCAGCAGCGCGAGAAGGCCTTCCTCGTCGCCGTCGACACGGGAGACGACCCTGGCTGGGACGCCGAGCAGTCACTGGAGGAACTGGCAGCGCTGGTGGAGACCGCTGGGGCCGAGGTGGTGGGCACCATGACCCAGAATCGAGACTCGCTGCACCCCATCTGGTACATGGGATCGGGCAAAGCGGAGGAACTGAAGGCCGCCAAGGGAGCGACTCAATTCACCTTGCTGGTGACCGACGACGAGCTCTCTCCCAAGCAGCAGAGGTCGCTGGAGAAGTTGCTCGACGTCAAGGTGATCGACCGCAGCGGCGTGATCCTCGACATCTTCGCCCAGCGAGCCCAGACGCACGAGGGACGCATCCAGGTGGAGTTGGCGCAGCTGGAGTATCAATTGCCTCGTCTCACGCGCCTCTGGACGCATCTTTCGCGCACCGGAGGCGGGATCGGCACGCGGGGGCCTGGGGAGACTCAGTTGGAAACCGACCGCCGGGTGATCCGGCAGCGTATCAAGAAGACGCGCGAGCGCGTGGACGAGGTGAGTCGGCGACGCGAGACGGTGGCTCGGTCCCGCGAACGGCGCCTCCTGCCTACGGTGGCTATCGTGGGCTATACCAACGCCGGCAAGTCGACCTTGCTCAACGCCCTCGTGGGCGAGTATGCGGCGGTTGCGGAGGACATGCTCTTCGCCACTCTCGACCCGACCACCCGCCGCGTGCGCCTGGCCGAAGGGCAGACCGTGATCGTCAGCGACACCGTGGGTTTCATTCACAAGCTCCCCCATCAACTGGTCGACGCCTTCCGGGCCACTCTCGAAGAGGTGATCCGGGCGGACGCTCTTCTGGAGGTGGTCGACCTGGCCGACCGGCACGCCGCCGAGCACCGCCGAACGGTACAGACCGTCCTGGACGAACTGGGAGCAGGTCACAAGCCTCGGGTCGTGGTGCTGAACAAAGTCGATGCTCTACCCGTGGGTGAGGGGCCGCCGGCAGGGTTGCTTTCTCGCAACGATCAGCACGTGGCAAGGGCGTCCGCGCTCACGGGAGAGGGCCTCGAGGGACTGCGGAGCAAGCTGGCGGCCGTGCTGTCCGACCTGTGGCTGCAGGTCGATCTCAGCGTCTCCTACGCCGACGGGGAGCTTCTGGCTCGGGTCCGGGAGCGAGGCTCGGTGACCTTCGAATACGGCGATGAGGACGTGCGGGTGGCCGGCCGCGTGCCGCCGGCCATGGCCGGCGAGCTACGCAGGAAGGCCGAAGCCTGGGAGCGCGCCCGGCGCGCGGACGATGGAGCCGACGGGCGGGTCTGAATACGGCCGACTGTAGAGACCGCCGGGTCTAGAAGTACTCGTGCGCCCGCAAGATGGCGGCTGCGATGAGGCGGGCGCCATTCTCCAGGTCGCTCAGCGAGAGCGCCTCCACGGGTGAATGGATGTAGCGCGCGGGAACGCTGAGGACGGTGCAGGGGATGCCTGTCTTGGTTATGTTGATGGCCGTAGCATCGGTGGTGCCGCCGTTACCGACGTCGAGCTGGTAGGGGATCTCCGCCTGTTGGGCAGACTCTCGTAGCCAGCGCAGCACCGGGCGCGGCGCGATGATGCCGCGCCCCCCAGCGTCCAGCACCGTGATGGCCGGTCCCTTGCCGACCACGACGTGGACGTCGTTCTGGCTCACACCGGGATGGTCCCCGGGGATGGTGACGTCGGTGGCGATGGCCACGTCGGGGTCGAGCCCGTAGGCGCTGGTGCGGGCCCCCTTGAGGCCCACCTCTTCCTGCACGGTGCCCACGGCCTGGATGGTGGCCAGGACCGTCTGTTCCTTGAGCAGGCGAAGGGCAGCCACCATCATGGTGACCCCGGCGCGGTTGTCGAAGGCCTTGCCGGTGACCATGTCGTTGCCCATGGGCTTGAGCCTGCGGTCGATGGTGGCGGGCGAACCGATCTCCACGCCCATCTCCTCGGCTTCCGTCGCTGAGCGGGCTCCGCAGTCGATGAACATGTCCTTGAGCTTGATCATCTTCTTGCGGTCCTCGGGGTCCATGACGTGCGGCGGACGGGAGCCCACGACGCCGGTGACCTTGCCCAGGCGAGTGTGGACGACGACCCGCTGGCTGAGGATGGTCTGGTCGAACCACCCTCCCACCGGCACCACGCGCAGGAAGCCCTCGTTGTCGATATGCGACACCATGAGGCCGATCTCGTCCATGTGCGCCGCCACCATCACCGTCGGCCCGGTTCCGGCACGCACACCGATGACGTTGCCCATCGCGTCGATGCGCACCTCGTCCACCAGCGGCTCCAACTCCTCGCGCAGCAGAGCGGCCACCTCGTCCTCGTATCCGGAGAGGCCGTGTGCGTCGGCGAACTTGGCAAGCAGGGCGGCTAGGTCATCCATGTGGTGTTCCTCGGCAGGTCGCGGATTTACGTCGGTTCAGGTCTGCGCGCCCATGCGGTGCGCAGGGATCAGATCGTGGCGCGCAACTGGTCCATGTCGTGCAGGAGGCCTCTCTGCGAAGCGGCGACATCCAGCCCCGCCGAGTCCAGGATGGCCTGGGCCTCCGCGAAGTCCCACTGCCCCGAGCCGTACAGGACCTCGGCCGCGATGGCGGAGGCGTCCCGAGCGCAGAGGGCGGCGTTGATGCGGGCGCACAATCTCAGGGACTCGAGCTTGTCCGCAGTCAGGTCTCCGGCCCCGGCGATCTTCTTGGGCAGGGCGGCTCCGGTCTCCACCAGTGTGGCCAAGGAGGCCAGCTGGAACATGATGTGTTGCTGCCGGGTCAGCTTGCTCTTGTGGACCTCGTCGAAGAGGCGGTTGAGCAGGCGGGCGACGGCTGCCAGCGTGTCGGCCTTGAGATCGGGGTGGGAGGCGTGAACCGCGTCCATCTCCTGGGCCAGCGACTCGTAGAAGGCACCCTTCGACCTGACCGTCTCCCTCCAGCGGAAAGTGCTGATGATCAGTTGCATGATCTCGCTGGTGCCCTCATAGATGGTAGTTATCTTGACGTCGCGCTTGATCTTCTCGACGTCGTATTCGCGGGTGTAGCCATAGCCACCAAGCGCCTGGATGGCGGCGTCCGCGCAGGCGTTGCCCACCTCGCTGGCGAACAGCTTGGCGATGGCCCCTTCGGGCTGGAGGTCCGTCTCGCCGGAGTCCAGGCGCAGGGCCACCTCCTCGATGTAGGCGCGGGCGGCCTCCAGCTTGGCGACGAAGGGCAGTATCAGCTTGTGCGTGTAGCCCTGCTTCTCGATGAGGGTCGAACCGAACTGGACACGCTCCTTGGCGTAGGAGATCACCTTCTCCAGGGCCGCCACGCCGGCACCCAGGCCGAAGCAGGCGACCATGAGCCGCGTGTATCCGAAGACCTCGTTGGCCTGCGCGAGTCCCTGTCCGGGTACTCCGCCGACCAGGTTCTCCACGGGGACCAAGACGTCATCGAAGGTGAGGGCCGAGGTGTTGGAGCTGCGGATGCCGTGCTTCTGCTCGGGCCGGCCGGGGATGAAGCCCTCCATGGTGTTCTCCACGATGAAGAACGAGGGCCCCTCCGGCGCCTGGGCCAGTACGGTCATGAAGTCGGCCACGCCTCCGTTGGAGATGAACTGCTTGTTGCCGTTGAGGCGGTAGCCGGTGATCGCGCCGGCGGCGTCGAGAACGGGAGTGGCGGTGGTGGTGAGACTGGAGAGGTTGCTTCCCGCCTCCGACTCGGTCACCGCATAGGCTACGATGGCTTCGCCCTGGGCAAGCTTGGTCAGCCACTTCTGCTTCTGGTCCTCGGTCGCCCCCACCAGTATGGGATCGGCTCCCAGATGTATGGCGAGGAAGGACGTCGCCACACCGAGGCAGATCTTGGCCATCTCCTCCGAGAAGGCGGCCATGTCGCGGGCGCCGCCGCCCATACCCCCGTATTCCTCGGGGATGAACAGCAACTGCAGGCCGATGTCGGGACCGAGGAGCTCTCGTATCTCCGCTTCCGGAAAGATCTCCTCGTCATCCCACTTGCGAAGGTTCTCGGGGGTGAGCATGCGCTCCCGGACCTGCGAGAGCAAGGAAAGGATCATTTCCCGTTCTTCCAGCGGTAATCCTGCCGGCGCCACTTTCACCTCTTCATCCGTCGGAAATTAGCGCTCCAGTATAACATGGCCCTCTTGGCTCTCCGGCGTGTCCCGGGAGCCTATGCGCTACACTTGCGCTGTGAAAAAGCCTTTCCTGCCCCGCCGCCGGCCCCCCTCTGCGGCGGCATACCGATGAGTTCTGTGGAAGACCTGCGAGAACAGATCAAGCACTCACCCGACCTTCCCGGCGTGTACCTATACAGGGAGCCATCAGGGGACGTCATCTACGTGGGGAAGGCGCTTTCCCTGCGCAAGCGTCTGGCCAACTACCTGGCTGCGCTCCCCGGTGGTGACGGCGGCAGACTGCCAGCCAAGGTGGTCGACATGATGGGCAAAGCGGCGAGCGTGGAGTGGATCGTCACCTCGAACGAGGTCGAGGCCCTTCTGCTCGAGCACAACCTCATCAAACAGCATCGACCGGCCTCCAACATCCGCCTGCGCGACGACAAGTCCTATCCCTATATCATGATCACCATGGAAGACGAGTTCCCGCGGGTGATGTTCACCAGGCAAGCGCACGTACGCGGCAACCTGTACTTCGGTCCCTTCGCGAGTGCGGCCAAGGTTCGCGAGACGCTCGACGTCCTTCGCCGGGTGTTCCCGGTCAGGGCGTGTCGGGGCAGACAGCCGGGTAGGCGGAGCGGGTCGCCCTGCCTGCAGTTCCATATCAAACGCTGTCCGGCGCCGTGTCTGGGCGAGACCGACCTACTCGAGTACCGGCAGATGGTGGGCGAGGTCGTGGATCTCTTGAGCGGCCGGCAGACGAAGGTGGCCACGGGCTTGGAGCGGAGGATGCAGGAAGCTGCGGCGCGCCAGGATTTCGAGACGGCGGCGGTGTACCGCGACCGGTTGGAGGCCCTGAGGCACGTGCTCGAGCGGCAAGGGATAGAGTCCAGTTCCCTCGGTTCGGCGGACATAACCGGCCTGGCCGTGGACGCCCAGGGGGCGAACGTGCAGGTCTTCGTCACCCGGGACGGTAAGCTGGCCGACCGGCGCAGTTTCACTCTCGAGAACGTCGAGGGCGCGGACGACGACGAGGTGTTCGAGCGCTTCGTGGGCGAATACTACGGATCGACGCCGACGGTGCCGAGCGAACTGATCGTCCCCGGTGGAGTGAGTAACACAGGGCAGTTGGCCGCCTTTCTGGAGGGGCTGCGGGGCACGCGGGTGGAGGTGCGGCACGCGGAACGGGGCGACAAGCGTCGCCTGCAGGAACTGGCCGAGAAGAACGCCGCGCTGGCCCTGGCCCACGAGCGCGCGCGCGAGGAACGCAGCCGCGAGCGCCGCTACGGGGCGCTCACCAGGCTGCAGGAAGCACTACGGCTCCCGGACATGCCTGTGCGCATCGAAGGGTACGACATCTCCAACCTGGGAGCCGAGAACATCGTGGCCTCCATGGTCGTCTTCGAGGGCGGGGCGCCCAAGAAGGGCGACTACCGCAAGTTCTCCATCACTGCCGACGGGCAGAACGACGTAGGGGCCATGCACGAGGTTCTGACTCGGCGCTTTCGGCGCGCGGAGGGTGCGGTGGAGGTGGAGCGGTACGATCCCTCTTTCGAGGCCGTGCCCGATCTGGTGGTCGTCGACGGAGGCAAGGGCCAGCTTGGGGCGGCGGTGGATGCGCTGACGGAGGCGGGGTTACTGGAGGTGGTGTCGCTGGTGTCGCTGGCCAAGCGCGAGGAGGAGATCTTCGCGCCCTGGTCCCCCGAGCCCATCAGGCTGCCCGTCGACGACCAGGGTCTGCTTCTCCTGCGCAGGGTGCGCGACGAAGCCCACCGCTTCGCCCTCGGGTTCCACCGCACGAAACGGTCGGCGTCGACCACCCTGTCGCTGCTGGACCAACTGCCCGGCGTGGGGGAGAAGCGGAAGAAGGCCATCGTTCAGCACTTCGGCTCGCCGGAAAGATTTCTGCAGGCCTCCAGAGAAGAGCTGGAGGCCGTCCCCGGACTCCCTGGGAAGGTGGCGAGAGACATCCACGCGTACGTGCACAAGACGGGCTGATCAAGTGATCCGGCCACACGGTTTCGATAGGAAGGAGCCTCTCATGGAGAGGAGCGCCGACGTGCTCCTTGCTTCGTACAGCACGCCCTGGGGCATGGGGGTGGTGAGCGTCAGCAGGGGACGGCTCTTGGGCGTGGAATTGCCCGAGGCCGGCGGGGAGCCGGCGCTGCCGTCTGCTGCAGGTGCCAGCTCTGCGCCCCACGCCACGAGCACCCCGACCGCCGCCGACACGGCCGACGCAGCGGTCGCGGCGGACGTGGCCGACGCAGCTGTGGCGGCGAGCTGGGTCTCGGCTCTGGAGGCCTACTTCCGGGGCGAGCGGCTGGGCTGGAAGGCGAAGGAAGTGCCTCTGGAGGAGATGGATCTGGGCGATTTCGAGCGGCGGGTGTATCGAGCTTTGCTTTCGGTGCCTCCGGCAGTCACCGTCAGCTACGGCACTCTGGCCGAGTTGGCCGGTTACCCCCGGGCGGCGCGGGCCGTGGGCAATGCCATGGCCGCCAATCCCATCCCCGTGGTGATCCCCTGTCATCGTGTGGTGCGCTCGGATGGAAGTCTGGGCAGGTACGGCAAGGACCCAGCTTGGAAGCCACGCCTGCTGGAGCACGAGGCGGCTCACGTGGAGACGGCGACGTGAGTATCGAGCGAGAGCGTGTCGTGAACGAGACAGATCACCTGCACATCGCACTGATCACCGGATTGTCCGGCGCCGGCAAGTCGGAGGCTGTGGCCACGTTCGAGGATTCCGGCTACTTCTGCATCGACAACCTTCCCCCGCAGATGCTCCCCGGCGTGGTCGAGTTGTTCGAGCTGGAGGGCAGCCGAGTCGACCGCGTCGCTCTGGTGTTCGACGTGCGGGGCGGGAAGTACTTCGAGTACCTGGGAGAGGCTCTGGCCTTCCTGCGCCGGTCGGGCATCTCCTTCAGGCTGGTCTTCCTGGAGGCCTCCGACGACGTGCTGGTCAATCGCTTTCAGTCCACCCGCCGCCCACATCCCCTGTCGCATTCGAGTCTCATCGAATCCATCCAGCGTGAACGCAGCCTGCTGGCCGGTCTCCGGTCCGACGCCGATCTGGTGATAGACACGACCGACCTTTCCCCGCGGGGCCTGCGCCGCTGCATCGAAGAGACGCTGCTCGCCGACGAGTTGAGTGGCCAGATGTTTCTGAGCCTGGTGTCGTTCGGATACAAGAACGGCCTGCCCGGACGAGGCCGACATGGTCCTCGACGCGCGCTTTCTGCCCAATCCGCACTGGATCGAAAGGCTGCGCCCCCTGACGGGCAGCGACGTGGCCGTCCGGGAATACGTACTGCAGGGGGCTGAAAGCGAAGCCTTCCTCGGCCAGGTGGAGACGCTGCTGCGCTTCCTGGCTCCCCGGTTCGTGGCCGAACAGAAACGGCGGTTGGTCCTGGCCATCGGCTGCACCGGCGGACGCCACCGGTCGGTGGCGCTGGTGCATGAACTGGCCGCGCGGTTGGCGGACGACCCCACCCTGGTCATCAGCGTGTCCCACCGCGATCTGGAAGAGGGGGCCGACTAGGTGCCGGCCGGCTTCACCCGGTTCTTCCGCGAAGAGCTCGCCCACGTCGAGGAACGGCAGAGCTGCTGCCGTCTGGCCGCCATCGCCGGTCTGCTGCACACTGCGGGCACGTTTCTCATCCGCGGGGGGACGAGCGAAGCGGAGCGCTACGAGGTGCGTCTGGCCACCAGCACCCAGGCTGCGGCAAAGATGGTCTACACGCAGTTCAAGGAGTTCGGAGCCGTCGGAGATCTCATCGTGAGGCGCGAGCCCCGCTTCGGGCATCGGCTGATCTACGAGGTCCACCTCAAGGGGTCGCCGGCCATGCTCCAGGCTCTGAACGAGATGGGCACGCTGAGCGACAGCTTCGAGCTGCAACCCGGCATCCCCCGACGTTTGGTCAAGAAAGGCTGCTGCCGGAACGCTTTCCTGCGCGGCTGTCTCATCGGGGCGGGGTCCGCCAATGCGCCGCTCAAAGAGGCCCACCTGGAGATCGTGACGTCCCAGCAGACCCTGGCCGCCGATCTGGTGCGGCTGCTGATCGACATGGAGTTCCATCCGGGCATGTTGTCCCGTCGGGGCAGCCACGTGGTGTACCTAAAAGGAAGAGACGAGGTCGCCGGTCTTCTCGCCCAGGCGGGAGCTCACGAAGCGGCCCTGATGGTAGAGGAGCAGGCGGTGGTGAAGGAGGTGCGCTCTCGGGCCAATCGTCTTACCAACTGCGATGCGGCCAATCTGCGCCGCACCAGCGAGGCGGCCTCACGTCAACTCGAAGCCATCGCCCGACTGGAGCGCTCGGGGCGCCTCCAGAAGATGCCACGGGCCCTTCGCGAGGTGGCGGAGCTGCGGGTGAGGTATCCATACATGACCCTGTCCGAATTGGCGGAGGCGGACGAGACAGGGCTTTCGCGCTCCGCCGTCAACCATCGTCTGCGCAGGCTGGTACAGGCCGCCGAGCGGGAAGCACCGGGGGTAGCCGGTGATAGAATCCGGTTGCGCTAGCGAAGAGAAGACCACGCGAGGAGAGCGGATCACATGAGCACCAAAGTCGCCATAAACGGATTCGGCCGTATAGGCCGCCTCTTAGTGCGGGCCGTCGTCGCGCAGGGCCTGGACATCGAGATAGTGGCGGTCAACGACCTCACCGACGCCAAGACTCTGGCCCATCTTCTCAAGTACGACAGCGTCCACGGCGTGTGGCCCGGCGAAGTGACACTCGACGGTGACTCCATCAAATTCGAGGGTCGGTCCATCAAGGTCCTGTCCGCGGCCGATCTGGCCCTGCTGCCCTGGCGGGAGCTGGGGGTCGACGTGGTGGCCGAGTGCACCGGGCGCTTCACTGAGCGGGCGCAGGCGGCACAGCATCTCGACCAGGGCGCGCGGAAAGTGGTCATCAGCGCGCCTGCCAAGGACCCCGACCTTACCGTGGTCATGGGGGTCAACGACGCCGATTACGACCCGGCCCGCCACCACATCCTTTCGAACGCCTCGTGTACCACCAACTGTCTGGCGCCGGCTGCAAAGGTGCTGCTCGACTCCTTCGGGATCGAACAGGGTCTCATGACCACGGTGCATGCCTTCACCAACGACCAGCGGATCCTCGACCTGCCCCACAGTGATCTGCGCAGGGCGAGGGCCGCCTCCATGTCGATCATCCCCACGTCCACAGGCGCGGCACGGGCGATAGGCCTCGTGCTGCCCGAACTCAAGGGCAAGATGGACGGGTTCGCCATGCGCGTGCCTATACCGGATGGATCGGTGATCGACTTGGTCGTGACGCTGGAAAGGGAAGCCTCGGTCGAGGAGATCAACGCGGCCATGAAGATGGCGGCCGAAGGGCCGCTGGCCGGGATCATGCGCTACACGGACGAACCCATCGTGTCCTCCGACATAGTGGACGACCCGCACTCGTGTGTGTTCGACTCCCTTCTCACCATGGTCATGGGCCGCCAGGCCAAGGTGGTGATGTGGTACGACAACGAGTGGGGTTTCGCAAACCGCATGGTCGAACTGTGCAGCAGGCTGTTCTAGAGCCGCGGCTGTAGAGGCAACGGCGCGAGCAAAGGAGGCCAGATGGCCAAGAGGACGGTCCGGGATGTGGATGTCACCGGCAAACGAGTGTTGGTGCGGGTCGACTTCAACGTCCCCCTCAAGGACGGCAAGGTGGCCGACGACACGCGCATCCGCGCATCGCTCGCGACCATCGAATACCTGCGGGAGCGCCACTGCCGCGTCATCCTCATGTCTCACCTGGGCCGGCCGAAGGACGGTCCCGACGAGAGTCTGAGGATGGACCCTGTCGCCATGAGGTTGGCCCAATTGCTTTCCGCGCCCGTGCGCAAGGTAGACGAGCTTTCCGGACCGGGAGTCGCGGCCGCCGTCGACGCACTCGGCTCCGGTGATGTCCTCCTGCTCGAGAACTCGCGCTTCGACCCGCGGGAGAAGAAGAACGACCCTACGCTCGTGAAAGAACTGGCGAGCCTCGGCGACCTCTATGTCAACGACGCCTTCAGCGCCGCGCACCGGGCTCATGCCACCACGGCCGGTCTGGCCGGGGCGCTGCCCAGCGTGGCGGGTTTTCAGATGGAGAAGGAACTGGTCGCCCTCGACGGTCTGCTCTCCGCCCCCAAGCGCCCGTTCGTAGTGGTATTGGGCGGCGCCAAGGTCACCGACAAGATCAAGGTCATCGACAGGTTCCTCGACTTGGCCGACGCCTTGCTCATCGGCGGGGCCATGAGCTTCACGTTCCTGAAGGCTCAGGGTGCGGACGTCGGAGCGTCGAAGGTCGACGACGAGGGCCTGGGAGTAGCTTCGGAGGCCCTGAAGAAGGCGGAACAGGGGTCGTGCGAGCTTCTGCTGCCTACCGACGTGGTCGCGGCGGAGGAATTCTCGGAAGGCTCGGCCACTCAGGTGGTCGGCGTCGGCAACATGCCCCAGGGCTGGATGGGTCTCGACATCGGTCCGCAGACCGCAGCCGCCTTCGCGAAGAAGATCGCCGACGCGGGGGAGGTGTTCTGGAACGGTCCCATGGGCGTCTTCGAGATGGAACCGTTCGCGGGCGGCACTCGGGCCGTCGCCGAGGCCATGGCTGCGAGTTCCGCAGTCACGGTCGTGGGAGGGGGCGACTCCGTCGCTGCGGTCAACAAGTTCGGCGTGGCAGACAAGATGGATCACGTCTCCATGGGTGGAGGGGCGTCGTTGGAGCTGCTGGAAGGAGCGGAGTTGCCCGGCGTCGCCGCCCTGCCCGACAGGGATGAGAGGGCGTGACCCGTTGACAGGCGACCGACTGCGCCGCCCCTTGATGGCCGGCAACTGGAAGATGTACAAGACCAGCGCCGAAGGCGCGTCGTTCGTGAGCGACCTGGCCCGGGCCATCGGCCCTCAAGATGACCGGGACGTAGTGGTCGCCCCGACCTTCGTGGGACTCTACGAAGCTGTGAAGGCCGCCACGGGCACCGGCATCGGGGTCGCCGCCCAGGATGTGTTCTGGGAAGCGGAGGGAGCCTACACGGGGGAGGTCTCACCACGGGCTCTAGCAGCGCTGGGGGTGGTGGCCGCTATCATCGGCCATTCCGAGCGGCGTCAGCACTTTGCCGAGACCGACAACTGGGTGGCCATGAAGATGCGGGCGGCTCTCGACCACGGTCTGCTGCCCATCATGTGCGTGGGCGAGACCGGCCAGGAGCGCGGAGCCGGACTTACGGAGGAGATACTCTCCACTCAGGTGCCGGTGGGACTGACGTCGGTGCGTGGCGAGGAACTCGGAAGCTTGGCCATCGCGTACGAGCCTATATGGGCCATCGGGACGGGGAAGACGGCTACCCCGGAGATGGCCCAGGAAGCCGCGGCCTTCATCCGCGAGCAGGTGGGCATCGCGTTCGGCGCCGAGGCGGCTGGAGGCGTACGGGTGCTCTACGGCGGAAGCGTCAAGGCCGACAATATCGACGACCTCATGGCGAGACCGGACATCGACGGTGTCTTGGTAGGCGGAGCCAGCCTGGAGGTGGAGTCGTTCAGTCGTATCGTCCGCTTCCGCGGGGCGTAGGGCGATGACCGGCACTTCGAACGTTTCGTCGCGCCGCGCGGCGCTGATCATCCTCGACGGCTGGGGCTACGCCCTTCCGGGTCCCGGCAACGCCGTCTCGCTGGCCGACACGCCGGTGTGGGACGCCCTCTGGGAACGCTATCCTCACGTGTTGCTCGCCGCCAGCGGAGAGGCCGTCGGCCTTCCTGCTGGCGTCATGGGCAACTCGGAGGTGGGCCATCTCACCATCGGTTCGGGGCGCGTGATCTATCAGGACCTTTCGCGAATCAACCGGGCCGTCGCCGACGGGTCGTTCTACACCAACCCTGTCATCACCCGTTTGTTCGACGACGTGGCGACCCGCGGCGCCGCCCTTCACCTGATGGGGCTCTTCTCCGACGCGGGCGTCCATTCGTCACTCGGTCACCTGCGGGCGCTGGTGCGTGTGGCGCGGGAGCGCGGCGTCGGCCGCTTGTTCATCCACGCGTTCACTGATGGACGCGACACTTCGCCCGTGGCTGGCGAAGGTTACATGGTGGAGATGGAGGCGTTCCTGCGCGCGGAGGGCCTGGGTGCGGTGGCCACCGTGTCCGGGCGTTACTACGCCATGGACCGCGACCGGCGTTGGGAGAGGGTCAAGCTCGCTTACGACGCGCTGGTGCACAACGTCGGCCTCCAGGCCGCAGACGGATTGACCGCCATCCGCGAGGCGTACACCCGCGGCGAGACCGACGAGTTCATCATGCCCACGGTGGTCGGTGACGGCGCCGGATCGCGCATCGCGGACGGCGACGGCGTGTTCTTCTTCAACTTCCGGCCCGATCGGGCTCGGGAGCTTTGCGCCGCCTTGACTCGACCCGAGTTCAGTGAATTCGACCGCGGCGGAGCTATCCCGCGCATCGAGCTTGCGGGCATGACGGAGTACGACCCCAGTCTGGGGCTGCCGGCTGCTTTCCCGAAGGAAGAGCCTCGCAGCGTTCTAGCGGAGGTGGTGTCGGCGGCAGGACTGTCCCAGCTTCACATCGCCGAGACGGAGAAGTACGCGCACGTGACCTTCTTCTTCAACGGGGGGCGGGAACAGCCCTTCCCCGGCGAGATGAGGAGCCTCATCCCGTCGCAGAAGGACGTGGCCACCTACGATGAGAGGCCGGCCATGAGCGCCTACGAGGTGGCCTCTTGTTTCGCGGACGCCATGCGCGAAGACCCGGCCGACCTGGTGGTTCTCAACTTCGCCAACCCCGACATGGTGGGCCACACGGGCAACCTGAAGGCCACGGTGGAGGCCGTGGAGCATGTGGACAGGTGCCTGGGCAGGGTGCTCGAGGTCCTCGAGCCGCTGGGCGCGAAGGTCATGATCACGGCGGATCACGGCAATGCCGAGTACATGCTGGAGCCGGACGGCACCATCAACACGGCTCATACCATCAACCCCGTCCCGCTGATGATGCTGGACGAGAGCGTGGTCCTGCGCGAGGGCGCCGGCCTCTCCGACCTGGCCCCCACGCTTCTGTGCTTCCTGGGCCTGGACGTGCCGGCCGAGATGTCGGGGCGCTCTCTCTGCTCCGGTGAATAGGTCGTTTGAGTATGCAAGAACCGGAAGCGGTGCTATTGTTTGTTGTTAAGTGCAGCAAGAAACGGTCAAACCTGGACACAGAAGAGGTAGTTTGAAGTGACGTACGTGCTGATCGCGATCGATACCATCCTGGGCATAGGCCTGCTCTTGCTCATATTCCTGCACTCCGGCAAGGATGCGGGCTTGTCCACCACGTTCGGCGGCTCGGGCGCTTTCGGAGGCAGCGGGATCGTGCAGAAGAACCTCGACCGTCTCACGGTCGCGTGCGCGGTCGCCTTCTTCGTCGTCTCGATCGCCCTGGTCTATCTGATCTGAGAACAAGCCCGCGTAAACACTCCGACGGAGACAAGCAGCGCGCGGAGGAGGTGGTGCAACGGAGCAGAAGCCTTTGACGAGCTGGCTTGGGGTTGTGTCCAAAGCAAAGGAGGGAATATCTTGAAACTGAGCAAGAAATGGATGGTGCTCTTACTCGCTCTCATCCTGGTGGGTGCCGTGTTTGCGGTCACCGCCTGTGGCGACGATGGAGAAGATGGCGCTGCGGGTGGAGGTGAGGAGGGCGGTATCTTCAGCTTCTTCATCTCCGAACCAGTTGCCATCGATCCTTGGAACGCACAGGAATCTGAAGGCATCAAGGTCATCGAGGAACTCTTCGACAGTCTGGTGGCCTTCGACCCCCTGACCTCGGAGATCATCCCGGCGGTAGCCGAGACCTGGGAAGCCAATGCAGACGCCACAGTCTGGACCTTTAACCTGGGCGACAGCAAGTTCCATAACGGCCGCGATGTGACGGCAGCCGACTTCAAGTACGCGTGGGAACGCATCTGCAACCCGGCCAACGAGGGTGAGATCTCCTATCACCTGTCGGCCATCAAGGGTTACGCGGCCATGCAGGACGGCACCGCGACCGAGCTGGAGGGCATCAAGGCCATAGACGACAAGACGCTTGAAGTGACGCTGGACTATGGTTACGGCGACTTCGAGTTCGTGGTGGGCCACCCCTCCCTGGGACCGGTGCCCAAAGAGGAAGTAGACAAAGATCCTGTCGCCTTCCATGACATGCCCATCGGCAACGGCCCCTTCATGATGGCCGCGCCGTGGCAGCACGACCAACTCATCCAGGTTGTCCGTTTTGACGACTACGCCGGCAAGACGGCCCTCTTGGACGGAGTCGACTTCAAGATCTTCAAGGATCAGGATACGGCTTTCCTCGAGTTCAAGGCCGGCAACCTGGACTTCACCCAGATCCCGTCCGGCCAGGTCGAAGCGACGAAGGCTGAGTTCGGTGCCAGCGCCGACGGTTATACGATCGAACCCGGCAAGCAGGTCCTCACCGGTCCTGAGATCTCCACCTACTACATGGTCTCCAACATGACGGACGAGCTGCTGAAGAACGCCGACCTCCGCAGGGCCATCTCGCTGGCCATCAACCGTCAGGCCATCTGCGACGCGGTCTATGAAGGTGTTCGCACCCCGGCCACCGGCATCGTCCCGCCGGGCATCGCCGGATTCGCCGCCGATCAATGGCCCTATGCCAAGTACGACGTTGAGGCGGCCAAGCAGATGCTCGAGAAGGCCGGCTACCCGGGAGGCGAGGGTCTGCCCGAGCTTAGGGTCGGCTTCAACTCCGGTGTGGGGCATGAAGACGTGTTTGCCCTGATCCAGGCCGACCTCAAGGTCATCGGCATCAACACCAAGCTGGAAGGCGTCGAATGGGCCCAGTGGCTCGACCAGATGGACGCCAAAGACTTCCAGCTCGGCCGTCTCGGTTGGTCGAGCGACTATCCCATCATGGACAACTGGATAGCTCCGCTGTTCCAGACCGACAGCCTCGACAACCACTCCTTCTACTCAAACCCGGCCATCGACCAGGGGATCCTTGACGCTCGGGCTACCGCTGACACCGCCGCCAGGATCGCGAAGTACCAGGAGATGGAAAGGACCATCGGCGAAGACGCACCGGTTGCTCCTATCGTCTTCTACGCTCATCAGCACGTGGGTTCCGACCGCATCCGCGGCTTCGTCTACAGCCCGATGAGCTACGTCGACCTCGCAGCCGTTTCGATCGAAGCCACTGAATAGCACGTTGATCTAGTGGTGTGTTGAAAACACGAACCAGTTGTGGAGGTGGCAGGGTGCCGGAAGGCGCCCTGCCACCTCTCTCTATGAGACCGAGAACGTAGAGGCCTCTGGATGATTGGCTATATCGCCCGTCGCATCCTCCAGATGATCCCGGTGTTCATCGGGGTCACCATCATCCTCTTCATCCTGCGCGCCCCAGGCATCCTGCCGGGAGACCCCGTCAGGATGATCACGGGTGAGAAGGCCATTTCCGCGGAACTCTACGAGCAGATCGTCGAGAGATACGGGTTGGACGACCCGCTGATCGTGCAGTACTTCAGCTACCTCGGCGATCTCTTCCAGGGCGACCTGGGCGACTCCTATCAGAAGGGGCGTTCGGTCGTCGATATCCTCATGCAGAAGCTCCCCAACACGATCAAGCTAGCCGTGGCGGCCATCATCATCGAGATGATCTTCGGCATTTCGGCTGGAGTCATATCCGCTATCAAGCGCTACTCCTTCTGGGATGTGCTCGTGACCCTCAGTACGTCCGTGCTGGTCTCTGTGCCGGTGTTCTGGTTGGGCATGCTCCTGCAGATCCTGTTCGGCATCCAGTTCAAAGAGTGGGGGCTGCCCTATCTCCCGATCTCGGGCATGACGTCGCGCGAGTTCCCGACCACCATGCACATCATCCTCCCGGCGATCACTTTGGCTGCGGTGTCTACGGCGTATTGCGCCCGCATCCAGCGCAGCCAACTGCTGGAGGTCACCGGCCAGGACTACATTCGAACGGCCTCGGCGAAGGGGCTGTCGTACCGGCGCGTCATCGGCGGCCACGCCATGAAGAACGCCCTGATCCCGGTGGTCACGTTCCTGGGTCTCGACCTGGGGGCCATGATCGGGGGCACCATACTGACGGAAACCGTCTTCAACTGGCCGGGGATCGGCTACGAGATGTACCTGGCTATCGGCCAGCGCGACTGGCCCATCGTCATGGGAGGCACGATCATCATCGTGATCTTGGTGATGATCATCAACCTGCTGGTGGACATCAGCTATGCGTTCCTGGATCCGCGCATCCGCTATGGGCATGAATCGGCTTAGGACTGCACATGGCCAGAGATCCTAACGAGCCCGTCGCCCCACCGGTCCCCACGCCTGATGGCGGCCCGGCCGATATCGCCATCGGCGATCTGGAGGCGTTCACCGGCAAGGGGCGCACTCTGCGGGCCGACGCGATCCGCCGCCTGCGCAAGAACAAGCTGGCCGTAGCCGGCCTCATCTGGATATTCATAGTCGTCGTGATCGCGGTCACCGCCGATCTTTGGGCCCCGTACTGGCTGGGCGATCCCATAGCGATCGATACGACCACGGTCGCTGAGGAGAGCCTGCAGCCTCCGTCGCTGGACCATCCCTTCGGTACTGACAAGCTGGGGCGGGACATAGCCTCTCGTATCGTCTATGGCTCCCGGGTCTCACTCGTCGTGGGCGTGGTGGCCGTGTTCATCATGGTGGTGATCGGCCTGGTGACGGGCGCCATCGCCGCCTACTACGGGGGCCTCTGGGACAGCTTAATCATGCGCACCGCCGACGTCTTCTTTGCTTTCCCGTACATATTGTTCGCGGTCGCCCTTATCGCCGTGATGGGGAAGGGCTTCCAGAACGTCTTCATCGCCATCGGCATACTCGGGTGGCCGAGCATCGCCCGGGTCTTCCGAAGCTCGATACTCGGGATCAAGAAGAACGAGTACGTCGACGCCGCCCGAGCGATGGGGGCGTCGACGAGTCGCATCCTTTCCCGCCATCTCATGCCCAACTCGATCTCCCCGATCATCGTCTACGCGACGATGAGCATAGGAGGGGCGATCCTTACCGAGGCCGCCTTGAGCTTCCTGGGCATGGGCGTGCAGCCGCCGCAGCCCTCCTGGGGCCTCATGCTGTCCGATGCCCGCGCCTACATGTTCACGGCGCCCTGGCTCATGATCTATCCCGGTCTTGCCATCCTCACCACCGTGCTCGCGTTCGTCCTGTTGGGCGACGGTCTGCGCGACGCCCTCGACGTGAAACTCAAGGAGTAGTCTGTGCCGCCCCCGCTTCTGGAACTGGATAATCTGCATATGCACTTCTTCACCCGCGACGGCGTGGTAAAAGCCGTCGATGGGGTGAGCTTCACCCTGGAACAAGGGCGGACCCTGGGGGTGGTGGGAGAATCCGGCTCGGGCAAGTCGGTCACTGCGCTTTCGATCATGCGCCTGGTTCCTGAGCCCCCCGGCAAGGTGGTCAGCGGGGATATCCGGTTCAAGGGAGAGAGCATCCTGGCCATGAGCGAGAAGGAGCAGAGAGCGCTCCGCGGCAACCGCATAGCGATGATCTTCCAGGACCCCATGACTGCCCTTAACCCGGTACATCGCATCGGGAAGCAGATCGCTGAGCCGCTCCGCATCCACAAGAATATGAGTAAGGCTGAAGCCAATGCGGCCGCGGTCGAGCTTCTCGACCAGGTAGGCATTCCCCAGGCTGAGGAGAGGGCGCGCAATTACCCCCACGAGTTCTCGGGCGGCATGCGCCAGCGGGCCATGATCGCCATGGCTTTGGCGTGCGGCCCCGATATCCTCATCGCCGATGAGCCCACTACCGCCCTCGACGTCACCATCCAGGCTCAGATAATGGAGCTCATGGAGGAGATCCAGAAACGCACGGAGTCGGCCATCATCATGATCACCCACGATCTGGGCGTGGTGGCGGATATGGCCGATCAGATCCTGGTCATGTATGGAGGCAAGCCGGTCGAGTTCGGCCGGGCCGACGATGTCTTCTACAGACCGATGCACCCGTACACCTGGGGCCTGCTCGAGAGCCTGCCCCGCCACGACGTGGACGATAAGGGCGCGCTCTGCCCCATCAAAGGCCAACCTCCCAGTCTTATCCACCTGCCCTCGGGGTGTGCGTTCAGTCCTCGCTGCGCCTATGCGCAATCCATCTGCCGCAGCCAGGTGCCCCCCCTGCTGGAGGTTGGCACAGGGCACCACTCCTCCTGCCATTTCGCGGGCGACTCGGATTTCATCGCCCGGTTTCACGATCGTGCCTGCTATGCGGGCAGCCTTGAGGGGGGCGGCAAGTGACCGCGCTCCTGGAGGTGAAAGGCCTGACAAAGCATTTCGCGGTGAGCAAGGGAGTGATCTTCTCGCGCTTGGGAGACACGGTCAAAGCGGTCGATGACGTCAGCTTCTCGGTCGCGCAGGGTGAGACTCTCGGTCTCGTAGGGGAATCGGGCTGCGGGAAGTCGACGACGGGTCGTTGCATAATCCGACTTCTCGAGCCCACGGCCGGGTCGGTCCATTTCGAGGATACGGATGTGAGGGCCCTCAAGGGGAAGAAGCTCAAGGCCTTCCGCCGTGACGTGCAGTTCATCTTCCAGGATCCCTATGCCTCCCTCAACCCGCGTATGACCTTCGGGGAGATCATGTCGGAGCCCCTGGTCATACACGGCATCGGCAACAGCAGGGAGCGGGAGAAGCGGTGCAAGGAGATGCTGGAGGTGGTGGGCCTCAATCCCGAACACATCCACCGCTATCCGCACGAGTTCTCGGGCGGCCAGAGGCAGAGGGTGGGCATCGCGCGGGCGCTCATGCTCCGGCCCAAGATGATCGTGTGTGACGAGCCGGTCTCGGCTCTCGATGTCTCCATCCAGGCGCAGATAATCAACCTGCTGGAGGAACTCCAGGAAGAGTTCGGGCTCACGTATCTTTTCATCGCTCACGACCTGGCCGTCATCCGCCATATCTGCGACCGGGTGGCAGTGATGTATTTGGGCAAGGTGGTGGAACTCGGAGGGTGGCGAGAGGTTTACAACACTCCCAACCACCCATACACGCAATCGTTGCTGTCGGCAGCCCCCGTCCCGGATCCAGAGAAGCAGCGAAAGCGGGCCCGGATCATCTTGAAAGGGGACGTGCCCAGTCCCATCAATCCTCCCAGTGGCTGTCGATTCCACACCCGCTGCCCTATCGCGCAATTCCCCATCTGCGCAGAGCAGGATCCGCCGTTCGACGAAGTGGCTATCGGTCATCGAGCCGCCTGCCACTTCGCCAAACCGTTCCCCATCTCTCTGGACCGTACCGCGGCGCCGGAACCGGCCGAAGAGGCCTACCGCTAGCCAGGCCGCGCCGACAGCCGGCGAAGGCCGAGGCCACGCCCCCAAAAGCGAAAAGGACCAGCGGCGAGGCTGTGCAAGCCGGTGGGTAGCCGGGCCCGGGTATTTGCCTGCGTAGCAGGCCCGCATGGTCGTACGGGCTGCGTAAGCAGGGGAATGCCCGGGCCCGGCCACTCACAGAGGGCAAGGTGTCGCCGCTGGTATAATCGCGAGTGCAGCTCGGGTAGCCGCAGGGACCCGCCCAGGCGGATCTTTGAGGAAAGTCCGGACACCGCAGAGCAGGGTGCTGGATAACGTCCAGCGGGGGAAACCCCAGGGAAAGCGCCACAGAAATTACACAGCACGCCGTCCGGTCCGCTCCGGCGAGCCGGTTTCGGTTGCGAAGGTGAAATGGTGCGGTAAGAGCGCACCGGCGCCGTGGTGACACGGCGGCCAGGCAAGCCCCACCCGGTGCAAGGCCGAATAGGGAGGCGTTCGAGGGCTGCTCGCCCGAAGCCTTCGGGTTGGCCGCATGAGCCTTCCGGCAACGGGAGGCCACAGATAGATGGTTACCCTTGACAGAATCCGGCTTACAGAGCTGCTACCGCGGAGGCTCCTTCCTATCGGAAGGGGCCTCAGCCATTTAGAATGCAGAGAGTGCGTGACGGGTACGCACCCGAGGGCGAGATCCTGGCGCAGAGGCGGAGGAGGATGGCAGTGAGGCAGAAGCGGGTGGTCATCATGGGCGCGGCGGGGCGCGACTTCCACAACTTCAACGTGGTCCTCCGCGCAGACCCGATGGTGAGGGTGATCGCCTTCACGGCTGCGCAGATCCCGGGTATTGAGGGCCGCTGCTACCCCCCTTCTCTCGCCGGACCTCTCTACCCCGAGGGGATCCCCATTGTTTCCGAGGAGATGCTCGACGGCGTGATTCGCGACGAGCACATCGACGAGGTCATCTTCGCCTACAGCGACGTGTCGCACGAGTTCGTCATGCACCAGGCCTCGCGGGTGTTGGCTGCAGGTGCCGACTTCTCGCTGCTCGGGCCCGGCAGCACCACAGTGCCGTGCTCGGTGCCGGTCATCGCCGTGCTCGCGGTGCGCACCGGTGCCGGCAAGAGCCCGGCTTCACGGTTCATCGCCGACGTGCTTCTTTCTCACGGCGTGAGACCGGCGCTCATCCGCCACCCCATGCCCTACGGAGACCTGGCCGCTCAGAGGGTGCAGCGCTTCGCCTCCCTGGCCGATCTCGATCTCCATCAGGCGACCATCGAAGAGCGCGAAGAGTACGAGCCTCTCATCCGCAAGGGCCTGGTGGTCTGGGCGGGCGTGGACTACGCCGCCATCGTCGCCGAGGCGGAGAAGGAAGCGCCGCTGATCATCTGGGACGGGGGCAACAACGACTTCTCCTTCCTGCGCAGTGACCTGGAGATTGTGATCGCCGACCCCTTCCGTCCCGGGCACGAGTCCGCCTATCATCCGGGAGAGACCAACCTGCGCCGAGCGGGAGTCGTGGTCATCAACAAGGTCAACAGCGCCCCGGCCGAGAATGTGGTCCGCGTGGAGCAGAACGTCGCCCGTTTGAACCCCGGAGCCGTGGTGGTGAAGACCCGCTCGCTGGTCACGGTGAACGACCCGGAGGAGATACGAGGCAAGAGGGTCCTGGTAGTCGAGGACGGCCCCACGCTCACACACGGGGGGATGGCGACGGGAGCGGGCGTGCAGGCGGCTCAAGAGCACGGCGCCGACATGATCGATCCCCGGCCCTACGCCCAAGGAGGGCTTGCCGGCGTGTATACGGCCTTCCCTCACCTGGGGCCCATCCTGCCCGCTCTGGGTTACAACCGCGAGCAGTTGCGCGACCTCGAGGCTACAATCAAGGCCGTTCCGGCCGACATAGTGTTGAGCGCCACGCCTTCGTCGCTGGTGAATCTCATCCACGTAGACAAGCCCATCGTGCAGGTGTCGTACGAGATGGCGGAGACGGGGGAGCCTCGCCTGTCGGACATTTTGGCCGGCTTCCTGCGCGACAAGGGCCTTACCCGCGACTAGACAGGGTTTGGAAAGTGGGTCACGCGGGGTAGGATGGGGCGGAAGTATCGACCCCGGAGAAGGAGATCGGTATGCCTTTCACGCTGCCCGAGTTGCCCTACCCCAAAGACGCCTTGGCGCCGCATCTGAGCGCGGAGACGCTCGAGTATCATCACGACAAGCATCACAATGCCTACGTCACCAACCTCAACAATCTCGTCGAAGGGACCGACCTGGCTTCGAAGAGCCTTGAGGAGATCATCCAGGCGGCCGATGGAGGCGTGTTCAACAACGCCGCCCAGGTCTGGAACCACACCTTCTACTGGAACTGCATGAAGCCCGGTGGCGGCGGCCTGCCCTCGGGCGACCTGGCGGCTGCCATCGACCAGGCCTTCGGCTCCTACGATGCCTTCAAGACCGAGTTCTCCCAGGCGGCCGTCACCCAGTTCGGCTCCGGCTGGGCCTGGCTCGTCGACGACGGCGGGACCCTCAAGGTGACGAAGACCTCCAACGCCGACCTGCCCATGAAGCACGGCCAGACGGCCCTCTTGACCGTGGACGTCTGGGAGCACGCCTACTACATCGACTACCGCAACCTGCGTCCCAAATACGTAGAGACCTTCCTCACCGGCCTCGTCGACTGGGACTTCGTAGCCGCCAACCTCGCGGCTCTCCGCTAGAACGAAGGTGCGAGCGGCCGGCGCCGGGACGGCGCCGGCCGCTCGCGGTCCCGCTTACCCCTTGGTAGAATCCGCCTGGTCTCGGTGCGGGGGGTTTCACGACGTCTACAGCAGGGCGGGGGAGAGACTGGGATGACTTCGCGTGACTAACGAGGAGAAGATGGGCGTCAGGTCGATGCTCGTCCTCACCCTTCCCACTCTCGGCTTCGCTATGGGTCTCTCCCTGGTGACGACCTACCTGCCCGTCATCCTCAAGAACTACACCGACTCGGCCACGCTCATCGGCTTCGCCATCGGTGGTGAGGGCATCTTCTCCGCTATGATCCCCCTCTTCGTGGGGGTGCTGAGCGACCGTATCTGGACCAAGCGCTGGGGTCGCCGCCAGCCGTTCATGATCTTCGCCGCACCCTTTATGGCGGCCGCGCTCATGCTGGCCCCCTTCCAGACGGGATACGTTCCCATCGCGGTGTCGACGTTCGTCTTCTTCGCCGCCTACCATTTCTACACATCGCCCTATCAGTCGCTCCTACCCGATGTGACCCCCTCCTCCAGCCACGGCCGGGTGCAGGGGGTGCAGAGCTTCATGCGGGGAGGAGGCATGTTCCTGGGAATGGTGGTTGCGGGGGTGCTTTTCGCCCGTTGGATCCCGTCGCCGTTCATCCTCTGCAGTCTCCTCATCATGGTGTTCACCTACATGACCGTCCGCCGCTTCAACGAGCCCGAGCCGGAGTCGACCCCGCCGCCGCGCCAAGGGGTGTGGGGTGAAGTCAAACAGGTGATCAGGTCGACCGCCCAGAACAAACCCATCCAAAGCTTCATGATCGCGGCCTTCCTGTGGGAGTCGACCCTGGCCGGACTGCGGCCCTTCATCATGCTGTACTTCATAAACTCCCTGGGCGCCTCGACCTCCATCGGAGCGCTGCTTCTGGGCTTGGTGGGGGTCACGTACATGATCGCCGGACTGGCCAGCGGGTGGTTGGCCGACAAGTACGGCCGCCTGCTGATCATGCGTATCGGACTGTGGGTCTACCTGGGCGGCTGCATCTTCGGGTTCTTCGTCAAGGACATCAAGTGGACCTTCCTGTTCTTGCCTATCTTCGGCCTGGGCGGTTCCATCGTGTTGACGCTGCCGTACGCGATCCTCATCAAGCTCATGCCCAAGGAGAACATCGGCCAGTTCACGGGCATGTTCTCCATGACCCGGGGCCTGGCGAACATAATCGCCCCGCTCATCGCCGGGGTGGCCATCGACATAGCCGGCAACTACATGCCGGACGGCCGTGAATATGCCGTCATCTGGTTGGTCTCAGCCCTGATGATCGCCATCTCCTTGTTCTTCTTCCGCAACGGCGAGGACCACGAAGTGCTGGACGTTTAGGTTGCAGGCGGACGGGTAAATATTGAGTACTTTCGGGACCTCGTATGGGTCGCGCGCGCCCGAACACCGGAAAGGAGACCCTCATGAAGCATCCCCCGAGGGCTCAGGAAAGCCAGGACCACCAGGCGGATACCGCCACTTCACCGATGCCCCTCCACCGGCGTAGCAGAGATCTCTGCCGCGCGGGGTCTGTCCGAAGAACAGATGCGTGTGCTCGACTGCCTGCAGGCTGCGGACGGAGCACTGAGCCTGAAGCAGTTACAGAGTCACCTCTCCTCTTGCTCTCCGGACGACCTCCGCTCCGCCGTAGACAGCTTGGTCGAGGGTCATCTCCTGTGCGAACTGAACACGATCATTCCCAGCTACGCATGCAGGTATCCGGGCATCCAGCTCTACGGCGAGTAGCGCCGAGACTCGGTTAGAGACCGTCCGCTGAACCGCCCGGGGGCATGCTCGGGCGGAAGCCGGACTGCTCGGACGGTCTGGTAGAATCCCCGGCGATGATCGAACCAGAACGTCAGACCGACCGCCGAGCTGTGGGCGTCTTCGATTCGGGGGTGGGGGGTCTCACGGTCCTCCACGAATGCCTGGTCAACCTACCCCAGGAGGACTATCTCTACCTGGGGGACACGCTCAACTTCCCGTACGGACCCAAGTCCCTAGCCGAGGTGCGCAGGCTGGCCTTCACCGCCATCGACTACCTGGTCGAGCAAGATGTGAAGCTCATAGTGGTGGCCTGCAATTCGGCCGGTGCCGCCGCTCTGCCCCAACTCCAGGCCGCCTTCTCCACTCCCATCATCGGCGTGGTCATCCCCGGCGCCTGGGCGGCCGTGCAGGCCACGCGCAATCGCCAGGTGGGTCTCATGGCCACCGAGGCGACGGTGCGGTCGAACGCGTACCAGAGGGCCCTCCAGACCCTGGACGCCGGATTGGAGGTCTTTCCCGTAGCCTGTCCGCGACTGGCCCCTTTGATCCAGGCGGGTGACGTGTTCTCCGAGGAGACCGAGGACGCGGCGAGGGAATGCGTCGCTCCTCTCAAGGAGGCAGAAGTAGACACGGTGATCCTGGGATGCACCCACTATCCACTCATCACGCCCATGCTCAGACGTCTTCTGGGACCTCGGGTCTCGCTCATCGACTCGGCGGAGGAGACCGCCCGAGAGATCAGCGCCATCCTGGAGCGCAAAGGCATGACGAACGATGCGCAGGAAGAAGGCGACTATCGTTTCGTCTGTACGGGGGATTCCGAGGAGTTCCGCGAGGTGGGCGCTCGTTTCCTGCAACTGCCGATCCGGGAGGTAAAGAGACTGTGAGCGACAACGCGCGACCGGGCGGCAGAGGGCCGGCCGAGCTGCGGCCCTTGAAGCTGACGCCTGATTTCGTCAGCACCGCCGACGGCTCGGTGTTCATCGAGCTGGGGGGGACGCGCGTGCTGTGTTCCGCCCAGGTGGTCAACGGCGTCCCCAACTGGCGCCGGGGGAGCGGCAGTGGCTGGCTCACGGCCGAGTATTCTCTCCTGCCCAGTTCCACGCGAGAACGCACTCCACGCGAGGCCGTGCGTGGGCGCCAGGACGGCCGCACCGTGGAGATACAGCGCTTGATAGGGCGCAGTCTGCGCGCGGTGCTGGATCTGAAGGCTCTTGGCGAGCGGACCATATACGTCGACTGCGATGTCGTGGAAGCCGACGGGGGCACTCGCTGTGCGGCCGTGACGGGTGCCTACCTGGCCCTCCACCTGGCCCTCAAGAGAGCCGTGGACGCGCGGACCCTGCGGGCCCTGCCCCTGGCCGACTCCATGGCGGCCGTGAGTGTGGGGGTTGTCGACGGCCTGCCCGTCGTCGATCTCGAGTACGAGGAGGACTGCCGCGCCGAGGTCGACATGAACGTGGTGACCACCGGCTCGGGAAGGATCATCGAGGTCCAGGCCACGGCCGAGTCGGTTCCCTTCGAACGAGTGGTACTCGACCGGTTGCTCGATCTGGCGACCGACGCAATAGATATCCTTACGGCGGCGCAGATGGAAGTCGTGGCCCGGGCCTACGTGGGCGGCGACGAGGTCCGGCGGTGACGGACCGACTCACCGTGGTGCTCGCCACGCGTAATGCCGGCAAGGCCAGAGAGTTCGGCCGCCTCTTGGCCGAAGCTTTTGAGGTGGAACCACTGCCGGACGAGATCGAGATGCCGGAGGAGACGGGCAGCACCTTCCGGGAGAACGCGTTGCTGAAAGCTCAGGCCGCGTTCGGAGCGCTCGAGGGGGAGAGGGCGGTGCTGGCGGACGACTCGGGTCTCGAGGTAAGCGCTTTGGACGATCGCCCGGGCGTCCAGTCGGCCCGTTACGCGGGCGAATCGGCCACGGATGAGGCGAACGTAGCCAAGCTGCTGGAGGCTCTCCAGGGTGTCGTCGATCGCAGCGCTCGTTTCGTATGCGCCCTCTGTCTTCTGCTGCCGGCGGATGCCTCGACGGGCGAACCCGTCGTGCTGGAGGTCAGGGGAGAATCCGCCGGGGTCATAGAGCAGTCTCCCCGCGGGGATGACGGCTTTGGCTACGACCCGGTGTTCCGTCCCCTGGGCTGGACCGAGACGCTCGCGGAGGCAGCGCCGGCGAGCAAGGACGGGGTCTCGCATCGCGGGGCCGCGGCCCGGTCCTTGTTGGGACTGGTAAGGGAGTCACAGGCGGTGCTGCGTGGACATTAAGGCCTTTGAAGAACTGGTGGCCGACGCTCTGGATTCCCTGCCCGAGGAGCTGATGGAGCCCATGGAGAACTGGCAGGTGGTCGTCGAGGAATGGCCCAAACCTCAGGACCTCATCGAGGTCGGGTTGTCGCCGAGGGACAAGTACGCCCTGCTGGGTCTCTACCACGGGGTCCCGGCGATCCATCGCGATACGCACTACATCGCCTTCCCCGACCGCATCTCCATCTACAAGGAGCCCATCGAGGCCTACGCCGGTCCGGACGAAGAAGCCATCCGAGAGCAGGTGCGCCAGACAGTCATCCACGAGATAGCCCACTACTGGGGCATCGATGACGACAGGCTCGACGAATTGGGCTGGTGATACGAGGAGCTCGGAAGAGGGGCTACTCTTTGTACCAGCTTGCGTACATGTGGTAGTTGTTCCCGATGCGCTCGATCATCTGAGCGTGCTGCTCGGGATCGACGCTCTTGATGCGCCTGGCCGGGCTTCCTGCGTAGATGGAGCCCGGTTCGACCTTGGTGCCGGTGGTGACTACGGCCCCCGCCGCGATGATGGAGTACTCTCCGACCTCCACGTGATCCAGTAGCACTGCTCCGATGCCTATGAGCACCCTATCCGCGATGATGGCGCCGTGGACGGTGGCGTTGTGGGCGATGCTCACGTAGTCGCCGATCTCAATGCCCGCCTCCTCAAAAAGGGTGTGGAGCACCGCTCCGTCTTGGATGTTCACGTGGTCACCGATGCGGATGTAGTTCACGTCGGCGCGTATCACGGCTCCATACCAGACGCTGCACTTGTCGCCCATGACCACGTCGCCGATGATGGCCGCCGTCTCGGCGAAGAAGCAGTCGTCGCCGTAGAGGGGCGTGAAGCCGCGTACGGTACGTATGATGGCCATCAGCGGACCATCAGCTGCCATCCGCTGACCATCAGCGGACCATCAGCTGCCATCCGCTGACCATCAGCGGGCCAGCCTTCGAGCGAGCTCGAGGAGGAAGCGCCGGTCGCCGGGGCGGATGCGTCGGGCCAGGTGGGAGAGCTCCCGGGCCTCGGCGTCCTCCTCGGCCAGGTCTTCCAGCTGCAGTTGCTCGGGCTCCAGGAGAGGGTCCTCGTCGTCGAAGGCGGCGTGATAAAGAAGCTCGCGCGCCGGGACGCCCAGAGCCTCGGCGATGGCCTCGATGACGTCGGTGGTGGGGTTCTTACGGCCCTTCTCGATGTCGCCCAGATAGCTCTTGGATACCCCAGACTCGTCGGCGAGGGCCTGCAGGGTGAATCCCCTATCGGTGCGGAGCCGGCGGACGGTGACCCCAATATAGTCGGCGAGTCGTTTCTGCGTCACTTCCCCGTCCCGGATCGCGGATCGGATGCCACGCGAGAGGAGTGCGCGGCCGTCTCTGCAGTGTATGGGGTGGCATGGGAGAATGCAACCACCGAAAATGACTCCGGGCGGGACCCAAGGGGCCCGCCGTTGGAAGGGAGCGACATGGCAAAGCGGGTCCTCTACATCGATCCCTGGACGGGGGTCTCGGGCGACATGCTCCTGGGCGCTCTCCTCGACCTGGGCGGGACGGAGGAGGCACTTGCCATCCTCATCCGGGACACCGCCTCGACCCTCGGTCTGCCGGACGGCTTGGTCGAGGTGACGCGCGGCGTGCAGAAGGGTGTCTCGTGCACCAGAGTCATCGTCCGCACAGAGGAGGCGCCGCCCCTTCGCCACCTGGCCGACATGGAGAAGATGATCCAGGGTGCAGCCCTATCTTCCTGGGTGAAGGAACGCAGTCTGGCGGCGCTGAGACGCCTGGCGGAAGTGGAAGCCTCCATCCACGGCTGCACTGTAGAGGAGATACATTTCCACGAGGTGGGTGCGGCCGACACTCTGATCGACGTGGTGGGTACGTTCGTTCTCGTAAATGCGTTGGGCATCGATTCGATCGCGATCGGACCCATCCAGGTGGGCGGCGGCGCGGTGGAGATCGCCCATGGCCTGATGGGGGTACCGGCGCCCGCCACGGCCCGCCTGCTCGCCGGCTACCCGGTGGTCGGCGGTCCGGAGATGCGGGAGCTGACCACTCCCACCGGAGCCCTCCTCGTCGGGCAATTGCAGGCCGAGCCCGGTCCGCTACCCGCGATGACGGTGCAGACGATCGGCTACGGCGGCGGTTCCATGCAGTTGGACTGCGGTCCCAACGTCCTGCGCGTGGTTCTGGGCGAGCAACCGACGCTGCAGATCGATGATGCGACAGACGGCCGGACGGAGAGTGTGGTCGAGTTGCAGACCAACCTCGACGACATCTCGCCCGAGGTGGTTGCCCACACCGGCCGGCTGCTCAGAGAGGCGGGAGCTCTCGACGTGTGGACATCGTTGGGCCAGGGCAAGAAGGACAGGCCCGTGATGGTCCTGCACGTACTCGCCGGCCCCGACAGTGAGGAGGCGCTGGCCGACCTGGTGTTCTCGGAAACGGGAACGCTCGGCATTCGCCGCATCGCCATGTCGCGCAGAGTGGCGGAGCGTGGCCACGTGACGGTCGAGGTCGCCGGGCGCCCGCTAAGGGTCAAGTGGGGGCGTTGGGGTGGCCGGATCGTCAGCGTGGCCCCCGAGTACGAAGAGGCGGCAGCCGTCGCGGTCGCCGAAGGTATCCCTCTGCAGGGCGTGATGGCCTCCGCGCGGGAGGCGGCCAAGCAGCTTCTCGAGGAGCGGCCATGACCGAGACTGCGGGGCGCAAGCCTGACTGGCTGAAGAAGCGGTTGCCCGATGCGGGAGCCTTACAGCGCATGGAGTCGCTGTTGCGTCAGCGGCATCTGCACACCGTGTGTGAGAGCGCCCTGTGCCCCAACCTGGGCGAGTGCTTCGGCGCTGGGGTGGCAACATTCCTGATCATGGGCGACGTGTGCACGCGTGACTGCGGGTTCTGCGGGGTGACCGGCGGCTGTCCGAGCCCTTTGGACCCCGATGAGCCCGCTCAACTGGCCGACGCGGTTGCGCGCTTGGAGTTGAAGCATGTCGTCGTGACTTCGGTGACCCGCGACGACCTCCCCGACGGTGGAGCGGCGCACTACGTGGGCACCATCAGAGCCATCCGGGAGCGTTCGCCCGGGGTGACGGTGGAGGTACTGGTGCCGGATTTCCGCGGCGATACCGCCGCCCTGGACCTTGTGATCGCCGAGGTTCCCGAGGTCTTCAACCACAACATCGAGACCGTGCCGCGTCTCTATCCCCAGGTGAGACCGGCGGCCGTGTACGAGCGTTCTCTCGCCGTGCTGGAAAGGGTCGCTCAGCGCGGGCGAAGCCTGGTCAAGACGGGCTGGATGCTCGGACTGGGGGAGACCGCAGAGGAGGTCCACGCCCTGCTCGACCAGGTGGCGGCCAGTGGCGTGGAACTGGTCACAATCGGACAGTACCTGCGCCCCTCCAAGCACCAGCTGCCTGTCATCGAGTACGTGTCCCCCGACGTCTTCGATTCGTATCGGCTCTACGGGGAGGCCTTGGGCTTGGGCGTGCAGTCGGCACCGTTCGTGCGTAGTTCCTTCCATGCGGGGGAGACGTACGCGCAAACTGGCGCGGGCAGTGACAAAGAGGTGCGTTGACCGGCCGTTCCCTGTATTCTATGTCGGACGCCGACCTGCACCGACCTGGCTGGTCCGCGGTCTCAATCACCGTCAATCGAACGTGCGAGGGCATCGTGGATCCGGATCTTGAGGAGCGCTTCGTCGAGTTGCTAGACCACTATCGAGGGCAGAGGGGTGCCCTGGTCCCGCTGCTGCAGGGGGCCCAGGCAATAGTCGGGTATCTACCGCCGGAGGTCATGGCCAGGGTGGCCGAGGCTTGCGACGAGCCCCTCAGCAAGGCCCTCGGCGTCGCTACCTTCTACTCCCAGTTCCGGCTCAAGCCTCACGCCAAGAACACCGTCCGCTGCTGCCACGGCACGGCCTGCCACGTTTCTGGGGCTACGCTCATATCCGAGGAGATAGAGAAGCATCTGGGGATAGGGGCGGGCGAGAACACCGACGACATGATGTACACCATCGAGGAGGTGCACTGTGTCGGCGCGTGCGGGATGGCACCCGTGGTGATGGTCAACGATCGCGCCTTCGGCAAGCTGACCCCAGACAAAGCCGTGCAGGTGGTCAAGGACTTCCAGGCCGCTCAAGAAGCAGCCGCGTTGTCGGGCGACGAGGCGGACAGCGGCAATGGGGCCGGCGGGGATTACCCCGATGCTGCGGCGGCGCGGGCTGCCTGCGAGAGCGAGGCATCATGACGGTCGCCGGCGCGCTACTGAGACCTGCCCCACAGCGCCCAGTCCTTACGCTTCCCGACGTCGACGTGCGCATCTGCCTGGGCACGGGCGGGGTGGCGGCGGGCAGCCGTGAAGTGCTGAAGGCCTTCCAGGACGGTCTCGCCTGCTCCGGGGTCGTGGCCGTCATCAGCCCCCGTGAAGATACCTGCGAAGGTCGCTGCGCTTCTATCACCGGCACAGGCTGCCAGGGCCTGTGCGCCATGGACCCTCTGGTGGAGATCCGCACCAGGCACGACGGCGGACTGCGCACCGTCACCTACGGGCAGGTGACGCCGGCCATGGTGGAGGACATCATCCAGCGGCACATCATCGGTGGAGAGGTCATCGAGGAGTGGCTCGTCCTCACCGACGAAGGGCCGACCGAGTACGATTCGTTCTTCGCGCCCCAGGAGAAGCTCACCCTGCGGCACGTGGGCCTCATCAGCCCGGAGGACATCGACGACTACCTGGAAGCCGACGGCTACCAGGCCCTGTACAAGGTCCTCTCGGAGATGTCGCCCGCGGAGGTTGTGGAAGAGGTCACCAAGTCCGGCCTGCGCGGCCGGGGAGGGGCCGGTTTCTCCACCGGTCTCAAGTGGAGCTTCGCCGCCGCCGCCCCCTCTGCCGACGGGGTCAAGTACTTCATCTGCAACGGTGACGAAGGCGATCCCGGCGCTTTCATGGATTGCTCCGTGCTTGAGGGGGATCCCCACGCCGTGCTCGAGGGCATGGCCATCGGCGCTTACGCCATCGGGGCCTCCGAGGGCTATCTGTACGTGCGCGCCGAGTATCCTCTGGCTCTCCGCCGCCTGAAGATCGCAATCGAGAAGGCGCTGGAACGCGGGCTCATCGGCGACAACATCATGGGCTCCGACTTCTCCTTCCACATCAAGATCAAGGAAGGGGCCGGCGCCTTCGTATGCGGTGAAGAGACGGCCTTGATGATGTCCATCGAGGGGAACCGGGGGATGCCCCGTATGCGCCCGCCCTTCCCCGCTACCTCCGGACTGTGGCGCCGCCCGACCAACATCAACAACGTCGAGACGCTCTCGGGTGTGCCCTGGATCATCCTGAACGGGGCGGAGGCTTTTGCCTCCCGAGGCTACGAGAAATCGAAGGGAACCAAGGTGTTTGCCCTGGCGGGCAAGATCAACCGTACCGGGCTGGCCGAGGTACCCATGGGCCTGTCCCTGCGCGAGGTCATCTTCGGCATCGGGGGCGGCATCAAGAACGGCAAGACCTTCAAGGCCGTGCAGATGGGCGGCCCCTCCGGGGGCTGTCTGCCCGAGTCGCTGCTCGACCTGCCCGTCGACTACGAGACCATCAACCAGACGGGCGCTATCGTGGGCTCCGGCGGGATGGTGGTCATCGACGAGGACAACTGCATCGTCGATACGGCCCGCTACTTCCTGCAGTTCACGCAGTCGGAGAGCTGCGGCAAGTGCGTGCCCTGCCGGATCGGGACCAAGCGCATGCTGGAAATCCTCGAGCGCATCTGCGCGGGGAAGGCGCGTCCCACCGATCTGGAGTTCATCGAGACCGTCGCCGAGCAGGTGAAGATCGGCTCGCTGTGCGCGCTGGGTGGTACCGCTCCCAACCCCGTTCTCACCGCCCTCAAGTACTTCCGGGAAGAGTTCGAAGAGCATGTCTTCGAGCACAAATGCCGGGCCGGCGTGTGCAAAGCCCTTACCACTTACGAGATCATCCCCGAAGCCTGTACGGGTTGCCGCGCGTGCGTGAGGGTGTGCCCAGTTGTGGCCATTACCGGGGAACGCAAGGAAGTCCACGTGATAGATCAAGAGCTGTGCATCAAGTGTGGTGCCTGCTTCGACAAGTGTCGATTTGACGCCGTTAGGAGGTCGTGATGCCCGCCCCTGCCGAGGCGACCAGCGTAGAAGTGATCAATCTCACCCTGAACGGACAGGAGGTGCAGGCCCGTCCGGGTCAGACCATCCTGGAAGTGGCCCGCGAGACCGGGGTCGACATCCCCACGCTGTGCCACGATCCTCGCCTTGAACCGTACGGGGCCTGCCGTCTGTGCCTGGTGGAGGTCGAAGGGGCGCGCGGGCCTATGGCTGCCTGCGGGGCCAAGGTCAGCGAAGGCATGAAGGTGCAGACCCACACGGACAAGATCGTCAAGCTGCGCAAGTTCGTGCTCGAACTGCTCCTCACCAACCATCCGCTCGACTGTCCCGTCTGCGAGGCGGCCGGAGACTGCCGTCTGCAGGACTATGCGTATGAGTATCTGGTCGACATGGTTCCCTGGGGCTGGCGGCCCCCGCAGGTCGGCGAACCCGGCAACCACCCGAACGTAGCCCATTTCGGCGCCCGGTGTATCCTCTGCGGACGCTGCGTGCGTATCTGTCGCGAGGTCATGTCAATCGGCTGCTGGGGCTACCTCAACCGCGGCTACGACAGCGAGGTCGACACTCCCTATCGCCTTCCTCTGGAAGAAGTGGGATGCGTCTCCTGCGGGCAGTGTGTCAGCACCTGCCCCGTAGGGGCCGTCACCGGGCAACGGACCCAGTTCGGAGTACGAACCTGGCAGACCGACAAGGTGCGCACCATCTGCTCGTACTGCTCGAACGGGTGCGAACTGCTCGTCCATGGCTACAACGGCCGGTTGGTGCAGGTCCAGTCTGAGCAGGGCAGGGGGCTCAACCAAGGCAACCTGTGCGTGCGGGGACGTTTCGGCCAGGGCTACGTCAATGCCTCCGACCGCTTGCTCCAGCCGCTGATGCGTGATGCGGCCGGCGAACTGCAGCCGGCTACCTGGGACGAAGCATTGGCACGGATCGCGAGCGAGGCCGAAGCCGCGCGCGAGCAGGGAGGCGAGGCGTTCGCCGCGCTGTGCGGGGCGCACGTGACCAACGAGGCGGCCCATCTGCTGCAGAAGTTGGCTCGCACGGTGATGGGGTCCCAAAACCTCGACTCGGTAGACCTCTACCGGCGGCGGGCCGCCGACGAGGCTCTCGAGCGGGCCCTGGGTTCGTCGTCCGCCACCGGAACGCGCAAGGATCTGGCGACAGCTGACGTGATCCTGGTCATCGGCTCGAACATCACCGACTCCAATCCGGTGCTCTCCCTGGCGATCGTCAAGGCTGTGCGGGACGGCAGGACCGTCATCGTCATCGACCCGCGCAGCACCGACCTGGCGCGCAAGGCCACGTTCCATTTGGCGCCTGAGCCGGGTACGGACCTCTTCCTCCTACGGGGCTTCTTGGCGCACATCCTCGCGCTGGGTCTTGAGGACAAGGCCGTCGTCGCCTCCGGCGCCGAGGGCTTGGACGAGCTTAGGTCTTCGCTGCGCGACGTCGACATCGAGGCGGAGGCCCGGCGGAGCGGGGTGGACCCCGGTCTCCTGAGGGCGGCGGCTGAGGCCTACGGCCACGCCGACGCGGCCGCGATCCTGTTCGGAAGCGGCGTGATGGAAGGACCGTCGGCCGAGGCGGTGGCGACGGTCATCGCCGACCTGGCCTTGCTCACCGGCAACGTCGGTCGTCCCGGCACCGGGCTCTATCCCCTCTACTACACGGCCAATGCGCAGGGTCTCAAGGACATGGGTGTGGCCCCGCGGAAGGGCGGCAAGGCACTTCCCGAGATCATCGACGGACTCGACGACGGTTCGGTGCGCTTCCTCTACGTGGTGGGGGAAGACCCGGCCCTGGCGCTGGCCGACGAGGCGCGGACGAGAGCATCTCTCGCCGCCGCGCCATTCCTGGTCGTGCAGGATAGCTACCTGACCGATACCGCTTCCTACGCGCACGTGGTGCTTCCGGCGGCGGTGCCCACTGAGGTTGACGGCACCTATACGAACGGCGAGTGCTTCGTACAGCGGCTTCGGGCCGTGACCCTTCCCGCCGGCCAGAGCCGGCCGGACTGGCAGATCATCGGTGACCTTGCCGCACGTCTGGGGGCCGACTGGCCATCCGCGACTCCCGCCGATGTTATGCGTGAGATCGCCGAGGTGTACGCGGCCTACAGCGAGGTCTCCTATGCGGCTCTCGAGGGCCAAGAGCTTCTAGCGGCTCGAGTCTCTGGTGCGGGGGGCGCTGAGCCCCGCTTCATGCCGCTTGCGACGGGCGCGCCCTCGGACGATGGCTCGGCTGCCCAACGCCCCTTCCTGCTTATCAGCGGCTCGGTGCGCGAGCACCACGGCACGGGCGTGCGTTCCCGTCGCTCGGAGGGGCTGACCGAACTCATGCCCGCAGCGCAGATGCAGATGAACCCGGTCGACGCCCAGGGTCTCGGTCTGAGCGAGGGCGATCAGGTGAAGGTCACCGCGGGGAGCGACCGCAGCATCGAGTTGTCGGTGACTCTGACCGCGCGCATTCCGGACGGCATCGTCTTCGTACCGGCCTTCTCGCCGGAGGCTCCTGTTACGCGACTTCTCGAGCGGCAGCCCAGCGGAGTGACCAGAGTGGCCGTGGAGCGTGTCGCCGGATAGGTCCACCCGATAGCGAGGACCTGAAATGCTGCGGGGCGGCGGGCCGAAAGGCCCGCCGCCCCGCTTTCCTTTCCGTCAGCACTTCCAGATCGCACCCAGGCCGGGTGGTCCGCTCGAGCGCGACCAGAGACGCCCGCCTACTCGGCCTCGGCCACTCGGCTGGCGTCTTTGCCGTCGCCGTCCCCCTTGCTCTTTTTGGACGCCTCGCGGGCCTTTTCGTTGAGGGTCGTCAGCCGGTCGATCACCTTGCGGTTGATGGTGCCGGCCGGGTAGACGCCCTTCTTGCTCAGCTTGCCGGCCGGGACACCGGTTAGGACGGCGATTCCCTCGTCGATGGTGGACACGGGGTAGATGTGGAACTTGCCTTTGGCTATGGCCGTACGCACCTTCTCGTTGAGCATGAGGTGGGGTATGTTGGCCTGCGGGATGAGCACGCCCTCGTCTCCACGAGCGCCCATTGCCTGTACGACCTCGAAGAAGCCCTCGATCTTCTCGTTCGCTCCGCCGATAGCCTGTACCTGGCCCAGTTGGTTCACCGAACCGGTCACGGCGAAGCGCTGCTGGATGGGGACACCGGACAACGAGGAGAGCAGAGCGTAGAGTTCCGCTGACGAGGCGCTGTCGCCCTCGACGCCGGAGTATGACTGTTCGAATACCAGTCGGGCGTTGAGCGACATCGGTCGGTCGGCCGAGTACCGCTGTCCCAGGAATCCGGAGAGGATCATCACGCCCTTGGAGTGGATGGGACCTCCCATCTCCACTTCTCGCTCGATATCGACTACCTGGCCGTCTCCCAGTCGATGGGTGGCCGTGATCCTGCTGGGCCTGCCGAAGGCGTAGTCACCGGCCGACGACACCGAGAGGCCGTTGATCTGCCCTACCACGGCACCCTTGGTGTCGACCATGATGGTCCGGTCGGCGATCATCTCTCGCACCCGCTCTTCGATGCGGTTGGAGCGATAGATGTGGTGATCGATGGCCTTCTGGACGTGCTCGCGCCGCACCACAGGCTTGCGCTTGCCTTTGTTGGTTTCTCGTGCCCAGTAGGCAGACTCGGTGATGAGGTCGACCACGTCGAGGAACCGGGCAGTCATCTTGCGCTGATCCTCGACCAGACGCGAGCAGTGCTCGATCACTCGGGCGACGCCGTCCGGGGAGAAGGGTGGCAGCCCGCGCCTACGCGCCACATCGCCCACGAAGCGGGCGTAGAGCTGCACGTTCTCCGGGGTGCGCTCCACCACCGTGTCAAAGTCGGCCTTGACCTTGAACAGTTCCTGGAAATCAGGGTCCTGGCCATAGAGGAGATAGTAGATGAAGGGTTCCCCGATGAGCACGATCTTGGCATCGAAGGGTATCGGCTCCGGATCGAGGGTGGCGGTGGTGGCGAAGCCCATCTGCTGGGCGACGTCCTCCACCCTGACCTCACGCGTCTTCAGAGTGCGTTTGAGAGCGTCCCAAGCGTAGGGCTTCAGAAGCACGTCGCGTGCCTCCAAGACCAGAAAACCGCCGTTCGCCGTGTGCAGAGCGCCGGGCTTGATCATGTGGAAGTCGGTGATCAAGGCTCCGAACTGGGCCTGGTGTTCGACGCGACCGACCAGATTCTGGAGCACGGGGTTGCTCTCGTGGATCACAGGGGCGCCCGTCAGACCGCTGTTGTCGACCAGAAGGTTGATGCGATACTTGCGGAAGGCTCCCTCGCCTTTCTGACGAGGCGATATGGGCATGCCCATGAACATCACGGGCTGCTCGTCATCGGACTTCTTGAACTCGTCGGCGTTCTCGACTACGTCGGCCAATATAGCCTGCAGGTAGTCGACCACCTCTGCGACATCACACCAGTCCTCGCACAACTCGTCGACGAGGTGCTTGGCGGCGTAGGTGGTGACTTCGCGGTCCAACTCCCTCTGGTTATCGCGCCCGCCGCGCTCATCCTGGCGCACGAGACGCATGACCTGCTGCAGTTCCTCGTTGAGTGCTTGGATGGTGTCGTCGATGCGCTTCTGCTCCTCGGGGGGCAGGACCTCGTACTGCTCTCGCGACATGGTCTCGCCCTCCTCCGTCTTGGGGGCGAAGGCCAGGCCGGCCGGGGTGCGCACCATAGTGAAGCGTTGCTCCTCAGCTTTCTCGCTGAGTGTGCTCAACTTCCCCTCTTGCTGCTCGCTCACCTGCTGGGCGATGGTGCGGCGCTGCTTCTCGTATTCCTCGCTCTCGAAGGCCTGGGTGATGGCCGCCTGCAGGTCCTCGACGAGCTTCTCCATGTCCTTGCGGAACTCCTGGCCCTTGCCGGCAGGCATGCGGATGGCATTGGGCTGGTAGGGCTTGGTGAAGTTGTGCACGTAGACCCAGTCATCAGGAGCCGGGCAGGCCGCGGCCTGGCGCGACAGGTAGTCGTAGATGGTGGTCGACTTGCCCGTGCCGGTAGGCCCCACCGCGAAGATGTTGTAGCCACCGTCCGCGATACCCATGCCAAACTCGACGGAAGAGACGGCGCGAGGCTGGCCGATAACCTCGCTCAACTCCGGCAGTTCGGCACTGTCCTTGAACGTCAAGGTGGAGAGATCGCAGGCCCGATAGACCTCGTCGGGTCGGAGTTCTCGCGGTTCGTTTGCCATGGTGGCCCTCCGGATCGAGTACAGTCTTTTGCGCGACGGTATCAATCTACCCGCAAGAACAGGGGAGAAACAACCGTGGTCCGGGCAAAGGGTCCACGCCGATGGCGAAAGCGGAGTATGGCAAAGGGGAGGATATGTCCGAGGGGGGACTTGAACCCCCATGAGTTATACACTCACTAGGCCCTCAACCTAGCGCGTCTGCCAGTTCCGCCACTCGGACAGGAGCGCAGAAAGAACAGCGGTGAGTATAAGGCTGATGCCTGGGAGCGTCAACAGAGCGGCGCCTGGGCCGCGGGTGGCGGATGGTGCCCGCGGGAGAGAGAAGACCGCCGCCTCAGGGACTTGCAGAGGTCCGGCCGGGGCTCTATACTCGTTCCACCGAACGAATGTTCGCCACATCACAAACAGCGAGCACATGGGCGAGGCCGAACATGACGTTACCCGAGCGACAGCAACGTATTCTCGATTGCATCGAGGAAGCCGTGAGCCCGGCAGGGTTACCCGCCCACCGTGCGCGAGATCGGGGCGGCAGTCGGCCTTTGCTCGCCGGCGTCGGTGCAGAGCCACTTGTCCGCTCTGCAGGCCAAAGGCCTGATCCGCCGGGGCTTATCGAAGAGAAGGGCGCTCGAGCTGGTCAAACCGGCTGCCGGAATGCCGCAGCATGTCGGCGAACACGTACGTAGCGTACCGTTGGTGGGGAGGGTGGCCGCTGGAGAGCCTCTTCTGGCGGTCGAGAACATCGAGGACTACGTCGACATCCCCGGTTTTCTGGGGGAATCCGATGGCTGCTTCGCTCTCCGTGTCACGCGGCAGTTCCATGGTGAACGCGGGCATCCTCAACGGTGACGTTGTGGTAGTGAAGCGCCAGGAGAACGCCGACGACGGCGACATCGTGGTGGCGCTCCTCGACGACGAGGCGACGCTCAAGCGCTTCTATCGCGAGAGCGACCAGGTGCGCTTGCAGCCCGAGAACGACTCCATGCCTCCCATCTACACCCGCGACCCCCGCATCGTCGGCAAAGTCACGGGGCTCCTGAGGAGACTCTGATGGACGTCCGGTCGGCCGCCTTGTCTGCCTCAGGTGGGCCCATGTCGCTGGCGAGCTACGCCGCCAGTCTCGGCCGAGGCTCCGTCTGTTTCTGCTGTGGAGGTGAGATGCGCTCGCCCAGAACCACGGTCGCGACGGTCAGGAATCTTGGCGGCGATGTGGTGGCTGTGTGCGCAGAATGTGGCAGCGAGATCGCCATTGCCGGAGAGGATGCGGAGACGGTCACGCCGGCTCGCGGCGCCTGTTCCAGGCTGGTGGCCGCGGCCTGAAGCTCGGCCCGGACACCGCCCGTTTCCGTCGTTTCGAAGGCAAAAAAATGGCTCCTCGGGCAGGACTCGAACCTGCAACACCCTGGTTAACAGCCAGGTGCTCTACCATTGAGCTACCGAGGAGCGAAGACCTCGCGTAGTATAGGCGAAGGGTCAGTCCGGTGCAAACCATCCGAAGGCGGAGGCGCTCACGTGGGCACGTACGATACTCAGCTCGCTTGCTTCAAGGCTTACGACGTGCGCGGCCGCGTGCCGGACGAACTGAACGAGGAGATGGCGGAGCTCATCGGGCTGGCCTATGCGGAGCTGGTGCGACCCTCACGAGTGGCTGTGGGACACGACATCCGGCTCACCAGTCGAGGCTCTCTCCGCCGCTCTGTGCCGCGGTCTCACGGCCGCCGGCGTCGACGTGGTCGACATCGGGCTCGTGGGCACCGAGGAAGTGTACTTCGCCACCTTCTCGCTGGGACTCGACGGCGGCATCATGGTCACGGCCAGCCACAACCCCCGCGACTACAACGGCATGAAGTTCACCCGCGACAAGGCGCGACCCATCAGCTCCGATACGGGCCTCTTGGAGATGGACTCCATGGTGCGGGCCGCCCTGCGGGCCAAAGAAACGGGGAGGCTCCTTCCTGGACGCCTCGCACAGGGCCGCGAAGGGACCATCGAGCGTGTCGACACCCGTCCTGCCTACCTGGAGCACCTGCTTACCTACATCGACGCGGATCACCTCAAGCCCCTCAAGGTGGTCGTCAACCCTGGGAACGGCGGCGCAGGGCCTGTCCTCGACATGCTCGAAGCCCGTCTGCCCCTGACTTTCGTGAAGCTGAACGATCGGCCCGACGGTTCGTTCCCGCACGGGGTGCCCAATCCCCTGCTGGTCGAAAACCGCACGGTCACCGCGGATGCGGTGGTGGCGGAGGCGGCGGATCTGGGCATTGCCTGGGACGGCGACTTTGATCGCTGCTTCTTCTTCGACGAGAGAGGGGAGTTCGTCGAAGGCTACTATCTTGTAGGGCTCCTGGCGATGAGTGCACTGCAACGCCACCCTGGGGCGAACATCATCCACGACCCGCGCCTGGTGTGGAACACGCAGGAGATGGTCAAACAGGCCGGCGGAGCGACGGTGGTCTGCAAGAGCGGTCACGCGTTCATCAAGGAGAAGATGCGCGAGGTCGACGCGGCCTACGGTGGCGAGATGTCAGCCCACCACTACTTTCGCGAGTTCTCCTACTGCGACAGCGGCATGATCCCCTGGCTGCAGATAGTCGAAGCCATCTGCTCAAGCGACATACCGCTGTCCGCTCTGGTGGGCGAGCGTATCGCGCGCTACCCGGTGAGCGGGGAGATCAACCTCACCATCGCCGACCCGGCCCGGGCGCTCGCGGTCGTCAAGGAGAAGTACTTCGCCGACGCCCTTGCTGTCGACGATATGGACGGGCTGAGCGTGGAATTCCGAGACTGGCGCTTCAACGTGCGCATGTCGAACACCGAGCCGGTCGTACGGGTGAACCTCGAGACGCGGGGAGATGCTGCGCTCCTCACCGTCAAGACTGACGAACTCCTTGCGGCCCTTCGTTCGGTCGGGTAGGGGCCGGTCGTGAGAATCGCTCTCGCTCAGGTCAACCCTACGGTGGGCGACCTGGAGGGCAACGCCCGCCTCATCGTGGAGCGCGCAGAAGAGGCCGGGAGGTCCGGGGCCCAGTTGGTCGCTTTCCCTGAGTTGGTCATCTCAGGATATCCTCCCGAGGATCTGCTGCTGAAGGGTCATTTCCTGGCCGGTTGCGCCCAGAAGCTCACGGAGGTAGCTCGGGCGTGTAGCCAGATAGTCGCTCTCGTCGGCGTTCCCTGGTTGGAGGGAGAACGCGTCTACAACTGTGCCGCGGTCCTTGCGGGAGGACGCGTCGCCGGTCTCTACCGTAAGGTGTGTCTGCCCAACTATGCCGTCTTCGACGAGAAGCGCTACTTCACATCGGGCTCGCGGGTGCTCCTGCTGTACGTCGACGATGTTCCGTTGACGGTGAACATCTGCGAGGACATCTGGGACGAGACGGCTGAGGGCATACTCGCTGCGCGTCAGGGTGGAGCACGGGTGGTCATCAACCTCTCCATGTCGCCGTATCACGTCGGCAAGGGGCGCGAGCGGGAGGAGATGCTCTCGCGGCGGGCCGAGCAGACGGGGGGCTATGTTTGTTACGTCAACGGGGTCGGCGGCCAGGATGAACTGGTGTTCGACGGGCAGAGCGTCGTACTTGGTCCCGACGGGCGACTGCTGGGGCGCGCGCGTCAGTTTCAGGAAGAGCTGCTGCTGATCGACCTTGACGTCACGACGGCTGCGTCGCCCCCTAGCGGGTCGGGCGACGGCCCACCAGGCCGCGCCACGGAGACCGGGTGGCGGCTGGAGGTGCTCCGGGTGAGTACCGGGGGCGCGACCCATGCTCGTATCGACGACCCGAGCCCTGGGGCCGCGCGCGCCTCGGGCGGATCGGCCGCCGTTCCGCCGGATGCTCCGCGGAACCCGTCCGAGGTCTGCACGTCCCGGCTCGCGGACTGTCTCTCTACGGAGGCGGAGGTCTACCAGGCCCTCTGCCTGGGCGTCCGCGACTACGTCCGCAAGAATCGCTTTTCGCGCGTGGTGCTGGGCATGAGTGGCGGCATCGACTCGGCACTGACCGCCTGCATCGCCGCAGACGCGCTCGGCACGGAGAACGTCACGGCCGTGTCCATGCCCTCCCGCTATTCGAGCGTAGGAACGAAGAACGACGCTCGGGAAAGCGCCGAACGCCTGGGCATCCACTTCCAGGAAATCGCCATCGAGGAGGTCTACGCGGCCTATCTGCGCAGCCTCGAGCCCAGCTTCCCCAGTGGCAGCCAGGACGTCACCGAACAGAACATCCAGGCCCGCATCCGCGGCAACCTGCTGATGGCCCTTTCGAACAAGTTCGGCTGGCTGGTGCTGACCACAGGCAACAAGAGCGAGATGGCCGTCGGCTACGCGACGCTCTACGGTGATATGGCCGGCGGTTTCTCGGTGCTCAAGGACGTCCCCAAGACGCTCGTCTACCGCCTCTCTACCTACCGCAACTCGCTCGGTCCCAGCCCGGGGCCCATTCCGGCGTCCATCATCGAGCGGGCCCCCTCGGCCGAACTGGCCGAGGATCAGACCGACCAGGACGTGCTGCCTCCCTACGAGATCCTCGACCGCATCGTGGAAGCCTACGTGGAGCGAGACGAGAGTGTGGACCAGATAGCCGCCCTGGGTATCGCCCGACGGGAGGTGGAGCGGGTGGTAGGCATGATCGACGGCAACGAATACAAACGCCGCCAGGCTGCTCCCGGGGTCCGCATCACTCCCAAGGCCTTCGGCAAAGACAGGCGTCTGCCCATCACCAACCGCTACCGGGGATAGCTCGTATAATCCCTGGCCATGGACCAAGAGGTGAATAACAAGCAGACGAGGCCGAATTCAGGCGAGGGGGTCGGCGGGGGTGGCGCCTCGGGTCCCTCGGTTGGACTGGTCGAGACGCAGTCTGTCGAATTCGAGTCTCTCCTTCTCGACTTCGGATTGACCCTCGCGCCGGTCACCATCGCGTACGAGACCTACGGCCGGCTCAATGAAGGCTGCGACAACGCCATCCTCGTACTGCACCCGCTCTCCGGCGACGCCCACGCTGCCGGCTACCTGGAAGGCGAGACCAAGCCCGGATGGTGGGAAGCGATGATCGGGCCGGGCAAGGGTTTCGACACCGACCGCTACTTCGTCATCAGCTCGAACGTCATCGGAGGCTGCAAAGGGAGTACGGGACCCAACTCCATCAACCCCGCCACGGGGACGGAGTACGGGCTGCAGTTCCCGGTGGTGACGGTGGCCGACATGGTCCGGGCCCAGAAGTTGCTCCTCGACTACCTGGGCGTCCGGCGCCTTCTGACCGTCGCCGGGGGCTCGATGGGAGGCATGCAGGCCCTGCAGTGGGCCGTGGCCTACCCGGAGATGGTCCTTTCCTGCCTCGCTCTGGCCTCCACGGCCAAGCACTCTCCTATGCAGATCGCCTTCAACGAGGTGGGCCGTCAGGCCATCATGGGCGACCACAACTGGAACGGTGGCGACTACTATCGGGGGGATCCTCCGGATAGCGGGCTGGCCGTGGCCCGCATGATCGGGCATATCACCTACCTGTCCGACGAGTCCATGCATGAGCGTTTCGGACGTCGCTTGCGCAACAAGGTGGAGCTGGGTTACGACTTCACCACCGACTTCGAGGTGGAGAGCTACCTGCGCTACCAGGGGGAGATGTTCACCCGCCGCTTCGATGCCAACACGTATCTCTACATCACCAAGGCTCTCGACTACTTCGATCTCACCAACGGCCAGGGCGTCCTGGTGGAGACATTCCGCGACCTGCCCGAAGAGATGCGCTTTCTCCTGATCGCCTTCAGCAGCGACTGGCTCTACCCGCCGTATCAATCGAAGGAGATAGTCAAGGCACTCAAGGGAAACGGCCTCGACTGCTCGTATCTGGAGATGCGCTCGTCGTATGGTCACGACGCCTTCCTGCTGGAGAACAAGGACATGAGTCGCGTGGTCTGGCACTTCTTGGAGTCCACGGCCCGGCTGCGAGGGGTGAAGCTTGTCTGACCGGGTGGCCAAGACGCCCGGTGGCGAGCGCTGGGACCATCTCATCATCGTCGAGCAGGTGCCGCAGGGGGCGAGGGTCCTCGATCTCGGCTGCGGCCGGGGCACGCTCCTCAAGATGTTGGTCGACCGCAAGGGTGTGCGCGGCACGGGCATCGAGATCGTGGAGGAGAAGGTCTACGATGCCGTCGCCAAGGGAGTTACCGTCTATCATGGCGACTTCGACGAGGGTCTGTCCTACTATCCCGACAACAGCTTCGACTACGTGATCCTCAGCCAGACCCTGCAGGAAGCCCGGGAGACGGTGAAGGTCCTCATGGACGCTCTACGGGTTGGGCGACGGGTCGTCGCGAGCGTGCCCAACTTCGGGCACTGGAAGGCCCGCTGGCAACTCCTGACCACGGGACGCGCGCCGGTAACCAGTTCGCTCCCCTTTCAATGGTACGACACTCCCAACGTGCACTCCCTCACCATCAAGGACTTTCGCATCTTCCTGCGCGAGCAGAACATCCGCATCGTGAAGGAGTTCTACGTGGGGGAGAAGGGTCGCGTGACCTTCTGGCCCAACCTCCGGGCAGCCAACGGCGTCTTCGTGCTGGAGTTGATGGCCCCGCGCGGCGAGGACGAGGCCTCTGCCGACGCCACCCCGAGCGGGTAGCGAGCCGGTCGGCCGCGCCGGCACGCGGCGGGCGGAGGGCTGGTCTCTCGACGGCGCTGAGCCGCAGGCTGTGCGCTACAATAAGTCGCCCGTGGGCCCATAGCTCAGTTGGTTAGAGCTGCCGACTCATAATCGGCCGGTCGCAGGTTCGAGTCCTGCTGGGCCCACCTAGAAGCAGAACGGCCTGCAAATGGTGCCTTGTCGGGAGTACCGAAGTGGACGCCAAGCGGCCTGTCTTTCGCCAAGCATCGGATCTTCAGTCCGATGGCCGACAACGTGCGCCGCCGTTGCACCGTTGTGGTGCTAGGCCGAGCTCCCTTCTGGTACCGGGTCGCCATGAAGCGGTAGCGAAGGCTAAGCACCTGGGAATCCTTTCGACGTCGCGGTAGTGCACCGACTGGTCGGACACGCCCGTCCGGACTGTATCCATCTTTGCACCTGTGCCTGCACCGTTGTGGTGCTATGTCAACGTGCTCTCCCGGTCTAATCTGGGTTTGAAGCCCTCGGACGAGACAGGGGATCAGCGGATGACATCTGCCGACCGACCCGATGCCCCCCACGACGGGCCGGCTCTCTATGAGATCCGGGTCCGCGGTGTGTTCGACCAGAAGTGGCGTGGCCTTATGGAGGGGATGACTCTGGAGGTCGTCCACGAGGAAGACCAGCCGGTTACGGTGATCCGTGTGGTCGTGCAGGACCAAGCCGGTCTGGCCGGTCTGCTGGATGCGCTGTTCGGTCTGAACGCCAGGGTTCTATCGGTAACCATCCTGGAAGCGGCGTAGGCGTCGAAGGCACTGAAAGGATTCGGCATGGCAGACAACGAGCAGGTCATAGTATTCGCAGGTACTTACGGCTCGCTGCACGAGGCGGAGCTCGACTTCGAGACGATAAAGGATCTGCACAAGGAGAAGCTGGTCGGCAAGTACGAAGCGGCCGTGTTCACCAAGCAGGACGACGGCTCGGTCAAGATCGTCGACACCGACAAGAACTCGCGCAAGAAAGGCCTCAAGATAGGTGTCGCCGCAGGCGCTGTGGTGGGTATCCTCTTCCCGCCGTCTCTCATCGCGGGCGCCCTTGCCGGGGGCGGTGTCGGCCTCCTCACGTCTCACTTCACCAAGGGCCTCAAGCGCGGCGAAGTCAAGGAGCTCGGCGAGTTGCTGGACGAAGGTCAGGCTGGGATCGTCTTCGTGGGCGTGGTCACCCCCGATCAGAGCATAGACCACCTCCTGACGCACGCGTTGAAGACCGTTACGAAGCAGGTAGACGCCAATGCTGAGGAGATTCAGAAGGCCATCGACGACGCGGGCCTAGAGGAATGAAGTGGTCTCCACGTCTTGGTCCTCTCCAGGCGGCAAGCCAGCCTGTCTGGGACTAAGGCATCATGAAGGGCGGCACCCGAGCCGAAAGGAGGAAGGATATGTCAGTGGATGCATCGTTGGGCCCGATCCAGTACATCGTTCTGGGGTTCCCGGGCAACAAGTTCAAGGGGGAGATCATCCCCGCTCTTGGCGATCTCGTTAGGGCCGGCACCATCCGGGTGATGGACCTGGCTTTCGTCAGGAAGGACGCTGACGGGTCCGTCCTCATCATGGAGTTGGAAGATCTAGCCGAGGACGAAGCGGCTCCGTTCGCCGCCTTCGAGAAGCAGATCGGCGACCTGCTCAACGAGGAAGACCTCCGAGCCGCCGCCGCCGCCCTTGAGCCCGGTTCCTCGGCGGCCGCACTCATCTGGGAGAACGTGTGGGCGCGCAAGTTCGCCGATGCGGTCAAGGGAGCCGACGGAATGCTCATGGCCTGGGATCACATCCCCTATGAAGCAGTCCAAGCTGTCATGGCCGCCGCTAAGAAACCGGCTGAATGAGAAGAAGGAGGCACAAGACGATGATGAGAAGAAGACGGATGGGACCCAGCCTGCTCGGCGTGGCTGCCGGCACCGCTGTCATCGCCGGGACCGCCGGCGCCGTTCACCACCACCAACAACAGAAGTATGCGAATCAGCAGCAGCAGGCCGCCTACGAGGCGCAGCAGCAGCAGGCGGCCGTGGAAGCCGCGGCCGCCCAGGCGGTGGCCCAGCAGCAGTACGCTCCGCTGCTCCGCCCGGCCGGCATGGACACCGCCGCTGAGATCCAGAAGTTGGCGGAGTTGAAGGCCCAGGGCATCCTCACCGATGAGGAATTCGCCGCGGCCAAGGCGAAGTTGTTAGGTCTGTAATCGGTCGTAAACGCAGCGAAACGGAGGAAGTATGAAGCAGTTCTCAAAACGCTGGTTCGTCCTGCTGGCTCTGATGACGGCCCTGCTGCTCAGCCTGACTGGCTGCGCCGGCTGGACAGGCAGCGTGATCTGGACGATGTGCGTGTTCTTCTTCTGGATGATCTACCTCTGGATGTTCATCACCGTGTTCGCCGACATCTTCCGGCGGCACGATATGAGCGGCGGGAAGAAGGCTTTCTGGATCATCTTCGTGATCTTCATCCCCCTGATCGGGATAATCGCCTACATGATCGCCCGGCCGAAGCCGATGACCCAGGAGGCCCAGATGATGGAAGAGGCCCAGGTGGCGCAGCAGCCTCCAGCCGGTTACTCCGCAGCCGAGGAGATCTCCAAAGCTCAGGCGCTGAAAGATAGCGGCGCCATCACCGACGCGGAGTTCGAGGCAATGAAGCGGAAGGCCCTGGGTTAGTCAACGAGGCCGCCGAAAAGGAGCCATGCGCGAGTTCCCACCCGCGCATCGCTCCTTTTCGTTGCCGTATTCATCGCGGCAACGGCCGACGGCGTATTGAATGGCGGTGCGCCCATGCGCCGCACCTGTCGAGCCACTTCTAGGCGGGCAAATCGAGTTGGGCACGCTTCCGCCCGGTCCCGGTCTTGATGTTATTGAACAACCCTCGTGGTCCGAGACGATGATGGGTAGTCTCGACCGGGCCCAAAGTGATACCCAGAACGATGGAAGGGTGGCTTATCGAAGTCAGCGCGAGTCTCATCCCATCCCGGCGTTTTCGAGTGCTCGTCAATCGTTAACATGTGACCGTGGGTCATTAGGGAGAGAAGCATAACGGTGGTCAGTTTCATCGGGGCCCCCCATTCCAGACCCTGATCCTGCGCGAGTCCCATGACCAGTTCCAGGCAGATCTCCTCTGCTATCAGCATGAGGGGGCAATGACAAGAGAAGGTAAAGGAACAATCAAGATCTTGGTCAGGTGAAGCTGGGAGTCGTGCTGGGCCATTGTCGTCTTCCACCGTGCTTCAGGCCCGGTGATAAGCTGGAAGCCACTGACGGCAGCCTCGCCACCCAAGAAGGGGGTTCGACCGATGGCCTTCTCAGAGCCATCGAATGGGACGACGTCCCGGGCGCAACGAAGTTCGCCGAAGGACTGGAGACACACGAGGCCATGGAGTGGGCCACCGCTGGAACATGGTCCCGTGTGCGCGTGGTCGAGGAGTTGTTCGAGGTGGACGCCTGAATGCGACTGCTGCCGGGGGGTTCGTGATGAGCTACGAGGCTCAGGATCATGATGACGAGGTTCGGGTTGATGACGACGGCGAAGAGTTCGGCGACGACCGCGAGGCCATCAAGGAAGATATCCGCGAGGAGCAGGCCCTCCTCAAGGAGATAGAAGATCTCGAGGAGCAGGCCGAGCATCTCCAAGAGGAGCGCGAGCGTCGCCGCAAGCTATTCCTGGCCGAAGAGGGAGAAGCTGAGGAAGACTAGAGAGGCTGAGGGAGGACCGGCTGCACCCGGAGCGCTCGCCCTCAGCCCCCCATGCCCAGCATGGCGGCAGTTCGCCAGTACAGCGCGTCCTTCTCGTTTTCGTCCATGGGCTGCTGCTCGAGGAAGTCCATGCAGGCCTTCATAGATTCGAAAGGATAGTCGGTACCCAGGACCATCCTCTCTGTGCCCAGAGAATCACGGGTACAGGAGAAGGCCTGCGGGGAGTAATTGCCGCTCGTAGACGACACGATGTTGTCGCGGATGTAGTCGCTGGGCATGCGCTTGAGCTTGGGGGCCACCGTGGGGTCAACGGGAACGTGCCCCTGGATGTACGGCCGGTCCACGCGGTCGAGCATGAAGGGGAAGCCTTCACCGTAGTGGCCGAGGATGAGCTTGAGCCTCGGGAAGGTGTCGAACACCCCTCCGACTATCATGCGCATCACCACTAGGGACGTCTCCGCCCCGAAGCCGAAGCTGGGACCGGCGACGCCCATGCCGTGGGTGACGAACTGGGGCACGATGGGGTAGGTGGGGTGCAGGTAGATGGGGACGTCCAGTTCCTCAGCTTTGGCCAGAAGGGGCCAGTAGCGCTTCTCGTCCAGGAACGAATCCCCAAAATTCGAATGGGTGTTCCAGCCCGTGAAGCCAAGGTCCTTGACTGTCCGCTCGAGTTCGGCAACGGCCGATTCCACGTCTTTGGGGGCGAGGGTGGCGTAACCCTCGAACCGATCGGGGAAGCGCCCGACGGCTTCCGCCAGAGCATCGTTGGTCTCTCTGGCCACCCGGGTGCCGACCGAAGGTGGAAAAGGCTCGGTGCCTGGAGCAGCCAGCGATAGGACGGCCTTGTCGATGCCCGCTTCGTCGAGGAGCTTGATGCGGCCCTCCCCGAGATCCAGGAGCTTGTCCAGCAGCCCGTAGGGAAGATAAGCGCCCTCCACCGGGTACAGGCGGTACTTCGTCAGTGGGTCGTCCACCAGACGGGGATAGCCCTGATTCGCCCGCAACGCTTCCACCCATGACTCGGACGCAAAGTGATTCTCGAGGTCTACCTTCTTGGTCACGTCGGCTCCTTCGGCTCGTTTCGAATCAGTTGGCTTGTCTTCTCACATCAACCCGGCCTCGGCGTGCTTCGCAGCTATCGCGGCCGCCAAGGCGTCGACCTTCTCCAGATCTTCTTGCCGCGGTGCACCCTTCACCACCACGGGCTCGATGAATTCCGCCTTCATTCCACTGGTCAGCGACTTGACCACCTCCAGCATGTTACTGGCCCAACCGAAGGTGCCCACGACCGACAGGAACTTGGCCTTCGGACGCAGAGCGTTGGCCAGGTAAAGCGCCGATACCATGGCCGGGTGAGGTCCGGTCATGACCGTCGGAGTGCCGACCACGATGGTAGCCGCGTCCACCAGGGCTGTCGCCAGGTGGCCGACGTCGAGCCCGACGAGGTCGAAGCGCTCCACCTTGACCCCGCGCTCCACAAGGGCTCGCGTCAAGCGCTCCACCAGCACCTCCGTGCTGCCGTGCATGGTCACGTAGGGGATGACGGCCAGATTGTGGGGCGGTCCCTCCGCCCAGTCCTTGTAGGCCTCGATGATCAGCGAAGGCCGGGCGTAGACGGGTCCGTGGCTGGGGGCGATGAAGGCCACATCCAGCTGCCCCACCTTCTGCAGGTTACGGGCCACGGCCGCGTGAAAGGGCATCATGATCTCGGCGTAGTAGCGCTTGGCGGCCGGCAGGAGCTCTTCGTCGCTCCCGAACAGATCGGAGGTCGCCAGATGCGAGCCGAAGAAGTCGGCGCTGAGCAGAACGCGGTCCTCAACGAGGTACGTGGACATAGTCTCCGGCCAGTGGACCCAGGGCGTATGCAGAAAGCGCAGGGTCCTATTGCCGAGGGCAAGCTCCTCGCCGTCCTCGACCACCTGGAGGATGGCCGGATCAATGTGCAGGTGAGTCGCGATCAGATCGACCGCCTTGGGGCTGCACAAGACCTTAGCCTCAGGATAGCGAGTGAGGACGACAGGCAGGGAACCGGAGTGGTCCTGCTCGGCGTGGTGGATGACGATGTAGTCGAGCCGCTCGACGGACGACAGATTAGCGAGCAGCGTGTCCGTTTTTGCGGGGTCGACCGTGTCGAAGAGCACCGTCTTGTCACCCGCGCGGAGAAGATAGGAGTTGTAGCTGGTGCCCTGGGGCAGAGCCACGAGCGCGTCGAACACGCGCCTGTCCCAGTCGACCGCCCCGACTGCGTGGAGCCCTGGCACTATCTCACGACCGTTCATCTGCCTCCGTCCTCCGGACCGACCCGACCTTCAGAGTGTACGTTTCCCCATCGCGCCTCGGTCGGAACCTGGTGCCCATGCATCGGGACGAGCCACGGCTGGAGGGAGCCGGGCCCACGAGCTGGCCCGTGATATTCTCCGCTCATGCTTATAGCAGACCTCGAGCGCATCTTGGATACGCTGGCTCCCTTCGCTCTGGCCGAACCGTGGGATAACGCCGGGCTACAGGTGGGCGATCGGGATGCGCCCGTGGACCGGGTGCTGGTGTCACTGGATCTCACCCCGGACGTGGTGGACGAAGCCGTCACCGGCGGTTTCGGCACCGTGATCACCCATCATCCTCTGCTCTTCGCTCCCGTGCGCACGCTCGTAGACTCACATCCCCGCGAGCGCCTGCTCAGGCGGGTGGTGGCGGCCGGGTTGAACGTGATCTCCTGCCACACCAACCTCGACTCGGCGCCGGGCGGGCTGGCGGACGTCGCCGCCGAAGCCCTAGGCCTGAGCGACATCAGGCCTCTGGAGCCGGCTTCTGCGTCGTGGTGCAAGCTGGTGGGCTTCATCCCGCCGGAGTCGGTGGAGAAAGTGGCCGGCGCGGTCTTCGCGGCCGGGGCCGGCGTCATCGGTGACTACACCGAGTGCGCGTTCACACTGACCGGACAGGGTTGGTTCACACCCGGGGCCGGGGCGAACCCTACCATCGGACACCTGAACCTTCCCGAGCGGACCCCCGAGGTACGCTGGGAGACCGTTGTGCCGCGCCCCCGGTTGAGGGATGTCGTCGAGGCCTATCTGGCCGCTCATCCGTATGAGGAGCCGGCTTTCAACGTCTTTCCTGTGGAGGACATCGTGCCGCGTGCTGGTTTGGGCCGAGTGGGGGAGTTGGCTAAGGCGCAGACCGTCGAGAGCCTGGCCTGTCGGCTTGCCGGAGAACTTGGTCTGCCGTCGCTTGCCTTCACCGGCGACGGTAGCCGGCTGTGAAGCGCGTGGCCTCGTGCCGGGAAGCGGCCGCAGCCTCATCGACCAGGCGGCCGGGCGGGCGGACGTCTTCGTCACCGGCGATGTCGGCTATCACGACGCGGAACGCGTCGAAGAGGCTGGTCTGGCCCTCATTGCCGCGCCACACGGAGAGCTGGAATGGTATGCACTGCGTCGCTGGATCCCGGTCCTCAGCCGCAGGCTGGCGAATGAACAGGTGACGGTGACCGAGTCGAACCGCTGGCGCTCGCCCTGGAGCGATGCGGGACCGACAGGGCTCTGTGACGATGCGGACTCCACGGCGCGGCCGGCAGCGAAGCAGCAGCCAAAGGACCTGTCGTCAGTGTCGTGGCCGCAGCGGCCACGACGCCTAACTCGTCGGCGCACCGCCCCGCAGGTCGGGCTTGACTCAGATGGCGCGGCCCGGCTCTACGTCGACGGAGGCTCCCGCGGCAACCCGGGAAAGAGCGCCATCGGAGTCGTCCTTCAGGACGAACGCGGCGAGCTCTTGGCGGAGATAGGGCGCACCATCGGCATAGCGACCAACAACGTGGCCGAGTACCGAGCGCTACTGACCGGCCTGGGGTTGGCTGGGGACCACCGGATCCAACAACTCGAGGTGTTCTCCGACTCGGAGCTCCTGGTGAAGCAGATCCTCGGACAGTACCGGGTCAAGAACGAGGGACTGCAACCTCTCTATGAGGAGGCAAAAGCGCGGCTGAAGAGGTTCCGGCGCTTCACCATCACGCACGTCCCTCGGAGAGAAGAACGCCCACGCCGACAGACTTGTCAACCAAGCGTTGGACGAAGCGGCCGCGAGACGCGACTGAGTAGTGGCCAGCGCCCCAGATTCGCGAGAGCCGTCCGACGCTGCCGACGTCCCGACTCCACTGAGGAGCTCTGCCGTCGCCGACGAAGCTTGCCGAAGGCGTGCTTGGGAGGGGATGGCAGAGCGACGTTGCATCGCGCTGAGGGGTAGTCTATAATCCACCGGCCGCGAGGTATCGGGCGGATGTAGCTCAGTTGGCTAGAGCGTCTGCTTGCCATGCAGAAGGTCGAGGGTTCGAATCCCTTCATCCGCTCCATGTTCTTCCGGTCTCGGCGAACGCGGCGTTCAGATGTCTCGTGGCAGCGCGCTTGTCGCAGTCGAGGCGACGTGGCCGAGTGGTTTAGGCACGGGTCTGCAAAACCCGCTACACCGGTTCGACTCCGGTCGTCGCCTCCTCGTAGAAGTGCTGCAAATACCCTGGTTTTCCGTGGTAGTTGCGGTCATGCGTCGGTGGCTATTGGGCGCTGGTTCATGCATCCGACGGAGAGCGTGGCCCGTCGTGGCTCTCGCGGGTTCCACCCGGTTACGATGGTTCATTATCGGAGCGCTGCCAAGAAAGGCTCCGACTCTGTCGTCTCACTTCCCGCCGTCCTTTGGCGGGTGCTTCGGTCCGTTTGCTTTCCACTCATCCAACCTCCAACGACGGGAAACGTCCGCGCCCCAATCAAGGAGTGCGAATCCCGCGAACGCTAGCGCAGCGGCGATGGCGACGGTGATGTACTTCGTGGTGGGGCTGCTCTCAAGAAGATAGTGGGCGATGGCAACAGCCACGCCTGCGAGAAGGAGGACTATCCCCACCATCGTTGCGGCCACCTTCGGCCATCTCTTGTCTTTCATCTTCCCCCGATTACGATGGATTCGACGCCGGTCGCATAGATAGAATCAAAGCCACCCGTACGCCCGCAACTGCTCCACTATAGGGCACGGAGCGGGCGGCTGAAGAGGGAAACCCTCGCGGCCGGTCCGGGGTTCTTGTCTTCGCATCATCCGTTTGCCCTCGACTTCGTGGGCGGCGTTCGTTTCCTCGGGTCGCGGCAGGGCCTGCCTAGCCCTAAGCGTTTTCTCACCCCGCTCTTAAGCCCGCCTCATCGGGGCCTCCTATCCTTCTCAGTGGAGCCATAAGGCCCATACCTGACTACTGAAAGGTGTCCAGCATGAAGAGACGAGCGAAGAACCGATGGAAATGGGTGCTGCTACCGGCATTGACCCTTGTGCTGATCGTCGCTTTTGCCGGAGTCGCTCTCGCAGGCGGAGCCGGCGGGGGAGGCTGGAGAGCCCAAGACGGAGCGGGCGGCGGCACTGCGACCGGCAGCGCGCTTCTGCCCTTGACTGAGGCCGAGGAGACCCAGTTGCTGTTCCTTCTCGAAGAGGAGAAGCTGGCCCGAGACGTCTACGAGTCTCTATACGCGAAGTGGGGCGCAGCGGAATTCTCGAAGATCGCGGCGTCCGAGCAGCGACACATGAATAGCGTTCTGAGACTCGTGGAAAAATATGGACTGGACGCTCCCTCAACGCTCGACACGAGGGGTGAGTTCGACGACGACGACCTGCAGAACCTCTACAAAGATCTG
>CAWHIX010000015.1:0-19629 GCA_963829545.1 uncultured Actinomycetes bacterium
CTCCAAATCGCCCTCGCCCGCGCCCCCTGCTCTTTCCGGTACACCCAGAGCGTGGCCCAGGCGTGCACGGGCGGGTTGACGTCGCTGAAGTTCCATTCGTACGCGGGAATCTGCCCGTTGGGATGCAGGTACCACTGCGAAAGCATCAGGTCGAGCTGCTGCTTCGCGAAGTCGATGTCCACCGACGCAAGCGCGACCGCGTGAAAGGCCAGGTCCCAGGCCGCGTACCAGGGGTACTCCCACTTATCCGGCATGGAGATGATGTCGTCGTTGACCATATGGCCCCACTCGCGATTGCGAGTGGGGCCGCCCAAGGCGGAGAAGGGATCGCCGCCGTGGTCCTTGATCCACGTGTCGGCATCGAACAGGAAATACTGTTTCGACCACAGCATGCCGGCGAGCGCCTGGCGCATGACAAGAGCTTCGTCTTCGCTCGCTGAGGACGGGTGAGCGCGCGATAGTAATCGTCCGCTTCGCGGCGGCGCTCTTCCAGCGTCTCGTCAAACCCGACGAAGGGATCCTTGGAAGGTTCGGGGCGACATCCGTCATCCGAAGGCGCAGAACCGCCGTCCCTCCTGCCTCCACCTCCAGCGTGTGGTGCGCAGCGACCTTGGTGCCCGTGTGTTCTGGGTTCACCGCCTCCTGCAGCCCATGGATTACACAGTCGTTGATGCCGTCCTTCACGAAGGGCCCGGCATTCGGCGCGTTGAAGAGCCGCTGGTTGTTGGTCTCGTTCTCTGTGAAGAGCAGGGGCACGTCGCCCTCCACGCATAGCCAGCGTTCGCCGAGGTCGGGGGTGTGAGACGTTGATGGTTCTTGTCCCCTTCATCGCCGGGAACCTCGCGCAACTCGGGCTTCGGGGCCCCAGCGGACCAGCTCCATACATTGCGGAACCAGAGCGTGGGCAGGACGTGCAGTGTAGCAGCCTCTGGTCCCCGGTTCTCCGCGGTGACACGGATGAGTATGTCCTCCGGGGAGGCCTTCACGTACTCCACGAACACGTCGAAATAGCGGTCGTCGGCGAAGATACCGGTATCGAGGAGCTCGTACTCCGGCTCCAGCTTGGAGCGACCCCGATTGGTCTGCACCAGATCCTCATAAGGGTAGGCACGCTGCGGGTACTTGTAGAGCCACTTCATGTAGGAGTGCGTGGGCGTCGAGTCCAGATAGAGGAGACCTCCTTGACGTCTTCGCCGTGGTTGCCCTCGCCGCCGGTCAACCCGAAGAGGCGCTCTTTGAGGATCGGGTCCTGGCCGTTCCACAAGGCCAGGGCAAAACAGAGTCGCTGCTTGTCGTCGGAGATGCCGGCCAGCCCGTCTTCACCCGATCGGTATGCGCGGGAGCGGGCCTGGTCGTGGGTGAAGTAGTTCCACGCGTCACCGTTATCGCTGTAGTCTTCGCGGACCGTACTCCACTGGCGCTCGCTGAGGTACGGTCCCCACTTCTTCCATGACGTCCCGGTCCCGGCTTCAGCGAGTCGCCTCTGCTCCGCATTCAATTCGGCATTCGCCATCTGTTCCTCCATCAAGACCTCAACCCTGCCAATACTTCTCCGCATGGATCTGTCCGGGTTCGTCTCTCGCGTCTTCTTTGAACCCCTCTTGCGCCAACAACTCGGTCATGGACCCGATCATGTGCGGGCTGCCGCACATGAAGACGTGCGTGTCTTCCGGACCTGGGCGGGAGCCCCACGCCCGCTCGAGGAGGCCGCTTTTCCACACGTCCTGGACGTGGCCTGTCGCGCCCTTCCAGGGAACCGGCTCTTTCTCAGGCCGGCTGACGACCGGGATGTAGGTCACGTTGGGGCGGAGGTGCTGCATGGCCATCAGGATCGACCGGTATCCCAGGTCCCAGGAATGTCGCACGCCGTGGACGATCGCAATCCGACGCTGCGACGGGAATCTCAGGTGGGTGCTCAGCATGCTCACGAAGGGCGCCAGACCTGAGCTGGTGGCGACCAGGACCAGATTCGCGTTCTCCGGGATCCGGGAAGGGTCGAAGGCGAACCTGCCGACCACCCGCGGCGAGAGGTACACGCGGTCACCGATCTTGAGGTCGAACAGACGAGGCGTGAGCGTGCCGCCCGGCACCAGGGCGATGTAGAACTCAAGGAACTCGCGGTTCACCGGGGACGAGGCGATGGAATAGGCACGTTTGATCAGCTTGTCCGGGTCCGGTGCGGGATCTTCGGGCTCTCCAAGGGCGCAGCGAGACGCAGAGCCGAACAACCCCAGCGAGGCGAACTGACCGGGTTCATAGTCGGGAAGATCCCAGCCATCCGGTACCACCTGCAGGATCATGAGCCATGGGGATACCTCGTTACGCAGAGTGACTACCGCGTTCAAAGACTGCTCGGCCATATTGTTCTCCCTCCTATGAACCTGGGCGGCCGAGATGGCCGTACGCCGCCGCCGGACAGTACATCGGCCGCCCAGGTTCGACCCACCACAGCGGGATGCGCCGCTCTTCCCGACTCCTGAGGGTCTTCGGACAGATCCTTACTTCTTCTTGCTCTCCGCTACCGCAGCCTCGCCTGCCCCAAAATCGGCCGCGTTGCTGAACTCGATGATCTCGCAGGCGACCGGGGCGTCCTTGTCGATGATCATGGTATGACCCTTGGGGAAGTAGAACACGTCCCCAGCGCGGATGACCTCTTCAGTCCCATCGTCGTAGATCATGGTCGCCTCGCCCTTGAAGCAGTAGCCCCAGTGAGGAACCGGGCAGAACCCTCCAAACGTTTCGAAAGCAGGCGTGATATCCGTGCCCGGAGCGAAATGGTGCACGGCACAGATCATGCCGCCATGCACCTCTCCCCAGATCTGGATGTCGAAGTTCTCGGTGAAGTGGCTGTGCTTGCGGGTCATTTCGTATATGGGCTTGCGCATTATCTTTTTCCTTTCCTATGCATGTGTCGATCGGGTTGAAGCCAACGTCTAGCCACTGCCCTCCTTGTCCGCCGCCAGGCTCTGCAGCCGTCGCTCTTCCCATTCGGCAAAACTGGAGGCCACGTGGTACCACTCCTCTTCGGAGACCGGCTCCAGGGCGAGCGCACTCGTCGGGCAACCCCGGACACAAGCTCCGCAGCCGAGGCATCGATCCCGGTGGTAGGCCGGCTTCTCAGCGGCGGTCTTGTCGAAAGTCTGGGCGTAGGCCTGGCAGCGCCTGACACACTCGCCACAGGCGATGCACTTGTCGTGATCCTTGACGACGCGGTAGTTCGAGCGCTGGACGGTTTCCTTGATATCGAGGTCCAGCCGAGCCGAATTCAGGATGCAGCAGCAACAACCGCAGCAGTGGCAACCCCCCACGAACTGAGGGCTCTCGGCCCCCATGGTGAATCCGTAGAACCCCTCGACGACCATCGTGCCCATGGCATCGAGTTCCTCCCAGAGCTTGATCGCCTCCTCCCGAGGGAGCACGTTCTCTGACAGGGGGACCGCCGGCGGCATGCCCACGAAGCCGCAACGCTTGAGAGGCATCTCACAGCTTTGCCCGTGGGCGGCGGCCTTCTCAAACTTGCACACACAATCGAGGACCAGGAAACGGTCATATCTCTGAAAGTGAGCATCGACGTCATTGTGGGGTTCGCGTTCCAGCCACTCAGGTTTGAGTGAACCGCGGTAGGGGATGACGCCCTGCGGGCCCGGTCGCGGCGCGAAGATCTTCTCGCCCCCACCCTCCACGACGTACTGCTCGTACAGTCGGGCGAACTCCTTGTTCTCCGGTTTGCTCTCCTGCAGATAGGATTCGAACCACCCCACCAGAAACGGGGAGAGCCGATATCTCTTCGCGGTCGGAGTCTCGGGCTTCTCGCTGCCGCTCGCCTCGACTTTCCCCAATCCTTTGACGCCGGTTTCCAAGTGCCAGCGTGTCCGCGCGGACCTTGCGCGGAGGGATCATGCTCTCGAGCAGCACCGTGACCGTTTCCTCATCGAGTCCCACCCGCCTGGAGATCTCGGCCGCGGTCTCGGGGGCGCGGGTGAGTTGCCCGGCCAGCGCGGCCTCCTCGTAGGTGAATACCATCTTGATCAGTTCGATCTCGGTCCGGGATGGTGTCCGAGTGAAGCCTGACGGAAGTGCGTCCAGCGCATCCGCAAGTCTTTCGTACACATCCACCGGTTGTTCGACGTCCCTCATGATCTCGTCTCCTAAGTTGTTGCCCCGGTCTGGTGGCGATGCTTGACGGAAGCCATCACAGAGGCGTCCCCAGGTAGATGCCCAGCGACTGGGCGATCCGCATGAACTCGCTGTCGGCAGGCACGGTTCTGACCGTATCGACCGCTTCCTTCAGGGAGATCGACCTGATGTCGGGAGGCACAAAGGCGACCATCACCGCCGTTTGTCCCGCTTTCAGCACTTCGACGGCTTCGGCACCGAAGGCCATGCCCAGTTGTTGGTCGACGGCGCTGGGATTGCCACCTCTGGCCCAGGAACCGATGACCAGCGGATGGAACTCGCCGTCCATCAACGATTGCAGCGCTAGAGCCGTCCTCGCGGCGATGCTGCCATCCGGTCCGCTTTCTGCCGGCGCGTCGTCAACAAGCTTTGCCCCCTCCGCGACCACGACCAGACCGTAAGGCCGGCGAAGTGAGATCTTGTCCCTAAGCCTTGCCGCGACGTGCTTCAGATCGCAGGGGATCTCGGGGATGAGCACGGCGTCGGCACGGGCGGCGATCCCAGCCTGGAGAGCGATCCAACCGGCCCGCTCTCCGAGGACCTCCACCACCGCGATCCTCCGGGCGGACCGAGCCGCCTGGTAGGCCTTGTTAAGCATCTCAAGGGTGACGCTCAGGGCGGTATTGAACCCCAAGGAAACCGCCGTCCCGGCGATGTCGTTCTCGACGGACCTGGGGATACACACCGTATGGAGCCCTTTGAGGTGCAGCCGATAGAGGATCTCCAAGCCTTGGTTGCCCACGACGGAAATGAGGGCCTCGATCCCCTCTGCCTGAAGCCGTCTCAACAGCTCATCGGACGGGTCGGTCCCGGCTGCATCTGTGGGCGCGCGAGAGGGATCGACCCAGGGCGACTGGCCGATGACTCCGGCGGTGGCGGGATCGATGTCCTCCACTCGCTCGAGGCTCAGGGGGACCAATCCCCCATCCGGATAGCGATCCGGATGCAGCAACCCCTCAAAACCGTCCCGGATGCCGACCAGCTCCCATCCCAATCTGCCCCCCGCCAGCGCCGTACCCATCAGCACGGAACTCATGCCGGGGACAAAACCCGCACCGATATTGATGGCGACGCGCCGGTGATAGCCTGCGTGGCCCATGATCTTCATGATGGATCTATCCTCCGTGCTGTGGGTGATCTCCCGCCCATTGCAGGCGTGGCTGCGCGATCATGCCCTGCTCGCCTTGGTGAGCAGTTCGTCCGTCGCGTCCACCTGCTCCCATGCAAACTCCGGGCGTCCGAAGTGTCCGTATGCTGCCGTCTTGACATATACCGGCCGCCTCAGGTCGAGGTGGTCGATGATCCCATGGGGTGACAGCGGAAAGACCTGCCTCACGAGTTTGGACAAGGCCTCATCGGAGAGCTTGCCGGTCTCGTAGCTGTTCACCATCACGGATACCGGATCCACCAGCCCGATGCAGTACCCGAGCTGTACCAGGCACTCTTCAGCCAATCCGGCCGCTACGAGGTTCTTGGCCACGTATCTGGCCATGTACCCAGCCGAGCGGTCGACCTTGGTGGGGTCCTTGCCGCTGAAAGCTCCGCCCCCGTGCACGGCCCAGCCCCCGTAGGTGTCCACGATGATCTTTCGACCCGTCAGTCCCGTATCGCCTTGGGGCCCGCTGACCAGGAACTTGCCCGTGCCGTTCACGGTGATCGTCGTCTTCTCGTCCAGCACGTCCCCTACCACCGGGCGCACCACCTGGTCGACGATCGCCTGCTTGGCCTCATCGGTCGTGAACTTGCCATCGGGTGTCACTACATCGTCTGTGTGCGAGGCAGCGATCACCACATAATCGACGCGCAGGGGCTTGCCGTCGCGATACTCCACGGTCACCTGTGTCTTCCCGTCGGGACCGAGGTAAGGCAACACCTTCTGCTTGCGCACTTCGGCGAGCCTCAGGGCCAACTTGTGCGCGAGCATGATCGGCAGCGGCATCAACTCCTCGGTCTGGTTGCAGGCGTAGCCGAACATGATGCCCTGGTCGCCGGCCCCGATCTTCCCGCCTTCTTTGGTCACCCCCTGGCTGATGTCGGGCGACTGCGCGTGAATAGTCCTCACGATTGCCGCGGTGTTGACGTCGAAGCCGTACTTCGGCGAAACGTAGCCGATCTCGTTGCCGACTTCCCGCACCACCTTGGCGACGTCGAACAACGCCTCCGTCGTGATCTCACCGCCGACGTTCACCAGCCCCATGGTCACGTAGGTCTCGCACGCCACGCGCGCCATGGGGTCGTGGCGCAGGCATTCGTCGAGCACCGCATCAGAGATCTGGTCGCAGAACTTGTCGGGGTGCCCCTCGGTCACCGATTCCGACGTGAAGAACATGTTCTTCGGATACATTGACATGGTTCCGAGCCCTCCTGCTCGACGATGAGTGGGGCTGTTCCTCCTAAGAGACAGGTTCCATTCGAATCGCGCTCTCGGGACAGCCGATCACGCAGACGCCGCAGCCGATGCACTTCTCGCGGTTCACGATCGACGCCCCGGGGACGGTCTCCACCGTGCCTCCCGCACAGACACACGCGATGACACCCGGTTTAGGACGAGGCGGCCCCTCGAAGATCGCGTCCACGGGGCACTGCGCGAGGCAATCGCGGCTCGCCGTACATGCTTTGGGATCGACGACGGCGCGCCAGTCTGACCGCGGGAGCTCGACCCCGGCTCCTTCTTCCCGGAGCAGGTACTGCTCGAGGAGAAGCTTCGGGAATTCCGCAGGCAGCCTGTCCAACGCGGCCGCCACGCGCGCGTCCGTGTAGTTGTCTGGAATCATTTCGTGACTCCCGTGTGTCCGAAGGCCTCGTCGATGATGGCCTGCAGGTGCGCCACCAGCTCATCGGAGGGCGTCCGGAAATCGTCCAGTTCGTAGACCACACCCAGGCTCTCGTACTTGCCCAGTCCGAAGCGGTGATAGGGCAAGAGTTCGTAGTCGATCACGTTCTTGTACGGGCGAATGAAGGCAAGGACCGCCCGGATGTGCTCCTCGTCGGCATTCACACCGGGGATCAACGGGGTGCGGGCGATGAAGTCGATGTCGGGGAACGTCTCATAAGCGCGCTTGAAGTTCGCCAGGATGCGCTCGTTGCTCACGCCGGTCCACTTCTTGTGGCGCTCGGGGATGGTGAGCTTGTGATCATGCAGCATCGTGTCGACGTGGGGCAGCACCTTCTCCACGAAAGACCAGGGCACGTTGCACGCCGTTTCGATGGCCGTGTTGAAGCCGCGCTTGTGGGCGCCCTCCAGCAGGGCTGCGGCGAAGTCCGGCTGCAGCATGCACTCGCCGCCGCTCAGGGTCATGCCGCCGCCGGTATTGCGGTAGAACGTGCTGTCCTCCTCCGCCTCGTCCAGCACCTCGTCGACGGTCATCCTCTTTCCGTACATGTCCAGTGCTTTGGTGGGACAGAGCGCAACGGTCGCCTCGTCGATGTCCGTGGCCAGATCCCAGTTGACTTTGACCTTGTCATCGGGGCCCTCGACGACGTAGAAGGCACCTTCGGGGAAGGGGGGCTTCAGACACAGGCCGCACTCCTTCTTGCCGGAGCACATGTCGGGGGCGTAGGCAAGCTCGGCTGCGCGGTGGATGCTTTCGGGGTTCGAGCACCATTTGCAGCGCAGCGAGCAGCCCTTGAGGAAGACGGTGGTGCGGATGCCCGGACCATCATGGCTGCAATAGCGTTGGATATTGAGGACGATGCCGGTCTGCCCGGATGGTTTGTCGGATGGGCCGCTCATAGTTCCCCTCCCAGACAGATGCCGAGCGATTGGGCGATCTTCACAAACAGGCTGTCCGCGGGTACCGTCCTGACTTTGTTGATGGCCTCCGCCAAGGGCACGAACTCGATGTCCGGCGGGACAAAGGCGACCATCGCTCCGTTCTTGCCGGCATTGAGGCCCCGTACCGCCCCGGCCCCATAGGCCAACCCCAATTGGCGGTCGACGGCGGTGGGTGCGCCGCCCCTGACCCAAAGACCCAGCACAAGCGGTTGGGTCTCCTCGGCGATCAGGAGTTGCAGCCTGTCGGCCACGGTCTGAGCGGCCCGGCCGGACCGGAGGATGACATGCTCGCCGTCCTCACCCGTCGCGAGCGGCGACAGAGAAGCTTTGAACGAGTCGGCGGAGGGCTTGTCCGCCTGGGCTTGCGGATGATCGACGAACTTCGCCCCTTCGGCCACCACCACCAGCCCGTAGGGCCGTGTGGGTGTCATCTTCTCCTTCAGCCGCGCTGCCACCGTCTGCAGATCGCTGGGGATCTCGGGAATCAGCACCGCGTCGGCGCAGACGGCGATACCGGCCTGCAGCGCCACCCACCCTGCTTGTTCACCGATGACCTCCACCACTGCGACCTTGCGCGCAGACTGGGCCGCTTGGCGAGCCCGGTCGAGCATCTCGATGGTGAAGCTGAGCGCGCTGTTGAAACCAAAGGACACCGAGGTGGCGGCGATATCGTTCTCGATCGACCGGGGGATGCACACCGCGTTCAGCCCTTTGCGGTGGAGCTTGTAGAGGATGCTCAGCCCTCGGCCGCCGACCACGGAGATCACGGCATCGATCTGCTCTGCCTTCAGCGCCTTCAGCAACTCGTCGGACGTGTCCACTTCCTGGACCATGCCGTCTTCGTCGATGGTGCGGACATGAAAAGGATCGACTCTGCCCGACTGGCCCAGGATGCCCCCGCCCCCGGGGTCCAGACTCTCGGCCAACTGGGGGCTGAGGGTCACCAGCCCACCGTCGGGGTAACGCTCCGGATGCATCAGACCGTCGAAGCCATCGCGGATGCCGACCAGTTCCCATCCCAGTTCGCCTGCGGCCAGAGCCGCGCCCATGACCACGGCATTCATGCCGGGAACGAAACCGGCGCCTGCCATGATGGCGATGCGTTTTCTCTCGATTCCCATATCTTCGACCTCCAGCCTTGCGGCGTCAGGAGACAAACACTCCCGGCCCTCCGATACGGAAGGCCGGGAGTGGTCTGGTTGGCGACTAACCCGCGGCCAAGTCTTGCTCGGTGCGCGCGATGATCTCGTCCTGCACGCCCTTGTGCAGCCGGGTGAAGAACGCGCTGAACCCGGCCACGCGGACCACGAGGTCGGCGTAGTTCTCCGGGTGCTTCTGCGCATCCCTCATGATCTTGGTGTCGAGCACGCTGAACTGGACGTGTCCGAGGCCCAGGTCCATGCCGGTCTTGATCAACTGCAGCAGGGTCTCACGTCCCTTCCGGGTCTTCAGCGAGTTGGGCGGGAGCTTCATGTTCATGTGCGCGGAGACGTACTTCACCGCGTCGATGCCCTTCGCGCCGGAGACGATGAGCGCCGTCGGCCCGCGCGTGTCCGTCCCGGGCATGGCCGAGAGACTCCCGTCGGTGAGAGCCACGCCGGCCTTCTTGCCCGTCGGCAGCGCCCACGTCTTGAGCCCGAAGTAGTTGTGGATGCTCTTCGTGTAGGCGTCGGGGGCCGCCTTGTAGTCCGGGTCGAGGTAGATGCCGCCGACCTTCTGGAACGAGTCGTAGTTGCTGTCGTACACCCGGCGGACCAGCCGCTCCACCTCGTCGATGTCGTTGCCGTGCTTGGGGGCCTCGTAGCAGAGCTTCCTGACCTTCTCGTACTCGCCGTCGAAGTTCGCCGCCAGGGCCTTCTTGAGCTCGGCCATGGTCAGCTTCTTCTCGTCGAAGACCAGGTGCTTCACGGCCATGAGCCCGTTGGCGGCGTCCACGCCGCCGACGGTGATGTGGGCGACCGTGTTGTACTTGGCGCCGCCGCTCCAGATTTCGAGGCCCTTCTCGACGCATCCCACCGTCAGGATCGAGCGCCAGGCACAGGGGAGGAACTCCGCACACAGGATGTTGCCGATGAAGGAGTGGTGCCGCACGGTCTCCTGCATGAAGTCGACCTGCTTCTGGAACGCGGCGTACAGCTCCTCGAAGTCCTTGAACGTCTCGAGATCGCCCGTCTTCGGCCCCACCTGCACTCCGGTGGCGAAGTCCTTGCCGTCGTTCATCGTCAGCTCGAGGGCCTTGCCCAAGTTGGGCTGGCCTTCCAGCGGATGGCCGTTCTGGTACGGGATGTAGGTGCCGACGCACGCGCCGACGGCCGAGCGCCGTGCCGTCGCGAGGTCGATGTTCCCCCCGAACAGGTTCAGGGCCCGGGCCGTGGCCACGTCGCCGTTGACGAACTGGGGCATGCCCATGCCGGTGTCCACCATGTCGAGGCACTTCTCGAGGAACTCGCCCGACAGCTTGTCGTGGTACATGCAGGTCAGCGGGGGCTGCGGGAGCTTCATGTCGATGGCGGCATCGAGGATCAGGTAGTCCATCTCCGCGGTGGCGTCGTAGGCCTCACCGGTGTAGCCGCCGAGCGTGACGGTCTGGCCCAGGTCGGCCGAGTTCACGGTGCCGACCGCCTGCCCGTAGTAGTAGTTGACCTCGTTCAGCTTGACGAACAGGTGCTTGAGCATGTAGACCGCTTCTTCCGGACCGATGAGCCCCGCGGCCTTGTCGCGCTGGTAGTAGGGATCCAGCATCTGCCCCAGGTAGCCCTCGGAGTAGCCGCACCCGGCCTGCTCCAGCTCCGAGATGATGTGCGCGAAGAAGTGGGCCTGGATCGCCTCCCGCAGGTTGCGGGCGGGATGCTCGGGCACGTGCTCGCAGACTTCGGCGATCTGGAGCAGGTCCTGCTTGCGCTCGGGATTCTTCTCCTTCGCCGCCATGTCGCGGGCGAGAGCGGCGTACCGGTGCGCGAACTTGACGACGGCGCGCAGCACGATGAGGCAGGCCTCGTAGAAGTAGAGCTTGGGGGCGTTCGCCAGGTACATGTCGAGGGCCGCCTGCCGCGTCTCGATGTCCTCGATGACGGCCGCGACGCCATTCTGGTAGATCAGCGGGTAGTTGAGGTTGCCGCCGCCGGCCGGCCAGGAGTTGAAGTCCATGTACAGGCCGGCGTCGATCGCCACCTGCGGGTCGTAGCCGTACTTCTTGATGAAGATCTCGTCCGACCGGGGCCGCAGCGCCCGCTTGTCCCAGTAGTCGACCACCCACGCCATCAGCTCGCGCTCTTCCGGGGTCTCCGACTTCTCGACGACCTTGTCCTGCTTCATCCACTCCACCTGCCACTCGGGGTAGGTGTAGACGGCATTGACGGAGCTGGCCATGCTGCCGATGAACAGGTTCTCGTCGATGTACAAGGTCTTGTGCTCGAGGACGTGCGCGAGGAACTTGGCCCGGCGGATGATGTTCTGATAGCCGGCCGTCTCCTCGTAGACCTCCCTCATGAACTTGAGGCGCTCGTTGTCGATGGTCAGCGGCGTATCGAGGAACTGCTTCCTCAGGCGCTGGACGCGGTCGGTATCGACCGTGACACGCCCGGTATTCAACTCGTTCACTTTTGCCATCTTGCCTTCTCCTTCGCTTTTCCCGCGGTAGTAGCCGCGTTGTGGATTATCTGTTGACCTCTTCAAAGCATCGAACGCGACATCATGCCTCCCGAGAGGTTCCTGGCTTTGAACCCGTTCTGCAGGAGGATGCGCGTCGCGTAGTAGGCGCGCTGAGCCGAGCGGCAGATGACCAGGATCTCGCGGTCGCGGGGGAGTTCGCCCAGGCGCGCGCGGAGCTGCGGCAGCGGTATGTTGACCGCGCCCTCCACGGGCTCCGCTGCGATCTCGGGCGGATTGCGCACGTCGAGCAGGAACTGGCCGTCCACGGAGGTCCAGTGGGCGAGCGGCATGTCGTCCCGGAGCACGTCGGCTGCGACCATCCCCGCGAAGTTGACGGGGTCCTTCGCGCTGCCGAACGGGGGTGCGTAGCACAGCTCCGACTCTTCCAGGTCGTACACGGTCGCGCCCATCTGGATGGCCATGGCCAGAGCGTCGATCCGCTTTTCGACCCCGTCCAGACCGAGCGCCTGCGCTCCGAGGAGCGCGCCCGTCGGACTTGCGGAAGATGACCTTGAGCACGATGGTCTTGGCGCCCGGGTAGTAGCCCGCGTGCGAATTGGGGAAGAGGTAGATCTTCTCGAAGTCCGTCTCGCCGAGCCGGGCGAGCAGCTTCTCGTTGGCCCCGGTCATGGCCACCGTCGCTCCGAAGATGCCGATGACCGAGGTACCCTGCGTGCCCCGGAAGCGGGAGTCCCGGCCGGCGAGTACGTCGGCCACGATCCGGCCCTGCCGGTTCGCCGGCCCGGCCAGCGGGATGAGGGACCACTCGCCGGTGACGTAGTCCTTGACTTCCACGGCGTCGCCGACGGCGAAGATGTCCGGGTCGCTGGTGCGCATCTGCTCGTCGACACGGATGCCGCCCCGCTCACCGATCTCCAGCCCGGCCGCCTTGGCGAGCGCGGTCTCCGGACGCACGCCGATGGCCAGTATCACGATGTCCGCGGGATACCTCTTGCCCGACTTGGTAAGGACCTCGAGGGAGCCGGAGGCGGTCTGCTCGAAGGCGGCCACGGCGTCGTTGAGAGCGAGATGGACGTCGTGCTTTTCCAGATGGCGCTCGACGAGGCGGGCACACTCCGGGTCGAGCGGCGCCATGACCTGATCGAGCATCTCGACGACGGTCACCTCGAGTCCGCGGTGGACCAGGTTCTCGGCCATCTCCAGGCCGATGTATCCGCCGCCCACCACCACGGCCTGCCTCGGCTTGTCCAAGGGTCTGGAATCCGGACGACCTGGTCTCTTCGGTCAGGGCGCTGGAATCCCGCTCGATCCACTCCCGGATCTCTCTCGCATCGGGCACGGTCCGCACGGAGAAGATGCCCGGCAGGTCGATCCCCGGTAGCGGCGGGCGGATGGGAGCCGCCCCGGGCGAGAGCACGAGCTTGTCGTAGGTCTCGGTGGTCACCTCGCCGGTGGCGTGATTCTTGAGCTCCACGGTCTTCGCTTCAGGAGAGATGGCGGTCACCTCGCATTGCGTCCGGCAATCGATCGCGAACACGGCGCGAAACGTCTGCTCCGTCGCCACCAGGAGACTCGACTCCTTCTCGATCACGTCGCCGACGTGGTAGGGAAGCCCGCAGTTCGCGTACGACACATAGGGCCCGCGCTCCAGCAGAAGGATCTCGGCCTTCTTCGTCCAATCGGCGCAGGCGCGCCGCGCACGATGCGCCCCCGGCCACTCCCCCAACGATGATGACCTTCATGATCGTCTCTCCTTTGATGACGTAGTTGATCTATCCGCTGCTGTACGCCTGTTGTCCGCTGCCTATTCGCCGCCGAGTTGACGTACGAGCGCCCGGGCCGGCGCCCCGTCGCCTCCGGCGATCTTGAGAGGCAGGCAGATCAGCTCCACCGGGCCCGGGCTGGACCTGCTTCAGGTCCAGCCCCTCGATGACCCAGACGCCCGCGTTGAGCAGGGCCTGGTGGGTCTCCACTCCATCCGCTTGGAAACCGCCGACGGATAGGTAGTCGATCCCGACCAGCCCCACCTTTCGCTCGACCAGATGCTCGGCCGCCGGAGCGGATAGGTAGACGAAGTCCTCGACGAAGCTCGTCCGTATCCCAGCAGTGCTCCGAGTTGTAGGTCTTGAACAGGACCCGCTCGCCGGGCTGGAGGAAATGCGCCCGAAGTTCCTCGACCTTGATGGACTCGCGGTCGCGGATCGGGATCACCCGCGCCATCCCCATCGCCGCGTCAAGTGGCATCTCGTCTATGCCGATGCCGCCGCGCACGAAGTGCGCCGGCGCGTCCATGTGGGTGCCGGTGTGCGCGCCCATCTCGAGGAGTGACACCGTAGCCGGGTCGCCGCGCTCGATGCTCGTAGCGTGGCTGAAACGGACCGCCGGATCGCCCGGCCAGTTGACCATGGCGGTCTTCAGGGTGACCGAAACGTCGATCCAAGGTGAAGCCATCAGTTCCTCCTGTCCGATACATCTCGCAAGCGTGGTCTCACGCTGAAGTTCCCCCACAACACGACCTCTGCCACCCCTCACGCCACCGTGACGACGGTCTTGATCCCGCCCCTCGACAGAACGGCATCACGGGCGTCGTCGAGCGGCACCCGGGCGGTGATCAGGGCGCGAACGGCGTCGGGGAAGCGCCGCATGAACGATGCCAGATCCTGCAGTCCTTCCTCGAAGGAGGCGCGACCAGCGTTCACGGTGCCGCACATGAGCTGGTTGCTGAGCACGAGGTTGCGCATGATCTGCCGGGCGTCGATCGCGACGGGTTCTCCCGCGGCCGGTACGCCTGTGGAGATGAAGACACCGTTCACCCCCAGCACGCTGAGCGCGTCGAAAGCCACCTTGGCGATGCCGGTGGCCTCATACATCAGGCTGATGTTGCCTACTATCTTGGCCAGGTCTGTCGCTGGGTGCTCGGCCGCGGAGATGAACCGGGCACCGATGGCCGTCGCGATCTTGACATTGGGGCTGTCGGCCGGGTCCATGGAGTAGACCCAGGTGTTGAATCCGCCATCCATGAGTTTCATCGCCCCCAGCAGCCCGATGGGGCCCGCCCCAAGAACGACGGCCGATAGGTTGCTGGGATCGTTCTTGAGATCACCGGGCAGCCGTCCCACCAGGATGCGGGTCTGCTCCGCAGCCTTCTCGGCCACCGTCAGAGGCTCCAACAGGACGGCCACCTCACGGAGCTCTTTCGGCACCTTCACCATGTACTGTTCGTCATCGACGACGAACTCGGTCATGTACCCGTGCTCACCCTTTATGCCCCGCTCGGTGAAGTCACCGGTGATGCAGAAGTCCTGACGGCCGTGCCGGCAAGGACCACACCAGTCGTCCGGAGCAAGGGCGACGCACCATGGGAACCGCCAGGTCGCCGGGGGCCAGGTCGGTGACGCCCGTCCCGACTTCGACGACCTCGCCGACGACCTCGTGACCGATGACCAAGTAGGGAGAGTCGGCGGGCGGCTCGCCGTACTCGAACGAGGTGATCTCGCGGTCGGTGCCGCAAACCCCCGCCTCGAGTATGCGCAGCTTGACGTCAGTCGACGCCGTGATCGCGGCTCCGGGTGGTCCACCAGCCGTACCTCACGAGTCGAGGGAAACGCCGCCAGTGCTTTCATCATGACTCCTTGTTCCTCGACGCCGCTTCCAAGGCTGTGACCGAGAGAACCGTGGCATTGGCGCCGAACAGCGCATCCAACAGGCCGGCCAGCTCGGATTGGTCCCGCAGGACCACGCGGAACACCGTCAACGGCTGGGAGTCTTCATGGATGACCTCCATGGTCATTCCTTCAATGAGGTCGCACCACTTTGTGTCGAGGGCCCCACGAACGCAGATCTCGTAGAGAGCCGGAGTGTCGCCAGAGATGTCGAGAAAGTCGCTGGGTGTCATGCACTCGCCTGCCTGTGCCCGTTTGCTCATTCCATCCAAGCGTAGACCGCGTGGGCAGATTCCCCACAGCACCACTAGGGTCTAACTACGGGCAGGATTCGGGCAACCGCGCGTGATCAGGGACGCACTATGGCGAGACCGGGAGGACTCCCAAGCGTCGCGCCTTCGCCACAGCTTCGCGACGGCTTCCGACGCCTAGCTTGGCATAGATGCTGAGGGTATGGCGCTTCACTGTGCTCGGAGAGATCACCAACCGTCGTGCGATCTCCTTGTTGCTCAGACGCTCTTCAAGCAGGATGAGCACATCGAGCTCCCGGTTTGACAGCAGGGTGTCAGATCTGGTCATCCCGGCTACGGGCAGCAGGGCGGATCTGGGAGGCGGCGTCAGGCAGACGCGCCTCCTCCTCGAATGAGGCTATGAGCCCGTCAAGGAAGGCATCAGCCGCCGCCGCGAGGACGGAGCGCCCGCAACAGCGAGTGCACTCGGTCCCCCATCTCGGGGAACAACCGGACCAAGCGGCCGGGCTTCGCCAACGCCACCGCTTGGGCTAGTGAGGCCAGGGCCTCGGGAGTCCGATCCTGGCGATCAAGAATAAGCGCCTGCAGAACGAGACACTGCACAGACCGGAAGACGTTGCCGTTTGTTTCCGCGGTCGCGAGCAGACGCCGCAGTACCGCCTGGCAAGCGGGCAGATCGTCATCGCCACCCTCCGACGCCAGAATCGATATGGCGCTGATCGGGCCGAACTCGTAGCACACCTGCAGCGACACCGGTCCGTCATCCAGTGCATCGATGATCCCTCGGGCGAGGCCCGCGCTGTCTGTGGGCCAACCAGACAGCACGGACAGGCGGGCCCGCAGCAACTGGATCTCCGGTCCAAGAGAGATGCCGAGATCGGAAACGAGACGCGCGAACTGATCCAGGACCCCCAAGGACTCATCTGCTGCACCCCGGGCGTGCTGCACCCAGGCAAGTCCGTAGTAGCTCTGCTTGAGTGCAACCAAGTGGGATCCGTACGGTTCGACGGCCGTATAGTGCTCCTCGGCAGTGGTGAGATCGTTTCTGAGGTAAGCGGCCAGCCCCAAGAAGTAGTGGGCCCAGCCTGCGCTCTCCCCAAGCCGGCGCCCGACCACCTCGCGTAGCATCCGCTTCGCGCACTGGTCCGCATAGTCAACGTCGCCGGTCATGAACGCCATCACGCACAGCCCGACCATGGCCCGAGGATGGATGATCTCCCCGTAGTCCCCAAAGGAAGCGCGGCGAAAGGCCTCTAGGGATTCGTCGATCCGCCCAAGTAGATACAGGCCGCCGCCCTCGTACCAGCTGGCGGTTGCTCGGGCCAATTGGTAGTCCCGGGGGAGTGATTCCAGCGCGCTGCGAGCGTAGAGTAGCGCCTCGTCACCCCTGCCCTGCACGTAGAAGCTGACCTCCGCACGCATCGTGGCGATCTCTCCGCGAATGGCCATATCGTCTTCGAGCTGCTGCTCTGATTGGTCGAGTAGTCGTTCTGCCCGTTCGCAGAGTCGGATGCTACTAGCAAGGTCATGCCGAGCGGCTGCCAGCCACGCGTGGATCATCACCAGTCGGGGGCGAGCATCGACGATGTCTGACCCGAGCATGCCGACCCAGCGCTGCAGTTCTGGCCACCGCTCCTGTTCGATTGCGGACCTGGCGTGCGCCTCGACTGCGTCGGCGGCAGACTCGGGTCTTCCTGCCTTGACAAAGTGGCCTATGGCCTCTTCTACCTGGTCGTGGGCACTGAACCACTCGGCCGCGCGGACGTGCAGTGCAGCCACGTCCTCGGTGGGCAGATGGGCATTGAGCAGGCGAAGCAAGAGGTCGCGGAGGAGGTGGTGGTATCGGAACCACGTCCGCTGCTCATCGAGCGAGGCCACGAAGAGGTTCCGGTCTTCCAACCACTCCAGCATCGGCCGCCCCTCGAAAGAGTCGGCAGCACCGTCACCGATGACCGCACGGCAGAGCGGAGCAGTCAGGCGTTCGAGGATCGACGTGGCCTCCAGGTAGTACTGGACCGCCGGATCGAGCTGGTTCCAGAGTTCGTCCATGAGATAGTCGGTGACGAAGCGACCACTGCCGGCAAACGCCCGGATGCCTTGCTCAACGTCCTCACGGTCTCGCAGCGACAGCGCGGCCAGATGAAGGCCGGCGATCCAACCCTCGGTCCACTCCATCAGAGAGGAGCACTGAGCCTCACTGAGGGGCCGGCCGAAGGCCTCCCGTAGGTACGCCTCCCCCTCTTCGTAGCTGAAGCGTAGATCTGCCGCCCTCAACTCGTTCAGCAGACCCCGTCCCCTCAATGCGCCGAGAGGCAGCAGAGGGTCCGCGCGGGAGGCCAAGACGAGATGGAGCGAGCTGGGAGGCTGGTAGGCCAGGTGCCGGAGGATCTCGCAGGTGTGGGGATCCTTCAGAAGGTGGCAGTCATCCAGCACCAGGATGAACTCATCGAGGTCATCCAGGTCGTTCGTCAGCTCTCTGAGCAGCAGTTCGAGCGGTGGAGGAAGAGGACGGCCGAGCAGAGACCTGATGGTTTGACAGGAGTCGGGGTAGACGATACTGACCGCCTCTACCAGCTCTTCCAGAAGCAGGGTTGGCTCGTTGTCGGTTTGATCCAACGTGAGCCAGGCCGCCGGCAGCCCCTGATGACCTATCCACTGGGCAAGCAGCGTCGTCTTGCCATAACCCGCCGGCCCAACGATCAGCCTGAACTGCCCCGCCAGCCCCTTATCGAGCCTCTCGAGCAGCCGTGGGCGCGCCTGTAGACCCGGTCTGGTTACGGGTGGCCGTAGCTTCGGACGAAGGAAGCGACCGGCGGTCATCTCACCCACGTCCCAGTCGCTAGATATGCGTTTCTGTCGATCCCTCGCGTCAGCCAGAGAATAGACCTCCCGTGAGTCACCCTGATCGGCGATGGAAGTGCACCCAGAACTCCACTTCTCCGCCGTCACAGGAGCGGCGCCGCCGTGGCTGCTGGGCAGGAACTCCAAACCCATTGGCGATATCGGCCTTGCCGGTGCGTCCGGGCCGCACAAGACTGCGACTTCGGACAAGCGAGAGTAAATGGCAGCGTATGTCAGTACCCGTTCAAATATTATTTCAGTCGCTGTACAATGATCGTGGGCCTCGCCCAAACCGACGACGATCACAGACGCATTTGCCGGCGGACTGGAGGGACCACCCGTGTCGAAGAGACTCTCAAACGTCCGTGCTGAGGAGTTGCTCGACGGGGTCATGCTCGTCATCAGCGCGCAGGGTTTTGCGAACCTGAAGATGTCCGATCTAGCAGGGGAACTCCACTGCTCCGTCTCCACCCTCTACAAGCTTGCGCCCAGCAAGACCGACCTTGTGATCCTCGCGCTGCAGAGGTGGGGAGACCACCTGCTCGCCGGCATCGATGCCCAGGCGCGTCAATGCTCCTCGCCCTCCGCCCAGGCTCGGTCCTACTTCCGCGAAGGCGCTGAGGGTCTGCGCGAGTTGTCTTCCGCATTCCGCCGGGACGTCGAGCATTTTGAAGCGACTCGGCGAGCATATCGAGAGATCGTGTCCGATCGTTTCATCGAGCGCTTCTCGGCACTGCTCGAAGAGGCGGCGAAGGCCGGTGAGATCAGGCCTATCAACGTTCGTTTCGCTGTCGGCATGTTCCGATACATCGCCTTCGCCGTCCGCGACGAAGACCTGCTGAGGCGGCGGGTCTTACTGCCCGAGAGGCGATGCTGGAAGTCGACAGGATTATATGGGACGGTGTCCTGTGCCACCCCGCCAAGTTGAAGGGCGGGGCGAGTTCGCGTCATCGGAGGTCAAGACCCGGACCCCGGAACAGCCGGGGGCGCGCCCCGATAGCGGGGCGCGCGCCCGGCGTTATTCTCTTCGAACCCGGCCGATCAGCCGGTGCCCGCGCTTGGCGTTCGCCAGCGCAGCGGACTTGGCTCCGCGGCCCTACCGCAGCAGCCCCACGCCATTGCGGCGTCCCACACCGACGCCGCCCACGGGGCCAGGGGGGTTCGGTCCGCGGCCGACGCCGCCCACGGGACCCGGGGGATTCGGTCCGCGGCCCACACCGCCCACGGGGCCCGGAGGGTTCGGTCCGCGGCCTACGCCGCCGACAGGTCCGGGGGGGTTCGGTCCTCTACGTGGTGCCATGATGCTGCCTCC
>CAWHIX010000016.1:0-83232 GCA_963829545.1 uncultured Actinomycetes bacterium
AAAGGTCGCAAAATTGGTGTTATCGGTGGTGCCGGTGTTGGTAAGACAGTGCTAACCATGGAGCTAATCCACAATATTGCTAAAAGTGGTGGTGGTTTATCTTTCTTTGCTGGTATTGGTGAGCGTGTTCGTGAGGGTCACGAGCTTTACGAGACTTTGCAAGAGTATGATTTGCTAAAAAATACCTGTATGTTCTTTGGACAGATGAATGAAAACCCGGCTCAGCGTAGTCTTAATTGGTATTTCGGCCGTGGCTCGGCTGAATATTTCAGGGATGAGCAGGGCAAAGATATATTGTTCTTTGCAGACAACATGTATCGTTTTGTCCAGGCCAAAAACGAGCTAGCCACAATTATGGATCAAATCCCTAACGAGGGTGGTTACCAACCTACTATCTTTTCTGATGTTAAGGTGTTGCAAGATCGCTTAAGTTCTAACGAAAACGGCTCTATAACTAGCGTACAAACCATTTATGTACCAGCCGACGACCTTAGTGACCCAGCAGTGCAAGTAATTCAGCACGAACTGGATTCTATCATCGTCTTAAGTCGTAAAGTTGCCGAGCAAGGTATTAGGCCGGCTGTTGATCTTAAACCAGACTACCTCTAGCGTGCTTTCGCCAGACATCGTTGGTGATAGGCATTATTTGTTGAGCGTGCAAGTGCAGTCAATTCTTCAAAAATACGACCAATTAAAGGGTATTATCGCAATTATTGGTGAAAACGAGCTAAGCCCTGTCGATAGGGCCCAATATGCCAAGGCCAAAAAACTCATTCAGTACTTTACTCAGTATATGTTTGTAACCGAAAAGCTAAACGGTGTGCCAGGGGAATATTTTACCAGGGATCAGATGCTTAAAGGCGTAGAAGAGATTGTAGTTTAAGGCAAATTTTATCAATGGCCAAAAAACCAGCAAAACCTAAAGCACCAGCTCATAAAGTTGGTGATAAATTTCACTTAAAAGTATATTCACCGTTTAAAGTTTACTTTGAAGGCGATATAGAAAGCGTATCAGCAGTTAACGATACTGGCCCTTTTGATATTTTGGCAGGGCATCACAATTTTATTACCCTGCTCAACCCTTGTGATTTAGTGATAAGAGTTAGCGGTGCAAAAGACGAAGTCATAACCATAACCCGCGGTATTATGCAAGTTAAATCAGATGATGTAGTTGTTTTTTTAGATGTTTAATCTATAGCAATGTAGTTAAACGAACAGCTGTACCTGCCGCTGTTGCCAGCACATTTAGCTTAATGGCGAATCCGGATGTAGAAATTTCATCGTTACATAAAATCCTCGATTCCAGCACAAGCTGACCAACTGGCGTAATAACTACGTGAGGTGTCTGCATTAAAGCGATTTGCAAAAGTAACTCTTGCTAATGTCCACGCAAAACGATGATCCAAAGCTAAACTTACGGTGCCAGCAGTATCGCTGCCACTAATAGAGACAGTCCCTGCCACCATCAGCCCGAAACTCTACTGGTGTTCCACCGCCAGCATCAATGTGCCTATTTACGACTAAATCTCTGATTTAGTATTAAATTATCTACACTAATAGTTGGTGCAGATAATGTTCCACCAAAACTACCGCTACCTCCTACAGATAAGTTTTTTTGCACGGTCATAGTACCTTGTACGGCGCCATTGCCGGCGACAGATAGGTTATTGGCAACTTGTACGTTTTCAAATGCACTAGTACCAGATACAGTAATACCCGGTAAACTCAAGGTCCCGCCTACTCTTATCGAGCCTGCCACATCCAAGCTGTCCCTTACTAATACTCGGCCATTAAATACTGCATTAGAGGCAATTGTTAGAGTTTGTTTAGAATCACCAACCGTAGTGTCGTTATTCTTTAGGTTTTTTAAATCTTCGGCAGTTAATGTTTGGCCAGTAATATTGCTATCTTCAACAGCAGTCTTACTTGCCCTAAAACTGGCAAACGTCGCAATACCTGCTAGTAAAATAACTAATATAAATAAAAGTAAGTAAATATTAAATTTACCAACTACTGCCTGAACTTTTTGAGCAATCGATTTTTTAGGTTTAACATGCTTGTCTTCATCTTGAGGGCTAACAACACCAGGCCCTTGGCCTGGGTCTAAACTTTCACCACCAGTGTTCATCGGCGTAACTGTTGGTTGTTGTTGAACAGTCTCGGTAGCCTCTAGCGAGTCATCGTTTGGGTCTAATGAGTTTTGTTTATTATCCATAAATCTATTGTTAGCATAAGCGCTAAATAATTAGTTTTACTATACTATACTTTCTTGATTAAGCGCTACCAGTTTGCATAATATAGGCAAAAAGTTCTAAAATATACCTTGAACTATGAGGCAATTCAAACAAACAGTGGTGCGTCTAATTACTATTAGCACAGTTGTGGCTTTTATATGTGCTCCTATGCTTATTGTTCAAATTGCTCAAGCGGCGCCTACTTATGTTTCGCCAAATTATGGGGTGGACGAAGTATTTATGGGTGCTGGTGGTTTAAATGATGCTAGTTCACTTAATTATCGAGCGCGGGCTAGTTTGGGTGATTTAACTGTTGGTAACACTAGCAGCGCTCTTTATCAGGCATATGGTGGTTTTACCACTACACCAGATCCTTATATTGAATTTATAGTCACTGGCGGGAACATTGATTTAGGTTATTTGTCAGAAACAGAAACTAAATACACCACAGGCACCTTTTTTGTAAAAACATACCTCGCAGAGGGTTATCAAGTAGTTACTGCTTCAGATCCACCACATTTGGTAAGTGCACCTACTACTTACGTCTTTCCGACCAACAACACACCCACACCCCTACTATGGTACTGAACAATTTGGTATTAATTTAGTCACAAATACCAATCCTGCTAATGTTGGTGCAGATCCTATACAATTGCCAGACTCTCTTATAGTTACGGGCAAGTAGATGATGCCTACGACAATCCCGATCTTTATAAATACACTAAAGGTGATAGAGTTGCTTATCAGCAATAAAAGCAGTGGCATTACCGAATTTACAATAACGTATATATATAATATCAACGACATAACACCAGCTGGTGAGTATGTCTTTAATCATATTCTCGTAGCAACATCTACCTATTGACAAGTTATCCACAGTTTTTAAAAAGTACTTGCATAACTGTCAATTAACTGATAGATTACAAGCATTAGCACCTTAAACAAAAACAACAAATAAAGGGGTAATATGAAAAAAGATAATATTCGTGGCGTACGAGCTATTTACGCCATATTGGTACTAGGTCTAGTGGCCGCTGTGGCTTTGCCAATGTTTGACATAGGTAAGGCCAGTGCTGCAACACTTGTCTCGCGCAGTATAAAAATGAGCAACTCAGCCCCAGGGGCAACAGCTGTAGATTATGAAGTTACATTCACACCTTCAGCTCACACCTCTCAAGGGCTCGTGTTGGAATTTTGTAACAACAGCCCTCTGAATGGAGAGGCTTGTACAGATACAGCTGGTACCGTCCCAGACGGAGACACAGCTGGTGAAGTGCCTTGCCAGACGTTACCGTATCAGGTGGTGGTGGTGGTTGGGCCGTCTCGGCAGCAGCCGGCGATGCCAATACTTGGATTTTTACAAATACTGGTGTTGCATGGACAGCCACATCAAAAACTTTAACAATTAGTGGCATTACTAATCCTTCCAATGTAGGTCCTGATGGTACTTTCTATGCCAGGCTTTATAGCTATACTGCCTCAGGTACAGCTGAAGCCTATACATCAATTGTCCCCGGCGCTTACACGGATTTCGGTGGCTTTGCTATGAGTACGGCCGATTTTGACTCTAACAGCTAAAGTACAAGAAAGATTAACATTTTGTGTTTACACAGGTGCGACTGTTCCTCTGGTGCTACTGGTCTCGTGCTTGGTGACACACTCATTGGTGGTGTTCTAGACGAGTCTGTGCTTACGCCAATGCCGATACCAAATTTGACATTAAATCAAATGCCGTCGGCGGTGTAGTGATACGAGCTAAAACTTGGTCGACTACAGGTCATTCCCTAAAGTCTGGGGCACTAATACAATTGCTTCTTTGAAGCCCCAGCAACAAGTGCTCCCGGTACAGAACAATTCGGCTTCTGTGTTGCTGGTGGTACAGGAGCAGGTGGAGCAGGTTATATAGCTGCCAGAAACGCCATACAATGGCACCACTGGTGGTGGTTCAGGTTGCACTAAAAGCAACAACAACTGGCGTATATGCGGGACCGAATCGTTTGCCTTGTTAAACGATGGTGCCACTACAGGAACAGCTTCAACTTCGGTGATGATATAGCCAATAGCGGCGGCGCTCCATTAGCTTTAGCAGACGGGCAACTGAACTTTCTTGCCAACATTAATGTTCTAACTGAGCCTGGTGTCTACACCACCTCAATAGGTTTAATCGCAACCGGAACATTTTAAGAAAATATTAACAGATTGTGGATAAGTCGGCTACGTCATATTGACATAGCCGACTTATTTGTTGTATAAATAAGTGGCAATATCAAAAATAAAAACAATCAACAACAAAAGGAGAATTCGTGAAAACACTAACGTTGCGCGGGCAGCGTAATTGTTTGCACTAATAGCAGTAGGTCTAGTGGCCGCTGTGGCTTTGCCAATGTTTAACATAGGTAAAGCCAGTGCTGCAACACTTAGCACGCGCAGTATAAAAATGAGCAACTCGGCCCCAGGGGCAACAGCTGTAGATTATGAAGTCACATTCACACCCTCAGCTCATACCTCACAAGGGCTTGTGTTGGAGTTTTGTGATAACAGCCCTCTGGAGCGGTGAATCTTGTACAGCTACACCTGGTACTGACGTCCCAGACGGAGACACTAGCTGGTAGGCCTTGCCAGACGTTACCGTATCTGGCGGTGGTGGTGGTTGGTCTGTTTCGGCAGCAGCTGGTGACGCCAATACTTGGATTTTTGAAAATGCTGGTGTTGCATGGACAGTACCACATCAAAAACTTTAACAATTAGTGGCATTGTTAACCCAACTGATGTACCGCTAATGGTACTTTCTATGCCAGGATTTATAGCTACACTAACGTCAGGCAACAGCTGAAGCCTATACTTCAGCTGCCCCTGGCGCCACACAGACTTCGGTGGCTTTGCTATGAGTACGGCGAGATTTTGACTCTAACAGCTAAAGTACAAGAAAGATTAACATTCTGTGTTTATACAGGTGGTGACTGTTCCTCTGGTGCTACTGGTCTCGTGCTGGGTGACACACTCATCGGTGGTGTTCTAGACGAGGCGGTAGCTTACGCCAATGCCGATGCCAAATTTGATATTAAATCAAATGCCGTTGGCGGTGTAGTGATACGAGCTAAGACTTGGGCGGCTACCGGCCATTCCCTAAAGTCTGGGGCCACTAATACAATTACTTCTTTGAATGCCCCAGCAACAAGTGCTCCCGGGACAGAGCAATTTGGCTTCTGTGTCGCTGGTGGTACCGGGCTGGTGGAGCTGGATCTATAGTTGCCGCAAACAATACAATGGCACCACTGGTGGTGGTTCAGGTTGCACAAAAGCAACAACTACTGGCGCGTATGTCGGAACCGAATCATTTGCCTTGTTAAACGATGGTGCCACTACCGGAACAGCTTCAACTTACGGAGATGATATAGCCAATAGCGGCGGCGCTCCATTAGCTTTAGCAGACGGACAACTGAACTTTCTCGCCAACATTAATGTTCTAACTGAGCCTGGTGTCTACACCACCTCAATAGGTTTAATCGCAACCGGAACATTTTAATTAAAGTATTTTTGATATTGCACATTAGAGCTAATGTTTTATTTACGATGAATTTGGACAAAAAACGTTGCTATAATAGATTGCGATATGCACAAACTAAAACAGCTAAAACATAGCCTAAAATATACTACAACAGCACTCCTGGTGTTAGCCGGAGTGCTGTTTAGTGTCAATGTTCGGGCTGATATATTAGCAAACCGAAGTTTGACAATTTCGGATAGTAGAGCAGGGGTTTTCGGAGTCACTTATTTGATAAGTTTTGACAGATTAAATAATGATTTAATAGGTTCATTTGAACTAGAAATCTGTGGCAATGATCCATTCCCAGGCACGCCATTGTACCATACCTAATGGTTTCGGTTTTGATTCAAGTACAATAATCAATCAAACTGGAATCACGGATTTTTCAATAAGTCCGTTATCTACACCAAACAAACTTATATTTACTAGAACACCAAGTGTGGAACCAGGCGGTAGTATGGGTATCGAAATAGGTAATGTGACAAAATCCATCAAGTGTTGGGTCATATTTTGCGCGTTTAAGGACATTTGCAAGTGATGATGGAAGTGGAGTTGCAACTGATGCAAGTGGACTAGCTTTTTCGATAACTATTCCTTTAGGCTTATCTACCGAAGTTCCTCCCTATTTGTTGTTTTGTGTTGCAAAAGACATACCAGGTCTTTCCTGCGCCCTGGCACAAGGTAACTTTGTTGATTTAGGAGAATTATCATCAACTAACGCAAATTCTGGCTATTCTCAAATGTTAGTCATCACCAACGCGGAGCAGGGTTATAATATAAGCATTGTAGGTACACCACCTACGTCTGGTAATAATGTTATTAGCCCCATCACTACGATTGAAAATTCTCAACCTGGTAAAACTCAGTTTGGTATTAATTTAAGGGCCAACAGTATACCCAATATTGGTCAAGATCCGATAGGGATTGGACTATCTTGGCCGACTGCAAACTATAATATACCCAATAACTATAGGTTTGTTAGCGGCGAGTCCTTAGTAAATTTTCCAAATCCTGACCTCCGTAAATTTACCGTATCTTATATTGTAAATAGGCGCGCTAATCAACCCCCGGGAATTTATAATACTGTAATCTTGTATGTAGCATTGGCAACCTTTTAAAATAAATTTTGTTTTAGAGCCAAATAACTTTATAATCTTGTTAAGTAGTAAACATAAGCAAATAAAATGAGGGACAAATGAGAATTAAAAAGTTATTAATATCCATTTTGGTGGCTGCAGTATTTAGCATTACCCATGACGTCATCTACACTAAATGGAGTAAATGCACAAAATGTACAAGCTCCAGGAAATGGATTCCAAATATCCCCAGTAAGATATGAAATGACGTTGAGCAAAGGTAGCACAGGAGGTAGTGCAGCTAGACGTGACGAATCCTACAAAGGCTTCCATTAATGCCAGCGTGGTTGTAAATGACTTTGAGCCTAACAAAAATGAAACGGGTGAGCCGAAGATATTATTTGATCCATCAACGGCTGTAGTAAGTAATAGTTTTAAAACAATAGCATCCTCAGTCAAAGAAATAACAATACCCGCAGGTGCAAAAGTTAGGATACCTGTAACAGTTACTATTCCAAAAAATGGTTCAGCGGGTGGATATTATGGTGCAGTCAGGGTGGTTCCAAACAATAAAGCTGATAAAAATGTTTCACTTGCAGCAAGTGTCGGTACAATTTTTTTGGTTACTGTGCCTGGCAACTAACTGAACAACTTCAACTTATACAATTTCTGCTGCAAAAAACGGCAGTAACGGGTAGTTTCTTCATCAATTCGGGAAATAAGTATCGTTACAAGGTTAAAAAATACAGGCAATATACACGTTAAGCCATTTGGTAAGATCCAGATAATAAATCAGACGGGCAAACTAGTACAAGAAATTGAATTCAATGACACAATCCCAAAAGGCAATATATTACCTAATAGCACTCGAAAATTTGACAGATAAATTAAAAGATCAAAAATGGTTAGGGAGATATACTAGTTGCTAATTTAGGATATGGTAGCAGTGGTAGTTTAATTACAGCTAAAACATATTTTTAGGTAATTCCTATGTGGTTTGTAATCGTTGCAGTATTATTACTTATTGCCATAATTATCGGTGCATTTTTGATTTATCGTAAGTACAAACTGCGACCCACTCACCCAAGTCGTGACCTGGCTGCAGGGCTTTCCCGACCGGGAGTCCATCGCGCCCGACCATCAGCCCTCCGTCGCCAACGCCTATCGCCTGCAGATCGTGGCAGGGCAGAGCGACGGCCGCTACTACCCGCTGGCCGAGGTGACCCGGGCGCAGAGCGTGGGGATGCTCTACGAAGCCTCTCTTCAAGACGCCCCAGCCGCTGGCGACGCCACCCGTGCCCGTCCCGACCTCTCCCGGCTATGCGGCCGCGAGTGTGGGAAGTCGGGGTCCGCACGTGCTCTGGATCGAGCAACGGCTGTCTGAACTCACATATAGGCCCGGGACCGTCGACGGGGTCTTCGACGAGCGTACCCGTAGCGCGGTCATCGCCTTCCAGAAATGGGAGGGTCTGAGCCGGGACGGAGCAGTGGGGCAGGGAACATGGACGCGGCTGACGACGGCCGTGCGGCCGGTGCCGCGCCAGAGCGGCTCGGGCATCTGGATCGAGGTGAGTCTGGCCAAGCAGGTGTTCCTGTACGTGCAGAACGGCACGGTCACAAGGACCCTGCCCACGTCCACCGGAAGGGATTTCACCTATCGCTCTGCACCCTACACCGTCCAGAGGAAGCCCTATGCCGACGGACCTCGCTACCGGGCGCTCTACATCAACCCGGGATACGTGCTCGCCATCCATGGCTATCCCTCGGTCCCGACCTATCCGGCCAGCGACGGCTGCATCCGCCTGCCCATGTGGGAGATGGACGCCCTCAGGGCGAACGACAGATCCGATCCCATGATCCCCGACGGCACCAAGGTGTACATCAGATGACGAGCGCCGGCCGTCTTCTTCCATTACAGTAGAAGCGTGGTCGCATGGTGAGCGGAGCACGGACGCGCCAAGGATAGGAGGCCACATGGTAGAGAAATGGTACGCAGCAAGGACGAGTGGCGGCGCCTGCTGCCACTCGACCGTTATCAGGTCCTGTTCGAGAACGGGACCGAGCCGGCCTTCAGCAACGAGTACGACGAGTTCTGGGAGAAGGGGACCTACGCGTGCTACGCGTGCGAGTTGCCCTTGTTCAGCTCAGAGGCGAAGTTCCACTCCGGTACCGGGTGGCCCAGTTTCTGGCAGCCCATTTCGCCGGATGCCGTTGAGGACACGAGGACCGCTCCTTCTTCATGAGTCGCACGGCCGTGTCGTGTGCGCGCTGCGGGGGACATCTGGGTCACGTCTTCAACGACGGTCCGCCGCCTACCGGACAACGCTATTGCATGAACTCTGCCTCACTCAAGTTCGTCCCGGACAAGGAGGGCGCGTAGATGGCGCTCGACTACGCGTCGATAGAGAGCGCGGGGTGATTTCGGACCGATGCCGGTAGCAGAAGCCTTCCTGCGCACACGCAGCTCGGCCACTCCTGAGATCGAGGCCGGTCCCTTGAGACTGAGCCTGGTCGCCAGGTCGTTCGTGCTCAGGCCTCCGGCTGCGCGATGGTGTGGAGCCGACCCACCGCGGTGCTCGTCACCGTCGATGGACGAACGTCGCGACTTCGCATCGTCGACGCGACCCGATGGGTCCAGGCGGTCTTGTTGCTGACCGCACTCTTTTTTGTCTGCTGCGTGGTGATCCAGGAGAGGAAACGAAAGGAGAGATAGCTATGAACGACGGCCTCAACGAGTTCATGCAGAAGGTGGCGAGCGAGTCCGAAAGGAGGTCGCAGACCCTGGACAAGCTCTTGTCATCTGCGGACTCCTCCAAAGTATTCAGTGAGCCCGTGACGATAGGCTCGTACACGGTGATCACGGCCTCCGAAGTGGCCAGCGGCGGGGGGTTCGGTTCGGGCATGGGGCTCGGCGTGCCTCGCCGCCGGCGCGACGAAGCCCGGGGGGAGGCGGCCGGCGCGTCGGAAGGCGCCGCGGCCGGCGGGCAGGAGGGGGCCGGTGGCGGAGGCGGCGGCGGTGGAGGATCGATGGGGCGTCCTGTGGCCGCCATCGTGGTCGGTCCCGAGGGCGTCGAGGTGAGGCCCCTGCTCGACGTCACCAAGATCAGCCTGGCCGCGCTGACGGCTTTCGGAGCTATGGCTGCGCTGACACTGAGGATGCTCGCGAAACGCTGAACCGGTCGCTAGGAGGTATGTTCGCCGCATGAACAGGGAGACGCTTCTCGTACTCGGTAGACCGAGCGAGTCGTTGCTGGCCCGGCTTGAGGCGGCGGCCGCGGACCTGGAGATCGTGGTGGGGGAGACGGCCGACGACTTTCTGGCCGCCGCCCCGCGGGCGACCGTGGCTCTGTGCTGGTCCGCGAGCAAGGACCTGCTGCGCGAGGTCCTGCTCACGTCGCCCCAACTGCGCTGGGTCCATATCATGAGCGCGGGCATCAACCATCTGGTTTCGCCCGAACTCCTGCAGAGCCGCGCCCTGGTAACCAACGGGCGGGGCATCTTCAGTGGCTCCCTGGGGGAGTGGGTGGTGGGGGCCATCCTGTACTTCGCCAAGGACTTCCGTCGGCTGATACGGAGCCAGAGCGAGGGGCGCTGGGACCCCTTCGACGTCGTCGAAGTCTCGGGACAGACGGTGGGTATCGTCGGCTATGGGGACATCGGGCGGGCTGTGGCCATCCGGGTGCGCCCCCTGGGGATGCGCGTGCTCGGCCTGACACGGCGGGGCCCTCTCCCGTCCGGTGGCGGTCTGCCTGGCGGCGGTTTGCCCGGCAGCGGTGCTTCCGGACGCCGCCGCTTCTTTGCAGCGCGGGGACGACTTGGTCGAAAGGATCTTCGGGCCGGCGGATCTCATCCCCATGATCGAGATGAGCGACTACATCGTGATAACGGCCCCACTCACTCCCGAGACCCGGGGGATGATCGGAGAAGCCGAGTTCGCCGCCATGAAGCGCGACGCGGTGCTCATCAACATCGGGCGGGGACCGATAGTGGCCGAGGAACCTCTCGTCCGCGCGCTCACCGAGAAGAGGATCAAAGGGGCCGCCCTGGACGTCTTCCATCGCGAGCCGCTCCCCGGCGACCACCCCCTGTATCGTCTGGAGAACGTGCTTCTGTCCCCCCACAGCGCCGACCACACGCCCGATTGGCTTGAAAAGGCCATGCAGCTCTTCGTGGAGAATCTCCAGCGCTACCGCCGCGGAGAGGTACTGGTGAACGTCCTCGACAAGGGGTCGGGTTACTGACGATCCTGCGCTGACGGGCGACCCGATGGGGTCGTTCGTTTTTACGGCAAATTGCGGGTATTTCTTCGCGGGGTCTCTTGCTTCTTAACCGTCCGACTGCCATCGTGAGAAGTGGAGATCGGCCCCGGAGTGAGGGGCGGCCCAACGTTCCCGGTTGCTTTCGATGCCTGCCCGAGGATGGCTGTGCTTGGCCTTTTTCGGGCATCCGGAGCGGTCTCCGATTCGGCCCGTCGAGCTCGAGGTCGAGAGTTGAGGCTTCCCTGATGCATAGCCAGGGTGTCGAAGCGCCGGTTTGCGGCGCACCTCGCTTGCGGTGCCCGAGGCCTGCCGTCCAAGCGGCCTTCGCGGTCGCTCTGGTCGACCGTCACGGTAACCTGCTGGGGGCCTCCGCGAGCAGTGGGCTGCCCGGAGAGGTAGAAGTCCCGGCGGGCACCAACCTTCGCGATCGAGATCTCCGCTCCTGTTTCGGTGAAGAGCGGCCCACGGGCCGGGGGAGGAGTTTCCCCTTGGTCTCGGCTACCTGGGTGCAGGTGAAGAGCACGCGGGTACGGGTGGGCATCTACATGGAGAGGGGAGATCCCTGCGTCAACCCCGAGCGGCTCGACCTCGACCTGGGGGCCGTCGCTGCCATCATCGGCAGCCAGGTCGTAGCCTAGTCTCGCCGGCCATTGGTCGGCTCGACTTCGTGAGGGTGGGTCTCCGGGCGGCTCGCGGGCGGTACAGCACCAAAGGTAGACCGTCGTTGGCACCTCACGGGCTCTGCGTACGGTTGTTAGCAACCCCTTCCATCGACTACTCTTTACATGCAGCCTCGCGCTGGGTTGTTCCGTCTCGAGTTCGAGGAGTGGGGGAAGGCGTCCATGGCATGGACCTCTCGTGTCAAGTGCCCTGAATGTCGGGGGAAGAACGATTCCAATCGGCGCTTCTGCGCGCAATGTGGAGCTTCTCTTCCTCCTCGGGGCTACGATTCCGGGCCGTCAATAGCCGGTCGGATCGCGCGTGGGTTCGGGGTGTTGGTGCTGGTCGTCGCGCTGTTGGGCATCGCCTACGGCATCTACTATTCGGCCGACCGTTACCTGCTGACGGCTTTGGGGCCCGAACCCATAGAGGGTGAGGTCGAGACTGTAAGTACCACGACCGTCTTCGCCTCCACCACTTCCACCACCGTGTCGCGTGAGAATCGGGTGGTGGCCGGGGCGGCCGACCGCTACGGCACGGCCATAGGCATCTCCAAACTGGGCTTCCCCGACGGCGCTCCCGCTCTGGTGCTCGTCCCCGGTGACGACTACAGCGAGGGCGTGGGGGCGGCGCCTCTGGCCGTCGCTCACAAGGGCGCGGTGCTCATCGTGCCCCCCGACGGCCTGACCGATGAGCTGAGCGCGGAGATCGCGCGACTGGGGCCGGAGAAGGTCTTTCTCGTGGGCCTGTCTCGGCCCAACAAGGTCACGGAACAGCTTCAGGATGTCCTCTCAGACCCCGACGTGAAGGTACTGCAGGGCGACGATCCCTCCGAAACGGCCGCCCTTGTAGCCCAGGAGGTGGCGGCCGAGATCGGCACCGTGGAGAAGGTGGTCATCGTGCCGTCCGACAGCTTCGCCGACGCTATCGCCGTCGCCCCGCTGGCTGCCGCTCAGGGCTGGCCTATCCTGCTGGCCGGTGAGGACGGTGAACTGCCTCGTGCGACCACCGCTGCCATAGAGGAACTAGGGGTCACCTCGGCCCTGGTGGTGGGGACCGTCGTAGATGTGGACCTGGACGACGTTGAGCGGCAGGTGGGGGCCGACAGTGACGAGACGGCGGCACTCCTGGCGGCCTACGCGCTGGAGCAGGGGATGAGCTTCGAGCACGTCGTCATCGCCAGCGGAAGCTCCTTCCCGGAGGCTCTGGTCGCGGGGCCCTACGTCGCTCTCGACAAGGCCCTCCTCCTCCTGGCGAAGGATGGGGCGCTCCCGGCGGAGATCCGAGAGCTCCTGGATAACAACATGGAGGACGTCCTCCTGCTCGACATCCTCGCTCTGCCCCAGCTGGCCAAGGAGTTCAAAGGTACCACGACCACCACCGGTGGCGAGGGATCGTCGCGACCAGCGGCGGCGAAGGATCGTCCACCACGGCTACGACGGCCGCAGCAGAGTAGCAGCCGGCGTCACTCCCCTTGTCTTGGGGCTTCTCCGGCCCGCCGAGTCGCGGCCGGGCCGGAGCCTATTCGAACCTCATGGAGACGATGTCCTCCAACCAGGCCTCGCCGTCCAGTCCGGGCAGAACCGCGCTTATCACCCCAGTCTCGTCGACGGCCAGCAGGGCTTCGTCGCTGCTGATGTCGTCCAGGGCTATCTCGGCCGAGGTGCCGTCGGAAGCGGTCAGTATGAGGGTGGCGGCGTCGGGCTGGACCCCCACGTAGGAGAAGATGTCCGCCAGGGGCACGCCGTCGTAGTCGGTCGGTCCCGCTTCAGGGTGGTCGACCGTGACCGTGACCCAGTCCATGTAGTCCATGTCGAGCACGGTGAGGGTCATGGGGTAGTCGACGAGCCCCTCGACGAGCACCTCGCCACGCTCTCGGCGGCGGCAGAGGAGGCGAAGGGAAGAGACAGAGGGGGCCGTGGAGGTCGTGTCGGTCGAGTCGCCACAACCGGTGGTGAAGATGGCCGCGGTGGCTAGGACAAGGACCGCGGCCGAGAGCCGGCGACGGGTAGGGAGGGAGTTCATGGCAGGTGTCTCCTTTCTTCTTGTGTGCCCCTATTCTTCGCGCGGCCCTGGTAAAGACAGCGTAAACGGCTCCTGGGCGCAGTGAGGCTTGACGTTGGCTTTACACCCGGTCAACTAGTCTCGGGGCGACGAACCGATCCAAGGCCGAGAAAGAGGCCGGCCAGACCCACATCGCCGGCTGGGAGGAATAGAGATGCGTGCATCAGGGAGTAAGGGCAAGAAGAGAGTGCTCTCCTCAGGTATGGATCCGGCTGCCACGTACCGCACCGGTTCTTCGCCCAGAGGGCATGACTCGTTCGGCTCAGCCTTCGAGGAGGCCGTGCGGGTGAGCGGCATGGGCGTACCCCCTCGAGAGATCCGCGTACGGCACAACCAGTGCGACGGTTCTTACACCTGGACGGTGAAGTACTGATGGGCGTCGAGAGACCGGCAGGCACCGGGAAGGGCGCAACCCGACAGATCGTGAGCAGCGTCCTGGCCCTTTGCCTGGTGTTCGTGCTGGGCCTTGGGATAGCTGCGTGCGCGGGTACCGGCGAGGCGGCGCCGACCTCGACGGAGGCCTCCGTCCCGCGGACTCCACGAGCGATCGCGCCTCGGAAAGCGACGCGGCCGTCCAGAGCGACGCGTCGAGCACCGTCAACGGAGCACCGTCGGATCGGCTGGGGCCGTCGACGTCGAGGAGTACACCGCCACAGACACCAGTTACGAGAGCGCGACGAAGTCGATCACCATCAGCACGGTCACCACCGGTAGCGGTAGCGACACCGTCACCTACTACGTCGCCGACGTCCAGCTCGACAACGGTACCGACCTCCTCTCCGCTTTCTCGAGCGGCACGTACGGGGGAGAGGCGCAGGACACTTCGGACATCGCCGCGGCCAACGAGGCCATCGTGGCCGTGAACGGCGACTACTACGGAGCGAGGGACGACGGCATCATCATCCGCAACGGTGTTCTCTACCGGGACGCGCCCGCGCGGACCGGCCTGGCTCTCTACCAGGACGGGACCATGGAGACCTATGACGAGACCGAGACCTCGGCGGAGGAACTGCTGGCGGCGGGGGTCTGGAACACGTTCTCCTTCGGCCCGGCGCTCCTCGAAGACGGATCGATCGTAGAGGGTATCGACTCATACGAGGCCGACGCCGACCCGAAGCACCCCATCCAGGGCACCAACCCGCGTACGGGCATCGGCATGATCTCCGCCAACCACTTCGTGTTCGTGGTGGTCGACGGGCGGAGCCCGGGCTACAGCAGGGGAGTGACCCTCACCGAGTTCGCGCAGATCTTCCAGGAGTTGGGTTGCACCTCCGCCTACAACCTGGACGGGGGCGGCTCCGCCACCTTGTACTTCATGGGAGAGCTGGTCAACCAACCCTCTCAGAAGAGAGGCGAGCGCTCGGTGAGCGACATCCTCTACGTCGGCTAGAGCGTGGACGAGCGAGGACCATGCGGCTACTCCGGAAGAGGCGGCGAGCCGACCGCGTCTGCCGGCAGCGCGCACAGGCACCGGCGGGCTCGCACCCGGGCCGGCCGCGCGCGCCGCTCGGCCGTGGTGGGCGGGGGCGCGGCCTGGCCGGCGCCCTGGTGGGCGATCGCCGGCCTGGCCGCGATCGTGGTCCTCGCTCTTGCTCTCTACACCTGGTCGCTCTCCCGGAACGGCATGGCCAACAGCTACTACGCCGCCGCGGTCAAGAGCGCGACCGTCAGCTGGAAGGCCTTCTTCTTCGGGTCGCTCGACCCCGGTTCGTTCATCACCGTGGACAAACCCCGGCAGCGTCTGTGGCTCATGGCTCTCTCCGGACGCCTCTTCGGCTTCTCCAGTTGGAGCATGCTGCTGCCGCAGGCCCTGGCCGGGGTGGCCTCGGTCCTGGTCCTTCATCATCTGGTCCGGCGCTGGCGGGGGGAGGTGGCGGCGCTGCTGGCGGCCCTCGCTTTCGCCTTGACCCCGGTCGCCGTCCTGATCTTCCGCTACAACAACCCCGACGCGCTACTCACCCTGCTGCTCCTGCTGGCCGCGTGGGCAGTGTGGTCGGCGACCGAGAAGGGGTCCACCTGGAGGCTGGCTGTCGCCGGGGTGGTACTGGGCTTCGCCTTCCTCACCAAGATGCTGATGGCCTTCCTGGTGCTGCCGGCTCTGGTCCTCGTCTACCTTGTGTGTGCGCCGCCGCGCCTGGGGCGCCGCTTCCTGCAGCTGCTCGTAGCCCTTGGCGCGCTGGTCGTCTCCGCCGGCTGGTGGATAGCCGTGGTCGAGCTGTGGCCCGATAGCACCCGCCCGCACGTAGGCGGGAGCGTCTCCGACTCCTGGATCGACCTCATCTTCAGCCGCAGCGCAGGCATCCTCGACACCGCCGCCCAGGGCGCCAACCTGAGCGGGGATCCCGGGTGGCTGCGCATCTTCAACGAGCAGCTGGGTGGGCAGGTGGCCTGGCTTCTGCCTCTGGCGTTGCTCGGCATTGATCGTGGGGCTTGCCGTGACCCTGCGCGCCCCCCGCACCGATCGGACGCGGGCCGGCTATCTGCTGTGGGGCCTGTGGATCCTGACCATGGTGGTCGTGTTCAGCGGCGCCGAAGGCACCATTCACTCCTACTACACGGTGATACTTGCGCCGGGCATCGCTGCTCTGGCCGGGGGCGGATCGGTGGAGATGTGGCGCCTGGCCCGACGGGACCCCCGCTGGGCGTGGCTCCTCCCCGCCGGCATCGCCGGGAGTGCCGTATGGTCGGCTCTCCTGCTGGGGCGCGTCTCGGGCTACGCGCCCGGCCTGGCGATCGCTGTTCTCGTCGCCGGGCTCGCAGCCGCCGCGGGCCTGCTGTACGTCCTGCTTCGGCCTGCTGGCCACCCGGCCGCTACGATTCGCCGTGCCTCCACGTACGCCCTGGTGGGCGTACGTGCCTCCACGTACGCCCTGGTGGGCGTGGCGATCGCGGCCCTTCTGGCTGGGCCCTTCGCCTATGCGGTAAGCACCGTGGGACGCGGTGTCAGCGGGGCAACGGCCGCGGCCGGTCCGGCCACGAGTGGGCCGAGCACGAGCGCCTCGAGCAGTTCCGAGCTTGATGTGAACGAGCGACTCATGGACTACCTGACCGAGAACCGGGGGGACGCCCGCTACCTGGTGGCGGTGCAGGCCACCTCGGAATCGGTGCCCATCATCCTCGACACCGGTCAGGCGGTGGTGACCATCGGCGGCTACAAGAGCCGCGACCCAGTGCCCACTGTGGCGGAGTTCGAGAGGATGGTGAGCGCGGGAGACCTCCACTACGTGTACCTGACCAGCGAGCGGGTGAGATCTTCCTCTCCGGGGGGATCAGCAGCCTCCGGCGAGGCTGCGACGAGCACCGGAGACGTTCTGCAGGCCGTGGTCGACTGGGTGATCGCGAACGGGACCGCGATCGATGCTTCGGAGTACGGCGGTTCCGCCGAGTCTTCCGCCGGGACGCTCTACTACCTGCCCTGAGAGGCGGGCGGGCGCTGCGCGTCTCCGGCTTCCGTCCGGCCCCCGTGCTACGTTTGTATCGGACCTCATCCACACCCGTCCGGTCCGAGGAGGTAGTGCATGCTGTCGGCTCTGGCCGCTGTCTCGGTGTTGCTGTTGCTCGTCGCCGTGGGGCTGCTCGTCGTACTCCTCCGGCGCGGTCGTCACGACGCCACGGCGCGGAAGCTGGAACAGCTTGCGCAGGCGCAGGAACGCGGTGAGCGGCTGCTGCGGGACGAGATGGACCGGGTCCGCGAAGAGGCGGGCAGAAACGCCCAACGATCGCGCGAGGAGACCACCGGAGCGGTCAAGAGCTGGGGTGATTCCGCCGTGCGCAGCATCGGGCAATTGGGCCTGCAGCAGAAGAGCCAGCTGGAGATGTTCGCAGCCCAACTTGCGACGCTCACCGACTCCAACGAGAAACGGATGAACGAGCTTCGTGCCACCGTCGACAGCCGCCTCAAGCAGATGCAGGACGAGAACGCGGCCCGATTGGAGCAGATGCGCCAGACGGTCGACGAGCGCCTCACCGCCACTCTCGAGCAGCGTCTGGGGGACTCCTTCAGGCAGGTCAGCGAGCGACTGGACGCCGTGCACAAAGGGCTGGGCGAGATGCAGACGCTGGCCGCCGGCGTGGGCGATCTGAAGCAGGTCCTCACCAACGTCAAGACCCGCGGCACCTGGGGGGAGGTCCAGCTGGGCACGCTGCTGGAGCAGATCCTCACGCCCGAGCAGTATCACACCAACGTGGCCTGCAAGCAGGGTTGTGGGGAGCGGGTGGAGTTCGCCATCCGCCTGCCGGGCCAGGACGGTAACAAGGACGATGCCGTCTGGCTGCCCATCGATGCCAAGTTCCCGGTGGAGGACTATCAGCGCATGCTGGAAGCGCAGGACAGGCGCGATCAGGCGGCTGTGGAGTCGGCCCTCAAGGCCCTGGAGGTTCGGGTCAAGGCCTCAGCCAAGGATATCCAGGCCAAGTACCTGGATCCTCCGCGGACCACCGATTTCGGCATCATGTTCCTTCCTACCGAGGGTCTGTATGCTGAGGTCCTGCGCCGTCCCGGGCTGGCCGAGGGCATCCAGCGTGACTGCCGGGTGGTCATCGCCGGACCGACCACCCTGGCGGCCCTGCTCAACAGCCTGCAGATGGGCTTTCGCACCCTGGCCGTGGAACAGCGGTCGAGCGAGGTGTGGCAGCTCCTGGGCGCGGTGAAGACCCAGTTCGGGCAGTTCGGCGGACTGCTGGAAAAGGTGCATACCAAGCTCGACCAGGCCTCCAAGACAATAGAGGATGCAGCCAGGAAGAGCCGCACCATCGAAGGCAAGTTGAGGACCGTGCAGGAGTTGCCGCAGGCGCAGGCCGAGGGACTGGTCGCCCTGGGTGCCTCCACGGACGAGGCCGACGATCATTCTGAGGACGAGTGAGTGCAGGATGCTGAGCGAACGAATACGCGAACTCGGAAACATGTGGATACCGCTGTCCGACGGGACCGCACTGGGCGCCCGCATCTGGATGCCGGAAGATGCGCCGAGCTCTCCGGTGCCCGCCGTGCTCGAGTATCTGCCCTACCGCAAGTCAGACGGGACCGCCGTTGCCGACCTGAGGCGACATCCCTACTTCGCCCGTCACGGGTATGCGGCCGTCCGCGTCGATCTGCGTGGCACGGGTGACTCCGACGGACTGCTGCGCGGCGAGTATCTGCCCCAGGAGCAGGACGACGCCTTAGAGGTTCTGGCCTGGTTGGCGGACCAACCCTGGTGCAGCGGAGCTGTGGGGATGATCGGCTATTCATGGGGTGGTTTCAACGGCCTGCAGATAGCGGCGCGCCGGCCCCCCCAGCTGAAGGCCGTCATCACGGTCGCCTCTACCGACGACCGCTACCTGGACGACTGCCACTACATGGGGGGTTGCTTGCTGGGTTCGGACATGCTCAAGTGGGCGGCTTCCATGCTCACCTACCCCCTCCAACCTCCCGATCCTCGCTACCGTCCCGGTGAGTGGCGGGACATATGGCGGTCGCGGCTCGAACAGGCTCCCGAGTTGGCCCACGACTGGGTAGCGCATCAGCTCAAGGACGACTTCTGGAAGCACGGCTCGGTAGCCGAGGACTACGCCGCCATCGAATGCCCCGTCATGGCGGTCGGGGGGTGGGCCGACGCCTACGTCAATGCCGTCCCGCGCCTTCTCGCCCACCTTCGGGTCCCCCGGCTGGGACTCATCGGGCCCTGGGGGCACATGATGCCCTACGAAGGGGTGCCCGGGCCGGCCATGGACTTTCTGCGCGAGGCCGTGCGCTGGTGGGATCGGTGGTTGAAGGGCATCGACACGGGGATCATGGAGGAGCCCCTGCTGCGCGCCTGGGTGCAGGAATACGTCCCTCCGGCCACCTTCCATCGCGAGCGGCCGGGGCATTGGATGGCGGCGGACTCCTGGCCGCCGGAGGACGTGCAGCCGGTGTCGCTGGCCCTGGCTGCCCGCGGGACGGTCGGAGACGCGGGCGCGACCACAGCGCTGCCGAGGCCGTCATCCGTGGGGATCAGGTGTGTGGGGGGACCGCCGGGGTGTGGTGCGCGAACGGCTTGCCGGCCGAGATAGCGGGCGACCAGAGGCCGGACGACGCCCGTTCGCTCTGCTTCGCGAGCGAAGCGCTGGCCGAACCGCTCGAGATCCTGGGGTACCCCCGTCTGCACCTGCGCGTGAAGACCGACAGGCCGTTGGCCCTCGTGGCGGCGCGGCTGGAAGATGTCGCTAGCGATGGATCGTCCCTCCTCGTGAGCTGGGGCCTGCTCAACCTCACGCATGCCCGTGGGCACGAGCGGGCGGAGCCGCTGGTCGTCGACGAGTGGTATGACGTGCAGCTCGAATGCCGGGTCTGCGCCCATCGCTTCGCTCCCGGCCACCGTGTGAGACTCGCGCTGTCCCCGACCTACTGGCCGCAGGCTTGGCCCTCCCCACACACCGTCACGCTGACGATCGCCCTGGGGAGCAGCCTGTTGGAGTTGCCCGTGCGTGGGTCGGCCGGGCCTTTCGGGCTCGTTCTCGAGACCGTGGATGGTCGGGAGGGGCCGTTCCGGGAGGGTCAGGACCCCGACGGCGTCGGAGCCGGCCCGGGCAGCGCCGGTCAGAGCAGCGGCGCCGGCCAGGCCGAGCGGCGCGCTGAGCGGACGCGGCGCGTCGTCGTCGACGAGGAGAGCGGGCGGCACGACATCATCGACCATCAGGAGATCGAGCAGACCATCCCCGACAGCGGCGCCCTCTATTGCGAGCGAGCCACCGATGTCTACAGCATAGTGGAGGACCGGCCTCTCTCGGCGACGGTGCGCTGTAGTCGGGAGACCACATCCACCGGTCCCCACGCTCGCTGGCGGGTCACCGTGGAGGGAGAGATGACCTGCGACCAAGACGCCTTCTACATCCGCGAGGAGTACGCAGCGTTCGAGGGGGACACGGAGGTCTCCTCGAGCAGTCGCAAGTACGAGATTCCACGGGAAGGAGTGTGAACCCCTAGAGGGCCGCTGAAGAACGAAGCCCCCTAAAGGGCTCGGTCGAGGATGAGGGCCAGCAGGATCGCGGGCACCGCTCCGTGGACCACGACGGCGTTGTTGAAAGACCCGATACCCGACATGATGGGGACTCCCAGACCGCCCGCTCCGACCACGGCCCCCAGCGTCGCGGCGCTGACGAGGATGACGAGCATGGTGCGCACGCCGGTCATGATCACCGGCATCGCCAGCGGGAGTTCGAGTTGGCGCAGTCTTCCCGCTCTGGTCATCCCCATACCCCTGCCCGCCTCCACCACCGATTCGGGCACTCCTGAGATGCCTGCGATCACGTTGACCATCACGGGTAGGATGCTGTAGACGATGAGGGCCAGGAGCACGGGTTCGTAGCCGTATCCCAGGGCGGGCACGGCGATGGCCATTATGGCCACCGAGGGTACGGACTGACCCAGGTTCCCAAGCCGCAGCACGAGATCGCGGAAGGGCCGGCCCCGGGGGCTCATCACCAGTAGTCCCGCGCTCACCCCGATGATCAGCGCGGCCACCCCGCCGATCGCCACCAGCATCACGTGCTCCAGCAGGAACGTCCACATGGGCGCGCGGTCGTACACGAGCCGTTCGGTGTCCGGGAAGAGCAGACCCAGCAGCCACTCCACGGCCGGGGTGCAGAAGGTCCACACGAGCAGGACCAGGAGCAGGATGAAGACGCTCTTCCAGTGATCCTTGATCCCAGGCGTGTAGGTGTTCACGCTTCCGGCTCCATCAAGTGTTCGCTCTTACCTGAGTGACCACGTCGCAGAACGTGAGGCTTCCGATGGGGGGCTCTCCGTCGTCCGGCCCGACCACCGCTACGACGTCGACGCTCTCCGTGACCATGATGGCCAGCACGTCGCGGAGGTTGGTGTCAAGGCGGACCCGGGGACCCTCGTGGTGGGGGGGAGGGCCCAGGGTGAGGTCGGCGACGCGGTGACGGGAGAGGATGCGCAGGCCGAACTCGTCGCCGAAGAAGTCGCGCGAGAACTGCTGCGCCGGCTTGCGCCACAGGTCCTCCGGCGCTCCCACGTCGGCGATGCGTCCCTCCCGCATCAGTACGATGCGATGTCCGAGGAGGACGGCCTCCTCGATGTCGTGCGTGACGAAGACCACCGTCTTGCCCAGGCGCTCGATGCAGGGCGGCGAACTCCGTCTGCAGCCGCTCGCGACTGATGGGGTCGAGGGCGCCGAAGGGCTCGTCCATGAGCAGGACCGGTGGGTCTGAAGCCAGGGCCCGGGCCACGCCGATGCGCTGAGCTTCACCCCCTGACAACTCCGTAGGTCGCTTGTCTGCGTAGGCGGAGGCTTCCAGACCCACCAACTCGAGCAGTTCGTCCACGCGCCTGTCGATGCGCGTCTTGTCCCAGCCCAGCAGACGGGGCACCGTGGCGATGTTCCTGCGTACGGACATGTGGGGAAAGAGCCCCACGCTCTGGATCGCGTAACCGATCTGGCGCCGGAGCTCTTCGGGACGGACCTCTCGGATGGAGCGCCCGTCGATGAGTACGTCTCCGGAGTCGATCTCCACCATCCGGTTGATAGCGCGCAGGAGCGTGGTCTTTCCGCAGCCACTGGGACCCAGGATGATCGTCAGCTCTCCGGCGGGGATGGTCAGCGAGACGTCATCCACCGCCAGGGTCTGGTCGTAGCGCTTGGTGACGTTGCGTATCTCGATCATGCTGCGCTCGTCGCCAGATCGATCTTGCGCCCCCGGGCGGCTATCTGCTCGACGGCCCGCAGCAGGGCGTCAAAGAACCAAGCCAGGGCGACGATAGGGATCACGCCGACCAGCACCAGGTCGATGCTGGTCTGTTCGAGACCGATGAACATGATCGTCCCCAGACCTCCGCCGCCCACGAAGGCGGCGATTATGGCGCCGGCCGTCGATTGCACCAGGGCGATACGGATGCCCGCGAGCACCACGGGGAAGGCGAGCGGAAGCTCCACCTCCCACAGGGTCCGCCGGCGTCCCATGCCCATGCCCTTCGCCGTGTCGAGGACGCCCGGGTCGAGCTGGCGGATGGCGACGAGCGTGTTCCTGGTGACGGGATAGAGGGCGTAGATTAGAAGAACGACCATCGTCGGTGCCCAGCCGATGCCGGAGATGCCCAGCGAGTCCAGTGCCGGCAAGCCTGTCGCTCAGACCGCCCAGGATGGGAATCATGAGGCCGATGAAGGCGAGGGCCGGTAGTACCTGGCCCAGATTGAGCACACCCATGGCCGCCGCCTCCACACGGGCGCGTCGGGCGGCCAGGATGCCCAGCGGTATGCCGATGACGATGGCTCCGAAGGTGGCCCCGAGGGCGTAGAACAGATGCCGCCCCAACTCCCGGGCGAAGGTGGCGCGTACCAGAGCCGACTCGCGGAGGATGCCTACCTCGTCAAGCGCGCCGGAGGCCGCCAGTCCCAATGCCACGACGAAGGGCAGGGCCCCCACGGCCACCCTGGTGGGTCGGCTCGGAGTCTCGGCGGATATCCCGTAGAGGAGCAGATACAGGGCGAAGAGCAGGAGGTAGAAGCTCCAGCCGAAGGAAGTGCGTGCAGCGGTGCCCTGATCGGCCGCGAAAGCGGAGGCGGCGCTGCCCGTCTGCGCGAGCAGCAACAGTAGGCTGCACGACACCGCTACTCCCCGGACGGCTCCCCAGACGCTGGGCGACCTCTCCAGCCGGAGGAGACCGGCCGATGCGGCCAGCAGCACGAGCACCAGGGCGATCCATGCCTCGGCGCCCAGACCTCCGACGGCCGTGACCGCCTCACCCTCGGCCACGCGGTTGGGGCGAAAGGACACAAAGGGACCGACGAGGAGCGCGAAGACTCCTATGAGTCCGCCGGCCACCCCGATCAGGATATGCGCCTGCCGGGCAAGGTCGGTCGACCAGGCTCTCGACAGGGCCCAGGTGGGCCGCTTGCCGGCCACGCCTATGTCGCGGCGATCCCTATTCGAGGAAGCCATTCTCCTCCAGGTACGAGGTGGCCACGGCCCGCGGGTCTTCTCCTCCGAAGGCGATGCGGGCGTTCAACTCCTGCAGCGTCGTCTGGTCGAGACTCTCGAAGACGGGCTTGAGGATCTCCTCTATCTGCGGGTAGGCGGTCATGATCTCCCCGCGGAACACCGCCGTCGGCTCGTACACCGGCGGGACGTCTTTTGTGTCGGCGATGATGGTCAGGTCGAGCTCGTTCAGTTGCCCGTCGGTGCCGTAGGCGAGCGAGAAGTTCACGTCGTCGGTGCCCTTCGCCAGAGCGTTCAACATCTCGGAGGTGTTACCCGTCGAGAGGGCGATCAGTTGATCACTGTCCAGCGTGAACCCGTAGGCTTCTTCGTAACCCTTGAGACCCAGGGGATTGTCGATGAAGGTCTGGGCGGCGATGAGCTTGACTTCGCCTCCTCCGTTCACGTAGTCGGCGAAGTCCTCCATGGTCTCGATGCCCTCCGCATCGGCGAGCGCCTGCGTCGTGGCGATGAATTCGCTGTTGTTGGCGGGTGCCGGGGTCAGCCAGATGAGGTCGTAGACGTCCTTGTCGAGCTGGCTGATGGCCTCGTAGGCCTCCTCGGCGTTCTTCCACTTGGGATCGCCCTCTTCGCCCTCGTGGTAGTACTGGCCCGAGCCCGTGTAATCGATGGTGGCGTCGATCTCGCCCTCCACCAGGGCTGCGCGGACTATCTCAGGCGTGCCGAGCTTCGTCTTGTCCTCGGTCTGGATACCGTTGGCGTCGAGCATCTGGATGACCATCGCGCCCAGGAGGCTTCCTTCGCTGTCGAGCAGCGAGCCTACGCGCACCACGGGCCCTTCGGCCGCTTCGGTGCCGCCCGATCCCTCAGCGGGCTCTTCGCCGCCGCAGGAGGCAAGGCCGGCCGGGAGCGCCAGCACCACTGTCAGGAGCACGATCAGCACCAGTATTCTCTTCATGAGCCACCTTCCTTCTCTTGTTCTCTCACCACTGCTGCCACAACAAGCGTCCTCTGCCCTCGGGGCGCGCTCCCTGCCCTAGCGCGCGAACAGGTTGTTGAGCGATTCCGCCAGGGTGGGGTGCGCGAAGACGGCGTCCCTGAGTCGGGTCGCGGTGACGCCCCCCATCATGGCCATCTGCAACACGGACATCAGCTCGCCCCCTTCCACTCCCAGTATTGCGCAACCGAGGATGCATTCGTCGGCCGTGTCGACTACCACTTTCATGAAGCCCCGGGTCTCGTCCATCTCCTGAGCGCGTCCCACCCACTGCATGGGCATGGAATACGTTGCGATGTCCATGACGCTCTCCCGTGCTTCGCGCTCGGTAAGACCCACTCGTCCGAACTGGGGATCGGAGAAGATCACGTAAGGCACCAGGCGCCCGCTGATGGTCCGGTCGCCACCCTGAAGCAGGTTTGTGCGGATCACTCGGAAGTCGTCGTAGGCGATGTGGGTGAACGCCGGCCCGCCCTTCACGTCCCCCAGCACGTAGACCCCCGGCACGCGGCTCTCCAGGCGATCGTTGACGGGCAGGTAGCCTCCGTCGTCGATCTCCAGGCCGGCGGCCTGCGGGTCTAGCCGGTCGGTGTTCGGAGTCCGGCCCGTGGCCACCAGCAGATGGGATCCGGTGACGGTCGTCTCTCCCTCAGGGGTGGCGACGAGAAGTTCGATGTGGCCATCGCCGGCCGTGCGGACGGAGCGCGCCTGCGCGTTCAAGATCAGATGGAGACCGTCCTCCCGGAGTATGACGCCCAGAGCCTCGGCCATGTCGGTGTCCTCGTGCGGCAGGAGCGTGTGCCGTCTTTGGATCACGGTCACTCTGCTTCCGAAGCGGCGGAACATCTGGCCGAACTCGACGGCCACGTATCCACCGCCGAGGATGAGCAGATGCTCCGGGACGTAGTCCAACTCGACGATGGTGGTGGAGGTGAGGAAGGGCACGTCCGCAAGACCGGGCAGTTCGGGAACGGCCGGGCGGCAACCTACGTTGACGAAGATGCGCTCAGCGTCGACGAGAAAGGCGTCCCCGTCCGCAGGGCGCAGCTCGAGCCGATGGGGAGCGACAAAGCGCGCCTCGGCCTTGAGCAGGTCGAGGTTCTCGGTGGCCACAAGGCCACGTTCGCTGCCGTCACGCCACCTGTCGACGATGGCGCGTACGCGCTCCCGGACCTTCTCCATATCGACTGTCACGTCGTCGGTGTTGATCCCGTAGTCGGGGCCGCGGCGGGCGAAGGCGGCCACCCGAGCGGAAGCGGCCATGGTCTTGCTGGGCGTGCAGCCCTCGTTGATGCAGGAGCCGCCGACGTGAACTCTCTCGATGAGCGCCGTGCGCCATCCCGCCCGGGCGAGGCTTCTGGCAAGCGGAACCCCTGCCTGACCGGCTCCGATGATGGCTGCATCATATGTACGGGGCTCGTCCATGGGCGGTTCCCGTCTGTCCTCGCGGTGTGAACGGCTGCGGAAGGCATGGTTGCGTGCGGCAGGCGATCTGCCTCTGCAGCCGACAGGATTCCCCGCTACGCAGCCCGATTATAGTCGCCGGAAGGACTCGAGTGGCGGCGCTTGAGGGCGCGGCGGCAGGACCTGCATTTTCTGGGTGAAATGGTGGGGCGCCGCCCGGGCAGAGCATCTCGGCGTTACTTCACGTCGTCTTTACACCCTCTCAGTTAGGCTTCGCGTAGCAGACAACAAGACGACGACAGAGCGTCGACGACGATCGACCGTCGCGGACAACGAGGATCGAGATCAATGAAGAGACTCATCGCCATGCTGCTGGTACTGGGACTGCTCGTGACCGCTCTCGCCTTCATGGCCGGCGGTCCGGCCAGCGCTGGTTCGGCCGCGGGCGAGGCGGGTACGGGCGCCGAGGGTTCGACGGTCACCACCGTCGACACCTCCGAATGGGAGGCCGTCTATGCCGAGGGCGTCGTCGACATCGAACTAGGGGCGACCACCGTCGTCAACGGCGAAGGAGCCTCCGTCGGGGGCGACACGGTCCTCATAACCGCGGCCGGCGTCTACCACGTGAGCGGAACTCTGACCGACGGCTGCATCGAGGTCGACGCGAAAGGCAAGGTCTACCTGGAGTTCGACGGGGTGGACATCACCAACTCCGCGGGCCCGGCGGTCCTCGTGACAGACGCCAAGAAGGTCGTCATCAGCTTGGTGGACGGGACGACCAATTCCCTTACGGACACGGCCGGCGGAGCCGAAGACACCGCGACCCTGCTGACCAACGACACCCTCCTCCTCAACGGCAAAGGCACCCTGATCGTCTCCGGGAACAACAACGAGGCCATCTCCGGTGACGACGACATCATCATCAACAGCGGGACGATCAGGGTGACGGCCGTCGATGACGGGATCAATGCGCACGACGACATCACCATCAACGGCGGTGACGTCTACGTCTTGGCCGGAGGCGACGGCCTGGATTCCAACGGCACGGTGAACGTCAACGCCGGGACCCTCGTGTGCTACGGAGGCACGACCGAGGGCGAGGGAGGCATAGACGCCTTGGGCGCCTTCACCATCCGGGGCGGGACCGTGATAGCCGGGGGCAACACCGTGGCCCCCGTCGGCAGCGACTCCAAGCAGGGCTCGCTTTGGGTGGCCTCCGACTCCATCCAGTCTGCCGGCACGGCGGTCCTGGTGGAGCGCGACGGCGAGGAGATCATCTCCTTCACTCCTGACGCGGACTACCGGACGCTCCTCATCAGCTCCGACGATCTTATCGACGGGGCGTCCTACGAGGCCTACCTGGGCGGCGAGACGGGCGTGACAGTGGTGGCGTCGCGATGAACGGTCGCGACGGTGGCCACGCGATGATCGGTCGCGCCGGTGGCCACGCGATGATCGGTCGCGCCGAGCACCACGGTCGCGACGGTGGCGTCGCGATGACGGCGTCGGAATCACCTCCCAACCTGCACATCTGCGTGACCTCGCGCGCATCCACAGCCGCACCGCTGCGCGAGCGCGTGGAGCAGAAGTTCTTCATCACTCCCGATCGCATGACTGCGGCCTTGGCTCTGCTGCGCAGGACCTGTCGTCCCGACCCGGAGCATCCGGTGGGACAGGTGAACAGCCTGTACTTCGACACCTTCGACCTGGAGGAGCACGCTCGCTCCGACGCGGGCGACTTCGCCAAGGACAAGATCCGTATCCGCTGGTACGGAGACGAACTGGACCCCCACTCCACGAGCGGCGTAAGGCGGCTTGGAGCCGGAGGCCGGCGGCGCGGCGGCGGGGCTGGCCGGGGTCTCTCCACGGATGAGACAGAGGCCGGCTGGGCGGCCCCTGGGACGCCGGTGAGCGTCTGGCTTGAACGCAAGACCCGTCAGGGGTTCGCTTCCACGAAGCAGCGCCTGTCGCTCGACGTACCTTCGTCGGCGCTGGCGTTCGCCGCTCTGGGCCGAGGCATCGTCCCTCCGGCCGTGCTTCTCGACACCATGGCCTCCTTTGGGTTCTTTCCGCGCGGACCTCTCTGCCCGGTCATAGCCATCTCCTACTGGCGTTACCGCTTCGTCGAACCATCGACCGGCTTCCGTATGTCCATCGACTCTCGCATCCGCTCCTCACTCGTCATGTCCGGCCTCGGCCGGGGAGAGAGGGGCCTGGAACTGCCTGGAGCGGTGGTGGAGGTGAAGGGCGCGGCGCTCGATCTGCCGCCGGCTTTGCGGGTGCTGGGCGACATCGGCTCCTCGTGGACACGCTACTCAAAGTACTCCTCCAGCCTCGACGGCCACGCCGCCGCCCTGGGGAGCGTATCCAGGTTGTGGCCCGCGGGGATGATGGAGAGTGAACCGGGAATACTGGCTCGCGGCGCGGGCAAGCCGGCCGGTGCGGGGACGCGATGAGCGCGGCGCGCCGCCCCGGCCGGACCATGTACAACACGACGATTCTGGAGAGATACCGACCATGATCAGGAAACCATTCCTCGCAATCGCGGCACTCATGCTTGCACTCGCCACGCCGGTCGTAGCGGCCGGCTGCACGGGTGAGGAGTCCGCGGCCGCTCAGACCACAGCCGCTCAGCCGGCGACGACCTCGGCCGTCGACGAATCCACCGAATCCACTGAATCCACCGCCACCGCTTCGAGTGGTGCCTCGGCGGAGGCAGCGTCTGTGGCTGTGGCTGCGGAGGCCGCATACGTCACGTACGACAGTGAAGACGAGGATTCCAGCTGGGATGTCTCCACGGCCTCGCAGATCGTCCTGGCCGGTGACTCGATACGCGTCGACGGGGCCGGTGCGACCGTGGAAGGCAGCACCATCACCATCGCCTCCGCGGGGACGTACGTCATCAGCGGCTCACTGGACGACGGACAGGTGGTCGTGGACTCCGAGACCGAAGGCACCGTGCGCCTCGTGCTCAACGGGGCCGATCTCACCTGCTCCACCAGTGCCCTCTCTACATCAAGAGCGCCGACAAGACCATCATCACGCTGGCCGAAGGCACCGAGAACAGCGTCACGGATGGGACCTCGTACACCTTCGACGACACCGAGGCGCAGGAACCGAATGCGGCCGTCTTCAGCAAGGACGACCTCACCATCAACGGCTCGGGCTCGCTCACCGTGACCGCCAACTACAACAACGGCATCGCGAGCAAAGACGACCTCAAGATCACGGGTGGCAACATCACCGTGGACGCCGCTAACGACGCTCTCAAGGGCAGAGACTGCATCGGCATCAAGGCCGGGACGGTCACCGTGAACGCCGGTGGTGACGGACTCCAGGCCACCAACGACGAGGACGCGGAGAAAGGCTACATCTCCATCGAAGGCGGCGTGTTCAACATCACCGCGGGCACGGACGGCATCCAGGCGCAGACCACCCTGGCCATCAATGGTGGTGAGTTCACCATCTCCACCGGCGGCGGAAGCGGCAACAGCAGCCAGGCCGCGGGCGAACCGGGCAATACCTTTGGCCAGTGGGGTCAGGGCCAGGACACGGCCAGCGCTGCGACGACGACCGACTCCACCAGCGCCAAGGGGCTGAAGGCGGCGGGCGGCGTGTTCGTGGCCGGCGGCACGTTCGACTTCGACACGTCCGACGACTCCGTCCACTCGAACGGCAACGTCACGATCGACGGTGGCACCCTCAACATCGCCTCGGGTGACGACGGCATCCATGCCGACGGAACCCTGGAGATCAACGGCGGCGAGATCGCGATCACCCAGTCCTACGAAGGTTTGGAGAGCGCGGTCATGACCATCAACGACGGCACCATCCACATGGTGACGAGTGATGACGGCATCAACGTCGCCGGCGGGGCCGACAGCTCGTCGGTGAGCGGCCGGCCCGGGCAGAACGACTTCGCCGTGAACGAGAACAACCAGCTGTACATCAACGGTGGCTACATCGCCATCGACGCCAACGGCGATGCGCTGGACTGCAACGGACGCATATTCATGACCGACGGTGTGGTCATCCTCAACGGACCTACCAACGACGGCAACGGCGCTATCGACTATATGGGCGAGTTCACGGTCTCGGGCGGTCTACTCGTCGCGGCCGGCAGCTCGGGCATGGCCGAGGCTCCCAGCGAGACCTCCTCGCAGAATTCGATCATGGTCAACCTCGACCAGGCGCAACAGGCGGGCACGCTCGTGCACATCGTCAGCGAAGACGGTGACGAGATCCTCACCATGGCGCCCACCAAGCAGTACCAGTCGGTGGTCGTCAGCTCGCCGGCCATCGAGCAGGGCGCCACCTACAAGGTCTACCTGGGCGGCAGCTCCACCGGCACGCTCACCGACTCCCTCTACTCGGGCGGGACCTACACTCCCGGTACGGAGACGGTCAGCCTGGTCATCGACGGCGTCCTGACGACCTCGGGCACGGCCGGGATGCGGGGCGGCATGCAGGGCGGCGGCACGCGGCCTGGTGGCGGGATGTCCGGCGGCGGCACGCCGCCCGGCCGCCCCTAGAGACAAGGACCGGCGGACAGCGAAGCGTCGGCGAGGTCGCTCGGTGAAGTGCAGAGTCGACCGTTCGCGCCGCCTGTGTGCCGGGCGGGTCGCGATTGCCGCGGCGCTCGCCCTGCTGGCCCTCACCCTGGCGGGATGCTCCGCGCAGGCGGCGGGGGAGACCAGGGTAAGCGACGGCGGGCGCTCGTCGACGACAGAGCTGAGCAGCATCGGCGCACCGGCGGTCTCCCCGGCGGTCTCCCCGGCGGCGGAGACCAGCGACGTGTTCGATGACTCCGTGGTTCACGACATAGCCGTCTCCTTCGCCCAGGAAGACTACGACGCCATGATCGAGACCTACAAGAACAGCGGCGACAAGGACTGGATCGAGGCGACGGTGACCATCGACGGTAAGACCTACGAGCGCGTGGGTCTGCGCCTCAAGGGCAACTCGTCCATCCGGGGGCTGCGGGGCGGCTTCCGGACCGGGGGCCCCAGCGGCGGCGCTTCCGCCGGCGCGCCGGAGGAACTGCCCTGGCTCATCTGTCTGGACAAGAACGTTGATGGACAGGATCACCAGGGTGTCGCCGACCTGGTGGTGCGTTCGAACAATACAGAGACGTCGCTCAACGAGGCCGTCTCGCTCGAACTCCTCCGCATGGCCGGTCTAGCTTCCCAGGATGCGGTCGCGGCCAGGTTCGCCATCAACGGCGGCGAGGCGGTGCTCAGACTCGTAACGGAGAATCCCGACGACATCTGGATGGCCGAGAACTTCGACGACGACGGGGCCCTGTACAAGGCAGAGAGCACCGGAGACTACAGCTACCGGGGCACCGACCCGGAATCCTATGACGAAGTCTTCGATCAGGAGGCCGGAAAGGACAACGCCGATCTGAGCCCGTTGATCGCCTTTCTCGACTTCATCAACAACGCAGACGATGCGACCTTCGTCGCCGAGTTGCCGGAGCGCGTCGATGTCGAGTCGCTGGCGACCTATCTGGCCATGGAGGAGCTTCTCGACAACTTCGACGACATCGACGGCCCGGGCAACAACTCCTACCTCTACTGCGACACCGATACCGGCATCTTCACCGTGGTGCCCTGGGACCACAACCTCGCCTTCGGTGTCAGGAACGGTGGAGCCCGGGAAACCGACGCCGCCGGCGTGACTCAGGGCGGTCGAGCCTCCGGGGAGGCCACGGCAGTCGAGGAAGGCGCCGCCCGCAGGACCGCCGGACGAGGCAAGGCGAACGTCCTCGTCGAGCGGTTCCGTGCCGATCCTGGACTCAACGCCATGTACGAGGAGCGGCTTGTGGAGTTGCGGGAGACTCTGTACCAAGGCGGAGCGGCGGCCGAGATCCTGGCCCGGTGGGTGGACCTTCTGCAGACGCAGGCCGCCGACCTCGTCCCGGCATCGACTGTGGAGAGCGAGGCGGCCGACATCGCGGCTTACTTCACCCTCTAGTCGAGGCGCGGGCTGCCCATTCGGCGACCGTTTGGTCTTTCCATGACCGGGGGAAACCGACTGTGCATCGACTCGTGGGCAAAGACTCACGGCGGTGAGCGAAGACCCACCGCGACGACGAAAGGGGACCGCATGGCCAAAGTACCGGACACTCCCGAGAACGAGTCCCGCTGCATCTGCGCCGAGTGTCCCAGCTACCCGAAGGTGGGGAGCTTCTACTGCGCCCAGGGCAAGAGCGAGAAGCCGGTGCGCAAGCGCGGTTGTGTCTGCGGCGATTGCGCCCTCTTCAAGGAATACAGCCTCCAGGACGGCTACTACTGTGCCGCCGGTGCGGCCGGAGAAGGCGCCGAGTAGAGATCACCGGGTCCCGTGGGCAGTATCGCCCGGGTCTACTCGGCCGATAGATGCCGCGGCGCGAATGTCGCCCATGCGACCAGCGCCGAGGCGAGGATGACGCCGCCCGCCACTAGGAGGGAGATCCTCACCCCGTTGTGGACGGCGTCGTAGGCCGCCCCGATCACTTTCGCGACTATGGGGCCGTAGGTGGCCTCGAGGTCGGTTGCGGCCTCGGTCCCGCTGGGAATCTGGCCTGTGATCACGGCTGTGATCACGAAGTCCTGGTATTCCGGCGGCACCTCCAGTTGGGTCAGGCGCTCGCTGAGGAAGTTGATCAGCTGGGTGTTGAAGAGAGAGCCCAGAGCCGCCACGCCCACCACGGTGCCGACCTCGCGGCTGGTGGTGGTCGCTGAAGCAGCCATCCCTGAGTGCCGAGCCGGCAGGCTGGACAAGGCCACCGAGGTAATGGGGACCACGGCGATGCCGAAGCCGGCGCCGGCCAGCATCAACGCGGTCATGAGAGGCAAGAAGGTCACCTCGCCGGCAAGAGCGACGTTGGTGAGTATGACGCCTGACCCCGCGGCCAGGCAGCCCACTACCACGGGCAGCCGCGGCCCCGATCGGGCCACCCAGCGCCCGGCGAGAGTCGAGGCCAGGATCATCGCCAGGGCCATGGGCAGGAAGAGCGAAGCCGTGTCGATGGCGGTATAGCCAAGGACCACCTGCAGGTACAGCGCGGTCAAAAAGAAGATGGAGAACACGCCGAAGTAGGCCGCGAAGGCCACCACGAGGGAGCCGGAGAAGGCCGGCCGGCGAAGGTAGTCGACCTCGAACATGGGCGCCTTGCTGCGGTGCTCCACGTAGGCGAACAGGGCTCCGCACACCACCCCGATGACGAAGAGGGCGATGACGTGGGGAGCGTCGTAGCCCGCCGTCTCCCCGACGATGATGGCGAAGACGACGGTGCCCAGGGCGAGGGGCCCCAGCACGAAGCCTGCCCAGTCGAAGCGTCCCTTCTCGGGGTCGGAGCTCTCGGGCACGGTGGAGAGCGCCGTTATCAGGGCCACCAGGCCCGCGGCGAGATTGAACCAGAAGATGGCCCGCCAACCGCCTACTCCCACCATGAGGCCACCGATGACAGGCCCGAGGGCCAGGGCCAGGCCGGCGATAGCCGCCCACAGGCCCAGTGCGCGGTCGCGGGCATGGTGCTCAGGGAAGAGTTGCCGGAGGATCGACAATGTTCCCGGTTCGCAGGCGGCTGCACCGATGCCCATGATGGCCCGGGCGGCGATGAGCGACGGGGTATTGGGCGCCAGCGCTCCGAAGAGCGAACCGGCGATGAAGACCACCACGCCGAAGAGCATGACGCGCTTGCGTCCGTAGCGGTCGCCCAGGCTTCCGAAGGCCAGCATGAGGGCCGCGAACATGAGCGCGTAAGCGTTCACGATCCACTGGATATCGGACAGGCTGGTGTGGAGCGTCGCCTGGAGGTCGGACAGGGCCACGCTCATGATGGTCGTGTCGAGGAAGGTGAGGAAGAGGATGCCGCATAGCGTCAGGAGAGCCGCATTGGCGTGGATGCGCCTGGAGAGCAAGCCGCCGAGGCTCACGACATCCCCAACAGCATCCAGTGGCGCCGGCGGCGTCTCTCGACCGTCATCTCTCGTCCTCCTGCCGTTTGTGCCCGGCGTCAGAGTGGGAATAGGTGCTGCAACGACCAACGACGTCCTCACAATAGCAGCCGCATTTCGGGGCAGCAAGAAGTGAACACTTAGGCGTCGTTTCTTGGAGGGCACATGCGCTGGGTAGGTAGGAGACAGAGCGGCAACGTGCGGGACCGCCGCGGGATCGGCGGGGGTGGCCTGGCTCTGGGAGGGGGCATCGGGGCGGTCATCATCACGCTTGTGATCCTCTTCCTGGGCGGCGATCCCGGCAGCATCATCGGTCAGGGGAGCGGCATCCCCGGGGGAGGGTCGGGCTCGGGCGTGGCGACCACGGTGGCCGGCCAGAGCGACCCCATGAAGGAGTTCGTCTCCGTGGTCCTCGCCGACACGGAGGACCTATGGACGCAGGTCTTCCCCGAGGAGTTCGATCGCCCCTACGTGCCTCCGGCCCTGATCCTCTTCTCAGGTAGCACGCAGACCGGTTCGGGTTTTGCCACCTCGGCGACGGGACCTTTCTATTCGCCTGCCGACCGCAGTGTCTACATCGACCTCAGCTTCTTCGAGGAGCTGGCCCAGCGTTTCGGGGCTCCCGGGGACTTCGCCCAGGCCTACGTCATCGCGCACGAAGTGGGGCATCACGTGCAGAACCAGCTGGGCATCCTGGAAAAGGTCAGCGCCCAGCAGCGCCGAGTGAGTCGCGACGAAGCCAATGAGCTCTCCGTGCGCCTGGAGCTGCAGGCCGACTTCCTGGCCGGAATCTGGGCCCACTACGCACAGGGCATCGGGGTACTGGACCCGGGCGACATCGACGAGGCGCTTGGTGCCGCCTCGGCCATCGGCGACGACAGGATCCAGATGCAGTCACAGGGCTACGTGGTGCCCGATTCGTTCACCCACGGTACGTCCGAGCAGCGGGCGCGCTGGTTCAACCTGGGCTATCAGACGGGGGACGTCTCCCTGGGAGACACCTTCAGCGCCTGACGGAGCTCTAGCCAGGGCTGCGAGACGCCGCCCCGGCCGACGGGCGCCACCGACGCCCCTGATATCATTGCTCGGTGACCCTGCAGGAAGCATACGAGTGCCTGGGCCTACCCCGGGGCGCCGGACCGGCGGAGGTCAAGGCCGCGTATCGGGCACGAGTCGGCGACGCCCATCCTGATCGTGGGGGCGATGCCGCCGCCTTCATCAAGATCCGCGCCGCCTACGAGATCCTATCCGCGTTTCTCCACGAGCCCGCCCTCGAGGACGAGGCGCCCATACCCGCCGACCTGCGCTCGGTCATCGACAGGGTGGTGCGCGCCTTCCGGGACCAGCAGCAGTGGGCGCAGGAGGAGACGTTCCGGCAGATGGATGTCTTCGAGGCTCGGATGACGAAGCTACATCCACTCGGCTTCGCGCAGCGAACTGCGCGGGTTCAGTACCACCTTCAAGAACTCCTGGGATGCATCGATCGGTGCATTATTCTTGAAATGCAACATGCGCTGCGACTCCATCCTCCAAGAGTACGAGACCTGGTACACCTCGAGCACCCAGGCGGTCTTCGACGAGATGTACCGCAAGGAACTCCTCCATTTCGCCTGGCGGCGTCGCTTCTGGGAGGTCTTCCTGGTGCTGGGAGCGATCGCCGCTGCGCTCGGTTGGGTCATCGGCTGGGACACACCCGCCGGTCGTTCGATATCGGCCGGCCTGATACTCGTCGCGTTCGGACTGGCGTTCCTGGCCCATCGCTGGTCGGCCCGCCGGGAACGCAGGACGAGGGAGAGGGTGGAGCCGTTGAGCGTCGTGCCCTTCGAGATACAGAAGGGGGCGCGTTTCCAGACCGAAACGGCTCTGCGGCGGGGTCGCAAGACGACGGCGGCTTTGAGTGTCACCGGGCTGCTGCTCGGTAACGCAGCCTCTGGGGGTCTTGCCGTCCCCGTGATGGGCGCCGTGGCCGGCGCCGCCCTGGGTGGGGCCTTCGACCGCTTCCTCAATCCCACCAAGCGCATGCGGAAGAGCATGCTCCAAGAGCTGCGCCGCTTCATGGAGGTGGCGAGGCTGCAGGTGGCCGGTTACGTGCTGGAGGCCCACGAGCAGCTGCTGACCGACGTACGAGGGCAGATAGTGGACAACTATCAGGAGCGCGTGAACGGGACGGTCAAGCTGCTGACGGCCGGGAGCGGCGCGGCGAAGCGCGCCGGAAGTCGCGTGGCCGCCGCGTCTTCGGACCGGTAGGCCGCTCCGCGCCCGCGGGCGCGGCCCCTACGCCTCCGCAGCAGCCGGCGCCGCGGGCATTGGTGCCTGGTCTTCCGCCTCGATCGCCGCCGAGGGAGCGTCCTGGAACGGATGGGTGCGGCAGACCAGGGAGAACAGATACGGGTAGTCTGCCTTCAGGTGCTCGGTGTAGTACAGCCACTCGTCGAGCAGGTGCGTGTAGGCGCGCCGGATGTCGAGGGCCAGGTGAGCCCTGTCACTGGAGCCAAGACCGGCGAGCGACGGCCGGGCCTCCAGTTCCTGCTCCACGTGGAGGACCGCCCAAAGCAGGTCGGTGAAGCGCTCGTGCTCCATGAGATTGGGGTTCTCGAGCAGGCGGAGCAGGAAGTGACGCTGTTCGGTCAGGTATCCCTTGAGGTTGTCGAGGTCGATGAGGTCGATGTCCACATCGCATCTGGCCTGGGTCGCGAACTGGTGGGCTCGGGCGAAATCGTCCTTCTTCCAGGAGGGCTGGAGATGGAGCCTCTCCTTGATCTGGGGAGCGTCTTTCAGGGCGGGAAGCATCAAGGTGAGGAGTTCCGTGCCCATCTCTCCGTAGAAGGTGCCGATCACCATGTTCATCTTGTGCTCGAGGGACTGCCTCTGTCGCCGGGAGATCACGCCGCTCGACGATCACGCCCACGATCAGCACCTCGACGGGTAGGAAGGCCAGGTCGATCAGGAGATAGAAGAGGAGGTTGCGGCCGTCGCGGAAGACCGCGAAATTGAAGGCGTAGATGACGGCCGCCAGGACCACCATGGCGACGCTGAGGAGTATGAGCCAGCGGCGGTCCGAGCGGTTCAACGCGCGACCAGCACCGGGACTTTGGCGAAGCGGATCACGCGGTCGGCCGTGGAACCGAGCAGGAGATTGGCGAACGTGCCCCGGCCTCGGCTGCCCACGACGATGAGGTCTGCCTCGCTGTCCTCGGCGGCGCGCAGGATGCCATCGGCCGGAAGCTCGTCGGGAATGGAGATCTCGGTGGCGATGCCCAACTTCAGCAGGCGCTCCACCACGGGGTTCACCAGCCGTCGTACCTCGCTGGGCTTGGTGTGCATGGGCATCTGGCCGAAGGCGTGGCATACCACGACCGCTGCGTCGTACCTCTGGGCCAGGCTGATGGTGAGTTCGGCCGCCTTCTCGGAGCCCTCCGAGCCGTCATAGCCCAGCAGGATCTTGCGGATGACTACCTCTTCCACAGCTTCTCCTCCTTTGCCGGTGGCCGGCGCAGCGTCATCATAGCGGTATACTTCCCCGCATGGAACACCAGGCTAACACGGGCCCTGCGGGCGAACTGTACGGCACGGCCGCCATCCGCGAGAATCAGCTGGAGAAGTGGCCGAACCCCTACCCCGACAGGCCCTACCTCATCTCCTTCGACATACCCGAGTTCACCTGTCTGTGCCCGCGTTCGGGCTTCCCGGATTTCGCGCTTATCAAGGTCCGCTACCAGCCGGCCGACCGGATCGTGGAGCTGCGGTCGCTCAAGCTGTACATCAACGGCTTCCGCGACCGGTGCATCTCTCACGAGGCTGCCGCGAACGAGATCCTCGACGACCTCGTGGCTCTGCTCCAGCCCAGGTGGATGCGCGTGACGGCGGACTTCAGCGTGCGCGGCAACATCAAGACCGTGGTGAGGGCCGAGCACGGCTGCCGGGAGCAGGCGTGAGCGCCAGCGAGCCTGGCGGGGCCGTCGCGACGCAGCCGCGGACGGCCGCGAAGGCGGCGAATCGGTCACCCACTGCGTGCTGCTGAGCGGCGGCCTGGATTCCACCACGCTGGCTGCCTGGGTCAAAGAGCACCATCCCGGGGACCGCATGGAAGCCTTCACCTTCCTCTACGGGCAGAAGCATGCCGTGGAGGTGGAGGCGGCCGAAGGCCGTCGCCGACTTCTACGGGATGCAGCACTTCGTCATCAAACTGCCGACCATCCACGGTTCGGCGCTCACCGACGCCGACGTGCCCCTTCCCGAGGGGCGCGATCTGGCCGGCGTCACGGGCGTGGCCCCTTCGTACGTCCCGGCGCGCAACCTGCTCTTCCTGGCCAAGATGGCCACATTGCAGGATGCGTACGGGCCGGGGGCGCTGTGGCTGGGGGTCCATCACGACGACCACACCGGCTATCCCGACTGCCGGCCGGAGTTCGTGGCCGCCGCCGATCAGGCCGTGCGCCTGGGGACCCGCTACCAGTTGCGGGTGCAGGCTCCCTTCGTGGAGTGGTCCAAGGCCGACGATCGTCCGTTGGGGTCTGGAGCACGGCGTTCCCTACGAGTTGACCTTCTCCTGCTACCAGGGCCGAGTGCCGGCCTGCGGCGTGTGCGACACCTGCCAGGCCCGTCTGGCGGCGTTCGCCGCCGCCGGCGCGACCGACCCCATACCGTACGAGCGGCGCTCGGGCGAACCCGCCAAAGAGTAGCTGGACCCGCGCGATCATGAGGACCACCATCGCCGTCAGCACCACCTTCGCCGCCGCTCATCGGCTGCCCGAGCACGAGGGGAAGTGCTGCCGGCTGCACGGGCATACCTATGGGCTCGAGGTGGCCGTGGAGGGTTCTCCCCAGGAGTCGGGTCCGGCGGCCGGCATGGTCATGGATTTCGCCGAGTTGCGCGAGCACGTCCAGAGGCTCATCGTGGAGCGTCTCGACCACCAGATGCTCAACGAGTTGTTCGATTTCGTGCCCACCGTCGAGGCCATCGCGGCCTGGGCCTTCGGCGAACTGCGGGCGGCCGGTATCCCGGTGGTGCGGGTCCGCCTGGCCGAGGGACCCAACACCTACGTCGAGGTCACCGACTGAGCAGGCCAACGGGCCAGCGGCCCGTCGACGAAGGGGCCGGGCAGGTTGGCCACCGGCCCGTGGGGGTCGAGCGATCCGGCAACCCGTCGGGTGCCGACCAGCAAGGAGGTCACCCATGACCCTGGTGGTCGCAGAGATCTTCGACTCTCTTCAAGGCGAAGGCTTCTGGAGCGGAGTTCCCATGACCTTCGTGCGCCTGGCCGGCTGCAACGCGCCCGCTCTCGGTCTCGAGTGTATGTCTGGTGCGATACGCCCGGGAGCTGGGACTCGGCCGCCGGACGGCCGATGGACGTGAAGGAGATCCTGGAGCAGGCCCACTTCCCGCGCCTGTGCTTGACCGGAGGCGAACCTCTGCTTCAGCTTGAGGGCGTGGCGGAGCTGATCGTGGCCGCGGAGCGCCGCCTCTTGCGCGTACATCTGGAGACCAACGGCACCATCGATCCGCGCGCGGCCCTGCCCGCCGACGCGGGCCTGGTCTGGGCCACGGTGAGCCCCAAGCCTCCCGAGTACGTCGTCGCCGCCGGCTGGGAGGGCCTCGTCGATGAGTTGAAACTGGTGGTCGACGACCGGCTCGACGCGGCCACCGCGGAGCGGCTGGCCGCGGCACATCCCGGGGCCATCGTCTCCATCCAGCCGGAGTGGGGGGGCGCCGCAGGCGGCGCAGCCGGCGACCCCGCGCTCGTCGCCTGCGATGGCTGCCACCCGGGAGAGGTGGAGCGCGCGGTCGCCATGGTCATGGCCCACCCCGACTGGCGTCTGTCGCTGCAGACGCACAAGTACCTGGGTATCCGCTGAGGTACCGATCGCCGAACTCCGTGCCGGGCCCAATGGCATCACGATGCGCTAAAGCACTCGTTCATCGTACAACTGCGGACTCACCGCGTTTCCGTGAAGGTTGTTGGACCCGATGGTCGGAGTGGCAGCGTCGTTCACATAGATGCCCCATTTGTTGCCGGCACACTCATTGTCGCGAGCGATGCCGCTGGTGGCGTCCGCGAAATAGATACCTGCCTGGGAATTGCTCCAGCACGTGTTGTTCTCGACGAGAGCATATGCATAGTCATACAGAGCGATGCCATCGTAGGTGATGTTCTCGGAGCAGTCGTTGTTGCGGATAGTCCCCGTGGCGTTGTCACCGAATCTGATGCCGTTGTTGTGGTTCTCCGTGCAGACGTTGTTCTCCAACGTGGCCTCGGCGCTGTCGTTCACTGAGATCCCGCTGTAGGAATTGGCTGTGCAGGTGTTCCCGCGGGCGACGCCACCCGAGTCTGCCCAGAAGCAGATGCCGTTCGAGCCATTACCTGAGCATTCGTTGTCTTCCAGCGTCACCTGCGCGTTCTCGTCGAGCTCCACACCGTTGAGGTCGTTTTGGGTGAAGACACAATCCTGTACGGCAGCGCTTGTCGTCCCATAGAGATACAGGCCGTCGCCCGCGTGGTCGTTCCAGCGCAGGGCTCCGGCTGAAGGAGCAGCGCAGGAGATCGATAGTCGCGTCACCGGCAGCCATCACGTCGGTCGGTTTGGAGCTGGCCGTGCTCACGAACTTGATGTCCTGGGCCGAGAAGCTGACGGAGGCGACGTCTACCACGGTGTCATTACAGGTGACCACCGTGGCATCTGGCCCCGCCATCCCGCTTCCCACCAGGTTGAAGGAGAAATCGACGGCCAGGGTCTGGCTCAGACGAAACGTGCCCGGACCGAGATAGATGGTGGTGCCCGTGGCGATGTCGGCCACCGCCGCCTCGATGGTGGGATAGTCACCGCTTCCGTCCGCGTACACCCAGACACCGGCGGGGACCAGATGGCCGAACAGGTTCCACAGCATCTGAGCTACTTCGCCGCGGGTGGCGTTGGCGGTGACGTCCCAGCTGGGCCCCAGACCGATCAGGCCCTCCAGCAGGCCGTTGTACTCGGCCAACCGCAGATCGCCCCCGTGCGGGTCCGGGACCCCGGCGAAGTACGAATAGGTCCCCGACGGGCGGATCAAGCAGGGCGCTAGGGAAGAGAGCGTTGACTCCTCTCACGATCAATGCTCACCGCCTGATCCCGGTGTATGGGGCCCCAGGGATTGAACTGATCCTGGGCTGGGTTCGCCCCGTAGGTGATGCCGTAGTCGAAGGCGGCTCTGCACGAACACGTGCGGGTAGCCGTACGCATCGGGGGCGCCGAGGTCGATGAAGCGGGTCCAGGTCGAGCTATTGGGGGGGATGCCGAGGGTGCCGGTGATCATCTTGGCGAATTGGGCTCGCTTGACGGGGTCGAGGAGACCGAACTTGCCATTGGGGTAGCCGCCGATGATGCCTTCGTCCGCGAGCCCCGTTATCGCGTCGGCGTACGGGTGGGTGGTGGGTACGTCCGGAAAAGCCGAGGCCGGAGAGGCGAGAAGAAGCCACGAGGACCACAGCCAGCAGCAACACGGACAAGATCCCCCAGTGTAGGCGGCGATCTACAGCATTTCGGCTGTCTCGGAGCGCGACCATCACATGCCCCCTCACCTCGCTCTGTGTTGCGATCCCATACAGTGAGAGTAGGGCGGAGGGAGGCTAATCGCAAGCGTCCGCGGCTCTTGTCATCTGCTGTCAAGACCGGCCAAACGTGTCGCACCCTGACCAGGCGATCTTCTTCGCTCCACTCAGCCCAGAAGTGCGGTCCATCCACATTGGGGCCAAGCCTCTACACATTGTGAAATTCCTTGACCTGGAGTGTCAGCCGCGGTACGGTTAGGCACAACGGACTAGGCACAGGAACGCCGAACGCCTGCTTCTCGAAAAGAGCAAAGTCGCCGGAAGCGGAGGACGGAGAGTCATCGCTTCTGCAGCGATGGAAGACTGGATCCGTCCAAGTCCAATCGGGTGCAATGGCTGTCATTCCGCTCGCGTGGTTCAAGGTCCGCAGCGCTGCAGCCGCAGCGCGCGTGGGGATCGCGGAGCGAGGGGAAGGGGTCGGAGATGTTGTCGAGGATGGGCTCAGGTCAGTCGTAGGAACGTGGATCACCAGGCGCGCAGGAAGGCATCGGCATGAGTGGCTTAATGTGGCTCCTCTTGGGGGCCGCGCTGTGTGCTGCCCTGGGATTCCTCGTGTTGCAGCGGCGGGCTCGGGACGGCGGCGGCCGTATAGGTCGCCGCCCAAGGAGACCGCGGTCGTCGAGGGGCTGGGTGCTGAGGCGCCGGCCGTCGAGGGGACGCCGGCCGCCCGGGCTTTGCTCGAGGAGTGGCGTTCTGCCGCTGTCTTGCGCGCGGTGGAGTCGCCGAGCCGTGCCTCCGGTCGTCGGCGAGCCGCTCGCCGACGAGCCGCTCACCGTGGCGCAGGTCACCACTCCGTGCGTTGGGGAACCGGTCCCGGAGACCGCCCCCGAAGTGCGGCAATTAACGGCCGTGATGCCGGCAGGGGCCGAGCAGACTCACTGCCTACGCGCGAGAACTCGAGAGGCCCTTCCTGACTCTGGAGGAACTGGAAGCCGGCCTGAGCTACGGTGCCATGCGTGTACGGATCGAAGAGATCCGGAGTCGTCTCAAGGCGAACGCGATAGATGCCAGGATGACGGGTGTGCCGGCAGAGGATTCGCCTGAGGGTCCCGTCGCTTCCGGCTCCGAGGATCTCGGCACCGACGTGGCGGCCAGGATAGATAGCATGCTCACCGAGGAGAACAGCCTTCCCGAACTATCTCACCGGCCGCGAGCTTGGGAAGTCAGAGTGGGTTCAGGGGGTTCGAGAGACGGGCCGCGATGCGGGCGAACGGCATGGGAATCCGAGCGCAGACGAGCCCCTTCGTGAGCGCGCGCAACGCCGCCGGCGACCTCGCGCGCGAGTGGTACGCAGGCGTACCACGACAACTACCTCTGATACCGGTGCGGTCCTACCGTCCCGGCGAAGCACTCGGAGAAAGAGCAGAAGTTAGCCATGCTCTGACATCGTCTCCTCCCCGCACTACAGCGCCATCCCAAGCGGCCACCATGGTGGTGAGAGCGGCGAAGAACTCCGGCATCGCCCTGATCCCGGCCGACCTGTTCCGCATCAAGGGCGTCGGCGAGCAATACACCGACCTCTTGGAGGCCGCCGGGGTAGACACCGTTGTGGAGCTCTCCAAGCGTCGCGCGGACAACCTGACCCAGAAGATGACCGAGGTGAACGAGGAGAAGAAGCTCGTCCGCAAGCTCCCTACGGAAGCTCAGGTCGGTGGCTGGATCGAAGCGGCCAAGGCCCTGCCGCGGGTCATGACGTACTAGACAGTCTCGCGCAGCCGAGGACGACGCAACTGACTCGGATCGGCACGGGGGCGTCAACTGCCCTGAGGTAGGCAGGGGCGTGCGCACGCTATCAAAGAGGGTAGAATCGAAGGGATGGCATGATTCCACCGAACTGCGATCAGCAGGAGGATGAGATGTCTCCCGAAGACCTTGGCTCGGATCGCCCTCCGCAGGGCACGTCCCAGAGCCCTCCACAGGACTACCAGCCGCCCGCGACCCCGCCCGCCTGCCGCCCGATTACCCGCCACCCGGCGCTCAGCAAGGCTCCGCCGCCGCAGGGCTACCCGCCGCCGCCGGGCTACCCGCCACCCGGTGCCCCGCAGCAGCCCGGCCGGTCGCAAGCCCGAGAAGCAGGACGAGAAGGAGAACGAGAAGCAGCAGGAGAAGGGCCAGAGCCTCGACGAGAAGTACAAGCGCAACCCGTTGGGGATCCTCTCGCTGGCCTTGATCATCATCTGGCTGGGCATCTCGCTCCTGCTCATGAACACCGGCGTGATCGAGGACGACAAGGGCTGGGCCGTCTTCGCCTGGGGCGGCGCGGTCATCATCTTCACCGAAGCGTTCCTACGCCTGGCCGTTCCCAAGTGGCGTCGGTCGGTGATGGGTTCCTTCATCTGGGGGGCCGTCTGGGCCGGGGTGGGCTTCGGTCTGTGGTTCGACGAGTGGGAGGTCATCGGACCGATCGTGGTCATCGCCATCGGGGTCGCTCTCTTGCTCGGACGGCTCATCCCGCGCAACTAGGCTGGAGCCGGGCTTCCGGCGGCGCGGCGCAGTCAGGTGCGGCCGCGCCCGGCGCGCGGGTCTCTAGCGGACACGCCCGGCGGACGTCCCTCAGAGCCGCCCCAGGTTGAACGTCGCCAACTCGTTCCACCGGTACTCGAGCGTCGTGTGCCAGGTGTCCCGCCCGATGCAGCGAAAGTAGGGCGGACGCAGGGCCAGGATGGTGTCGCCGATGCGGTAGCGGGCCAGGATGGGCGTCGACACGACCAGGCTGCCCCTCTCGCCCGGCCTCATCTCGTGGAGCATCTTGATGCCGGAGCGGGTCTGCACCTCGAAGAAGAACAGGTCGTAGTTGGGGACCCAGGCCTTCTTGTCGTCGCGCTGCTGGCCGAACATCCCCTCCGTCGCTCCGTAGATCTCGCGGATGGCCACGGGCCCGTAGAGCGCCTTCAGCGCGGCCGCGTGACGGGTGTTGATGCCCGGGGTGCTGCCCAGGGTCATGATCTGAGTCTTCCAGAGCTGCTTGGGATAGACGTTGTGGCGCTTCTTGAGGTAGCGCCCGAACTGGAGGGCTGTCTGGCAGACTCCCCCGACCAGGGTCACGTTCTCGCCCCGGCATTTCTCGATGGCCAGCTCGAAACGGTTGTCCCAGTCCTGGCGGGTGGTGCCGCCGCCCAGAGCGTCGATCTCCTCCTGCGCCGGGACCGAGCGGATGGGGGTGAACTTCGACACGTGCTTGGTGTAGATACCCGAGCTGTAGCCGTACTCCAGCTCTCGGTCGCCGACGCGGATGGTGCCGACCACAGAGGGGAAGTTGAGGTTGAGGTTCACGCCGGCGAAGAGGTCGAGGCGGCCGCCGGCGGCGACGTAGCCCAGCATGGCCCGGCCGGCGCTCACGCGCATACGCAGATCGGTGGCCGTCATGGGGATGAACTTGGGCTCGCCTTCCACCGTGCCTCGGGTGATGGCCCAGCCCACGGGTTCCTCGCTCAGCAGGAGGTTCGTCTCGCCCGGCCATGACCGCGTCGATGAGCGGCTTGTACTCGGTCGTGGGTCATGACGGGGAACGCCTGCCGGTAGGCGGTGATGATCGCCGGGCCGGCTCCGTTCCCCACCTCGGCTATCCCTTCGCCCGCCTGGAGTACGCGCGTCTGCTCCCTGGCCGGCACCGTAGGACGTGCGGGCGTAGTCGGCGAGGAGGCGTTGCAGGACTTGGAGTTGGGCCCGGGCAGGATCGGCGACAGCCTGCTGCCAGGGCCGCAGCTGTTCCTGAAGGGCCTGGGCGGCGGCAGCGGCCCCGGCGGCCTCGGCGCCGCCGATCTGGGCTGCGCCGGCTGCGCCTGCGGTGCCGTCGGCACCCGACGGGTCGGCCGGACGCGGATCAGGTATGGGGCTCTGCTCCATGCCTACAGCTTAAGCGGAGGTCCATCCGCGGGTCAACAGGAGAGAACGGACGGCGCTCCTCGCGAGGCGGCGCGGCAGACCCTCCTTCCGGCTCCTCTTCACGACGGGTCGCCTGCAGGCTAGAGTGGAATATGCGGCTGCATGCGACGCCTGCCGCCGCACGCAGCACGTGCGGTCGTAGATCCAGCCGTGGTGCCCGCGCATGATTCTGGTGGCCAGCGAGCGATGAGGAGGACATGATGGACGATCTGTTCCCGGTGCTGTTCTGGAGCGGGCCCATCGGAGTGGGGGCCTTCCTGGCGGGGCTCGGTGTGCTTTTCTGGGGCATCGCCAAGATGACGGCCGCCGATAGCAGGAAGAAGGAGCGCGACAAGTCCTGATCTACGCCGGAACGCCCGGTCGGCCCTGACCGCGCCCCGGTAGTCGGCGCCTCGTTTGGCCGTGGTCTGCTGGGGTGGTCGGCGCCTAGGGCGAGGTCGGCTGGCGGCAGCCGGCGGGCGCTAATCGGCGGCGACGGGGGCCCACGCCTCCTCCAGTTCGGCCAGCGCTTGGAGCACCACCGTAGCGGGGATGGCCAGGCTGGAGCCGTTCTCTCGGCCGTCGCCGTTGCCCGTGGTGACCGCGACGTTTATCCCCATCACCCGGGCGTATTCGTCGGCAAGCGGTCCGCCGGAATTGCCCTGGGTGAGGGGCACGTTGCTGCGGATGAGGATGCTGAGTTCGGGCAGATTGCGGCTGCGCACGTTGTCGAGCACCGCGGTCACCTGTCCCACCGTCACCGGCTGTTCCAGATTGGCCGCGGCTCCGATGGCCACCGCCAAGCCACCCACTTCGACGTCGTCCAGGTCCGAGATCAGGGTGGCTACCGGCAGCCCGATCTCTTCCACGTCGAGGAAGGCGAGGTCGTATCCCGGCGCTCGGCCCACCAACCTGGCCTGCAGGCGGGTGCCGTCCTCCAATCGGATCTCTATGTTGTCCGCCGGTTGGCGCGCCTCTCCGTCTGCGTCTCCGGCTTCGCCGCCCAGCGTGATGACGTGGTCGTTGGTCACCACCACCCCGTCGGACCGCACGATCACCCCCGTGCCCAGGCCGATCTCCTGCACCAGCGCACCCCTGGCGGTGCTGGCCCGTACCTCCACCACGGCGGGACGCAAGACCGTCACCACCGCTTTCACCCGGGGGTCGTCGGGGATGGGTGCCGTGGTGTCGGTGGCGAACCCGTCGACGAGCGCGCAACCGCCGGACACTCCCGGCAAGGTCAGGAGCAGGAACAGGATGATCCAGATGGTGAGCGGCCGTCTCGTCATGTGTGCGGGGAGTATACGTCGGGGCTCGTCCGGGGGCGACGACCGGGTCCGCCGGACACACGAGTCGTGCTGGCGCGCTGTGGGATAATCCTGAGAGGTGCGGCTGATCGTCCTTCCCAGGAGGGAAGGCCCGAAAGAAGTGGCGCCGCCGAGGCCGTCTACCGCCAGAGGTTTCTTGTGCGAAAGATCCATCAGTTCAGCGTCCATCCAGATATCCCCCCGCGGCTGAGCGGGCTGGTCGAGTTGGCGCTCAACCTGCGCTGGACCTGGGATACGCGCTCCTTCAGGGTGTTCCAGCATCTCGACCCGGAGTTGCTCGAGAAATGCGGAGACAACCCCGTTCTGCTGCTGCGCCGCATCTCACGGGAACGACTGGAGGGGGCGGCCGAGGATCCGGCGTTCCTCACCCATCTGGATGGTGCGCTCGACGATCTGCGCCGCTACATGGGGGAGAGGGGCTGGTTCCGCCTCCGCTACCCGGATCGGGACGATCTGCGCATCGCCTACTTCTGCATGGAGTACGGTTTGAGCGGCTGCCTGCCCATCTACTCCGGTGGCCTGGGCGTACTGGCGGGAGATCATCTGAAGGCCGCGAGCGGACTCGATCTTCCTCTGGCGGCCGTCGGGCTGCTCTATAACAGGGGCTACTTCACGCAGCGACTGGACGAGGAAGGCTGGCAGCACGAGAGTTATCGGCTGCAGGACTTCAGCACCCTCCCGTGCGGCCGGTGATGGTCGGCCACGGCTCGAACCCCGGCCATGGTGCGGCCCAGCGGCCTTCGGCCCTGGGCCCCGACGCGGGCGACTCGCATCTGACCATCCACGTCGATATGCGCGGGAGGCGGGTCTGGGCCAAGGTCTGGAAGGTGCAGGTGGGCCGCGTGCCTCTGTACCTGCTCGACAGCGCCCTTCCCGAGAACGACCCGACCGCCCAGCGCATCACCAGCGAGCTCTACGGGGGAGGCAGCGAGGAGCGGCTGGCCCAGGAGTTGCTGCTGGGCATCGGCGGCATGCGGGCCCTCAAGGCCCTTGGCATCCGTCCCCAGACCTGTCACCTGAACGAAGGTCACGCGGTGTTCTCGAGTCTGGAGCGCATGCGCGAGCTCATGGAGGGCGAGGGGCTCTCCTTCCTCGAGGCGCGGCAGGCCACCGGCGCCGGCACTCTTTTCACCACCCACACCCCCGTCTCGGCCGGCTTCGACCTCTTCCGGGAGGCGCTCATCGAGAGCTACCTGGGCGACTATCTGGAGGAGATCGGGCTGACGACGGCCGACTTCATGCGCATGGGGCGCCTTCACGGTGACGACCCCGACGAAGAGTTCAACGTGGCCATCCTGGCTCTTGCGCCAGGCCCCGCGCCGCAATGCCGTCAGCCGCCTGCACCGCCGCGTTACCGCCCGCATGATGCAGCCCGGCTGGGTGGACTTCCCGCGCTCCGACATGCCCATCTCGTCCGTGACCAACGGGGTGCACACCAAGACCTGGGTGTCGGCGGAGATGGAACAGCTCTACGACCACTACCTGGGCCCTCGTTGGCGTGACGACGCCTCCTCGCCGGAAGCTTGGCAGCGGGTGGAGCGCATCCCCGACCTCGAACTGTGGCGCACGCACACTCGTCTGCGGGAGCGCCTGGTAGCGTACGCGCGCGAACAGAACGAACTACAGGCACAGAAGACGCGAGGCACGTCGGCGTTCTGGACGAGCGTCGGGCAGCCCCTGCGCTCCGACGCTCTCACCATCGGCTTCGCCCGCCGCTTCGCCACCTACAAGCGGGCCAATCTGCTCTTCCGCGACCCGGCCCGCCTGAAGGCCATCCTTCTCGACGAGAACCGCCCCGTGCAGATCATCCTGGCCGGGAAGGCCCATCCGCGCGACGGTGCCGGCAAGGATCTCATCCGCCACATCCTCGAACTGGTCCGAGCCGAGGGGCTGACCGACCGAGTGGTGTTCCTGGAGGATCACGATCTGAGCAAGGCGGCCATGCTCGTCCAGGGTGTGGACGTGTGGCTCAATACCCCGCGTCGCCCTAACGAGGCCTGCGGTACCAGCGGGATGAAGGTCGTTCCCAACGGTGGACTCAACCTCTCCGTGCTCGACGGCTGGTGGGCGGAGGGCTATCGGCCCGGCGTAGGCTGGGCCATAGGGGAGGGGGAGGAGTTCGCCCATAGCGACTACCAGGACGAGTTCGACGCCGACTCCCTCTACTCGTTGCTGGAGCGCGAGGTGGTGCCGATGTTCTACGACCGCGACGTGGACGGGGTCCCGCGGTCCTGGATCGCCATGATGAAGCACTCCATCCGCGTGCTCACTCCGGTCTTCTCAGGCGATCGCATGGTCAAGGATTACACCGAACACTTCTATCTACCGGCCGCTGAGCATTACGAGCGTCTGGCCGCCGACGGCTTTGTCAAGGCGCGCGAGTTGGCGGCCTGGAAGGACAGTGTGCGCAAGGCCTGGCCCGATGTCCGGGTGACCTCGGTGCAGGAGGAGGGCGAGCGGGAACTACCTGTGGGGACCGGCCTGCCCGTGACGGCCCGCGTGCACCTGGGCAAGATCGCTCCCTCCGAGGTCGTCGTCCAGGCCTACTACAGCCGCCTGCGCTCGGACGGCACCCTGCGCGAGGGTCGGGCGGTCGACCTGGAGTGGACGGGGCAGGACAAGGACGACCAGGTCTACACGGGGACGGTCCCCAGCCGCACCTCGGGCATGCACGGCTACTCCGTGCGCGTCCTCCCCCGGCACGAAGACGTGCTCGTGCCGCACGAGATGCCGCTCATCACCTGGGAAGAAGAGTAGAGCCGTCCGCGTCGTCCCCACGCATACGGAGAAGCTGCGAAGGTAGCCGGGCGAACCGACCTGGCCCAGGCTGGTGACGCGGAGCTAACGGCCCGGGCAATTGCGGTAGCATGCGGTAATGACCCATACCGACCGCACACCACCCGCCGGCCGCTCGACCGAGCCACGATCTCCCGCCGCCCCCCAGCCGTACACCCCGCATCTTCTACGGCTGGTACGTGCTGGCCGCGTCGTTCGTCATCCTCTTCCTCAACGCGGGCGGGCCGCTTCGTCATCGGGGTGATGGTGAAGCCCATGGTCGCCGAACTGGGCTGGAGTCGCAGCGCGGTGTCTGCCGCCATCTTCCTCAATCTGGCCGTGTACGCGGTGGCGGCCATCGTCACGGGCCGTCTCTACGACCGCTGGGGGCCCAAGTGGGTAATAGCCGGGTCGACCATCCTTTTCTCCGCCGGCTACGCCTTGATGGCGACAATGGATTCGCTCTGGCAGTTCCACCTCTTCTACGGAGTGCTGGCGGCGGCCGGGTTCGGCGGGACGACGGTCCCCATCTTCGGCTCCATCATCAGCAACTGGTTCGAGAAGTGGAGGGGGCTGGCGGTGAGCCTGGCTATCGCAGGCAGTTGCCTGGGACAGTTCTTCCTCATCCCCGTCTTCTCGGACATGATCGTCATCTCAGGCTGGCGCAGCACCACCCTCTGGATCGCCGCCCTGTCCCTGGTGGTCAACCTGGCGCTGACCTTCGGGGTAATCCGCGGGGACCCGGACAGGTTCGGACTCCATCCTTACGGAAGCCGCGAGCGGGCGCGTCGAGCGCCCCAGATGGACTCGGCAGCGCCGCTGGATTCGGCAGCGCCGCTGGACTCGGCACCAGCGGTGGTCGCGCCGCCGCCGGTGGTCTCGGCAATCCCGGTGGTCGTGGCCGGCCGCCGGGATCTCACGCTCTCGGAGGCCATGCGCACCCGCTCCCTATGGCTCTTCACAATCGCCATGTTCGTATGCGGCGGGGGAGACTACTTCGTCACCACCCATCTCGTCCCCATGGTGACGGACTACGGTCTATCCACCGCCACGGGGGCCGGGATGCTGGCCTGGCTGGGCCTCGTGAGCCTGGGCGGGGTTCTCCTCTCCGGCCCCGCCTCGGACGCAATCGGCAACAAGATCCCTATCGCCATCACCTTCGGCCTGCGCATCGTCCTGTTCGTGATGCTGCTCCAGTTCAAGGGAGCCGTGCCGTTCTGGGTGTTCTCGCTGGGCATGGGCTTCACCCTCCTGGTGACGGCGGTCCTCACGCCCACGTTGGTCAGCGCCCTGTACGGCGTGACCCACATCGGCTTCATATCGGGTTTCATCACGACCGTCCACATGGTGGGAGGGGGGGCGTGGTCTTACCTCGGCGGACTGGTCTTCGACAGTTCCGGCGACTACGATCTGGCCCTCATGATCTCGGCCGTGGCAGCCGCTGTGGCGCTGGGCTGCACGCTCTTCATCCGTGAGCGGCGCCACCTACCACCGGTATAGCTACTTCCGCTCCCACTTGGGATCGCCGGCCGCGGCGCAGCCGTGCGCCGGCGTGTTCCCGTGCTCGAGTGTCTTCGGGTCCGGGTTCGCCAACATGTCTTCGAGCGTCTGCTCGACGTCGTCGAGGGTCAGGGAGTACGCGTACGGGTACGTCCCCGCGATCCGACAGCCGCTCCTGCTGTCTTCGATGCGATAGCAGCCGTAGTCCAGACGGTTCGGGTCTCGCGCGCGCGACTTGCGCAGCGCCAGTCCCATGTCTGCCGCCACGCGGCGAAGGCGGGTTTCGCGGTTCTTGTCGTCACCCATAGTCGTGTCGTCACCCATGCGTCCGGTCCTCCTAGCCGCTCCGGGACTTGCCTTTCTGTCGTGATGGCTTCATTGTATCCCCGCGACCGCCCCGCGGCTGTCCCGGCGCCGGCGACCACGTCGTGCCGCGTCCCGCGACCATCACGGAACTGAGCCGTCGTGCACCGACGTCTTCCGGGCCCTTCGGGGTGTCTCGTTTCCCTGCTGAGGATAGAATGCTTCCCAACGGGACGCCTCCCGACGCAAATGGAGCTACTGGAGACCGCATGATCGACTTTCGCGACAACGTGAAGAGGATGGAGGGCTACGTGCCGGGCGAGCAGCCGCTGCCGGGCGCGAAGGTGGTCAAGCTCAACACCAACGAGAATCCCTATCCACCTTCTCCGGAGGTGATGGAGGTCTTGCGGGAGTTCGACGGCGAATGGCTGCGCCGCTATCCCGAGCCGTCAGCCACCTCGGCCCGCGAGGTCGCGGCCAAGGTCTACGGCCTGCCCGTGGAGTGGATCATGGCGGCAAATGGGAGCGACGAGATGCTGGCCCTCCTGGCCCGGGCGTTCCTCGAGCCCGGCAAGAAGGTCGCCTATCCCACGCCCACCTACTCGCTGTATGTGACCTTGGCGGATATGCAGGATGCCTCCGCGGTGGAGGTGCCCTACGACGAGGACTTCAACCTCCCTGTGGAGGGACTGCTGGCAGCCGCGGCCGATCTCACCTTCGTCTGCTCGCCCAACAACCCGTCTGCGACCGTGGCGGCACTCGCCGACCTCGACAGACTGGCCGCCGGCCTCTCCGGGGTCCTGGTGGTCGACGAGGCCTATGCCGACTTCGCCGACCAGAACGCGCTGGGCCTGGTCTCCCGCTACGAGAACGTCATCGTCCTGCGCACGGTCTCTAAGGGCTACTCGTTGGCCGGGCTCCGGCTGGGCTTTGGCGTGGCAAGTCCCGGGTTGCTGGAGGGGCTCATCAAGATCAAGGACAGCTACAACGTGGACTCCGTGGCCCTGCGGCTGGGAGCGGCGGCCCTGAGCGACCAGGCCTGGATGAAGGCCAACGTGGAGAAGGTCAAGCGTTCCCGGGCGGAGCTCGTCGCGGCGCTCGGCCGGATGGGCTTCCGGCTGTGGCCCACGCAGGCCAACTTCCTCATGGCCCGGCCGCCCCAGGGCGACGCCGGACGCCTCTATCGGGAACTGCGCGACCGGGGGATCCTCGTCCGCTACTGGGATCGCCCCGGGCTGGCGGACAAGCTCCGCATCACCGTGGGCACGGACGACGAGAACCGAGTGTTGATGGAGGCGCTGCAGCAGCTCGTGATCTGAACGCGGGGCAGCGGCCTGCTCGAAGCCCGCGCTTCATCTCCTCTTCCCGCCGCCGGCCTTCCGGCGCCCGGCCGGCCGCGCTACCCTTGGTGTGCGGGCATGGGCTATACCGCCACGAGGGGAGGCGACGTGATGGAAGACCACGAGATGGAGAAGCGACTCCACGACCTGGAAACAGAGGTGAAGGAGCTTCTTCTCCATCGTACCTCGGCCAACGTCAACGCCATGCACGACGAGAAGCTGACGCCGGGCGATCGGATGGCCGACGCGATGGCCAACGGCGCCGGAAGCTGGCGTTTCATCATTGCGTTTCTGGCGTTCCTGTTTACGTGGATCGCGGCGAACGTCGTCGGCGCGATCTATCACTGGGATCCCTACCCCTTCATCCTTCTGAACCTGATCCTTTCCTGCGTCGCCGCTCTGCAGGCTCCGGTGATCCTGATGAGCCAGAACCGCCTGGAGGAAAGGGACCGGCTGAGGGCGGAGAACGATTACGAGGTCAACGTGAAGGCGGAACGACTGCTGGAACACCTCACGGCCGAGATCGAGGGCCTGAAGATGGGCTTGGTCTCGCTCGGGGCACATCTCGAACCACCTGACGGTCCCACCGGGCGACCTGACGCCTACTGCCTCTTGGCCCTGACGCCCTGCTCCACGATCATCCCGCCCGTCACCAGAGGGGTGGATGTTGCGGTGATAGGCGTACGTCCCGTCGTGGCGCTCGGTCAATGCACAATGGGGACCCTCCGCGGCTCCTTACGCGGGCCTTAGCGCCCCTTCCTATACTGCACGAAGACAATCACGTGGGGAGGGTCCATGCGTCTGCCTACTGCTGTACTTTCACGCGCACTCCGTCTCGGCTCGATAGGGGCGGGGCGGCTCTCGATGCTCGGTCTGGTGGCGGCCGCGGTCCTCACCCTGAGCGTGGCGGCGGCCGGCTGCGGGTCGTCCGACGAGAACGCGGGTCTGTTCGACAGCTCGACCGTGCACGAGATCACGGTCACCTTCGACCAGGCCGCCTACGACGCGATGATCGAGACCTACCAGGACAGCGGCGACAAGGATTGGATCGAGGCGACCGTCACCATCGACGGAGAGACCTACGAGAACGTGGGCATGAGGCTCAAGGGCAACTCGTCCATCATGGCGCTTGGCGGCAGGGGCCCCGCGCAGTTCATGGGCCCCGGGGGCGGCAACGCACCCACCGAGGCAACGCAGGCACCCGGCGCGAGACGAGGCTTCGCCGGACCCATGGGTGCGGACATTTCGGCCGACGAGCCGCAGGGACTGCCCTGGCTCGTCGATCTGGACAGGAACGTCGACGGCCAGAACCACGAGGGAGTGGTCGAGTTCGTGGTCCGTTCGAACAACTCCGAGACGGCGCTCAACGAGGCGGTGGCACTGGAACTCATCGAGGCGGCGGGGCTGGCGTCACAGGACGCCGTCGCCACCAGCTTCAGCATCAACGGGAGCGAACCGGAGTTGCGCTTGGTCATCGAGAATCCCGACGATCTGTGGATGGCGGACAACTTCGATATCGGCGGCGCCCTGTACAAGGCGGAGAGCACCGGCGACTACAGCTACCGGGGGGACGACCCCGACTCCTACGACGAGGTGTTCGACCAGGAGGCCGGCAAGACCAACGCCGACCTCACCCCGCTGATCGAGTTCCTGGACTTCATCAACAATTCCGACGACGCCACCTTCAACACCGAGCTCTTCAAGCACTTCGACGTCGACTCCTTCGCCACCTATCTGGCCATGCAGGAGCTCCTGGCCAACTTCGACGACATAGACGGGCCGGGCAACAACTCCTACCTGTACTACGATCCGAAGAGTGGCCAGTTCACGGTGGTGGCCTGGGACCATAACCTCGCCTTCGGCGGACTGGGGAACATGGGCGGACCGGGGGGCGGCGAGGCGAGGGTCATGCCGGGGGCCGGAGGCCAGGTCTACATAGTCGAGGGTGACCTTCCCGAGGGCATGAGCCCCGCAGCAGCCTCCCGACGGCATGCAGCTCCCCGGCGACGCGCAGGGGCCCCAGGGGATGCAGTTTCCGGGGATGATGAAGTCGAACGTCCTCAAGGAGCGGCTCATGGCCGATCCCGAGTTCAAGCAGCTGTATGAAGAGCGGCTTGCGGAGCTGAAGAGCAAGCTCTACGAGAGTGGGGACGCTTCCGAGATCCTCTCCGAATGGGTGACGGTCCTCAAGACGCAGGCGTCGGACCTGGTGGACGCATCCACCGTCGATGAGGAAGCGGCCAAGATCAGCGAGTTCTTCACGGCGCAATAGAGTTTCCACGGCCGCCGCGCGCTGCCGGCGGGCGGCGCGGCTTGGCCGCTACTCCCTGACCTGCACCATCAGCTTGAAGGCGCCTCCCAGGTCGTCTTCGTCCAGGAGGTTGGCCAGCACGGTCGCCTGTCTGTCGGCCTCCAGGGGGTCGGGCTCGCTCGTCGCTACTCCAGGCTGAAGCGCCCCGAGCGGGTCAGAAGCGGTCCCGGCGAGTGTCTCGCGCAGCGCCCGCAACTCGTCCTCTGCTCCTCCGCCGCGCAGGAAGCCGGCCAGGGTGGTGAAGAGGACGGTCTCGAAGCCCTCGTTGCGTCCGTGCAGATCGAGCGCGGCGAAGTCGACGTCGGCGGTCAGGTCCTGCCTGCCCGCCCGGGCGAGGGGGTCGAGCACGAGCTGGTGCTTGAAATAGCCCCGGACGGTCCGCCGGCGCCGCCTGCGGTCTTCGAGTCCCCACCGAGGTTCGCCGGACTTCCGGTCAGCCGCCGCCGGACTGGAGAACCACTCTCCATAGTCGAAATTCACGAGACTCCCCGAGGGCATGAGTGCGGCCACCTGCCGCAGGAGATCGCCGAGACCGGGGAAGACCTCAAGGATGCCGTCCTGGCTGAAGGTCGCCAGGCGCCGCGGGTCGAGCGTGCCAAAGAGCATCTCTATCTCGGCCCCCGCCGCGTCCGACACCTCGCCCCAGATCTGTGCGAGGCCAGGCGCCGTCGCCTGCGCGCTCCCGGCCGACGCGGCCCGACCAGCCTGCGCAGCCTGCGTGGCCTCCACCGCCCGTACATACGCCTCCCGTGTGGTGGCCCCCCCGACGTCGAGCAGATGCACCGGGATCGTGTCCAGGAACTCGTTCCCCACCATCACCACCGGACGGGTGCCGGCGCAGGCCTCGGCGAGATCCGAGCCCCAGCCGATATCCCAGCCGGCGGCCGACAGCCCAGCCAGGGCGGCGGCCTGCGTCTCTCGCAGTCGCGTGCCCACCTCCACGATGCGGTAGCTCACTCGCTCTCGCAACTCCGGCCGCTCGGCCTGCCAGAAGCGGAGAATCCCCTGGGCCAGGTGTCCCTCGCCGCCGCCCAGTTCGACGATGCTCGGGCGCGCGACGAGCGCGGGGCGGCCGCCGACAGCTGGCTCCTCCGCAGCACAGGCGGCCATCGACCCGTCGAGGAGTTCGGTGACCAGCCTCGCCACGCTCCGGTTGAAGAAGGGCGACAAAGCCGGGGCGGTCGAGAAATCGCCCCCGTGCCGTAGGAAGCGCTCGGCCCGGCTGTAGTAGCCCAGGGTGGGATGCGTCAGGGCCATCTCCATGAAGCGGGCGAAGGTGACCTGCCCGCCTTCGGCGGCAATCGCCTCGGCGAGCGACGAGGGGGCGGGGGAGGGCGACGCGTCCGGATCCGGGGTAGCGTTCATCGCCGGAGTATAGCCCGGCAGATGTGCCCCAGTACCATCCGCGAGCCCGTCACAAGTTCTGTGCAATCCCCCGGTCTTTGTTTCCGCCCCTACTGGGTATAGTGAGGGTCGTAAGCTCCCCGTGATCCAGGGATCGGGGACCAGAAGCCGACCTCTCCTCGGAAAGGACCAGCGATGGCAGACAAGGACGAAGTGGGAATGTGGACCGGCCGCGAACTGCTCGACGCGGACGGCGACAAGATCGGCACCGTCGACGATGTCCGCTACGGTGAAAAGACTCTGGGTCTCACCTGGCTGGTCGTGAAGTCCGGGCTGTTGGGGACGAAGCAGATCCTGGTGCCGGCGGCTGAGGTCCGCCGGGAAGGCGAGCACTTGGTCGTGCCGTTCGACAAGGACTTCGTCAAGCATGCCCCGGAGGCCGAGCACGACAAGTATGTCCTCGAGGAAGAGGAGCGGAGCGTCTGCTCGTACTACGGTCTCGACTACGTGTCGTCACTCACCCGGGCGGAGGAAGGTTGCATCGAGGGCGACGACGAGGACGTGGATTCCGGCGGCGACTCGTAGCTCCATAGGGGGGTCCAAGCGCCCGAAGGGCGGACCTTCGGAATGGAAGAGCCGAATGATGGAGAGCGCGAGGAGACTCTGAATCACCGGCGCCATCGCGGTCACCTCCGTAGCGGCTTTCACCCTTTTCGGCGGGTATGCCGTGGCGACCATCGTGGACGGTTGGACGGCCGGGAACCTGCCTACGAGCTCGTCACGGCCTATCTGTCTTCGCCGCCGGCACAGCCACTATCAGCGTCATCCCTCTCACGTCGACCACCCTGACCCTGGTGCCCTTCTTGGCCGCCTGCCCCGCATGCGTGCTCTCCGCCTTCCAGAGTTCCCCGTTGACTCTCACGTACCCGTCCGGGTCAAGCCCGTACATGACCGTCGCCTCGGAGCCGATGAGCCCCCTCAAGGGATCGCTCTCGTCAGACGCGTAGGCCTTCCAGACCTTCGGAAACAAGATTGCGTCCTTGACGATCCACAGCAACACGATGACCACAGCCGACCAGACGGGCAGATCCACCAGATAGACGAGTAGGGCCAGCGCACCGGCCACGAGAACCAGTTCCGTCAGATGGATGAGGGCGTACTTGACGACGACGCTCTTGGTCAGCATAGGGCCCGGAGCCACCTCTCTCGGGGACCGGCGAACGGCCAGAAGCCGGCGCCACTCCTCACAAGGACCGATCAGATGACATTCTCCGTCCTGGCGATGATGTCGTTCTGCAGGCTCCTGTGCAGCTCGACGAAATACGCCGAGAAACCGGCCACACGCACCACCAGGTTATTGTAGGTGTCGGGATCGTCTTGGGCCGCCCGCAGAGTGTCCGAAGAGACGATGTTGTACTGGACTTCCATCCCGCCCATGTCGAAGTAGGTGTCCATCATGCTCTTCACCTTCTGCAGACCGTCCTCGCTCGCCAGAGTCATGGGGGCGAATCTCATGTTGAGAGCCATCCCGTTGGTGAAAGGCCTGTGGTCGAAGCAGCTGGCGGAAGTCAGGACGGCCGTGGGGCCGTTCACGTCGGCGCCTTGCTTGGGTGAGATGCAGTCGGATAGCGACTCGCCGGTGAAACGCCCGTCGGGAGTCGCCCAGGCCCGCGCGCCCGCGAAGACATGGGAGGAGGCGGTGAACAACCCGGGTCTGAATCGGCCGCGGGTGCTGTAACCCCGGCATACGGCGGAACTAAAGGTATCCATGGCCCAGCGCACGAGCGCATCCGCGTAGGGATCGTTGTTGCCGTAGTGGTGCGGCATGTTGAGGATCTGCTGGCGTAACGGCTCGTGGCCGGCCCAGTTGGCCATGACGGCGTCGTAGAGCTCTCTCGGCGTGCAGCGTTTGGCGTCGTAGCACAGGTACTTGATGGCGATGAGACTCTCGCCCAGCGTGGCCACCCCGGTGGCCGGCACCCCGAAGGAGTTGTACTTCGCACCGCCGCAGACGCAGTCCTTGCCGCTCTCCACACACCCGTCCAGCATGGCGGAGAGCGCGGGCACGAGCCTGTCTCTCATCGACACCCATTCGGCGCAGTTGTTCAGAGTGAGCAGCCATTCGACGAAATACTCGATCTGCGTCTTGACGGCGTCCAAGACCTCGTCGAACGTCTCCATCTCGTAGAGGTAGCCGGTCGGGGGAGCGCATGTGGTCTGCGCCGACGGGCTGACACCGTTGTTGATGGCCAGCAGGAGCACGTTGGCCAGGTTCACATCGGCCAGCGAGTGGATGCCGCCCGTGGCCGGATAGTCGTTGCCCGATCCGCCTATCTCCTGGCAACCGATAATGCAGAAATCCCTCGCGTCTTCCAGCGGGTAGTGACCGCCTTCGACCAGCGCGTCGATGATGAGCGACTCGTTCTGGAAGCAGGGTATGCCGCCCGCCATCTTGGAGGACTCGAACGCACACCCGAACAGCTCGTCGGGCGTGGTCTTGCCGACCCGGAGCGATACGGGCGGTTCGTGCAGTCGCAGCCGCGCCGGCGCCTCCAGAGCCATGAAGGTCACCGGGTTGGTGGCGTCGTTGCCCTCTCTGTCCACGCCGCCGAGCGTCAAGTGCTGGAAGGTGGAATACGCACCGGTGACCCGGGCCACGAGCACGGTCCTCGCCCCGTAGAGGGCTCCCACCTTCAGCCAGAAGCAGTCGACGATCTCCTGCGCCTCATCCAGGGTGATGGTGCCCGCCTCCAACTCCGCCTTCAGACAGGGATAGGTGTACTGATCGAATCGGCCGAAAGACAGGCCCTGAAAGTTGCCGTCGATGTAGAGGAAGGTCTGGTAGAGGAAGGTCGCCTGCACGGCTTCCAGGAAGGTCCGCGCGGGGTTCTCGGCGATCCAGTCGAGGGAGTCGGCCATCTTCAGGAGCTCGGCCTGCCTTCCGGCCTCCACGGGTCCGGCGGCCTTCTCCCGACACGCGGCGGCATAACGCCTGGCCAGCAGGATGTACGCGTCGCACACGGTGACGATCGACTTGTAGAAGTAGTACTTCTCGGCGTCGTCCCCGTACATGCGCCCGCGCATGGCGTCGAGCTTGTCCTGCACCTCCCGGCGGACCGCGCCGAAGCCCTTGTCGATCACCCGTTTGTAGTTGGGGACCAGATGACCCGTGGGAGCGGACCCGTTACCCCGGTGCCAGACCATGAGCACGCCGGCGTCGATGAGGGACTCGGAGCCCTCCGGCATGGCCGCGTCCATGAGGTTGGTGAAGCAGTTGTCGCGCCAGAAGTCGCGGATCGTGTACAGCAGATCGCGCTCCTCCCGGGGGAAGCTCATGGGCTCGTCCTGGAACTCCCTGGCGTCGAACTCGCCCGTTTCCAGCTCGCGGTAGAGCCAGGCCATGCCGTCGTTCTCGGGCCACATAGTAGTGCCCTTGTAGTGCTTGCCGATGTTGCCCACGATCGACTCGTCGTCTTCCACGCGGATGGTCATCCGAGCGCAGATGTCGTAGAGGGACTGGGCCTTCCTCATGGCCGCGGGCGCGTACTTGTGCTTCCTGTACGTCTCGGTGACGATCAGGGCGCGCTCGGCATCGAGGACGAAGGGGAGGCTGCGATAGAGCTCCTTCATCCTCGTGATGCGGTCGCTAACGGGGCGGAATGAATACATGGTGTGCCTCGCTCTCGGACGTCCTCCGATCACGCCAGGTCGAAACGATCCAAGTTCATCACCTTGCTCCACACCGCCACGAAGTCGTCCACGAACTTCTCCTGCGAGTCCTGCGCACCCGTAGACTTCCGCCAGGGCCCGGAGTTGGGAGTTAGAACCGAAGATGAGGTCCACGCGGGTGGCGGTCCACTTGGGCTCGCCGCTCTCGCGATCACGACCCTCGAACTCGTCGCCGGCCTCCGAGGTGGGCTTCCACATCGTGCCCATGTCGAGCAGGTTGACGAAGAAGTCGTTGGTGAGCGTCTCCGGCCTCTTGGTGAAGACGCCGTGCTGGGACCCTCCGAAGTTGGCGCCGAGGACGCGCATGCCGCCGAGGAGGACCGTCATCTCAGGAGCGGTGAGCGTCAGCAGTTGCGCCTTGTCCACCAGCAGTTCCTCTGCCGACACGGTGTACCTGGCCTTGAGGTAGTTGCGGAACCCGTCGGCAGTCGGTTCGAGCACGGAGAACGACACCGCGTCGGTCTGCTCCGGCGACGCATCAGTGCGTCCCGGCGCGAAGGGGACGGTCACATCGTGGCCGGCGTTCTTGGCAGCCTGCTCGACGCCGGCGCAACCGCCCAGGACGATCAGGTCGGCGAGTGAGACCTTCTTGCCGCCGGACTGCGCGCCGTTGAACTCCTTCTGGATCCCCTCGTACGTCTCCAGCACCGTCTTCAACTGGGCCGGCTGGTTGACTTCCCAGTCGTTCTGCGGCGCGAGACGGATGCGGGCTCCGTTCGCTCCGCCCCGCTTGTCGGAGCCGCGGAACGTGGACGCCGAGGCCCACGCGGTCGAGACCAGTTGCGACACGGACAATCCCGAAGCAAGGATCTTGCTCTTGAGGCCGGCGATGTCCTGCGCGTCGATCAGCGTATGGTCGACCGCGGGCACCGGGTCCTGCCAGATGAGATCCTCCGCCGGGACCTCCGGCCCGAGGTACCGGGCCTTGGGGCCCATGTCGCGGTGGGTCAGCTTGAACCACGCCCGGGCGAAAGCGTCGGCGAACTCCTGAGGGTTCTCCATGTAGCGCCGCGAGATGGGCTCGTAGATGGGATCGAGCTTCAGCGAGAGGTCCGCCGTGGTCATCATCGGCCGGTGCTTTTTCGCCGGGTCATGCGCGTCGACCACCATGTCCTCTTCGGCCACGTCCTTGGCCAGCCACTGATAGGCGCCGGCCGGGCTCTTGACCAGCTCGTAATCGTACTTGAACAACACCTTGAAATAGCCCATGTCCCACGTGGTCGGGTTCGGCTTCCAGGCGCCCTCGATGCCACTCGTGATGGTGTCTCCGCCCTTGCCGCTGCCGAGGCCGCATTCCCAGCCGAGCCCCTGGGCCTCAAGGGGAGCCGCCTCAGGCTCCGGGCCGACGTGCGCCTTATCGCCCGCGCCATGAGCCTTGCCGAAGGTGTGCCCGCCGGCGACCAGGGCGACGGTCTCTTCGTCGTTCATGGCCATGCGGGCGAAGGTCTCGCGAACGTCACGGCCGGAGGCGAGCGGGTCGGGGTTGCCGTCCGGGCCTTCCGGATTCACGTAGATGAGGCCCATCTGCACGGCGGCGAGGGGGTTTTCGAGATCGCGATCGCCGGAGTAACGGCTCTTGGGCTTATCGCTCGTGGCCAGCCATTCTTCTTCGCCACCCCAGTAGATGTCCTCTTCGGGCTCCCAGATATCCTCGCGCCCGCCGCCGAAGCCGAAGGTCTTGAAACCCATCGACTCGAGGGCGCAGTTGCCGGCGAGGATCATGAGGTCGGCCCAGGAGATCTTGCGGCCGTACTTCTGCTTGATGGGCCAGAGCAGACGGCGCGCCTTGTCGAGGTTGACGTTGTCGGGCCAACTGTTGAGCGGGGCGAAGCGCTGGTTGCCGGAGCCCCCGCCGCCGCGGCCGTCGCCCATGCGGTAGGTGCCTGCGCTGTGCCAGGCCATGCGGATGAAGAGCCCCCCGTAGTGACCGTAGTCGGCCGGCCACCAGTCCTGCGAGTCGGTCATGAGCGCGTAGAGGTCCTTCTTCAAAGCCTCCAGGTCGAGTGTCTTGAATTCCTCAGCGTAGTCGAACTCCTCGCCCATGGGATCGCACAGGGGAGAGTTCTGATGAAGGATCTTGAGGTTCAACTGGTTCGGCCACCAGTCCCGGTTCGACGTGCCGCCGCCGGCGATGGGTTTGCTTGTCCTCCCCGTTACCGGGCACTTGCCCTCTTCACTCATCTCCGTTCTCCCTTCTCATCGTGCTCCTCCGGTTCCTGGCATCTCTTGCACAAGCCACGAAGCTGTACTCGGACCGATTCGACCCTGCCCAGTTCATCGGCCAGATCCGGAGCCTACTGCCGCGCCATGTGCATCTTGAACTCTGCTTCGTCGTCCTTGATCAGTTCGCCGCTCAGGTCGACCGTCACGCTGTGGACGGTGCCGGTGAACTCGAAAGGCGGATCATAGAAGGGAGCTACCGGCGCTCCGGGGTCGGCTCCCACGCTCCATCCGCCGGTGAGGCCCATGGCCAGCGGGACCGTGTACGGAAAGTCGGCCTCTCCCACGAGCCTTCCGTCGATGTAGAGCTGGGCGCGCCCAGGCGTGCCCTTGCCCAAGGAGATGTCCGGTGGTCCGGTGACCTCGAACTCGAAGCGCAGGCTGTGGCGACCGGCCGGCACCGCCTCCTTCGAGTCCACGCGCAGGTAGTCGCGGGCGACGTAGTTCTGCACGTACTGCAGCCTTCCGTCCTTGATGTAGAGGCAGCAGCCGGCGTCGGTGCCGCCGAAGGAGAGGAGCGCTCCTTCGGCGCCGTCTGCCGGGACGTCCACCTCGGCGGTTATGCTGTGGGTGCGATTGAGGAGCCGTGGCCCGGCGTTCCAAGGCACCAACTGCGTGTGCGGGTAGAACGTGTAGGAGTTGCGGTCGGCGGTGATCTGCGGCCGCTCGTCCATAAGTCGCTGTACACCGCGGCCGTCCACCGGCATCACCTTGTACTTACCTGCTTCCACATACCATGCGGCGATCATCTCGATAAGCTTCGCCCGGTTCTCGGCGGCGACGTCGTGGTTCTCGGCGAAGTCCGCATCGACGTGATACAGCTCCCAGGCCTTGGCATCGAGCTGGGTCAGCGTGTCGGCGGATATCGGAGCGCCGAACGCTACGCCCGACTCGGTGAACGAAGGGCCCGGCCAGGGACAGACTGCGCGCCAGCCGTCATGGTAGATGGCGCGATGACCCAACATCTCGAAGTACTGGGTGAGATGCTTGCCCGGCGCCTCAGCGGCGTCGAAAGTGTGCGCGAAAGAGACTCCCTCCAACGGGGACTGGACGACACCCCTGATGACCGCGGGAGGCTCGATCCCCGTGGCATCGAGGACCGTCGGCACCATGTCGATGGCGTGGGCGTACTGTGTCCGCACTTCACCCTTGGCCGCGATCCCCTGGGGCCAATGCACGACGAACGGGTCACTGGTCCCGCCCCGGTAGGTCTCCCGCTTCCAGCGGCGGAAGGGGGTGTCGCCGGCCCAGGTCCAGCCCCAGGCGTAGTGGTTGAACGTCGTCGGTTCGCCGAGTTCGTCTATCTGTCTGAGATTCTCTTCCAGCGACTCGGGGACGTTGTTGAAGAAGAGAGTCTCATTGACCGATCCGGTGGGCCCGCCTTCCGAGGAGGCGCCGTTGTCGGAGAGGACCATGATCAGCGTGTTGTCGAACTCGCTGATGGTCTTGAGGAACTCGAACAGGCGCCCGATATGGTGGTCGGTGTGGGTGAGGAAGCCCGCGAAGACCTCCATCATGCGGGCGTAGAGCCTCTGCTCGTCGGGCGAACAGTCCGCCCAAGGCTTCACGTCGGGATCATGGCGCGACAGCTCGGCATCGGCGGGGATCACGCCGAGCTCTTTCTGCCGGGCGAACGTCTTCTCCCGGTAGGCGTCCCAGCCGTCATGGAACGCACCCTTGTACTTGTCCGACCATTCCTTGCGCACGTGATGCGGAGCGTGCATGGCTCCGGGAGCGAAGTAGAGGAAGAACGGCTTGTTGGGGGCCACCTGCTTGGAATCGGCGATGAACGATATGGCCTTGTCGACCAGGTCCTCGGTCAGGTGGTAGCCCTCTTCCGGCGTCTTGGGCGGCTCCACCTGGTGGTTGTCCGAGACCAGCTCCGGGTAGTACTGGTGGGTCTCACCGCCGAGAAAACCGTAGAAACGCTCGAAGCCCCGACCCAGGGGCCAGCGGTCGTAGGGGCCGGCGGCGGAGATCTGGTCGGCGGGGGTGAGGTGCCATTTGCCGACGGCGTAGGTGTTGTAGCCGCGCTGGAGGAGCATCTCGGAGAGAAAGCCGTTCTCGAAGGGGATGTTGGCATTGTATCCCGGGTAGCCGGTGGAGCCTTCGGTGATGCAGGCCATGGCGTTGGAGTGGTGATTACGGCCGGTCAGCATGCAGGAACGCGTGGGCGAGCAGAGCGCGGTGGTGTGCATGTTGTTGTAGAGCAGCCCGCCGGCCACCAGGCCGTCGAGGTTCGGCGTCGCGATGGGACTACCGAAACACCCGAGTTGGCCGTAGCCGACATCGTCGAGGATGATGAAGAGGATGTTGGGGGCACCCGCCTTCGCGCGCAATGGCTTGGGCCACGCGGGCTCGGATGTGTCGTACGTGCGCCCGATCACTCCGTTGAAGGCCGCTCGGGGGTCATATTCGGTAAGCGCCATGTGTGGACCTCCCATCCAGCATCTATGAGTCCTTCCCTGGCCTCTGGGCAACTGCGCGGACGAGGACCCGGAATCCTACCTGATGGAGCAGGTACTGCACCATCGTGCCCCCTTGTCGTGAGAGAGAGTAAGAATCCACTTGCGGGTCGATGACGAGACCGCCCTCCCTGGTCCTTCGTGACTTTCCTGATGCCACCCGCGCGTCCATGTGTCAGTACCCAAACGCGGGGTGAGTCACTCCAGCGATTTGGGCAGGGACGCCGACCTAGGGTGTCTCGCCCGAGGGTACGCCACGAACGGGTGAAGCAGAAAGCACCACAAGGGGGCAGTGATGGTGGGGCCACCGGCCAGGTGCTCCCTTCTTGATATCGTCTTCGTGTTTCCCCCGACGCGGGGCCTTCGTCACCGGTTATCCGGCTGGTGCCGCAACGCCGACGGTACTGGAAGGGGCCTGAATATGGCAGAGGATCCACCGAAGAAGTCTCGCGAACTCAGTAACGCCTACGAGATGTTCATTCTCGTCCTCACGCTGCTCTCGCTCGCCATCATGGTCATGCTCGACGCCAAGAGAGAGCGGACTCCTAGGCCATCGCAACAGCCTCGATCTCTATCAGCCACTCCGGGTCCGCCAGGCGGGATACCCCGAGAAGTGTGGAAGCCGGTTTGCAGCCGGCGGCCTTCAGCCGCTCGCCCACCGGCGGCACCGCTTCAAGGAAGGCCTGGACGTCGGTGACGTAGTAGTTCAACTTGACCAGGTCACCGAGTGTGAGACCCGCCATGCCGAGTACCCTCTCCATGTTGTCGAGAGCCTGGTGGAACTGGGCCGTCATGTCGCCCGCGTGGAGTGTCCGCCCGTCGGTGTCCACCGACGCCTGGCCGGAGACGAGCACCACCCTCTCGGCCGCGCGCACCTCGATGGCTTGCGAGAAGTCCAACTGGTCCTGCCACGTGCCCGGGTTGAGCGCCTTCTTATGCACCCCTTCATCCCTCCTGACCCGCTAGATAGCGGATGGTCTTGGCCACCTCTTGCGCCAAGCCGTAATGCGATCCCCACGCAGGTCCATTGAATGACTCCCAGCGCGGGAAGTCAAGTAGCGCCACAGGTGATTCACCCCTGGACGACTCGCGGGCCGGGATGTACCATGCCCGCACTGCCTTGGAGGGCTACACGGGCTGCGGGGGGAAATGACCGAGGCTCCGACGCACGTCAGGATGGCACAGTCCGTCCGAACAGGGATGCTGTTCTCGCGCATCCCTGCCTGCTAAGCCATGCGGCCGTCGCTTCCCTCGTCGTCTCCCGGGGCCGGTCTGGGCGGCGGCCATGTCGAGAGCCCCGCGTTTGCGCGCCAAAGACCGGACCGGAAGCTCGCGATAAGTCCGGAACGCTGCGTCAACATACTCGACACTCTGCAGGAGATCGGCCGCGCGACCGCCGACATGGAGGGCTGCGCCCGTCTGCTCGCATGTGTGGCGGACGAGGTCGGCGCGGAACAGGGGGTCCTGATTCTCTGCAACCCCCTCACGGAACGGTTGGAGTTCGTCGTCCACAACCAGGACCCGGCGTTCCCTCGTCTGTACGGCGACTACTTCTGCGACCTCGACCCCACAGGCCTGCCCGAGTACATCAAGGGCAAACACTCGCTCCCGGCTTCCTCGACCGGATTGGCCGTGTTCGACCTCAACGACGTGCTGGACTACGGGACGTTCATGTCCAGCGAGTTCTACAACGATTTCTGGCGAAGCGGCGGGATCTACCACGATCTGGTGGCGTTCATGTCGGCCACGCCGCTGGCGCGCGGAGCCTTATGCCTGCACCGAGCCAAGCAGCGAGACCCCTTCTCGTCTGAAGAGACGGCCATCGTGGAGATGATCGCACCGTTTGTAGGCAACCACCTGGAGAAGATGGTCTCCGCCAGCGTGTTGTCGGTCCTGCGGACCGCCGAAGAGAAGGGCGTCATCGTCTGCGATTCCCGCGGCAGGGTGCTCTACTGCAACGACATCGCTCGCGACCTGTGCTCCACCTTCGGTCAGGAAGACGGCCGCTCCCGGTTGGTCGAGGAGGTGTCGCCGGATGCGGGAGTGGCTTCGTTCGTGGGATACGCGCTGAGCAACCCCGACCGGCTGGCCGAGGAGTGCGACATAGGCGTGAGCTCGCGCGATGTGACCCTCGACAACGGGAGCCCCGGCCGGATCATCACCCTGGAGTCGCGCGGTACCGTCGACCGGCGTTGGACGAAACCGCTGAAGGAGCGTTTCGCGCTGAGCGACCGCGAGATCGAGGTCCTCGACCGGCTGATCGCGGGGGGGACCAACAAGGAGATCTCCCAGGCTCTGTTCATCGCCGAATGCACGGTCAAGAAACACATCCAAAGCATCGGTGCCAAAGTCGGGGCGCACACGCGGACCTCGATCGCCCACACCGTCCGCCACGAGCTGGGCCTCACCCCCTGAGGCGCGCAGAATGGTACTTTCGGATACTTGCCGGTGACCCGGGCCTCTGGTGAGATGTAACCAGGGGTGGCGGGCGGGCCGTCATGCTGGCGGTCCGTGGCGCCGATCGGGAGGGCGAGCGACTTGAAGCTTTCGCCGTACTGCGATCTAGTGTTCCTGAATGGCAACGTCGTGACGGTCGATGCACGCTTCTCCCTAGCTCAGGCAGTGGCCATCAGCGGGAATCGGATCGCCGCCGTCGGCAGTGACGACCAGGTCAGGCCTCTCATCGGCAACAAGACCGCGGTCGTCGACCTCAAGGGCCGCACCGTCCTCCCCGGGATCAACGACTCTCACTCCCATACCGCCCTGTGGGCAGGGACCCGGCCCACCCTATGTTCTCGACCTTGCCTATCCCAGAGTGCGGTCCGTGAAGGACATCGTCGAGCAGGTCGGAGCGAAGGTGGCGACGACGCGACCGGCGAGTGGGTGCGCGGCATCGGCTGGGACGCGGGATACCTGGAAGAGTGCTCGCTGACCCCGGTTTCCGCCTGCACAAGGCGGATGCTCGACGCGGTGTCTCCGGACAACCCGGTCGCGCTCACCGACTTCTCCGTACACTCGGTGTGGGTAAACAGCAGGGCTCTGGAACTGGCTGGGATCGGACGCGATACGGTCGTTCCCATCGGGGGGGGCATGAGAAGGACCCGCGACGGGTGAGCCCACGGGTATGCTGCTGCGAGTTCGCCGCTGCGGAACGCGTGATGGGCCTCATCCCGCCGCTGACCAGGGCGCAGAAGAGAGAGGCGATCTATGCCGCTCTCGACGAGATGAGCGCTATGGGCATCACGAGCATGACAGAGCCGGCCCTCGGTCCGGGAGGCGATAGCTATCAAGGGGGGCTTCTGGGCTCGGAGTGCATCGGCTGTTATCAGGACCTGTTGGAGGAGGCGCGGCTGAAAGTCAGGGTGAACATCCTCTACCTTTTGGGCGGCTACGGCTCCTGCTCGCTCGCGGATCTCAAAGCCGGGATCCCGGCCTCGGCTTCCATTCCGGCTTCGGCAACGAGAAGCTCAAGATCGGCGGCATCAAGATCTTCGCCGACGGGATACCGCCCAACCGGACGGCCTGGGTGAGCAAGGAGTACATCGGTGGCGGCAACGGCAGCCTGGTCATCCCCGGGGTGTCGGACGAAGAACGCGTCGAGAGCTCGAGAGCATGATCGTCTATCGCCCACGCCCACGGCTTCCAGGTGGGGATCCACTGCATCGGCGACCTGGCCATCGATGCGGCCATCAAGGGGTTCGTCAAGGCCGAGACCGAGGACCCGCGCGGCCTCCGCCACTACGTCATGCACGTGGACTTCATCACCCCCGAGCAGGCGGCGACGGTGGCCGAGCACGGGTTCGGGGTGAACATCACGCCGACGCTTCCGTGGACCATCTCCGACATGAACGTGGACTTCCGTCGGCCTGGAGCAGGTCGAGAAGGAGTGGCCGTACCGGCTGGTAGTCGACGCCGGGTGCCACGTCGCCGCCAGTTCCGACGCCCCTTGCACCTACCCTCGTGGCTGCAGGGTGTGCAGTCCGCCGTGCTGCGAGAGTCAAAGGCGACCGGCAGGGTCTACAGCCCCGACCAGCGTTTGACGGTTGAAGAAGCCATCCGGATGTACACACTGGGAGGGGCCTGGCAGGACCGCCAGGAGGGCATCAAGGGCTCGATTGTGCCGGGCAAGTTGGCCGATCTATGCGTCCTGGACCAGAACATCCTCACGGTGGATCCGCACGACATCACCGCCATCAGACAACGTAATGACCATCATGGACGGCAACGTCGTGTTCAGCAACGGGCTATAATCGCAAGGGCGCCCGAGAATGCGCGTCGTTTCACCGGCAAGGAGGTGACCGAGAAGGAGGGCAACAGGTTCCGGGGAGAAACCAGCGTAGACGCAGCAAGCATTGTCAGGGGGAACATGATGCCAAGCAAGAAGGACTCTCGCACTACTGTGTGTCTTCGCGGTCCTCGCGGCGATGACGTTCGCCGTCGCGGCCTGCGGGGGCGACGAAGAGACACCACGACCACGGCCGGCTCCGCAGCACCGACACCACGGCAGCGCCCGGCACGACGCCGGCCGGGCCAGCGACCGCCGCCACCACCGGCGCGCCGAGCGGTGAGGCGAAGACCCTCAAGATCGGCACGATCATGCCGTCTGTCCGGCCCTCTCTCCGTGGTGGCTCTCGCGTTCACCCGCGGCTGGGAGATCTACGGCCGACGATGGTCAACAAGCCGGGTGGGGTCAAGATCGGCAACGACACCTACAAGATCGAGCTCATCAGCGAAGACAGCAAGGGCTCGGCGGAGGGTGCCAGTACTGCGGCGAGCAAGCTGGTGACCCAGGACAAAGTGGAGTTCGTCCTCGGCGCCATGCTGGAGGAGGAAATGGCGGCTATCAACGAGGTGACGGAACCGGCCGGCGTGTTGTACGCCACAGGCGAACATCAACATCCCGGGTCGCGCCAGCAGGATGTCTCGGCCGACAAGACCTCTCCGGTCCGTCCGTTCATCAACCACGACGACAACCAGCCGATCGACCTCGACTACCTCCGGAAGACCTATCCGAAGGCCAAGAAGATCGCCGTCTCGGCTCCCGACATCGGCTATGAAGGGATGATCGAGCATGCTGACGGCGCAAGCGACCGCCCGCGGGATGGAGGTAGTAGCGGTGGAGAAGTGGCCCTGGGGCACCACGGACTTCGTCCCGATGATGACCAAAGCTCAACGCGGCGAAGCCCGACGTCATCTGGGCGATGGTCAGCGGGCAGGCGAACGACCAGCTGAAGGCGGCGCGTCAGCTCGGCTTCAAGGGCCCGTTCGTGTCGAACTCGCCCCTGGGCGCCGACGTCTTCGTCGTGACGGTCCAAGACCCCGCCATGCTCACCGACGTGATCGTGCAACAGCGTGGACGTCACCCACCCGACCCCGGAGATCCAGAAGCTCATGGACGCCTGGGAGGCCAAGTGGCCGAACGACCCGTTCATCTCCGACGCCGTGCACGCCTATGACATGCCGTGGGTGATGATCCAGGTCATGCAGAAGGCGGGGTCGATCGACTGCGGCAACGGTCGTGAAGACCATGGAGGGCATGACCATGCCGGCGACCTCCAGACGCTGGAGGGCGCCGGGTACATGGGTGGCGGACCCGGTTCGGCGTGAACCGGGTGCTTTACAGGCCCTATCCCGATCACCCGCATCATGAACGGCGTGGCTGAGTTCATCGGATTCTGAGCAGCCGGTTGCCGAGTAGCGGTCCGGTTATGCAATACTCGTGCAAGTGTCAAGAGAGCTGTAGAGTAGGGGAGGCCGGTCCAGACAGCCCGGGCGGTGCGACCGCGCCGGCAGCTGGAGACCGGCCTCCCCCTCGATCTGCCAAGGAGCCTGGTTGAACTCGCTCAATCTCTGGTTGCAGGCGATCGTCAACGGGATAGCCCTGGGCTGGCTCTACGTATTGATGGCCTTGGGCCTCACGTTGATCCTGAGCATCATGGGCATCCTCCAGCTCGCCCACGGCGAGATCTACATGCTCGGGGCGTTCGCCGTGTACTACCTTGTCGGACGGGGGCTGGGCCTCTATCCGGCGATCGCTGTCGGCATGGTCATGATGGCGGCCTTCGGGATCGCGTTGGAGCGAGGGCTGTTCCGAGCCCGACCTGGCCGAGACGTCGTGCTCAGCTCCATCGTCATATCCACCGGGCTTGACCCTGATACTGTCCAGCGCGGTCGGTCGTCGGATTCGGCCTCTACACCAAGAGCCTCCCGCTTCTCATCTCAGGGCTCGTTCGAGCATCTTTGGAGCCGCGGTCCCCAAAGACCGCATCCTGGCGATCGGCTTCTCGGTGCTCGCTCTGCTGATCCTGTACGCGTTCCTGAAACGGACCCGGCTGGGCTTGGCAATGGTGGCGAGCGCCCAGAACCGCGAAGGCTCCTTCCTCAAAGGCATCAATCCCAACAGGATGTCCATGTCGGCCATGGCCATCGGCTGTGCTCTCGCCGCACTCGCCGGCGCCTTGGCCGGCTCCATCCTGCAGCTGCAGCCCTACATGGGCGGACTACCCATGATCAAAGGTCTCGTGATCATCGTGCTGGGTGGCCTGGGCAGCATCCCCGGAGCGGTGATCGGAGGTCTGATCCTGGGTCTCATCGACGGCATCGTGCCCGTGTTCTTCGGCCCGGCAGTGGCGTCGGTGGCTCCGCTTGTCATCGTCATCCTGGTGTTGCTGTTCAGACCCAAGGGACTGCTCGGCCATGAGTAGGAGCGGACGTGGCCAAGATCGTCCTGTGGGTCGCGATCGTCGTGATCGCGTTCCTGATGCCCCAGACTTCTCGGCGGCAACCAGTACTGGCTGACCGTCCTGGCCTTGCTTGCCATCAACGTGTTGCTGGTGAGCAGCCTCCGCAGCGTGACCCTGATCAACGAGATCTCGCTCGGCCAGGTGGGCTTCGCCATCATAGGAGCCTTCACCCATGCCACCCTCATGATGAAGGGGGGCTTCTCGTTCTGGCCGGCGCTGATCTCAGCGGCTTGTTCTCGGCCTTCATAGCCCTGTTGCTGGCCTATCCCTTCCTGAAGGTCAAGGGGATCTACTTCTCGATCCTCACTCTCCTCACTGCCGAGACGTTCCGTTTGGTCGCCTTCTATCTGGAACTCTCTCACCGGCGGCCCGCTGGGGCTCACCGGGGTGCCGGGCCCTGGAACACAGAACGTCCCGTTCCTCGGCGTGAGATCGATTTCGACAGGCCCTACAACTACTACTACATCGCCGTCGGCGTGGTTCTGATCGCCCTGCTCATCCTCTACTACTTCGAGCGCGCCTACATCAGTTTCCAGTGGAGGGCCATCAGGGACGACAACACTCTGGCGGGCGCGGTGGGCATCAACGTCATCGGCTACAAGATGGTGAACTTCGTCCTCGCCGCCTTCATGGCGGGCATCTCGGGGGCGCTGTTCGCCTCCTACCAACACAATCTGAGCGCGCGACGCCACGTCCCGCTTCGGCGTGACCATGTCGATCTATCTGCTGGTGTACATGGTGGTGGGGGGCAAGGACTACTTCATCGGCCCGCTCGTGGGCACGACGGTTCTCACCCTGCTGGCCGAGAACACTCGTTCCATGCAGCAATACCAGCCGATGATCACCGGCGCCATCGCCATCGTCGTCATGCTCTTCATGCCGATGGGTCTCGGTGGGACTTCCCGCCCAGATCCAGAAGTGGAGGCGGGGAGGACGCCCGGGACCGACGGCGCCGGTCCCAGGCCGGAGGCGGTCGTCGCCGGGCTCGCGCCGGATGAGGCGGTCGCTCTCGCGCGGCGACGAGCGGGGGCGAGGGGTGATGGCAATGGTCTCTGCTCGAGGTCAAGCATGTCAGCCGGCACTTCGGGGGACTGGCCGCGGTCAACCAGGTCGACGTGGTCGTCGACGAGGGAGAGATCCTAGGGCTCATCGGCCCCAACGGCGCGGGCAAGAGCACTCTACTCAACCTGATCGACGGTACTCTCCGCGTCTCGTCGGGGACGATCATCTTCAGGGGTCACGACATCACCCGCTACCCGCCTCACCGGCGGGCCCATCTGGGCATAGCGCGGGTGTTCCAGAAGAACGCACTGTTCAAGAGCATGACCGTGCTCGAGAACGTTATGGCCGGCTCGTACCTGCGGACACAGCACGGGCCTTGGGCGGTGATCGGAAGGAGCTTCGAGCACGTCAGAAGGCAGCCGGAAGTCGTTGACGCGCTGTATGGAGCTACTGGGATTCGTCGGCCTGGCGGACAAGGCGGACGAGCTGTGCACCAATCTGCCCCATGGCAGTCAGCGGGAGTTGTGCGTGGCGGTGGCGCTCGCCTCCGACCCCACCCTGCTGCTGCTGGACGAGCCGCTCACCGGCATGAACGCCGAGGAGACGGCCTCGATGATCGGGATCATCAAGAACCTCAACAGCTCGACGGGGACGACCGTCATCGTAGTCGAGCACAACGTGCGTGCTGTCCTGGGGCTTTGCGCCAGAAGCGTCGTGCTCAACTACGGTCAGAAGCTGGTCGAGGGGACCCCACGCGCATGCGTGGCCGATCCGGCAGTCATCGAGGCCTATCTGGGGAGCCGACTCCGATGTGGTTTGAGATAAGGGACCTGGCCGTCCGGTACGAAGGGGCGGAGGTGGTCAAGGGCGTCTCCATGCATCTCGAGCAGGGCGAGATCGTGACACTGATCGGCAGCAACGGGGCGGGCAAGTCGACCATCTTGAGGGCCATATCCGGGCTAAAGGCTCCGGCCAGAGGGGAGATCTGGTTCGACGGCGTCGCGCGTCGACGGCCAGAAGCCCCAGAGCATCGTCAAGATGGGCATCGTCCAGGTCCCGCAGGACAGAGGTCTGTTCCCGTACATGTCGGTGGCCGAGAACCTCAAGATCGGCGCCTACCTGCGGAAGGACCGCAAGGAGACCAGCCAAGGATCTGGAAGAGATCCTCGCCCACTTTCCTCGGCTCAGGGAGCGTGCCCGGCAGCAGGCTTCCACGCTGAGCGGAGGGGAGCAGCAGATGCTCGCGATAGCCACGGCGGTCATGTGCGGGCCTCGCGTCCTCCTGCTGGATGAGCCCTCGATGGGGCTGTCGCCGCTGATGGTCACCGAGATCGCCAAGATCATCCGGGAGATAAACGAGACGGGCACCACCGTACTGCTCGTTGAGCAGAACTCGCGGCTCGCGCTCAAGCTGGCCATGAGGGCCTACGTGCTCGAGACCGGCGCATCGTGGTGGAAGGGTCGGCCGACGAACTGCATGCACAGCGAGCATGTCCGCAAAGCCTATCTGGGCGTCTAGCCTTGAACGCGGCGTCGCGAGGGACACTGGGCATCAGCCGTCCAGGGGGGATGGAGCGTGGACGCGGCTGGCGATAGGCCTCATTTTCGATCTGACCGACAAAGTGGTGGTGGTGACGGGGGGCGGCTCCGGTTTGGGCCGGACCATCTGTGAGGCGGTGGCCGAATACGGGGCGGACGTCGTCTGTGTCGGCCGGTCGGCGGAGAAGCTCGACGGACACTGGAGAGGATCAGCGCGCTACGGAGCGCCGCAACCTGGCCATCGCTGCCGACGTTACCAGGCTCGGACGAAATCGAAGCGATGGTCGCGTCAGGATCAACCGACGAGTTCGGTCGCATCGACGTGTTCTTCGCCAACGCCGGGATCCGGGAGAAGAGCTTCGTGCTCATCCACGAGAAGCCGGTCGAGGACTGGGACGAGGTGATGGACGCCGACCTCAGGGCGGTGTTTCTGCAGATGAGGGCCGTGTTCCCGGTCATGATGGAGCGAGGCGGGAGCTTCATCACCACCTCGTCGGTGGGTGGGATGTGGCCGCTGGCCAAGACAAATGGGTCTACACGCAGACGGCGTATGCGGTGGCCAAGGCGGGGCTGATCATGCTGACCAAGGCGGCGGCGCGGCAGTATGGTCCGTACGGGATACGGGTGAACAGCGATCTGCCCGGGCTATCACCGGACTCCGCTGACGCCGGCCCACGAAGTGCGAGGAAGTGGAGCGGACCATCGCGCGGCTGCTGCCTCTCGGGCGGTGCGGCATGCCGGAAGAGATGAAGGGGCTCGCTGTATGGTTGGCCTCCGACGCCTCGAGCTTCGTCACCGGGCAGATCCTTATCGAAGATGGCGGATACCTCGCCTGAGACCGGCGGGACAGGTAGTCGCTGTTTGGCCAGCCGAAGCGTCGAGAAGGGGGACCTTGAGATGACTGTTTGTGCCGCAGATTCCATCTACGTTAACGGGAAGATAGTCACCGTCGACGCCGAGGATTCGATCGTCTCAGCGCTGGCGATCAAGGACGGCAAGATCCTGGCGGTCGGATCCGATGCCGAGATCGGGAGCTGGCGGGCCCCTCCACCCAGATGGTCGACCTAGCGGGCAAGACCGTCCTGCCGGGGATCAACGACTGCCACATGCACGCGGCGCTCTTTGGGGGGATCCGGCCGCCCCTGACCGTCGACTGCGGCTATCCCGCGGTCAAGTCCATAGAAGACATCAAGGCCGTCTGTCCGAGCGCGGGCGGCGGATCTCAAGCCGGGCGAATGGATCAGGGGCGCCGGCTGGAACGAGGGCTACCTCGACGAGTGCCTGGCCGACCCGTCGCGGCACATGACCCGCTGGGACCTCGACGAGGCCGCCCCGGATAACCCGGTATACCTGGTCTCGTTCACTCAGCACGAACTGGTGGCCAACAGCCGGGCGCTGGAGATCGCCGGGGTCGACCGGCGACACGCACGACCGAGCCGGGATCCGAGATAGTCAAGGACCGCTGCCACCGGTGAGCCCACCGGGCATGCTGCTCGAACTGCCGGCCGAGGGTCTGTCATGCGGGTGGTGCCGCAGTGGACCAGGGAGGACAAGCGCAACGCCATCACTGGCATGATGCAGGACCTGAACTCCCGGGGCATCACCAGTGCCACCGACGCGGCCTTGGGGCCCGGCGGCAGCGGCTTCCAGGGAGGGTTCTCGACGCGAGTGCATCAGCGTCTACAACGACCTTCACAACGAGGGCGCGTTGTCGGTGCGGATGAACATGCTGTATCTGTTCGGTACGTATGGCGCCATATCACTGGCGGATTTCGAGAAGAGCATCCCCGATATGGGCATCCACAGCGGCTTCGGTGACGAGTGGCTCAAGATCGGCGGGATCAAGCTGTTCGCCGACGGCGTCCCGCAGACCAAGACCGCCTGGCTGGCACGAGGACTACCCGGACGGAGGAACGGCGGCCTGGTGCTGCCGGGCGCGACCGACAAGGAGCGCTGCGACAGAACTCGCCAAGATGGTCGGCGTATGCCCACAAGAACGGCTTCCAGTGTGCCATCCACGCCATCGGGGACCGGGCGATCGAGGCCTGCATCGACGCTTTCGTCCGGGCCCAGGAGCAGGACTCCCAGGGGTTGCGCCACTATCTGGTCCATTGCGACCTCATCACCGAGAAAGACATCCGGCGAGTGGCCGACTAACAACATCGGGGTCGGCGCCCAGCCGATCCTGAAGTGGGTGTTCTCCGACGACATGGATCAAGGCCATCGGTCTCAAGCGCTCGGAGTGGCAGTTCCCACTGCGGACGCTGCTGGATGCAGGCGTGCACGTGAGCCTCTCGTCGGACGCGCCGGTGACCAGCCCGATTGGCTGCAGGGAGTGGAGGCGGCCGTTGTGCAGGAGGTCGAAGGCCCGGGGACGGTACGCGGGCCCAAGCAGGCGATCACCGTCCGGGAGGCCATCCGTTGTACACCATGGGCGGCGCCTGGCAGGACCACATGGAAAAGCGCAAGGGCTCGCTGGAGCCGGGCAAGCTGGCGGACTTCTGCGTGCTCGACCGCGACATCCTCTCGGTCCCGAGCCGGAGGAGATCCACACCATCAACAACCTGGCGACCGTGGTCGGCGGGAGACTGGTGTACGAAGACGGTCTGTAGGGCTACGCCCCTATTGCGCCGGCTGGAACAGTTTGCTCACGATCCTCCACTGACCATCGGTCTTGAGCAGGTGGAAATAGTTGACAAAGCTCATGGTCCCGAAGAACCCGGTCTCTTCCAGGCGGCAACTCGCCGTCAGACCGGAGGTGTGGATATCGCGGACCTTGGCCTTGTACGGGGCTTTAGCCTGCTCCATCGAGGGGCGGGCGGCCAGATCGGCGAAGAACGGCTCGGGACTGCCCGTGATCAGGGTGTCGCCTAGGTACCCGGACATGGCCGCTGCGGGGTGGAACAGAGTCTTCAGCGTCTCGACATCGGCGATGTAGACAGCGTCCACGTACCTCTCCATGAACCGCTCGATCTGGGGCTCGGGTGATTGATCGATGCTCATTCTGTCTCCATTCTGGCTTTGATACTGTCGGACCGGCTGCGCGCGGCGGTCCAGATACCAGCTTACCGCGTGCGGGGGGCCGGGCGAAATGCCCGGCCCCCCGCTGCTTGACTGCGCTGTCACGTTCGGCCAGGAAGACGCCGCGAAACGCGCGGTCCCGACGTGGTTCAGGCCGTCAGACCCGCGGGTCCGACTCCGAACCCGGGGCGGCCGCGGGTCATGAGCACGGAGAACAACTCACTCTCCCCGGCCAAGCGGAAGCCTTTCCACAGAAGCGGGGTCTCAGAGTCGTCGGGGCCGGAGGCGACCCCGGATTCGATAGTGGCGACCAGCTTCTCCGCCGGGTCGTCGATGGCCCGAGCGTGATCGAGCCTCACGATGTAGAAGCGCTCGATGGCCTTGCGGTGGGCCTCTCGCAGCAACTCCTCCACGTCACTGTAGTAGTAGCGAACGGTGTTCGGCGACACTCCGGCCTCTACAGCCACGTGCTCAGCCCGGACGGCGGCGGCGCCATGCTTCGCGATGGCGCGCTGTGCCGCCTCGGTGAGTTGCCCCCGTCTGGCCGTCTGGTTCTTCTTGCGTGCCATGCGGCGCCCGTTTTCCCTCTTGCTGCCGACCGCGGCCTCGCGAGTCTAGAGGTAGTCCCCTGTCTTCAGGCCGATAGCCACGTTGAGGATGGGCATCACGATCTTGGGGAAGTTCAACGGTCCGTGAACCAGCCCTTTGGGTACGTAGATCATGGTGGTCCTGTCGATGAGAAAGCGCTCGGCGTCTTTGCCTTCTCCCATGAACCACTCTATCTCGCTGCCGCCGAAATCCTTCGTGTCCCGGGGGTTCGAGCCGATGAGGAGGACGATCTCGTCGAACGGATGGGAGTGCGCGCCAAGCAGGTCGGGCGGGTTCGGCACATCCCAGATCCACATGATATCGAGCCAGGAATCGGACTCTTTGACCAGGTCTCTGTCCAGGAATACCTCGTCCGGGAAGGTGATTCCGCTGACGTTGGTGAAGTCGTGGTGAGCCAACTGGGTGAGGAGTTTGGGCTCAGTGATGACGTACTTGCCGTACACGCCGCCGTCCATGTTCCCTCCAAAGACCCCGCGTATTGGTGCCTGCATCTGCCTACAGCGGTGCCACCATAGCACAAACCGTGGTCGCCCCTGGAACAGGTCCACGCCGAACTCGAGGCTCTGCGCACGACGCTCGGGACGCGGGACGGCGGCCCATAGCAGGGGGCCGCGACGGCGACTGACTGGTTCTGAGCCGCTGGGGGCTACTGGATTTGAACGCCGAAGCCCGGTCGACGCGACCGGGCTTCGGAACGAGGGGTCTCGGAGATCAGACCTCTTCCAACATCGTGGTGAAGATATCGTGATGCTCTTCCTCGTCTTCGAGGATCTCTTTGAATATGAAGGCCGTCGTGACGTCACCTTCCTTGGTGGCGAGCGCGATGATCTTGCGGTACATCTCGACAGCCTCCACCTCGGCCTGCGCGTCGAATTCGAGGAACTCCTTCAGGGTCTTCCCGACGACAATGGGTGAGGGCTTGGTGGTCGGAGTCCCACCGAGATACCAGAGCCTCTCCGCGATCTTCTCGGCGTGCTTCATCTCGTCGATGGCGACGCTCTTGAATTCGTCCCTCACGGCGTAGGCCTTCACGCCCATGACCTGAACGTGCTGCCACATGTACTGGACGATGACCTGGATCTCCCGGGCGATAGCATCATTGAGCAGGGATTTGAGTTCATCGCTGACTTTGGTCACCGGTTCCAAAGGACCAGACATATTCCACCCCCTGTGCGAGTCGACTGATTGCGGGACGCGCAATCCACGATGGTCACCGATTGCGGATCCTTCTCGTGAATCCATTCTGAGGATAGTCGACCCTCGGACCGGCCGCAAGGGCCAGGGGGGCGATACCCGACGTGCGGGTGGCCATCGAAGACGGGATGGGTGGCTTGCAGAGGTTCTACTGCGTGCGTGGCGGGACCGGCTTCGCGCGTGAAGGCTCGCGCACGAGCAGGAGGATCAAGATCGCGCCAAGTACCAGCAGCAAAGCAGTGGTGATGAAAGCCTCGCCGGCGCCGAAGCGGTCGTAGATCCAGCCTCCCAGGAGCGGACCAATCACCCCGCCCAACGCAGCCGCAGCCGTGTAGTATCCCAGCGCTGAACCCTGATGGGCGCTGTCCGCAACGTCGATCACCAATGCCTCCTCGGCGGGCGTCGCGGCGGCGAAGGCCGCAGCCTCGAGCAACCAGAGAACGGCCAGCGGCCAGAGCGACCGCACGAAGGGGACCGCGGCGGCGGCCAGACCGGCTACCGCCAGCGCGGCCACAATCGGTGGGCGCCGTCCGATGCGATCGCTGATGCCACCCAGTCGCGAGGGGAGCAGCGACCCCGCGATGGCTGCCGGCAGGAAGGCGAGAGCGAGGCCCAGGATGCTTGTGGAGACGTTGTCGAACAGGTAGGGCATCAGGACCGGGCCCAGGAGGGCGGTGGCGACCGCCGTCAAAACCACGATCCCCATCAGGATCCACAGCTGGCCGGGGAGGCGCCATGCCCCACGCCCGGACGCCCGGTGATCCTCGAGAGCCTCAGGTGTCTCGTCGACGCGGCTCTCGTGTTGACAGAGCGTCTCGGGGATCTTTCGCCATGCGATCGCTGCAGCGACCAACGTTGCAGCAGCGTACCCGAGGAAGAGCAAGCGCCAGCCGCCGGCCAGCGTCAGCTCCCCTCCGATCCTGTCACCGTGGAACATACGCAGGAGCGCGAAGCCTACGAGGGACCCCACGAGGGTGCCGCGAAAACCCATCTCTTCGATCCGTCCGTATTCCCTCCCGCGACCGTCGACAGGCGCTAGATCGGACACGACGGACAGAGCCGCAAGCCACGTGAGACCCGATCCCACACCTTGCGCGACCTGGGCGAGATACAGACTGCCCACCCCTGATGCGAGGGCAAAGACCACGCTCGATAGGGCATAGGCCAGCAAGCCGGCGAGCAGGAAAGGCCGTCGGCCGAGACGGTCCAGCCCGCGTCCGATGAGGGGCTGGGAGACAACGACGATCGCCGCATAGGCCGAGAAGAGTCCACCGATCGCGAGAGGGCCGGCTCCCATCTCGCGTGCGATGAGGGGCACGCCGAACAGCAGCATGCCGAAAGGAAAGCACGTGAGGAAGACGCTGAGCCGCAGACTCCGGAGGTACCGGTCGTTAGCAAAGGCTCTTGTGTCGTCCGATGCGGCGGGTGCGCCAGAGACAACCATGGCAAGTCCCTATTCGTGTCGAATCTGGCCCGTACTCTCTCACACTCGACCGGCCAGAGATAGCGGTAGGCCGATAGCCGGGTGAAGCAGGCAAGGCCTCGTTAGCGTCCGCATGCGGGCAATCAAAGCGACACCAAGACACAGCAGAGGAACCCTTCGAGAGTCGACGCAAGTCGTAGACTGAGAACGTCACTCCTGCACCCGTGAGCGCCGGAGGCATCCACGGTCACTGAAATGAGCACGGACACTATTCCCACTGCACAACAACTTTGGCGAGGCAGTTCGGCGCCGCTGTCGGTGGAACGCACCCAAGGAGGGACATCATGTCAGTCATGAGCAAGGCATTCTTGTCGGCTGCGGCGTTGCTCTTCGCGCTGTCAATCATGTTCTTGGGGACGCCGGCTGGGGCAACGGCGTCATCGCTGTGGAGCGATCTCCCCGATGACCTCCTGGCGAGCTACGGGCTGACCGAGGATGACATCGGCACCATGTCCAACGGGTACCCCGATCACACGTGGCGTCCGGGGGAGTACGTGACGAGAGGTCAGTTCGTCCGGTTCGCCCTATCCTCCTTCTGGATGTTTCCCGGTTATGTAGGCAACGTGTACCAGCACTTCACCGATGTCCCTCGTGACTCTCCCTACTACGGTTGGGTCGAGACCGCGTTCGAGGTGGGACTCATCCAGGGATACCAGGCTCCTTCGTCAACAGGAGAGACCGTCTTCGGCTTATACGATCTGGTGACCCGCGAACAGGCCGTCACCATCCTCATGCGCTATCTCTCCAAGTCGGAACCTTCGACCTTCGACTACTCCGCGTACACCGCCGAGCAGGTGGACCGACTGCTTGCTCCTTTCGCAGACAAGCTCCAGGTGCGCCGCATCCAAGAAGTCGCCATGGCTATTGACATCAAGGTCCTGCGTCCCTCGAGCGCTGCCATCATGCCCCAGGCGAAACTCACCAGAATCCAGGCCGCCGCTCTGATCGCCCGCGCCCATAGCCTGTTGCCGCCGCCGACAGAAGAGCCGCCGCCCATGCCGGACCATGTGCTCAATTGGCTGAGTTCTGACGCGTACGTGGCGGGCATCCAGGCAGAAGCACTCGAGCTGGGGCGGCTCGCGCCGTGGATGCCGCGCGAACTCACCGTGAAGGCGCGGGTGGCAGCAGATCAAGACCCGGCCGTCTACCAGGCGATCGCGGAGAAGCTTGTCTCCCTGGCAGAAAAGTACAAGGATGTGATGAGGTACGAGCAGGTGCGCGTACTGCTCATCATCAAGGGCGGGGCTCTGGTCTATGACCACACCTTCGTGGAGACCGTTCCTTGATGAGCAGACCCCCAACCTTGGCAACGGCTCCTTCTCGGCGTGCTCCTGATCGGGTCCGGTCTCGCCCTGTGGGGCTGCGGCGCCGAGACCGCTTCCACCACCTCTGAGTCTGTGCCGGTACCCATCGCAACTGTGTCGACGGCCGGTTCTACGGAGCCCTCTTTCGAGGAGGCGTGGGCAGCCAGTCTGGCGGCGCTCAAGGCATTGGGTCCCACCCGAGTGAGCATCGTCGAGACCACCGAGGGCCGGGCCACAGGAGACGAGATCCCGCCCGAGCAGTCCGAGATCGGCCCCCAGACGGAGGAAGCCGAGCAGTTGCTCGACATCCCCGGCGGGCGCGCCCGCTTGACGGTACACACCTCGGACGACATGGTGAGGACGACGGTCGTACGCGGCAGAGAACGGACGAGCACCATCAGCCAACCGTTGACGAACTCCGAGATCGTGTCCGTCAGCCGCTACATCTCGCTCGAATCACCGGAGGGCTTGCCCCTGTCTCTCTGGGCCGGCGACGCCGTCGGTCCCACGCAGGGGTATGGCGACCTATTCGACGGCGACACGAGCGGCGTGGGGAGACCGCCTGCGGACGGCAAGCTTGAGCGGCAACCCGATGGGAGCCATGAAGCTCTCCTGGGAACAAGCCGCCAAGGGCATGACCTCAGCCCGGGCCCTCTTGATGGACTCCAACCATCTGCCCATCCGCATCGAGATAGCGGCCGAGGGAACGCCGGAGGAGGGGGATCTCCAAGGAATACATCTCGAATACTCGACGACCATTGAGTACCGGTATGAGCAGGTCGCCTCTTTCTCGGACTCGGATTTCGTCCTTGATGTGCCGCCCGATGCCTACCGGGAAGGCGTCACCTATGAACTCTCGCTGGAGCGTCCCTGGAGCGAGCAGGCGGAGTGGGGTCAGTATTGGCTCGGCCAAGCGGTGGGCGAGTGGCAGCTGAGCAGAGCCGAATACGCCCTCCACGAGGATAGTCCCGAGTTGGGTTCCGGCGCCGAACCCCGGGACGAAGGGGTCTTCCTCATCTACGAGCGACCGGACAAGACCAGCCCCAACGAGAACATTCAGGTCATCGTGAGAGAGTCGGCGGGCCGCTACTCCGAGGACGCGCGCAAGTTCGCCGAACAGCGGGTGGCCTCGGGGGACTGGCAGCGTCAGGAGAAGACCCTGGCCGGTCAGCCCGCCACCCTCTACTCGGGGTCGCTTGAAGGCGGGGCCGACAGTCATATCGATTCCATCGATATCTTCTTGCCGGATGCCTTTGTGAATATCCAGGTATGGGCCCCGGTCGATCCGCTGCGGGTGCTGGAGGCGCTGTCGCCAGTCGAGTGAACGATCGGGGCATCGCGCCCCGGTACCGGCTGATGATCAGTGGCTCGTCTCGTCAGCGGCTTGGCGCCTCTGTAGCCCCAATCTGTCCGAAAAGAAGCTGCTTTGCAGCGGCTTTCGCGTTCTCTGTGGAGAAGTCAGCGAAG